>DATDFK010000023.1:0-88695 GCA_036522655.1 Pyrinomonadaceae bacterium | reverse complement strand
CGTCGTCACGTCAATCGTCTCGCGCGTGCTGATCGCCTGTTCCGCGATGTTCATTATCCGGCCGTCGCGAACGGGCATCCCGATGACCTCGACTTCGATGGCGTTGTTGAGGCTGTGATGATGGCCGAGACACGTCCCGATCAACCCGCCGAGGTTGAGCAGGTGTAAACGGTCGCCAGCCTCGACGCTCGCGGGCACGTCGCCTATGAACCCTTTGAGCGCGCGGCGGTACCCAAGAACGCCCGCGATGATGTCGCCCGGATTGATCTTGGCCATGCGCCCCGTGACCAGTTCGAGCGTGTTGTAAGTCGCGTTATCGGTCAGCGTGCGCACAATGACGACATTGCCTGCGCGCGCCTCGCACTCGGTCGTGATTTCCAAGTCATGCGCGAGACCGAGATTCACCGTCGACGACGCGATCTTGTCCACCCGCACCAGCCGCAATTCCGCGTTCGGCGTCTGGTTGTTTATCGCATCAGTTTGCACTGCATATTTGCTCGTCATATTCACCTCCGGTGAAAGATGTCAGATGCTAGAGGTCAGATGTCAGTGTGGCAATCTTACCAGTAGCTTTCCCCCTACGTGGTGCGCTCGCCGCTCCCTCCTAACATCTAGCATCTGACATCTGAAAACTAATCCCCCGCCGCCATCTTGCGCATTCTCAGGCGCAGGGCGTTGAGCTTGATGAAGCCTTCGGCGTCGCGCTGGTTGTAAACCTCTTCGGCCTCGAAGGTCGCCAGGCGCTCGTTGTAGAGCGAGCGTGGCGCGCGGCGTCCCGTGACCATCGCGCTGCCGCGATAAAGCTTCATGCGCACTTCACCCGTCACGCCCGTCTGCGTCTCGTCGATAATCCTGCGCATCAGATCGAACTCCGGCGCGAACCAGAAGCCGTAATAGATGCTCTCGGCAAACTTGACGCCGAGCGAATCGCGCAGCCGCGTCACTTCACGATCGAGCGTGATGGACTCAAGGGCTCGATGCGCCGCTTGCAGGATCGTCACGCCCGGCGTTTCGTACACGCCGCGCGACTTCATACCGACGAAACGATTCTCGACCAGATCGACGCGCCCGATGCCGTGCGCGCCCCCCGCCGCGTTCAACGCTTCGAGCAGAGCGACCGGGCCCAAGGCCACGCCGTTGACAGACACGGGCTCGCCCCGCTCGAATCCTATCTCGATATATTCGGGCTCGGCCTTCGCCTCCTCCGGCGCTTTCGTCAACTGGAAAATATCAGCGGGCGGCTCTCGCCAGGGGTCTTCCAGAATGCCTCCCTCGTAAGAGATGTGCATCAGGTTGCGATCGGTCGAATAGGGCTTAGAGGCTGTCGCCGTGACGGGGATATTATGCTCGGCGGCGTAAGCGATCAGGTCTGTGCGCCCCTTGAACTCCCACTCGCGCCAGGGCGCGACGACCTTGATGTCCGGCTCAAGAGCGTAGTAAGTCAACTCGAACCTGACCTGATCGTTGCCCTTGCCCGTTGCACCATGCGCGACGGCGTCCGCGCCTTCACGCCGCGCGATTTCTATCTGGCGCTTGGCGATGACGGGCCGTGCCAGGCTCGTGCCCAACAGGTAGACGCCCTCGTAAACGGCATTGGCTTTGATCGCCGTCCAGACGTAATCGCGCACGAACTCTTCGCGCAGGTCTTCCACATAGAGCTTGGACGCGCCCGTCTCGCGCGCCTTCGCCTCAAGCCCCTGCAACTCTTCGCCCTGCCCAACATCCGCGCAGTAGCAGACGACTTCGCAGCGATAGCGCTCCTTCAGCCAGCGCAGCATCACGGACGTATCAAGCCCGCCCGAATAAGCGAGCACGATTTTGTTGATCTTCTTCTCAGCCACTTCCGTTTCCTTCAACCGAATATCTCCCAGACCTTTTTGATGACCACGCGCTGGCTCTTCCGCTCGCGGGCGGCGATAAACACCGTATCTTCTCCGGCCAGTGTGCCGACGATGTCGGAGACACCGGCCCGGTCGATCTCCACTGCCACGGCGGATGCCAGTCCCGGCTCGCAACGAGCCACCACGAGAGAGTCGCCCGCCGCCTCCAAACTCAGAAGCCCGCGTCGCCCTGCGCCGCCCGTCGCCTGCGGCAACGCATAAGCGCCATGATGCTTGACTATCCCCAGCTCCAGCAGGTCGCGCGAGACGCTCGACTGCGTCGCCTCCATCCCGCCACGCTCAAGCAGTTCTCTCAATTCCTCCTGCGTGCCGATGCGCTTGGCCCTTATCAAACTCAGTATCTTTTTCTGTCGCGTCTCTTTATTCATCGCATCTTTATGCAATTAATTTGCATAACCTGTGCATAGATGCATAAAATAGCATTCAGGATGCATGAAGTCAAACAAATCAGCGGCGCGTGGCGTGATGTAGAAGTACAATCAGGTCTGTCAGGAAAGGGACGGAGGTTTCCTTAAAGTGAGCGAAACAAAAAATCTGTGGGGGGGGCGATTCAAGGGGGAAGCAGACCCTGGCTTCGTCGAATTCAATCGCTCGTTCAGCTTTGATCGCAGAATCTTCGAGGCTGACGTGCGCGCGAGCCTGGCGCACTGCGAGGCTCTACGCGGGGCGGGCGTGCTGGACGCTTCCGAGGCGGCGCGAATAAGGAACGGACTGGAGACGATTCTCAAGCGCGCCGCGACCGACGCGCGTTATTTTGACGAGTTGCCGTCCGAAGATATTCACTCTTTCATCGAAGCGCGGCTCGTGCAGCTCATCGGCGACACGGGCCGCAAGCTGCACGCGGGCAGAAGCCGTAACGATCAGGTGGCGACGGCGCTGCGCCTGTGGCTGCGCGACGAGATTGACCGCATTAGTGAGCGCGTGCGCGCGGCGCAGGCGGCGCTGCTGGAACTGGCGGAAGCGCACCGCGAAGCAGTCATTCCAGGCTACACGCACTTGCAGCGCGCACAGCCCGTGCTCTGGGCCCACTGGTGTCTGGCATATTTCGAGATGCTCAGGCGCGACCAAGAGCGCCTGCGGGAAGTGCGTCGCCGCGTCAATGTGCTGCCGCTCGGCTCGGCGGCGCTGGCCGGAACATCCTACAGGATAGATCGCGCGGCGGTGGCTCTTGAGCTTGGCTTCGAGGGCATCTCGCGCAACAGCCTGGACGCCGTGAGCGATCGTGATTTCTGTATAGAGTTTGCCAGCGCCGCCTCGCTCATCATGCTTCACCTCTCGCGGCTGGCCGAAGACATCATCCTCTATGCGACTACCGAATTCGGTTTTCTGGAATTGAGCGATGCGGTCGCGACGGGCTCCAGCATCATGCCGCAGAAGAAGAACCCGGACTCTATGGAACTGGTGCGCGGCAAGGCCGGGCGCGTCTTCGGGAATACTATGGGGCTGCTGGCGACATTGAAGGGATTGCCGCTCGCCTATAACAAGGATATGCAGGAGGACAAGGAGGCGGTGTTCGACACGGTGGATACGGTCGCGGCCTCGCTGGAAGTGACGCGGACGGTGCTCGGCAATGTGCGCGTGCGCGAGGGGGTGACGCGCGAGGCGGCGGCGCGAGGCTATATGAATGCGACGGAGCTGGCCGATTATCTCGCGCGCAAAGGGATGCCGTTTCGCGAAGCGCACGATGCTGTGGGTCGCATCGTCCTCATCGCCATAGAGCGCGGCGTGGAGCTTGAACATCTCCCGCTCGAAGAGATGCGCGCCATCTCTTCGCTCATCGAAGGCGATGTCTACAAAGCGCTCTCGCTTGAACAAACGCTTGCGACCAAATCACAATCCGGCGGCACATCGCCCGAACGCGTCGACGAAGCACTCATCGAAGCGCGCGAGTCCTTAAAGCAAAATTCAGTCTAAGGAAATATCACACAGCCCCGAAGGGGCGACAGAATGTAGCCCAAGGCGCGAGGCGTGGGGACAGATAGATAAAAAGAGATAGAGCCCCGAGAGGGGCGTAAGAAATGCGAGTCGCGTTTCTTTCGCCCCTCCGGGGCTTTGACGATTGCGTGGCTAATTTCCCACGACTTACGTCGTGGGCTACATTCTGTCGCCCCTTCGGGGCTAAGAGCATGATGCGGGCTTCACTCGCCGAGGTAGGCTTCCTTGATGCGTGGGTCGGCGGCGAGGTCTTTGGATTGCCCTTCCATAACGATCTGGCCGGTTTCGAGCACGTAGGCGCGGTCGGAGTGGTGCAGTGCGGCGTGCGCGTTCTGTTCGACGAGGAGGATGGTCGTGCCTTCGCTCCTGATCTCTTCGATGGCCTCGAAGATGGTGTGGACGACGAGGGGGGCGAGTCCGAGCGAGGGCTCGTCAAGAAGGAGCAGTCTCGGGCGCGACATCAGCGCGCGGCCCATCGCGAGCATCTGCTGCTCGCCGCCGGAAAGCGTCCCGGCCTTCTGCGTCTCGCGCTCTTTGAGGCGCGGGAACATGGTGAAGGCGCGCTCCATGTCCTGTTTGATCTCGGCCTTGTTCTTTTTCAGGTAAGCGCCCATCTGCAAATTCTCGCGCACGGAGAGGTTGGCGAAGACGCCGCGTCCTTCGGGCGACATGGAGATGCCGCGCGCGACCAGCTTGTGTGTGGGCTTGCCGCTAATGTCCTCGCCTTCAAAGACGATGCGCCCCTCTCGCGGCTCAAGCAGACCCGTAATCGTGCGCAGCGTAGTCGTCTTGCCCGCGCCGTTTGCGCCGATCAGGGTCACGACCTCGCCCTTCTCGACGTGCATGGAGATGCCTGTCAGCGCCTCTATCGCGCCGTAGTTGACCGAGATGTTTTCGATTGTCAGCATAAGAGCAGGGGTTTCGGGTGTCGGGGGCCGGGGGTTCGGTCGAAGCAGGTTTTCACCGGCCCCTGACCCCTGGCCCACGGCCCCTATTTTTCAGTCTCCTAAGTACGCTTCGATCACCTTCGGATCGTTTTTGATCTGCTCGGGCAGGCCGAGCGCGATGGACTTGCCGTAGTCAACAACCTGTATGCGCTCGCACACGCCCATCACAACTTTCATGTTGTGCTCGACGAGCAGGATGGTCAGGCCGAAGCGGTCGCGTATCTGGTGAATCAGGTTCATGAGGTCTTCCTGCTCGGAAGGATTCATGCCCGCCGCAGGCTCGTCCAAGAGTAGAAGCTTCGGGCGCGTGGCGAGCGCGCGCACGATCTCAAGCCTTCGCTGGTTGCCGTAAGCCAAGCTTGTGCCGCCTTCGTTCCGAAAACGCTCAAGGTCGAAGATTCTGAGCAGCTCAAGACAAAAATCCCTCTGCTCCCGCTCGTCGCGGTTAAAGCGCGGCGTGCGAAAGACGGCGTCGGCGAGCGTCTGGCGGGCGTGTATGTGGCAGGCCGTCATGACATTTTCGAGGACGCTCATGCCGGGGAAAAGGCGTATGTTTTGAAAGGTGCGAGAGATGCCGCGCCGCGCTATCTGGTAGGGGCGGAGGCCGTCTATGCGCTTGCCCTGAAAATAGATTTCTCCGTCCGTGGGCTCGTAAACTCCCGTCAGCAGATTGAAGATCGTCGTCTTGCCCGCACCGTTGGGCCCAATGAGGCCGTAAATTTCCCCTTCCTGCACGGCCATGTCGAGCGTGTTGACGGCGATGAGACCTCCAAAGCGAATAGTGCATTTGTCGGTCTTGAGCGTGCAGCCGCTTCTGTCCGAAACCTCCTTCGAGCGGGCGGTGTGTGCCGCCTCGGTGATAACGGATTCGGCGCTGGCTGGATTTGTTCCGGGCGCTTCGTTCATCTGTTCTCCACCTCTTTAGCAGGGTCAGCCGTCGGGTCATTGCGTTCGGCGATGGGCACGCCAGTCGCTCCCTTCGCGGCTTCGCCTTCCGGCGCTTTCTGCGCGCGCTTCAGCCAGTTGAAGCCGAACTCGCGCCCGCCGAGCATGCCCTGCGGTCTGGTAATCATAATTATAATCAGAAGCAGGGCGTAGATCACCAGCCGGTAATCGTAGACGCCGCCCGGTAGCTGTCTGAGCAATTCGGGCAGGAAGGTGATCACTATCGCTCCCAGGACGGAGCCGGTGATGGAGCCCATCCCGCCGAGCACGATCATAATAATGATTTCAAAAGAGCGCACGAAGGTGAAGTCGTTCGGGTGCGGCAGTCGCCAGTGGCCGTAGAGCGCCCCGGCGACTCCGGCGAACGCAGAGCTGATGACGAAGGCTGTCACTTTATAGCGCGTCGTATTGACGCCCATCGCCTGCGCCGCCAACTCGTCTTCGCGTATGGAGATCAGCGCGCGCCCCGTGTCCGAGTTGACGATGTTGTAGATGACGACGATGGTGATGACGGCGAAGATGCCTATCCAGAGGAAGTCCGTGTAAGCGGGAATGGTCGTGCGACCGGGCCAGGGGTCGACCGCACCGCGAAAGCCCGTGGCCGCGCCGACCTTGTTGATGTTGACGATGAGAATGCGAATGATCTCGGCGAATCCGAGCGTGGCGATGGCCAGGTAGTCGCCGCGCAGGCGCAACGTCGGGATACCGACGATCAATCCCGCAAGCGCTGCGGCGAGCGCGCCGACCAGAATGACGAAGATGAACACGATCGCGGCGGCTGCGCCAGCGCCGACCACACCGGCAAGCTGCTGCTCGATGCTTTGCGTGTGATAGACCGTCAGGTAAGCGGAGGTGTACGCGCCGACCGCCATAAAGCCGACGTGCCCGATCGAGAACTGGCCCGTGAATCCGTTGATCAGGTTGAGAGAGACGGCGAGGATGATATTGATGCCCGCCATCTTCCAGAGGTCTACCTGATAGAGCGGCACGCCGACGCCGAACAGCCCCGCCTTGCTCATCATCGCATTGACGGCAACCAGCAAGAGGACGATCAGGAGCGCGGCGAGAAGTCTTTTGACAAAGCTTGGCATAAATTTAAGGGATGAAGGATGAAGGATGAAGGATGAAGGTAAAGAGAACTTCTCTTATTTTAATTCATCCCTCATCCCTCATCCCTCATCCCTGCTTTCAGACTTTTTCTTGTACGGTCGAGCCGAGCAGGCCCGCCGGACGAAGTAAGAGAACAAGGATTAGGATGGCGAAGGCGACGGCGTCGCGGTAGGTCGAAGCGATGCCGATGCCCTGCCCGTAGCCGACCACCATCGTCTCGGCCACGCCGATCATGAGCCCGCCCAAAACGGCTCCCGGTATATTGCCTATGCCTCCGAGCACCGCCGCGACGAAAGCCTTGAGACCCGTCGTGATGCCCATCAGGGGGTCTATGTTCGGGGTGTACTGCGCCGTCAGCACCCCGCCCGCAGCGGCCAGAGCGGAACCGAGCGCGAAGGTGAAGGTGATGATCGCATTCGTGTTGATGCCCATCAGCTTCGCCGAGTTGAGATTGAAAGAGACGGCGCGCATCGCCGTCCCGACCTTCGTTCTGTAGATGATCCACTGCAAGAGCAGCATCAGGATGACCGAGACGACGAAGATCAGGATTTGCGATTTCGAGATCGCCGCGTTGCCGAAGAGCCTGTAGGTCTGGTCTTGCAGAAGCTGCGGGAAAGCGCGGCCCTGTCCGCCAAAACGCGCGACGAACAGATTCTCGATCAGGAGCGAGACGCCGATGGCCGTGATCAGCGTCGTCATGCGCGAATACTTTCTGACGGGGCGATAGGCGAAACGCTCGATCGCCATTCCGGCCAGCGCCGCCACGATCATCGAACCCGTCAGGACAATGATGAGCCCGCCCCATGACGGCCCGGTCATGCCCATCTTGAACGCGATGTAGTAGCCCGTGAATGCGCCGACCATGTAGATGTCGCCGTGCGCGAAGTTGATCAGGCGAAGAATGCCGTAGACCATCGTATAGCCGAGCGCGATCAGCGCATAGATGGCTCCGACGTTGAGACCGTTGATAAGCTGCTGAACGAATGTATCCATCGCAGGGGCTTTCGGCTCCTTGTGCTACCTGTTCGTGTTAGACCTGTTCGCGCTGTTCGTATTCGTCCCGCCCGCGTTGGAGTTTCCACCAGCCGTGTTCGTGCTGGTGTTTCCCGCAGCCGGGCCGTTCGAGTTAGACGGAGACGCGCTCGCGCCCGGCGAAGCAGAGGCGGCAGGCGAAGCCGAGGCGGCGGGCGATGGGCTCACGCCCGGTGCGGCATCGGGCTGAATCGTCTCTTTGTAAACGAACTTGAGATTTTGCAGCTCAAGCACGACGGCCGGCTTAACAGCGTTGCGCTCAGCATTGAGGCTGATGGTTCCCGTGATGCCTTTGAAGCCGGAGGTCGCGGCAATCGCGTCGCGCAGCGCGGCGCACTCGGTTCCGCCCGCGCGCTTGATCGAATCGGCCAGCACCATCATCGCATCGTAGGCCAGCGCGGCCAGCGCGTCCGGCGCGACGCCGTTGTACTTCGCCTTGTACCGCTTGACGAAATCCTGAATCACCGGCGACGGGTCGTCAACCGAATAGTGATTCGAGATATAGCTGCCGTTGAGAGCCTCGCCGCCCAAGTCCCAGAGCTGCGGTGAATCCCAGCCGTCGCCGCCCAGAAGCGGAGCCTTGATGCCGAGCTGCTTGGTCTGCTTGGCGATGACGCCGACCTCCTGGTAATAGCCCGGCACATAGATCACGTCCGGGTTGGCCGAACGAATGTTGGTCAACTGCCCGCTGAAGTCTCTATCCCTCTGCGCGTAGGCTTGCTCGGCGACGATCTGCCCGCCTAAGCCCGTGAAGCTCTGCTTGAAATACTGTATCAAGCCCTTGCTGTAATCCGAGTTGGAATCGAAGAGGATGGCGGCCTTCTTGGCCTTCAACGTGTTGGCCGCGAACTTCGCCATCACTTCGCCCTGGAACGGGTCTATGAAGCAGACGCGGAAGATATAATCGCCGACCTGCGTGACCTTCGGGTTGGTCGAGGAAGGCGAGATCATCGGGACTTTGGCTTCCTGCGCGTTGGGCGCGGCGGCGATCGAGTTGGAGGAAGCGACTTCGCCTATCAGCGCGCGCACCTGATCCTGATTGATTAGCTTGGCCGTGACCGTGGCGGCCTTGCCCGGCTCGCCCTGATCGTCTTCGTGAATCAGTTGAACCTGACGACCGTTAATGCCGCCCGCAGCATTGATCTCGTCGGCGGCCATCTGCGCGCCGTTTCTGGTTGACTGCCCGAAGCTTGAGGTCTGCCCCGAGAGGTCGCCGTAAACTCCCACCTTGATAACACCTCCGGGGTCGGCACAGGTCGTGCCCCTGGTAACACACCCGAAAGAACCGAGCACCGCAGTAATCAGTACGAGCGCCAATAAGATACGTCTCATAGTTTCCTCACAAGCGTAGAAGTTTTCGAGAAGGAATGTTAGCCAACGAAGGCGCATTATACAGCTTCAACGCTGTGTGTCGAGCCTTTATTGCTTAATTTACATCTCGCTTTCCCACTTCATTCTTCTACATTGACCTCCCCGTGTGGCATACTGCGGCTCACACCGGATAATCAGATCAAGGTCGGCAGGCGGCGAAGAAAAGCTTTGCGCAGGCCGGGACAAGCAGGAGGCGGAAGGGGTCATGGCGAGCAAAAATCAGAAGGGCGAAATCCCGCGCCGCCCGCTCGGGCGCACAGGGCAGGAGGTCTCGGCGCTGGGCCTGGGCGGCTATCATTTGGGGTCTGTCAAGAGCGTGCGCGAGGCCGTCCGCATCGTGCACGAAGCGATTGACGGCGGCATCACCTTCATGGATAACGCCTGGGAGTATAGCGAGGGACGCAGCGAAGAGCTGCTCGGACGCGCGCTCGAAGGCGGACGACGGCATAAGGTCTTTCTCATGTCCAAGGTGTGCACGCATGGACGCGACCGCAAGACGGCGCTCCGCCAGCTCAAAGAATCGCTGCGGCGTTTGAAGACAGACCATCTAGACCTCTGGCAGATACACGAGGTCATTCACGAGAACGACCCCGAAATGCATTTCGCTAAGGGCGGCGTGATAGAGGCGCTGGACGAGGCGCGCAGCCGTGGGCTCGTCCGCTTCGTCGGCTTCACAGGTCACAAAGACCCCGCGATTCACCTGAGCATGCTGGCCCGCGATTATCCTTTCGACACCTGCCAGCTTCCGCTCAACTGCTTCGACGCGACTTTCCGCAGCTTCGAGCAACAGGTCTTGCCGGAGCTTAACCGGCGCGGCATCGCCCCGCTCGGCATGAAGAGCATGGGCGGCCTGGGCGACCCCGTCAAGCGCCGCGTCGTGACAGCCACCGAGGCTCTGCGCTACGCCATGAGCCTGCCGGTGGCGACGACCATCAGCGGCATCGATTCGCTTCGCGTGCTTCGCCAGAACCTTCGCATCGCGCAAGGCTTCGAGCCGATGACTGCCGACGAGATGCAGGCCTTGCGCACACGCTGCGCGCAAGAGGCGGCCGACGGACACCTGGAGCTTTACAAGACCTCGAAAAAATTCGACGGCCCGCCGGGACGCAAGACTCATAAGTTCCCTCCGATGGAAGAGCTGGCGGCATGAGTTCAAGCGAATGAAAGAGACGGAAGATCAGATGCGCGGGTTCGCGCCCCCCTCCGGCGATATGGGCCAGGATGATTTTCGTCGCTACGGCGGCGAGATCATCGACTGGATCGGTCGCTACCTGGCGCACATAGAAGAGCGGCCCGTGCTCGCGCAGGTCGAGCCCGGCTGGCTGCGCTCAAAGCTTCCACAGTCTCCGCCCGAGAAGGGCGAAGCGATGGAAGCGATACTGGCGGACGTTGACGGCCTCGTCGTGCCTGCCCTGACGCACTGGAATCACCCGTCCTTCTTCGCTTACTTCGCCACCTCCGCCTCCGTTCCAGGCATCTTCGGCGAACTGTTCAGCGCCGCCTTCGACGTGAAAGCGATGCTCTGGCGCACCTCTCCCGCCGCAGCCGAGCTCGAAGAAGTCGCGCTCTCATGGCTCAGGCAGATGATGGGACTCAATGAGGAGTTTGATGGGATTATTTACGACACGGCTTCGGTCGCAAGCATGCACGCGATCGCCGCCGCGCGTGAAGAGCTTAATCTGAACATCCGCGAAGAGGGCATGAGCGGGCGCGCAGACCTTCCGCTCCTGAGGGTCTACGCCTCGGAGCAATCGCACTCGTCCATCGACAAGGCGGTCATCGCCCTCGGCCTGGGCCAACGCTCGCTCCGCAAGATTCCCTGCGACAGAGAGTTTCGCATGGAGGCGGCGGCGCTCGCCCGTGCCATTGAGGAAGACAAGCATAGCGGCGTTCTGCCCTTCTGCGTCGTCGCAACGGTGGGCACAACCTCTACGACGAGCATTGATCCCGTGCCCGCCATCGCAGACATCTGCGACGAGCATCATCTATGGCTACACGTCGACGCGGCCTACGCCGGTTCGGCGGCGGTCGTGCCCGAGATGCGCGACGTGCTTGCGGGCGCAGAGCGCGCCGCCTCGCTCGTCACGAACCCGCACAAGTGGCTCTTCACGCCGTTCGATCTCTCCGTGCTCTATTCGCGACGGATTGACACACTGCGCCGCGCCTTCTCGTTAATACCGGAATATCTGCGAACGACAGAGGCCGAGACGGTTCGCAACGGCATGGACTACGGCATTCAACTGGGCAGACGCTTTCGCGCGCTCAAGCTCTGGATGATCATTCGCTACTTCGGCCATGAAGGCCTGGCCTCTCGCATACGCGAGCATTGCCGCCTCGCGCGCCTCTTCGCATCGTGGGTAGAGCAAGCGCCCGGCTGGGAACTGCTCGCGCCCGTTCCCTTCAGCACGGTCTGTTTCCGTGCGTGCCCCGACGCGACAGGCGAAACGGCGGAAGCGCGGGCCGCGCGGCTGGATGCGCTCAATGAAGCGATCATGCAGCAGGTGAACTCTACGGGCGAGGCGTTTATCTCGCACACGCGCCTGCGGGATGCGCTCTCGCTCAGGCTCGCCATCGGAAACATACGGACGACGGAAACGCACGTCCGCCGCGCCTGGGAGTTGTTGCAGGCGCAGGCCAATGCGCTCGGCAAGAAAGGTACATAGAAGTGCTCACACATATCGTCGTCTGGAAATACCGCGCAGACATAGAGCAACCGATACGCGACGAGCATGTCGCGCGTCTTCGCCGTCTCCCTTCCCTGATCGAAGGGACGGAGAGTTTTTCGGTCGGCTTCGACACGCTGCACCTGCCGCGCTCCTATCATACCGGGCTCGTCGCCGTCTTCCGCGACCGCGCGGCCTTGGACGCCTATACCGTGCACCCCGAGCACGTGCTGGTCGCAGACTTCGGGCGCTCGATCAGCGAGCATGTCGCCTCGGTCGATTTCACGGACGAAGCCTGAAGAGCGATGAAGCGCTGGCAGAAAATAGTCCTCTTGCTGCTGGGATTAATACTGATCTCGCAGCTTCCCTTCATCTACCGTCGCTACCGCATGGGCCAACTCGCCGACGCGATACGGAAGCTCAACTCCGAACGCGTACCCTCTCAGGGCGAGCAGGCTTACACAGACTATCGCGGCGTGATTCACGTTCATTCATCGCTCGGAGGACACAGCACCGGCAGCCTCGAAGGAATTATTCGCGCGGCCAGGCTCAACGAGCTTGATTTCGTCATCATGACGGAGCACCCTTCGGCGGAATTGAATACCGCCGAGATGACTTTGAAGGGCATGCACAATGGTACGCTCTTCGTCGCGGGCAGCGAATTGAGCACGGCGAGCGGAGACCGCTTCCTGCTCGTGCCCGGAAGCGGAGACGCATCGACGGGCGCGCAAACCTCGCAACAGCTTCTTGACCGTGAGAACGTGAAAGGCAGCCTTGCTTTCGTCGCTTACCCGCAGGAATTCCATAGCTGGGAGGCGACCGGCTACGCAGGTGTGGAGGTCTACAATCTCTACACGAACACGCGCAAGATCAACTATTTCGTGCTCTTCTTCGACGGCCTCTGGGCCTATCGCAGCTATCCCGACTTGATGTTCACGACCTTCTACGAGCGCCCCGCGCAAGCCCTCTCGATGTGGGACGAGCGCGTCGGGATGAAGAACCTGCGGCTCGTCGCCATCGCCGGAAACGACGCCCACGCGAACGTCGGCCTGAGCCTCGGCGACGCCACCGGCAAAAAGCTCTTAGAGATTCTGCTAGACCCCTACGAGCGCAGCTTTCGCATCGTCCGCAACCACGTCCTGATCGAACGAGAGAAACCCCTGAGCGAAGAGTCTCTGCTCGCGGCCCTGCGCGGCGGGCACAGCTACATCTCCTTCGATCTCTTCTGCGACGCCAAGGGATTTACCTACACCGCCGAGAACAGGGTCATGAAAAGGATTGTCGGCGACGAGATCGGGCTCGAAGACGGAGTGCGCCTGCGCGTCGGTGTCCCTGTGAAGAGCCGCGTCGTTCTGATCAAAGACGGGCAGCGCATCGCCGAAGAGAGGGAGACGACGAGCAAAGAGTTCATCGTCGATCAGAGGGGAGCTTACCGCGTCGAAGTCTATCTTGATCAACTTGGCCCATCATTTCATGACAGGCCGTGGATTATCACGAATCCCATCTACGTCAGGTGAAAGAGGGCGGGCCCCGGACACGACATCGCCCCACTCAGGCAAGTAATACCCTGTGGGGCGACGGAGCGCGCGCCGGAAAGCTCCGGCGCATTTTTTGGAAGCGGTGCTTAAGCCACCGGCCACTGTAGAGAGCCTCAGTATCGGACTCTTCTCTCTCAGCATCCCTAGTGTTGTTGGAACGCGTTGAGTACAGCTTCCTAAGTTGACTGTATTACGACGGATTCTATCCACACGCCTCTTGCCTGTCAAGTAGCATCTTGACCGAATCCGAAGCATACATTTGCAGCCGCTGTCCCGTTGACGTTTTCATTACCGACGAACGGTTGATGCCGGACTATTCTGTGACGGTCACGCCGCGCCAGAAAGCGATTCGATTGGCTATCTGCTGCGCTGCGGACTTGGGCTTCGGATAGTACCAGGCCGCGTCCCTGTTAACCTTGTCACCGACGACCACGTCGTAATAGCTGGCCTCGCCTTTCCAGGGACAGTGCGTGTGCGTGCTGCTCTCGCGAAAGTGCTCCTGCCGGACGCTCGCGGGCGGAAAATAGTGATTGCCTTCGACGACTATGGTGTCGTCGCTTTCGGCCAGGACTGTGTCGTTCCATATCGCTTTCATAATCGGTTCTCCCTTTGCTTGCTCTCTATAGTACATGGCGCGGGGCATTGCGGACTACCGCATGACAAAAGAAGAAGGACAGGTCGTGGTGACCTGCCCTTGTTCTTTTTGTAGCCGCGTTGAGAGTGAGCGCGCGGGCTCGCAGACCTTATCTGGTTTCGGCCATTGCCGCGACGTAGCAGCCGATGGCGGTTGCCGTCAGAGGGTCTCTGGCCATGCGTATGTCCGCGATCTGAATCGGCAGGTCGGCAGACTTGAGCAAGGATTCAAACTTGTGCTGGAAGCCGCCGGGCTTGGCCGTGCCGCCCGAGAGCACTATGGGAATCGGGCGATCAAGGGTGGGCAGATGGCGCGAGCCTTCCAGCTCTTCGCGCAGGCGTTGGATGAGAGTTTGCAGCACGTCGTCGTAGTAGATATGCAGGGCGCTGGAAATCTCATCACGCGGCTGGCGCGATAGGTCTAGGGTCTCTTCCTTCATCAGGCGCACGCGCGTAGAGGTCTCGTTCAGGACATCCGAGACGCTCTGGTCTATGTAGTCGCCGCCCTTGGGGATGCTGAAGGTGATCATCGGCATCGACATGAACGAGACGCAGACGTTGCACATCCCGCCGCCGAAACTGATGCCGATGCCGGTGAAGTTTTCATCCTGCAATTCGGAGAGGACGACCGCCAGCCCTTCGTTGACGCCCTTGGCCGTGTAGCCGAACTGCTGCAAGAGGTTTTTGAGGATCGCTTCGTGGTAGACGAGATTGGACTTCGCGCCTTCGCCCTGTCCGGGGACGCTGAAGCAGAGCACTTCGCCCTTGCGCGAGCGCGGGATGATCTTCTGAATAATATCGCGCAGGATATGCTGGCTCATCTTCTCCTGTGCGTTCAGCACACCATGACTCATCGGACGACGCGGCACGGTGTTCATGAAGCTGGCGAAGAAGTCAGAGTCGTTGCCATAGACATAGAGGTCTTTCCCGTTGCGGTCATAGACCATCTGCTTCTGCTGCAAAACGTCTTCGGCCATCTTCGAGTAAGGGACGGTGACGAAGGCGTTGAGTTGTGATTGAGTGTCTTTGGGGCTCGGCCCGTCGGCGAGCACGATCCGGCTGGTTCCGATGTCGAGCCCGACAGCACCCGACTTGGCGGTCACGGTCTCGGGCTTTGCCCCGCCCGCGACCTGGCTTTTATCTTCCATGTTTTCTCCGTCTCCCTGTTTTTACGGGACAAGGTCTTGACCTCTTCGTCCCTCTATCTATGATTCGATCTTGATGTGAACGGAGGCGAGGCAGCTTACACCCGAAGCGCATCACCTCATCTCTTAAGGATAGCCGCACGTCAGGGAATTACAACCGCTCAAGCTGACCCAGCGAAGCCCGTCTAGTTTCCGTTTGCACCCTTGTCGGCGCTGCTGTGGGCCAACGACGCCTTCGTCTCATCCGGCGCGGGCGCAGTGGCGGCGGTCGTCGCGGGCGCTTCCCGGCGCAGCCTCGCCGTCAAATCCATCTGCTCTCGATAGACGTTGCGCATCTCGCGGCGCAGGTCTTCGGGTTTCACCCCGGCCGCTTCGGCGCGGCGCTTAAACTCCGCTTCGGCCAACGGCACGCCGGGCCACATCACACCGTCAAGGCGCGAGAGCAGCTCCGTGTCATACGTGAAGCCGAACTCGCCGACGCTCGCGGGCGCGACCTTGTATTTGTCCGACAGCCCCATCGCCTCGAAGGGAAAGTTGCGTATCCAGTCGTGATGATAACCGATCAGCATGTTGCCCGGATTGACCGAGACGAGGCCGTGCGTGACGCAGTTAGTATCATCTATCTGGTAACGGCTGCGCAAGATGGCCGTCAGCAAACGCCCGGCGATCAACTGTGCTTCGGTCAACTGCTCGTCGGCTCCGGCCTGCGTGCTCGTCTCGAAACAGACGCCGAGGAAGCTATCGTTGAGCCCGATGAAGACGTTCTGGCGGTCGGCCCAGATGGAGTTGCCAGCGTGATCGGCGGCCTGTTCGTCGCGCACTATGCGGTAGACCTGCCCGTACCGATCGATCACGTAGTTGTAAGACTTGTGACGGCGCGCGTACTCCAACAGCTCGCGCGTGTGCGATTCGATCGAATCGTTGTTGGCCGCCGTGAAAGGAATCAGGTCGTTTTCCGACGTGTGATAGAGAATGCCTGCGGGCTCTCTGTGCGGCGTCGTATCGGCCACCTGCTTGCCGCGCGGCAAGAGATAATAGCCGCGCGTGTGATTGTCCGTCTCGTAGTCTGTCAGGATGCGCCCGCCGTTGCTGTAGCGCTCGTAGTTATCCTTGCGCTCGACGAGCCAGACCTTTTCGGGCTTGTAGTCGGGAAGATATTTCGTGCCTTCGGCTGCCTGCGCCGTGCGTACGACGGGCGCTGAGGGAGCGCCGGGCCAACCGGCAGGCGTCCCGTAGTGCTGGGCCAGATAGGTATTGGCGTGACGCACAGACCAGCTCGCCATCGAATAGAAACCGAAGAGCGCGAAGAGAAGAATGGCGACGCCGCCGACGTAGAAGGCGTGGCGCGTGCGATAGAAGGAGAAGCACAGGCGCGCGGCGAGCGGGGCCTTGTGCCCGCGTATCAGACGACGGCCCTCTTCGCTGGCGGTCGGCAGCAGGCTGTTCAGTTCCTGTAAAATCTCACGATGGAGATCTATTTCGAGCAGCCAGTCGTCGGCTCCGAAGCGTTTGAGAAGAGCGAGCAGGCGCGGTCGCTCGTGCAAGCGCTCGCGTCTGGCGGCCTGCTTGGCGAGCGTGCGATTGAGAAAGCGCAGGCGCGCTTCCGGGCGCTCGAAGAAACGAGCGTAACGCTCGACGATGCGCGTATAGAAGAGGTTTTGATCCGCGATGATTCTATGCTGGCTCATAGGTGAAAACTGCTTCGAGTGCGAAGGCCGAGCAGAGGCGCTCTCTTTCAGCCTCCCGCCGGTAAAACGTCAGCGGCGCTTACCCTACTGGTTCTGTGCGCTGGTTACGACGAAGTCATCCGTCGCGCCCTTGCCCTTAAGCTCCGTGGCGTAGCGCGCGGCCTCCATCTGGCTCGTGAAGCGCCCGGCCTGCACGCGATACCAAGTGCCCCGGTGCGGAATCTCGGCCCTCACGACGCGCGCCTCGACGCCGCCGGAGCGGAGTCTTGAGACACGTTCGTCGGCCTGCGCGGCGTTGTTATAGGAACCGACCTGGACTGTGAAATTGCCCGTGCCCTGATCGGCGACGGGAGTCGTAGCAGCGGGCGCTGTGGGAGTGTTGACGGCGGGCGCAGGCTGAGTCGCGGGCGGCTTCGATTCTGTTTTCGCCGTCTCGACCTTAGGCTCCTCGACGGGCTTCGGCGTTTCGTCTTTCGAGGCGACGACGGCAGTAGTGCTCTGAGCGGCAGTGGTGCTCTGAACGGGCTCGGCTGTGACAGCAGCGTTGCCTTCAGCCGGTGGCAAAGACTGTGATGCGTTCTGCGAGTTTTCCGGCAAGGCGGCGGCTGGCGCGGCGCTTTGCGTCTCGGGCTGGGACGGCTGCGTCGCGGCTGCTTCCTGCGTCCTGTCCCTGACGCCGACCCTGTTGCCCAAATAGTAGAGAGCAAAAAAGACCAGCGTGCCCAGGAGCAGCAGCATCGGCGCAATCCTGAGCCACGCGCGACCTCCCTCATAGTCGAAGGAAGAGGTTTGCGATGCGCCGTAAACCTGCGGCCCCGCCAGTTGGCTCTTATCGTCGTCGAGCGCGGAAGCCTCGGCGGGATGTATCGGCCCATCCTCACGCTCGGACATGAAGCCTTCAGCGTCATCCGTGAACTCTATCTGTGAATCCGGGATTTCATCGTCATCGGAGAAGTCTTGAGCGGGGATGACATCTTCGAGCACGAGCATCTGATCGGTCACGGGCTGGGCCGAGCGAAGCGGCGTCGGTATTTCGAGCACGTCATCGAAGCTCGGTTCGGCGCTTGGGGCGTAGGCGTTCTGATTTTCCATAATACGTTGGGGGGCAATCGCCTTGGGGGCGGCAATTGCAGTCGCGAGAGTAGAGGGTTGAGAACCATTCCACAGCAGTTGATTCATGGGCTCGCCGCAACGGGCGCAAGCTGTCTCACCGTCGCCGTCAGGGCGCGACGACGCAGCATCAATCGTGACCGTGTAATGGCAGTTGGGGCAGATCAGTTTCATAAACCGGCTCTCACTCCATTTAACCGCTTGGGCCTGTTCGCCGCTTGTGGCGAGACAGTTCTGCTCTCAATCCGACGAACGTAGGCTGTGTGAAAAAGGAGGTCGCGCGAGTTCTTGACTGCTAAGCGTTGTAGGCTTGATCGGTTAGTTGCCAATGGACGCCGGATCAACATCAATAGCAAATCCCTTGAGCGTCTTGAAAATCTGACAAGCTGTGTAGTTAAACCCTAGATAGTGCTGGGCAAACTAGTCACCGTGCTATGTTAACGCGACAACTGCTTTTCAGGCAAGGATTAATTGAAGCCCCGCGAGGGGCGAGCGGAATGTAGCCCACGGCGCTGGGCCAGTGGGTCATTCATAGCCAAATAGCGAGAGAGCCCCTGCGGGGCGTAAGATTCTCAACTCGCATTTCTTACGCCCCTCCGGGGCTCTCTCATTACTGTCTGCTCTATACCCATGACTTGCGTCATGGGCTACATTCTTGCGCCCCTTGCAGGGGCTATGTCATCTCGCTTTGACGAGGACTGTTATGGCCCTCCTGCGCATCAGGCTCTAACCGGCGGTGGTCTCGCCGCCGAGCAGTGTCAGGACTTCGCCCGTGATGTAGCTGGAGTCGGCCTCGGAGGCGAAGAAGACGTAGGCCGGGGCGATCTCTTCGGGCTGTGCGGGGCGCTTCATGGGCGTATCGCCGCCGAACTGCGCGACATCTTCCGCCGTTTTATCTGACGGGTTGAGCGGCGTCCAGACGGGCCCGGGCGAGACGCAATTGACGCGTATGCCACGCTCGACCAGGCTCTGGGCCAACGATTTTGTAAACGCGTGAATCGCCCCCTTCGTCGCGGAGTAATCCAAAAGCTCCTTGCTTCCCTCCAACCCCGTGATCGAGCCCGTGTTGATGATGGCGCTCCCCTTTTTGAGATGCGGCAAAGCCGCTTTGGCCATGAAGAAGTAGCCATAGATATTGGTTTTGAAGGTGCGATCCCACTGCTCTTCGGACACGTCCTCAAGCTTTTTCTGATGCTGCTGAAAGGCCGCGTTATTGACGAGCACGTCGAGGCGGTCAAACTCTTTGAGCGTGCGCTCGACGGCGTCCTGGCAGAACTCGGAGCCCCTCACGTCGCCGGGGATGAGCAGCGCCCTGCGGCCTTCCGCTTCGACGGCGCGGCGCGTCTCTTCGGCGTCCGTTTGTTCTTCCTGTAGATAAACGATCGCCACGTCCGCGCCTTCGCGCGCAAAGAGCACCGCGACGGCGCGACCGATGCCGGAATCGCCGCCCGTGACGAGCGCGACCTTATCCTGCAACTTGCCCGAGCCGCGATAGAGCGGCGCTTGATACTCCGGGCGCGGGTCGAGCTTTGATTCAATGCCCGGCTTCTCCTGATGCTGCGCGGGCTGCGGCGCTTTCGGCTGCTTCTGTGTCCGGTCGGCTGCGCTTCGCTTAGTGCCGGCGGCCTTCCCTGTTTTCGCCGCGCTGCGCGACGCCTGCCCCTTCTTGCCCTGCTTGCCGCCCTGACCCTTTTTGCCCGAGGTTTTCGTCGTCATCTATTTTCCTTTTGATTCCTGATTAACGATCACTGGCCCAACGCGGCGTATTCGCGCCGGGGATTCCATGCTCGCTCAGCATGCGCGCGTAGCACTTCAGGCACATGCCGCGAGAGTCCTTGACGTTGCTGCGGCGAATGATGACGCCGCACCAGTCGCACTCCACTTTGAAATTCAACCCGTCCTGTTCTACATCCCTGCTCCCCATCGCTCCCCTGGCCTCCCGCAACGCGAGCGCATCTTCTCGGTCGAAGGACGCGGCTCGACTGACGAAATATCCGAACTGTAAAGGGGGATTTATTGGAAAGAATTGTATTAAAGACGGCAGGACGGGTCTGTACGATTCCGAACTCTTATCGCCTGCGTTCAGTTGAGATGGCGAACCGCGCGCCCTTCTTTTACACCTCTCCATTTTTAGCCTTGTCTCTGACCACTTCTTTCGTCTCTATCTCGACGCGCTCGCTCTTGATGTCCAGGCGTAGGCGGTTGTAAATGCTCATATACTGGTTGGCGACCCAGACGAGGGCGAACTCGCTGAGCACGTAACCGCGCCAGTCGCCCGTGTAGAGCAGCTTGTAGCGCGT
The DNA here is from genome assembly GCA_036522655.1 of Pyrinomonadaceae bacterium. Lineage (GTDB taxonomy): Bacteria > Acidobacteriota > Blastocatellia > Pyrinomonadales > Pyrinomonadaceae > DASQYE01. The sequence goes on along the minus strand of DATDFK010000023.1, from coordinate 68,377 downwards.
CATCAACAGGAAGAGCAGCGTCACGTAATGGCTGAAACAGTATTCGCAGGTGAACAGGTAAAAGAACTTGCGCTCGACGAGACGGCGACAATTCTTGCTCTTCCTGACGCAGTATTCACGCGGCTCACGAAAGACCTCTTCGTGAGTCACAGTCCACGCGATGCACGCGATGGGAATTGCGAGGACGAACAGCCAGATGATTTGTGTGGCGAGATTCATAGTCCCCGCAGCCTTCCAACGGCGCGCTTAGAAGAATCAATCCTGATATCGAAAGGGGCGCAACCCCACGCACGCGCGCACGTGTCTCCAACCTGTGCAACGCTCTTTCTTTAGCGCGGCATCCCCTCGGCCCGGCTACTTACGCTTCTGGTCGCCGCGATCGCCCTGTCCCGGCGGAACTTTCGTCTTAGCCTTCCTCTTAACATCCTGCGAGAGAGACCGCCCGACATCATCCACTTCATCGAAGCGGCCCTTCTCATCGCGCCGCACGTAACGCTTGTCCGTGCCCGTATCGATCAGCTCGCGTTTGCTCGATCCCTTTTTTTCCGCCATCACGATTCCTCCCTGTTGTTCGCTCTTGACTTCGTTTGCCCCTGTGTCGCGCGCCAATTCATTAACGCGCGACGCGGCGCGCTTTCCCCGACAGGCTTTTCACTTTCTCTATCGCTTCATCCAAGCTCTGTTTGCCATCGAGCACGGGCTTGAAGAGATCGCCCTTGCGTTCGAGCCTGCCCGGCATATTCTCTATGTTGAAATCCTGAATAGTGATTTTCCCGCCTTTAACCTCGCGCCATTCGAGCGGCGCTGACACGGTCGCACCCGCCTTCGGTCGTACCGAATAAGGCGCGACGACGGACTTGGCGCGCGCGTTCTGCATATGATCGAGGTAAATCTGCCCGCGCCTGCGTTTCTTCAAAGCACGCTCAACGGTGGCGATCGCGGAGTGCTCGCTTGCGATCATCGTCGCCACGCGCTCGGCGAATTCCGCGACTCGCTCATAGCTGTAGCCCGGCTTGATGGGCACGTAGACGTGTAAGCCTCTTGAGCCGGAAGTCTTGGCGTAGCTTGCAAGGCCGAGGCGTTCGAGCACGTCCCGGACACCGATGGCCAGCTCGCAGATAGTGCTGAAGGGAATACCCTCGCCCGGGTCTAGATCGAAGACGAACCAGTCCGGCTGATCCAGGCGGCTGATGCGCGAGTGCCACGGATGACGCTCTATCGCCCCGAGGTTAGCCATGTAAAGCAGCGTGGCCGCGTTGTCGCCGATGATGTAGTCAACGTCGTGGCCTTCCTCGACGGCGAGCAGCTCCGTACGCACGTACGCGGGCGCTTCGTTGACATCATGCTGGTGAAAGAATGGGCCCTTGATGCCGTTCGGGTAACGCTTCATGATGAGCGGGCGATCTTTCAAGTAGGGCAGGATGTATTTCGACACCTCGTAGTAATAGCGTATCAGATCGCCCTTCGTGTAACCGTCCTCGGGCCAGTAGACTTTATCCAGGTGCGTGAGCGCCACGACATCCTTGCCGATGCGCACGAGCGCGTCTCCGCTCAGCTCTTTTGATTTGAAGAACCTTGAGGCCGCGACAGCATTCTCCTCGTCATCACGCTTCGCGCTGATCTTCCTGACACCCTTTCCGGCGCGCCCTTCCTCACGGGCCCCGGCCTTCGCCGGCGACTTTTTAACCGCGCCCTCAATTTGATCGACGCCCTTATCCGGCATGAGCAGCTTCAGAGTCCAGCCGCCCTCCGCGTATTCGTCGCGGCTCTTGATGAGCAGCCATTGATCTTCGCGCTTCCCCATCCGTATGAGGTTGAACTCGCCTCGCAGCTTACGCCCGTGCAGACGAAAATTGAGCCTTCCCCTTTCAAGCTGCGCGAGCGGGTCTTCGCCCGCAGAGAGTTCGTAGCGCCCCTCGTCCCAGATCATGTGCTCGCCCGCGCCGTAATTGCCTTCGGGGATATGTCCCTGGAATTTCAGATACTCGACGGGATGATCTTCGGTCGGCGCGGCAAAGCGCTTGACTAAGGGGTCGAGCGATGGGCCCTTGGGCACAGACCAGGATTTGAGCACCCCGCCCATCTCAAGCCGGAAATCGAAATGGAGTTTCGAGGCGTGATGCTCCTGCACGACGAAGCGCCGCCGATCGACCTTCGAGACCTTGCCCTTCGGCTCAGGCGTGCGCCTGAAATCTCTCTTCTTATGATAAGCCTCAAGACCCATCCGCAATGCCTCTCCGATCAGCCGCAGTAAAACGTAAACCTCTCGCCCTACCTTTACGCTCTTCGATGCTTACTTCTCATACACGCGGACACCTTTATGTCCGCTTACGACTCACTTTAGGGACGACACGTTCATTATGGCCCAAGCCTATTCAAAAGGCATGCCCGCGCTTGAAGAGGGTGCGCGGGAAGGCGGGCAAGCAACTTGCATGCGCTCGTGGCGCTGGAACAACTAAATTCCTGTCAGTACCGCCTGAGGTCTCTGGCAGGTAATGCTGATGCGACGACCCGCCAGAGACCTTTGGCGGTACTGACTGAGAAGCGCGCTGACCTATGAAATTTTCCGAGCTGGCACAAACTTACGATCTTATTCAGCAGGCAAAGAACGAGCCGAAGCGTGTTGAGATACTGGCAGACCTTTTCCGCCGCGCCGATCGCCAGAGCATAGAAGCGATCGCTCATTTCACTGCGAGCGAGGCCGTCGACCCGCAGCTCTCAGATCAATTCGGCATCGGGCCCGGCATTATACGCGCGGCCATGGCTCTTATCTCCGGGCGCGACCCTTCGGAGATCGACACGGAGGTCAGGCACGCAGGCGATATGAGCGAAGTGGTCGCGGCCCGCGTACGCAAAGGCTCCGACACGCTCACCGTCAAAGAACTCTGGCAGCGCACGAATCGCGCGGCCCGTCAGAACGAAGATCGTCTGAAGCTCGTCCGGCACGTCTTCACACACACGACCGCCGCCGGGGCGAAATATTTTACGCGCATGGCCCTGAACCAGATGCGTATAGGCGTCGGCACGGGCACGCTCACAAGAGCGATCGCCACTGCCTTCGGCGTCGATGCGAGCGAGGCCGAGCATCTCTACGCGATGAGCAATTCGATCGGGCTCGTCGCGTCTCTTGCCGCGAAGGGCCCAAAGGCGCTCAAGCGCACGGGGCTCTCCCTCTTTCGGCCTTACCAGTTCATGAACGCCAACAAGGTAGAGAGCGCCGAAGACATTTTCGCGGCACTCAAGGGCAAGCAGATCATCTTCGAGATCAAGTACGACGGCGCGCGTTTGCAGATTCACCTCAAACGCACAGCCCCGGCTGAAACGAGGCTCTACTCGCGCCGCCTCAACGACGACACGGCGAGCATGCCGGACGTGGTCGCAGCCCTCACGCGTGCATGGAAGGGCGGCGATGCCATCATCGAGGGCGAGGCGGTCGCCTACGACCCGACGCTCAAAAAGAAACAGGCTTTCCAGGCCGTGCTGATGCGGCTCGGGCGCAAGCATGGAATAGAGGAGAAGATGAGAGAGATTCCGCTCGTGCTACATCTCTTTGATCTTCTGTATCATGATGGCGAAGACTTGATGAACGTGCCGCAAGCGGCGCGGCGCGCTCGCCTCGCTAAACTTTTTCGCCCGACCGAGCGCGTGCAGATGACGGACTCCATCGTCACCGACCGCATAGCGGATGCGCTCCGTTTCTTCAAGGCGGCGATCAAGGCCGGGCACGAGGGCCTGATGGCGAAAGACCCTGACGCCCTGTACGTGCCGGGCCGTCGCACGGACAATTGGATGAAGCTCAAGCCTGCGTTTGAGACTCTGGACGTGGTGGTCGTGGGCGGCATCTGGGGCTCTGGGCGTCGGCGCGGAACGCTTTCGAGCCTCGTCATCGCCGTGCTCGACCGCGACAAGTTCAAGACGGTCGGCAAGGTCGGCACGGGCTTTTCCGAAGAGACGTTGCGGGAGTTGACCGCCAAGCTCGAACCGAAGATCATCACTTCGCGCGGCTCGAATGTAGAGATCGAGCCCGAGATGGTCATCGAGGTCGACTTTCAGGACATACAGAAAACGACCAGCTATAGCGCAGGCTATGCGCTGCGCATCCCGCGCTTCAAACGCGAGCGCACGGACAAGAGCACGCGCGAAGCAGACACCCTCGCGCGCCTCAAGAAGCTCTACGACCAGACGCACTGACTTTGAAACTCGCCGCCCGCGCGAGCCCCTGTGAGATGGCCCGGCCGAAGAAACTTCCACGCCAATTTTATACGCGCAGCGACACGCTCCTCGTCGCGCGCGAGCTGCTGGGCCAACGGCTCGTCGTTCCGACGACGGAGGGCGTGCGCGTCTCCGGCCGCATCGTCGAGACGGAAGCGTATATGGGCCCGGAAGACCGCGCCGCACATTCCTTCGGCAATCGCCGCACGCCGCGCACCGAACCCATGTACGGCGCGGGCGGCATCTCTTACGTCTATTTCATCTACGGCATGTACTTCCAGTTCAACGTCGTCACAGGCCCCGTCTCAATCCCTCACGCCGTCCTCGTGCGCGCGCTTGAGCCACTGGAAGGCTTCGATGTTATGCGCGCCAGGCGTCCGGTCAAAAACGATCGTGACCTGACCAATGGGCCCGGCAAGCTATGCATCGCAATGGGCATTGACCGCAGCCTTAATCGCGCAGACCTGCGCGGCGATCGTATCTGGATCGAAGCCGGCGAGCATGCTATCGCAGACAGGGAGATCGCCTCCGGCCCGCGCGTCGGCATTGACTACGCGGGCGAGTTCGTCGATAAGCCCTGGCGATTCTGGATTCGGGATAATCCTTACGTCAGCAAAGTCAGGTCAGTACAGCCCGGGCTAGGCTGACTGCTCGGCAGATGGCCTGATACTGATGACGACGGATTTCGAGGCGGGAGTGTTGCTCTTTTCCGCGACGCTTCCGATGGGCACAAGGACGTTCGCCTCGGGGAAGTAGGTGGCGGCGCAGCGGCGCGGTATCGGGTAGGGGACGACGATGAAGCGATGGGCCCATCGCTCCTCGCCCTCGAAGTGACTGACGAGATCGACCACCTGTCTCTCTTTCAATCCGGCTTCATGGATGTCTTCCGCGTTGAGCAGCACGACGCGCCGCTCGCCCGTGATGCCGCGATAACGATCATCCAGGCCGTAGATGGTCGTATTGAACTGGTCGTGGCTGCGGATGGTCATCATCATGAATTGTCCCGGCTCAAGGCGATGGCGCGGCAATTCGTGGACGGTGAAGTTGGCCCTCTCGGTGCGGGTTTTGAACGTGCCTTCGCGCGCGAGGTTGGGCAGGTAGAAGCCGCCGGGCTGGCGCACGCGTCGATTGTAATCCTCAAAGCCGGGAATGACGCGGCTGATATGTTCACGTATCAGATCGTAGTCACGAGCGAGCGCTTCCCACTCGACGGAGCTTCTCTCGCCGAGCGTGGCTCGTGCGAGGCGTGCGACAATCGCCGTCTCGCTCAAGAGATGCTCGGAGGCTGGCGGCAGACTCCCGTGCGAGCTATGGACGATGCCCATAGAGTTCTCCATCGTCACGAACTGCGGCCCGCCGTCCTGCGCGTCCACCTCCGTGCGCCCGAGACAGGGAAGAATCAAAGCCTGCTCGCCCGTGATGAGGTGTGCGCGGTTGAGCTTGGTCGAGACCTGCACGGTGAGACGGCAGCGCCGCAGAGCCTCCGCCGTATACTCGGTGTCGGGAGTCGCCGATAGAAAATTGCCGCCGAGCGCGAAGAAGACCAGGGCGCGTCCCTCGTGCATGGCCTTGATCGCTTCCACCGTGTCGTAGCCGTGCTCGCGCGGCGGAGTAAAACGAAACTCCTGGGCCAACTTATCAAGAAAGGCTTCGGTCGGTCGCTCCCAGATACCCATCGTGCGGTCGCCCTGCACGTTGCTGTGGCCGCGTACGGGGCAGACGCCCGCGCCCGGTCGTCCGATCTGCCCGCGCAGCAGCAGCAGGTTGACGATCTCCTGTATGTTGGCGACGGCGTTGCGGTGCTGCGTCAGTCCCATCGCCCAGCAACAGATGGTGCGCTCCGAGTTGATAAACATGCGTGCGGCTTCGCGCAACTCCGCGCGACTGATGCCGCTCTGCTCCACTATCTCGTCCCAGCTTACCGCGTCCAGAGCGCTTGCGAACTCGGCGAAGCCCGCCGTCCTGTCATTGATAAAGCGCCGGTCTAGTACCTCGCCGGGACGCCGCGCCTCTTCCGCCAGCACTTCCTTCATGATGCCTTTGAGCAGCGCCACATCGCCGTTGATGCGTACTTGAAGGAAGAGGTCTGCGAGCGCGGTTCCGCTGCCGAGCATGCCGAAGACTTCCTGCGGGTGCTTGAAGCGATTGAGCCCCGTCTCGGGCAGCGGGTTGATGTGGATGATCTTGCAGCCGTTTCTCTTCGCCGCCTGCAAAGCGGTCAGCATGCGCGGGTGATTCGTGCCCGGATTCTGACCCGTGACGATGATCAGTTGGGCCAACTCGAAATCTTCCAGGGTCACAGTCCCCTTGCCTATACCGATGGTCTCGGTGAGGGCCGTGCCGCTCGATTCGTGGCACATGTTAGAGCAGTCTGGAAGATTATTGGTTCCGAACTGGCGGGCGAAAAGCTGGTAGAGGAAGGCCGCCTCGTTGCTCGTGCGCCCGGATGTGTAGAAGAGCGCTTCGTCAGGAGATTGGAGCGCATTCAACTCTCTTGCGATAAGCTCGAAGGCTTTGTCCCAACTGACGGGCTCATAGTCATCGCTCGTGCGCGCGAGCAGCATAGGGTGTGTGAGTCGTCCCTGTTGGCCCAGCCAGTAGTCTGACTTCTGCGAAAGCTCCGAGACGCTCCAATGCTCGAAGAACTCCGGCGTCAGACGTTTGAGCGTCGCTTCATCCGCGACATGCTTGGCCCCGTTTTCGCAGAATTCCGTCGCGGCCCGCTCCGCCGGGTCTGGCCAGGCGCAGCCGGGACAATCAAACCCGTCCTTCTGGTTCAGTTGCGCCAGCGTCTTCAGGCTACGCACCGCGCCCATCTCTCGCCAGGCGTGTTTGGCCGTAGAGATGATGGCCGGAATGCCGCCCGCAACCGTGCCGACCCTTTCAAGCTCGATGCCTGTAAAATCCTCCGGCGGCTGCGCGCGTCTATCTTTAAGCGCATCGCTTGTGTCGCTCGCCGGCCGCGTTGCGGGACTGGAGTTTTCCGCAGGCTGGCCGCCCGCCCCTTTGTCGCTTCCAGGGTCTTGCCTGTCCGAAGTGTAGTGACTGTGCTGGTTGGCCCCACTGCTCTGTTCGACGTGCTGATCTTCTTCAACCGCCTGCCCCGTCCTGCTGCTACTCTTATTATTCATTGACTACTGCCTCCGACCATTAACCCAACTATAAATTAAGAGTCACCGACAAAGCCAATCCGCCCCTGTTAATTTTTTTCTAAGTAATAGAAGGCTCGGCGATGAAGCGATAGCCGACGCCCCGGACGGTCAGGAGGTGTTTCGGTTTGGACGGCTCGTCTTCTATGTGGCGGCGCAGCCGGACGATGAAATTGTCTATCGCACGCGTGTCGGTATCATCGCGCAGCCCCCACACATCTTCGAGCATCGCCTTGCGCGAGACGACGCGTCCGGCGTGTTTGATCAGATAGCGCAAAAGCTCCGCCTCCATCAAAGTCAGGCGCACCACGCGCTCGCCGACGTGAATCTCCAACGCGCCGAAATCAATTGTCTTGCCTTCAAAGCTGAAAACATCATCAGGCCCGTTCTGCGCCCGCTCGTCCGCCTGCGTCTCCGCCTTCGCGTCCGCGCCGTGCGGGGCGGGCCGTGGGCCCACACCCTCGGCCAAAGTGTGATCGCGTGACCACTGTGAACGACGGAGCAGTCCTCTGAGGCGTGCGACCAGTATGGCAAGCTCGAACGGTTTGGGCAGGTAATCGTCCGCGCCCGATTCAAAGCCGCGCAGCACGTCCTCCGGTCTGGAGCGCGCCGTCAGCATCAGTATCGGCACGAACTGCCCGCCGCGTCTGAGTTCTGCGGCGACCGTGAAGCCGTCGATGCCCGGCAGCATGCAATCGAGCACGACCAGATCGAAGCGTGTGCGCTCCGCCGTGAGCAGCGCGAGCGCCGCTTCGCCGTCGCCCACAGTCTCGACGCTGTATCCCTCCGCCTCCAGATTGAAGCGCAGGCCAGCGGCCAGATGTTTCTCGTCCTCGACGACCAGGACTGCGGCGGCGCTCATTGCTCTCGTGCCCTCGGAAGCTGAATCGTAAAGGTGCTGCCATGCCCCGGCCCGGCGCTTTCGGCGAAGACGCGGCCACCATGTTTTTTAATCACGGAATGCACGATGAAAAGCCCCAGACCCGTCCCCTTGACGCGACTCATAACCAGGCTCGGCGCGCGATAAAAGCGATTGAAGATGCGCTTGAGCTGCGCGCGCGGAATGCCCACGCCTTCGTCCGTAACTCGCACGACAACATGCTTCTCGTCCTCGGCTTCGACCGAGACTTTGACCTTGATCTCTTCGTTGGAATACTTGATCGCGTTATCGATCAGGTTAGAGAGGGCGGCGCGCAGCTCATCCTCGTCGCCGTGCACGACGGCGCGCTCGCTGCCGTTGCGTGATTCGTCGAATTGAAGAGAGCCATCCGAGAGGTGATAGCGTGTGCGCGCCAGCTCGACGCTCTCGCGCACCAGCTTGCCGAAGTTGATCATCACAGAATTGAGCTGCCTGCGCCGCTGGCCCGTCTGCCCAGCCCTCAAGACCTGCTCGACCGTGTTGAGAAGACGGTCGCTGTCGGCCAGCATCACGTCGTAAAACTCTCGCCGCTTCTCCGCGTCCACCTCTCGCGTCTTCAGTGTCTCAAGGTAAAGACGAATGGACGCGATGGGAGTCTTCAGTTCGTGCGTGACGGCATTGATGAAGGCGTCATGCTGCTCGTTGCGCCGTATCTCCCTGACCAGAAAAGTCGTGTTCAGCACCACCCCGCTGATGATTACCACGAAAAAGATGATCCCCAGGATGAGCAGCGCGACTTCGCGCCAGTTCAGCAGAATCCACCCGACGTTGAGCGCTACGGCCAGCGCCACCAGGCACGAGCCGAGCGTGATGAAGACCACCGATTTGCGGCGACTGCTGATTCGCATACCGGAATATATTAAAGGATGAAGGATGAAGGATGAAGGATGAAAAAGCCACTGGCCGTGAAAAATGGCGAAGGATGAAGCGAAAGCCGAAAGCTTTCACTTCATCCTTCACGGTTGCCGCGTTCATCCCGGCTCGGCTAAGCCGCTTTGAGCAAGTCTGTCTTGTTGGACTCGTGGGAGTTCATGTTGATGAGCTTGATTGATTTGGCGAGCCCAAAGAACTGTAGTGTGCGGATGCCCCACCAGTTGAAGTCTATCTCGTACCATGTAAGCCCGTGGCGCGCGGCCGTCGGGTGGGCGTGATGGTTATTGTGCCAGCCCTCGCCGAAGGTGATCAGCGCGACCCAGAGATTATTGGTCGAATCGTCAGAGGTCTTGAAGCGGCGCGAGCCCCACATGTGCGTCGCGGAGTTGACGAGCCAGGTCGCGTGCCAGCCCACAGTGATGCGCAGGAAGATGCCCCAGGTCAACATCGGCCAGCCGCCGACGGCCAGGAGCACAAGCCCGAGCGCGATGATCGGCACGAAGTACCAGCGATTGAGCCAGGCGTAAAACGGCTCTTTCATCAGATCGGGCGCGTAGCGCATCATCACTTCCGGCTCGTGCTGCTGCGCAGTGCCTTTGAGCATCCAGCCGATGTGTGACCACCAGCCGCCGTCGCGCGGGCTGTGCGGGTCGCCCTCGCTGTCCGTATGCGCGTGATGAATGCGGTGTGTGACGACCCACGAGATGGGCCCACTTTCGAGCGACAGTATGCCGCAGAGCGTCAGAAAGTATTCGACCGCCTTGGGCGTCTTATAGCCGCGATGCGTCAGGAGCCTGTGATAGCCCATCCCGATGCCCATCCCGGAGGCTATCCAGAGCAGGAACGTGACGGCCAGCGCCTTCCAAGAGAACATGAAGAACGCGGCCACCGCGCCGATGTGAAAGAGAGCCATGAAGGCCGCCGTCACCCAGTTGATGCCGTCTTTCGTTTGATTTTCCAAGATTGAATCGCGCATGTGCACTCCCGCCGGAAACAGTATTTAGTCCATAACCTTTGATGTATGGGGGCACGTTCATCATAGCAAGTTAGCACCGACGCGAATGTAATAGTTTTGTAAGCGGGGCTGGCTGGCGATAAAGCAGGTCAGTACCGCCTGCGGTAGCGGGCGGGTCTTAGCGACACTTGAGACCCGCCCGGCTTAAGCAGGCGGTACTGACCTGTAACTTTGTCGGAGGGTTCTGCTGGCTGACCCGTAGGCGTCAAAGGGTCTTGCGCCCGTCGATGATTTCGGGATGAATACGATAAATCCTGACATTACTGGCACGTCCCCAGACATCTATGCGCGTCGCGTTGATGGCGGGTGTAAGCGTCGGGTTGCTCAGGGTAATCAACTGCATCGCGCTTTCCATCTCTGCCGGGCTCGTGACCATCTCGGCCTTGCCCGTGACCATCACGCTCTGCCAGTGCAGGGGGTCTGTGATCTCTTCAACCTGAAGGCAGACCGTCGGGTTGGCGTCGATGAAATCGGTCTTGGTTCCCTGTGTGGTAAAGATGTAGATGTTCTGCGGGTCGTAGGAATAATTGATCGGGACGACGTAGGGGCGGCCCTCGCGCGCACAACCCAGATGCCCGAAGCCGATGCGCTCCAGCAGCGCCCGCATCTCGTCCATCGACATATCTTCAATTTGCAGCATGCTCATTCTCCCTTGTTCATCGAGTATAGATTAACGGCCACGTCACGCGAAAGTCCTCTCACCGGGCGCGCTCTCGGACGGCTTGCGTCTGAGGCTCTCAAGAGTGCGCTGCAAGACGGCCGCCGATGCGCGTAGTCCATCGCGCTCTTCCGCGTTCAGCGGTAGCTCTATGACGCGCTCGACGCCCTCTCGTCCAACCACACAGGGCAGGCTCAGATAAACGCCCTCGATGCCGTATTGCCCGCGCGTCATCGTCGAGACGGGGAGCACAGTATGCTCGTCGCGCAGGACGGCTTCGCAGATACGCACAACGCACGATGCGATGGCGTAAGAAGTGTAGCCCTTGCGCTCTATGATCTCGGGCGCGGCGCGACGCACGCGCCCGAGCAGGTCATCGAAATCCGGGCAGCCGGGAGCAGCCGTCGCGCAGTAATCCTTCAGGGGCACACCGGCGACGTGGGCCGCGCTCCAGGCGGCGATCTCGGAGTCGCCGTGCTCGCCGATGATGTAGGCGTGCACGGAGCGCGCCTCCATCCCCAGCGCATGGCCGAGCATGGCGCGCAGACGCGCAGTATCGAGCACAGTGCCGGAGCCTATCACGCGCCCCACGGCCAGGCCCGAGACTTCCTGCGCGACCTGCGCGAGGATGTCCACGGGGTTCGTCGTCATGAGCACGATTCCGTTGAAGCCTTCGTCCATCAATCGTCGCAGGCAATCGTCGATGACCAGCACGTTGCGCCCGAGCAGGTCTAGACGCGATTCGCCCGGATGGCTGCCGACACCGGCTGCGATGACGGCGATGTTTGCCCGCGCCGCATCCTTGTAGTCGCCAGCCCAGACACGCACTGGACGCGCGAGCGGAACGGCATGCTGCAAATCCATCGCTTCGCCCTCGGCGTGGCGCGGGTCTGCATCCAAGAGCACGATCTCGCGCGCGAACCCGCTCAGGAGCAGCGCATAGGCGACGCTCGCGCCGACGTGCCCGCAGCCGATGATGGCTATGCGGTCGGAGAAGGTCGAAGTATTGTCATGGCTCGTCATGCCGCTCAGTTTAATCGGCGGCGGCGGCGGAAAGCCAGCCCGTGAAAGCTCATTGCAGCCTCATCGAAGTTTGATTGGAAGCTGTGACCGCGATTGTGTTTGAGGAGAGTGAAGCCGCTCGCGGTCGCGGGCGAGATTTGCGCATCATGAGGACGGGCGCGTATCATTCCTGCATCCGACTGAATTTCCCGAAGAGGTTTTGCCTGCAATGTCCGATCTAGTACATCGCCCGCGAAGGCTGCGCCGAACGGAGTCGCTTCGCTCAATGGTACGCGAGGCGCGGCTCAGCAGAGAGAATTTCATCCTTCCGCTGTTCGCCTGTCCGGGCGAAGGCGTGCGCCGCGAAATCTCTTCGATGCCCGGCGTCTATAATCTTTCGGTTGACGAAGTGGCGCGCGAAGCCCTCTCGGCTTACGAGCAGGGCGTGCAGGGAGTCATCCTCTTCGGCCTGCCCGAAAAGAAGGACGAGATGGCGACGGGCGCGTATGCCGAGACGGGCATCGTGCAGCAGGCGACGCGCGCCATTCGTCGCGCCGTGCCCGAAATGGTCGTCATCGCTGACACCTGCCTGTGCGAGTACACTTCGCACGGACATTGCGGAGTCGTGCGTCGCGGTGAAGTCCTCAACGACGAATCGATAGAGCTGCTGGCGCGCACAGCCGTCAGCCAGGCAGAGGCCGGGGCTGATATTGTCGCGCCCTCGGCGATGATGGACGGGCAGGTCTCGGCGATTCGCGAGGCGCTCGACGGCGCTGGCTTCGAGCACACAGCGATCATGGCCTATGCGGTCAAGTACGCTTCCGGCTTCTACGGCCCTTTCCGCGAGGCGGCCGACAGCGCGCCCGCTTTCGGCGACCGCCGCGCCTACCAGATGGACGCGGGGAACGCGCGCGAAGCCCTGCGCGAAGCCGAGCTGGATTACACCGAGGGCGCAGACATCCTGATGGTCAAGCCCGCGACGAGCTACCTGGACATCCTGCGACTGCTGCGCGACCGCTTCGACCTGCCGCTGGCCGCCTATCACGTCTCGGGCGAATACGCGATGATCAAGGCGGCAGCCGAGCGCGGCTGGATAGACGAAGAGCGCGTCATGCTCGAAACCCTCACGAGCATACGCCGCGCGGGCGCTGACATCATCCTGACCTACTACGCGCGCGAGGCCATTCGCGCCCTCAACAACAAAACGCGTTAACGGTGCTGCGGCCACGCGCCCGCGCCGTAAGGAGTAACGGGCCACACAAGGGACTGTACGGAGAACATCATTCGACCCGCATGACAATTGACGATGGAGGAATAAATTGAGTCACGACATCCTCACCCGCAATAACGTGAAGGTATTCGGCAAGGGCACACAGCCAATGCTGTTCGCCCACGGGTTCGGTTGCGACCAGAACATGTGGCGCTTCGTGACGCCTGCCTTCGAGGATGATTACAAGCTCGTCCTTTTCGATTACGTCGGCTCCGGCAAGTCCGATCTACAGGCTTACAGCGCCGAACGCTACGGCGCTCTCCAGGGCTACGCGCAGGACGTGCTCGACATCTGCGCCGCGCTTGATTTAAGCGATGTCATCTTCGTCGGTCATTCCGTGAGCGGCGTGGTCGGGATGCTGGCTTCCATCCGCGAGCCGGAGCGCTTTGCCCGACTCATTCTCGTCGCGCCGTCGCCCTGCTACATCAACGACCCGCCGGATTATGTCGGCGGCTTCGATCGCGCAGACATAGAGGGACTGTTCGACCTGATGGAGAAGAACTACATCGGCTGGGCCAACTTTCTCGCGCCCGTCGTGATGAAGAACGAGGAACGGCCCGAATTGACGCGCGAACTGGAAGAGAGCTTCTGTTCGACAGACCCTCAGATCGCGCGTCGCTTTGCCGAGGCCACTTTCTTCTCCGATAATCGCGGCGATCTGCCGAAGGTCAATGTCCCGTCATTCATCATGCAATGCTCTGAGGACGCGATCGCGCCGCTTGAGGTCGGCGACTATCTACGGCGCAACCTGGCCGGGAGCCAGCTTCGTGTGATGGAGGCGACGGGGCATTGCCCGCAGATGAGTCACCCGGAAGAGACCATACGGCTCATCAAGGAGTATCTGGCTAGTGCCGGGCAGTCGCCTCGGACAACGCTGTAAGTCGAATGGACGATCTGCTCAACACAGCGCCGTGCGGCTTCGTGTCATTCACAGACGATGGCAGGATCGTCCTCATCAATGCCACTTTGCTGGAGCTGCTCGGGTACGAGCGGGGCGAGCTACAGGGAAAGCACGTCGAAGCCATTCTGCCCGCCGCGAGCCGCATCTTCTATCAAACGCATCTCTTCCCGCTCCTCAAACTGCACGGCAAAGTAGAGGAGGTATATCTCTCGCTGCGTTCAAAGGCGGGGACGGATACGCCCGTGCTCGTCAACGCCGTGCGCCGCGAGCGCGACCGCCTCGTCGTCAACGACTGTATCCTGGTTCAAATCAGGCAGCGCAACCAGTACGAAGACGAGATTCTTCACGCCAAGAGAGCCGCCGAGGAGGCCAATCTCGCCAAGGACGAATTTCTCGCCGTCGTCTCGCACGAGCTTCGCACACCGCTGACGGCCATTCTCGGTTGGGCGCGCATGCTCAAGGCGGGCGAGCTGGACGAAAGCAACTCTCTGCGCGCGGTCGAGATCATCGAGCGCAACGCCGAATCACAGACACAACTCATCGAAGACCTGCTCGATTTCTCTCGCATCATCTCCGGCAAGCTGCGCTTGGAGGTGCGCCGTGTCGAGCTTGCCTCCATTATCGAATCGGCCATAGATGTAGTGCGCCCCGCCGCCGATGCCAGGGGAATCGATCTACAGGTCGTCTTAGACCCTGCGGCCGGGGCCGTCTCGGGCGACCCCGAACGCTTGCAGCAGGTTTTGTGGAACCTGTTATCGAACGCCATCAAGTTCACGCCCAAGGGCGGGCGCGTCGAGATTCGTCTGGCGCGCATCAGCTCAAGCGTCGAGATCACCATCAGCGATACGGGCCAGGGTATCAGCGCGGAGTTTCTGCCCTACGTCTTCGAGCGCTTCCGCCAGGCAGATCACACGACGACGAGACGATACGGCGGCTTGGGTCTCGGGATGGCGATCACCAAGCACATACTGGAATTGCACGGCGGAACAATTCGCGCGGAGAGCGCGGGTGAAGGCCATGGCGCGACCTTCATCCTGAGACTGCCCGTCATCATCGCTCACAACGAGGAACGCCCGGCGACGGCTGTCGCGCCGCCGCAGAGAGCCCTGGCGAGTGACGAGCATCTGCGAGAGACGGAACTGGCGCGGCTTGACGGAGTGCACGTGCTCGTCGTGGATGATGAGAGCGACGTGCGCGACTTGCTGGTCATGATACTGACGCAGAGAAGCGCTGTCGTGACGGCGGTCGGAACGGTCGCCGCCGCGCTCGAAAAGTTGCAGCTCATGAAACCGGACTTGATCGTCAGCGATGTCGAGATGCCGAACGAGGACGGTTATTCCTTAATCCGCAAGGTGCGCGCGCTCGAAGAGCGTCAGGGAGAGAGGATTCCGGCCATCGCCCTGACGGCCCACACCCGTCCTTCAGATCGCTTGCGCGCCCTCTCGGCAGGCTACCAGATGCACATCCCCAAGCCTGTCGAGCCAGCCGAACTAATCACCGCCATCGCAAATCTCATCAACCCCAGGCAAAGTCCCTGACCGTCTGTCGCGGCAGCGAAGATTCAATCACCTGACCTCTATCTCGATCGGCCTCACTTCATGATCGCTGTAGCCGGCCGGATAGTTTGAGATGTTTATGCCGTAGGGATAGTCTGCGTCCGCCTGTACGCTGAAGCGTATGGTGAGCGGTAGCCCGCGCGCGGCCTGAAGACGAACGGAGTAGGAGTCGATGAGCCATTCCTGCGTGACGGCGTGTTTGGGGTCTTCGACCGGGATGAGGCGCGAGCCGCAGTTCGTGTCGTTGACGAAGAGCGTGACGCGCGTCCGTATGTCGGAGGGACGAGCATCGACGGGCAGCACGGGCTGGATGTGCGCGCGGACGATGATCTTCCCGACGCGTTTGTACTTTTCTCTTTCCGGGATCAGGTACTCGACCGAGCCCATCCCCGCGCCCCAGATGTAGCCCTCGCCTCCGCCCATTTTCTCGAAGCGGGCGCTTGCGGCCATCTCCGGCTTGAAGCGATAAAAGATCGTGCCGTCGGGGCGTCCGTCCACTTCGGGGCGGATGGCCGGATCGTTTGCCGGGCGCGTGAAGGCGAACTGGCGCGGGATGAGATGCTGGTCGGCATCGAGGAGCCAGCGCGGCGGGCCCTCCTTTTCGAGCGAGGCCATCAGGTCAGCGCCGCGTCGAATCTCTGCACGGACGGCCTCGTCGCGCGGCGTCGTATAGGTGACGCCGTAGCCGCGCTCCGGGTCTGGCGTCAGTATCCAGTACATCGCGCCGCTCACGCCCGATCGCGCGCTTTCATCCAGAAAAGCACGAAACCACTCGGCGGTAGTGAAGCCGTTGAAGCCGTCCGGCCCGACGTTGAACTCGCCGAACATGAGCGGCTTCCTGAGCTGGAAAGAGGCGGCCGCGCGATTGTCTATGAATTGACGCAACGCATCGGGCGAATCGACGAAGCTGTCTCCGTCGTTGCGCGGGTAGTTGTGCACGTCGCAGTAATCGATCGTCGGCAGGCTGTGTTCTTCGAGCCACTCGCGGCGCTCCCAGGAGGTGCGATAACCCCAGATGCCGGGCGTCACCAGATGGTCAGGGTCGAGCGACTTGATATAAGCGCTCATCTCGGCGACCCACGCGCGGCGCTCGCCCCAGCGGCCCGTGACCGATTGAGCCTCGTTCATCAACTCGTAGCCCATGATGGTCGGGTCGTCGCGGTAGAGCGTGCCCGTGACGGTGTTGCGGCGTGTGACGATGCGCTCGACGTGCTCGCGATAGAGACGGCGCGTCGTGTCGTTCGTGTAGAAGAGCATGGCGCGCTCGTTGTTGATGCCGTAGGGCTCTTTATCGTCGGCGGCGTCCATGATTCCGGCCCAGCGCAGGTATTGTGTGACGCCGCCCGTATCGCGCCACCAGTTCGTCAGGGTCAGTTGCACGCGCAGGTTATTGCGCGCCGCTTCCGCAATCACGCGATCCAGATGGACGAACTGGTCTTCGTCCCATTCGCCGGGCGCGCGCCGGAAGGGATGGTTGCGCGGCCAGTCGTTGAAATCGCCGATCGGCTTGATGTCGTTCTGGTCGCCCTCGCCGAAGGCCCACACGCGCACGACGCGCAAGCCCTGTCTTGATGCCTCGCGCAGCGTTTCCGGCATTCGCGCGCGGTCTTCGTCGCGGTACATCACGGCCACGTTTGCGCCGACGAAACGAAACGGCTCGCCGTTCAAAGTAAAGCTCGCGCCGCGCGCGCCGATGAAGCCGCGACGCACGGGCCGGTTGCCGCCGCCGCCACGCTGCTTCTGCGCGGCAAAGAAAATCGCCGCCCCCACAACAAGCGCGAGCGCGGCGTAAAGAATCGTCTTCTTACTCATTACCAAACAAACAGTTCAAAGAGTTGAGGCGACCGAAGCGCGCGTATCCGAAAAGTCTTAACGAGGGTCTGTCAGCCTGACGAAACCCAGAATGGCGCAGATGGACGCCAGCACGACAAAGAGATTGAAGAACGCGCCGACGCTCAGGGCCAGGTCAGGGTCGTTCTGAATCGCGGCCGCCGCGAGCGCCAGAAATTGCAAGTGATAAATGATCATGCACACGGCGGCGAGCGCGAACCAGCGCGTTGACGGGCCGAAGGCGCGGGCGCGCGCAAACCCCAGGACGGCGGCGATGATCCAGCCGACGACCCCGGCAACAAGCAGTAGAACGACGACGACCCCGAAATAAGAGGGCTTGGTATAGGTCTGCGCGAGCGCGACGAGCGTTGCAGTGAGTATCAAAAAAATATCTCTCCCGGAGAAATTTCGGATGAAAGGCTTTTGCGCTTGAGAACAGAGCAAAGCGCCGTTTGCGCACGGACGCTGGGCTTGCGGCGACCGTTGAGCGCAAACGGCGTCGGGTGTCTCACTCAAAAGACGAGCGGAGTATGCGGCGCGTGGCCGTCCATGCCTTTGGACACGGCAGCGCATGCGCCGTGCAGGCCGCTCACTCAGAGCAGTATGTCAAAACGCGCACTCCGCTGGTGTGACGACATACCGCTCTTTACTGAGTGATATGTATCTCCTCTTCCTTGTTAACGCGCCGCACGAAAAAGATCAGCGCGCAGACAAACGCAACCACGGTCGAGCCGATGGCCAGCCACAGGTGCGTGTGTCCACCTTGCGCGTCGGGAAAGTTGGCGAACTTGTAGAACTGGTAGACGGCGAAGACTGTCGCCGCAAGTCCTACGACCCAGGTTAAAATGTCTATCAGGCTCTTCATGATGAACCTCCGGCGTTCTCGTTAAGTTTAAATTTTAAGGCTAAAGGAAAAGCCGCTAACGACACTGCTCAAAGTTCACAAGAGAACCGCCTGTCTGAAACAAGCATACTCCACAAGACGGTTTGTCTTTTATACCCGTGCATGTTACCGCCACCGCGCATGTGAAAGCAACCCCTTAGTAAGCGCCGGAGGCGAAAGCGGGAAAGGAACGGTCTCGGAAAACCGTCACGCGCGCCACGCCCCATCGGGCAGTCCGCTTTCTTTCTAAAGAATAATGCGTTTGTCGCCCGCGCGCCGCGTGACGCGCTCGCGGTCGAAATATTCGAGCAGCGGAATGGCGTACTTGCGTGAGACTTTGGCCATCTCCTTGAAGGCGGCCATGTCGATCAGGCGCTCCGGCCCGTTGGCCGAAGCGTACTCTTTAAGCTCATGCTTGAGCGCTTCGAGCGCGTCTCGATGAAAGAAAAGCTCGTTCTGGACTCTCAACAGCAGCCCGCCTTCGATGAGCAGTTGCAGGAGCTTGCGAACGTGGTCGCGCGCGCCCGTGGCCGCCCCCATCTTTATCAACGCCTCGTCGAAGGTCGGCGGCTCAAGGGCGCTCGTCCTGTAAAGCTGTTCTAACTGATCGCGCAGGGCTGCGTCGGCAGCCGAGAGGGAAAGGCTGTGGCTGGCGGCGCAGACTATGTCCTTCTCGGAGCGCAGCGCGCCCGCCTTTTCCAGATGCGCGAGGACGGCGCGAAAAACTTCGGGCGCGGCTCGTGTGAAGTGACGCTCGCGCAGCGTCTCGCGCATCAAGCCGCGCGCGAGCGGCTCACGCTTGTGAAACGCTTCGACCTCATGGAGCGTCCTTTGGGCCAACTCGTCGAAGCTCGCGCGCGCGATCAGCACGCCCTCCGCATCGATCACAGCGCCGCGCCCGACGGCCTCGGCGGCGGCGCTCTCCAGCACTTCGTCGCGCCAGCCCGTGCGCGCCAGAAGGTCTGCGCGGCGCAGTCCGAGCTCACCCGCTGTCTCTATGAAATAGGCCAGCCGCGCGGCGTCGTCCGCGCCGACGAGCGCTGCGAGGCGGTCTCGCGCCGAGAGCGCCTCGCGCCCTCTATGTTTCGAGGCCAGCGCGTCGATGAGGATTCCGCCCGCCACTGTCCGCGAGGGCGAGTAAGAGCGAATGATGAAACGCTCTCCGGGAAGCGCGACGACGGGCGCTTCCATGCGCAACTGTGCGAAGCCGCTCTCGCCCGGCGCGATCTCGCCCGCAGCGTCGAGCACGCGTATGCGCCCGAGGACTTCCGCCGCGCCGAGGTGCACGCGCACGCGCGCGCGCGAACGGACGGGGCGCGGCGCGCTTTTCAGCACGTCCAGACGCACGTCCATAATCTGCGTCGGGCGCAGCCGCTCGACGGGCGCAAGCACCATCCCGCGCTCGATTGCCCCCGCTTCGACGCCGCCCAGATTGACAGCCGTGCGCTGCCCGGCCTGCGCTTGCGCCTGCCTTTGGCCGTGTACCTGAACGCCGCGCACGCGCACGCGTGTGCCCAAAGGCAACAGTTCCATCTCGTCGCCCTCGGTAATCTCTCCGGCGATGAGAGTGCCGGTCACGACCGCGCCGAAGCCGCGCATGGTAAAGGCGCGGTCAACGGGCAGCCGCGCGACCGTATGACGCGAGCGCGCGGGCACACTGCGGGCCACCTCGCGGAGCGCGCTACGCAAATCCTCTATCCCGGAGCCCGTGCGCGAGCTGACGGCGACCAGTGGAGCGCCTTCGAGAAACGAGCCCGCCACCAGCTCTTCCGCTTCGGCGCGCACCAGCGCCAGCAGGTCTTCGTCAACCATGTCGGTTTTCGTGATGACGACGATGCCCGACCTGGTTTCGAGCAGGCGGCAGATGTCGAAGTGCTCACGCGTCTGCGGCATGACGCCTTCGTCGGCGGCGATGACGAGCGCGACCAGATCAATGCCGTGCGCGCCCGCCAGCATATTCTTCACGAAGCGCTCGTGTCCCGGCACATCGACGAAACCGATGCGAATATCGTCCAGCTCAAGCTCTGCGAAGCCAAGATCGATCGTAATGCCGCGCCGCTTCTCTTCCGGCAGGCGATCGGCATCCACACCCGTCAAGGCGCGCACTAATGAAGTCTTTCCGTGGTCTATGTGTCCGGCTGTGCCGACAATGATCGAATGCATAGGAAGGAAGCGACGAGTGTGGAGTGATGAATTTAAAGCAGCCATTCATCACTCCACACGTTCATTTAACTATTTCAAAATCTATCCACTGTGTCGCGGTGCGATACTTTTCTTTAGCGAGCGGGTCGGTGACGATGACCTGTAAGGCGTATTCGCCGGGCGTCATGTCCGTGCCGAGCTTCAAAGCTCCGGTGACGATCAGCCGCTCCAGGTCGGACTGGTGAGCCATGCTCAAGGGCTGGACTTTGCCTGTGAAAACCTGCCGGTCATCGCGGAAGAGTCGAATCTGCGTTTGCACCTGCGGGCGCGACGTGGCCTTGTCCAACTGCGCGTTATAGACCATATAGCCATAGCGCATCATCATGCCCTGCCGGAACCTGCGCACCGCCGGGCCGGATTGCGTCTCCAAGCGGTCGGAGTCTTCCTCGGCGCTCGATTCCGCTCCGGGCGCTGAGGATGAGACTGCGCCTGCGACTGCGGCGGCGGCGCTCGGTTGCGAGCCGCTTTTGACTGCCGCCGGGTCGACGCCGCTCAACACGATGCCGGAAATCGTGAGCCGGTCTTTAGCAAGGTCTGGAACCTCTATGAACTGATTGGCCGAGCCGATACGCTCGGAGGCAGTGTCGCGCAGCGCCGTGCGTAGCTGGTAGGCCCCTGCCTGTTTGACCGGGAGGTTGATGAAATAGACGAAGCCGTCTTTTAAGACGCGCTCGTAAGCAGAGCCGCGAACGCGCAGCGTATGTGTGCGGCTGATCTGATCGACGATCTGCCCGCTATCCCCGAAGGTGACGGCCAGCACGTCAAAGACGGCTTTGTGCCAGCCGTCCGCCTCTGTTGTGAATGTCAGGTCGCGCCCGTCTATGTGGAGCAGCGAACGTATAAAGGAGCCCGCGCGCGGGTCGTTGCCGAAGAGCGAGGTGAGACGCAGGTTGACGCCGTTGGCGGAGAAAGGTGAAGAGAGCGCATTGATCATCTGCTCGGCACGCGTGCGCAGCTCCGGGCGCATCTCTCTGTCCGTGATTCCATAAAAGCCGGTGCGATAGCGAACCTTCAGGCCGGGTCGGCCAACGACCTTGATGCTCAGCTTGTGAAATCTTCGCTGCCCCGTCGCCGGGTCGAACGTGGATTCGTCCGGCCTGTAGCCAATCAGGTAGTAACCCTTCTGATCTTCGACCACGCGCTTGATACCCGCGCCCAGGTCATTACGATTGAGCACACTGAAGCCGCCCGTCTGCTGCGCCAGATAGACCAAGCCCTCCTGCGAAATCTGAAAGCCCTCGCTTCTCTGGCTCAGCAGTGCGCCGACCTGCGTGGTCGTCAGATTAGCAGTGCTGTCTTCAGCCGTCAGCCCGAGCGGTTGCAGACCGCGCGCATCCATCGTGTAGATGACGACCGAAGAGCGATTCGCAAGGTCTGTCAGGCGGCGCACCTGCTCTTCGATACGTTGATTCCTGCTACGGCGCGGGTCGTGATTGAAGAGCACGAGCCCGTCCGAGATCAGGAGCAGAGACTTGCGGCCCGGCAAATCTTTGAGTCCACGGACGACGTAGTTGATCGCGCCGAGCGTGCCGACCGTGAAAACGTCCTCGCGGAATTTGTCCAGCTCGTCGCCGAGATGCCTGTCATTGACGTTGGTCGGGTCAATGCCCTCGTTGTCGACATCTCCCCCACGGTTGGGCCCACCGGCCATTTCCGACTCCTGATCCGTACGGGTCAGCGGATTGGATTCGATCGGGGCAAAGGCGCTCGTGCCGCTGCGTCCCTGCGGATTCCAGCGCACGCGCTCGATGGCCGCCAGGAGCTGCCTTTTGTCGGAAGTAAACTGCTGCATGACGCCTATGCCGGAGCTGGTGCGAATGACCGCCACCAGATCATCAGGTTGCATCTGCTGCTCGACGAACTGTCGCAGAGCCTTGCGCACGAAGCCCATGCTCTCGAAAGATGTGCCGAGGTCGTCCACGACGAGCGCGATCGTGCGGCGCACCTGCTCGGGGCTCAAACGCCTCGGCAGAGCGGGCGGAGCAGGAGCAGCAGTAGTAGCGCTCTTTCCGCTCGGACTCGCGACGGCCAACGTCCGGGCCAGACCGGCTTCGGTCGAGATAAAAGAGAAGTTAGTGATTTTCTGCGGGCGGCCATCTTCGCGAATCTCCATCTCCTCAGGGCGCAGGTCTGTGACCAGCCTGCCGTGGCTATCTGTGACGACGGCATCCACCTGCACCAGATTGGATGAGATGCGAACCACCTCGTCCTCGCCGTTCGCGCTCTCGTCCTGCTCGCGCTGCTGCTGTTGTTGTTGCCGCGCAGGAGGACGCTGGAAAACCGTCTGGGACTCAACAACGACGGGCGCTAAGATGGAAAGCAGTAGAACGACTGCAAGCGAGGATCGCGTATTCATCTATCAAACTCCTGCCGAATGGGCCCACGCCGGAAGCTTCGGCACATCAAACCGGGACGGCGCAGGATTTCAAGTCGAAGCCGCTGGATTTTCATCAACGATTATGAGAAGCTGCCCTTAATCGAAAATTTTCAGGGGGAGAATCAATAATGCCAGAGCAAGCGAAAAAAGGCGATACGGCGCAGGTTCATTATACAGGTCGGCTCGCGGACGGTCAGGTCTTCGATTCCTCGGAGGGCGGCGAGCCTTTGGAGTTCGAGATCGGCGCGGGCCGTGTCATCGCGGGCTTTGACGAAGGCGTGCAGGGCATGAGCGAGGGCGACAAGAAGCGCATCGAGATCGAAGCCGACGACGCCTACGGCCAGCGCATCGAAGCGCTCGTCCAACAGATCGCGCGCGAAGGTCTCAATCTGGAAAGCGAGCCGCAGGTCGGCATGCAGCTCGGACTCCAACTGCCCGACGGCAACGAAATACCCGTCACCATCACCGAAGTCACGAGCGATTCGATCACTCTCGATGCCAATCACCCGCTGGCAGGCCAGAAGCTCATCTTCGATGTCGAGCTCGTCAACCTGAAGCAAGGTGAAGCGGGACAGAAGACCGGACAGAGCGCCGGTGAGCAATAAATGCGAGTCAGGCTCAAGCTCTGCTATCCACGCACGCTCGGCCCCGCTCAATCGTCGTCGTCATCATCTGGCCCAACGCCGAAGTAACGCATCCACCCGTTCATCTCCCCGGCAGCGACATCCGGGCCAGCGTCCCTCTCGTGCTCGTCTCCTGCCTGCGCCAGAGCATCTTCCATGCGCCGCCGAAACTCGCCCGCGCGCAGCACGCGCGCCCCGCACCGCCTGACGTAATTGCCAAGCGACCTGTCCGACGTAACGACCATCAGCGTCCGCCTCTCGCGTGCCTCTTCGACCATCGCCTTAATCCGCTCGTCCGCGTTCGAGCCACGCTCGGCATAGAAGACGCGCACGCCCCTGTAGCTTGACCCATCGGCGAAGTGTTTGTCCGGCGCGCCGTCAAAGACCACCCCGACCCGCACATCCTTTATTTCAGCAAAGCGCGCCACCTCATCAAGCAGAGCGCGACGCGCCCCGGCCTTGTCCCTATGCCAGCCGACGCGCTGCGCCATCACATTATTGCCGTCCACCAGATAAGACATGACTGAGGCTTGATTTCAGATTAACGACTGTCCGTAGTCGCAATACTCCACGATCGGGCAACGCTCGCATAGTGGGTCGCGTGGACGGCACAGCGCGCGCCCGTGGCGAATCAGGTTGACGTGGAAAGAATAGAATTTCCCGGCGGGCACGAGGCGGTTCATGATTTCGTGCGCGCGGCGGTCGGTGGACTTCTGCGGTATCAGGCCGACGCGGCGAAGGATGCGAAAGATGTGCGTGTCGAGCGGGAAGACCTCTTTGCGGCAGGCGAACAGCAGAGTGCAGGCGACGGTCTTTGGGCCAATGCCGCGAAACTGCGAGAGGTAGCGCACGGCTTCCTCTGCGGAAAGCTCGTGCAGGAAAGAGAGGTCTAGCGTGCCGTGCTCTTCCTTGATCTGGCGAAGGATGCTCTTGATGACGACGGCCTTCTGGTTAGCCAGCCCGCCCGAGCGTATGCAGTCGGCAATGGTGCGCTCGCGCGCGCGCAGCAATTGCTCCCAATCGGGGAAACGCTTTTTCAATGCCGCGAAGGTGCGGTGGCTGTTCACGTCGCTCGTTGCCTGCGAGAGAATGATCTGGACGAGCATATCCAGGGGGTCTGAGGCGCGCAGATTCTCGGGCACGCCGTAAGTCCGCTCCAGGTTTTGGATGATGTATTGAAGCGGCTTCTCCACGCCCGCCGCTTCCCCGTCGGTGTGGGCCGCCTTACGCGGCGAGGACGCGCTCATAAAATTCTATGTACTGCGGAATAACCAGGTCTGTGCTGTAGCGCGAGACGGCTGAGGAACGCGCACGCGCTCCCATCTCGCTTCGTAAATCAGAGTCGGAGAGCAGCCGCGCGGCGTCAGCGCTCATCTTTTCAATATCGCCCATCTCGCTCAAGCAGCCGGTCTCGCCATCCGTGATGACTTCGGGTATGCCGCCCACGCGTGAGGCGATGACCGGGACTTCGCAGGCCATCGCTTCCAGCGCCGCGAGCCCGAAGGATTCCTGCTCGGACGGGAGCAGCAGCACGTCCGCCGCCGAGAGATAGTCGACGATCTTCGGCTGCTTGCCGACAAACGAGCAGTGTTCGTAGACGCCAAGGCAGCGCGCGCGATGCTCCGCGTTCGGGCGCTCGCTTCCATCGCCGACCATCACTAGGCGCGTGCGCACGCCCCGCTCAAGCACGCGTGCCAGTATCTCCACGCAATCGACAGGACGCTTGACCGGACGAAAATTCGAGACGTGAACCAGCAGGGGCACGCCGTCCGGCGAAAGCTCTGCGCGCAGGCCGGGCATGGGGTGTCTCTGATAATCGTTTGCGCAGATGAAGTTGGGAATGACGGCGATGTTATCGAATTGAAACGTCTCGGCTGTCGCCTGTTTCAGATAATGAGAGATGGCGGTTACGCCGTCCGACTGCACTATGCCGTAGCGCGTGATCGGCAGGTAAGAACGATCAGCGCCGACGAGCGTAATATCAGTGCCGTGCAGGGTCGTGATGACGGGCAGGCGGCGGCGCGGTTGTAGAGACTCTCGCGCCAGTATCGCGCTGATCGAATGCGGGATGGCGTAGTGTACGTGCAGGAGGTCTAAGTTTTCCGTCTCGGCCACGGTCGCCATCTTGGTCGCGAGGGCGAGCGTGTAGGGCTGGTGCTCGAAGAGCGGGTAGGACATCATCTCGACCTCGTGGAAGCGTACGCGCTCGTTCAACTCAGTCAGTCGCGTCGGCAGAGCCGAGGCGATGAAATGAACCGTGTGGCCGCGCGCCGCCAGTTCTTTTCCCAGCTCGGAACCGACGATCCCACTGCCGCCGTAGGTCGGATAAACTGTGATGCCGATATTCATAAAAGCGGGAAACAGAATACAGGACTCGGAACACAGAATGAAAGGCCGCGCGCTTTTTTCTGTGTCCTGAGTCCTGTATTGTGAATTCTGCTTTAAATAGCAAGAAAGCAGGCGACCCTCGCAATCGCCTGCTTCTTGCCTCAACTTGTCTCACCTGTAAAGGGGGGTCAAGCGAGGGACAGAGTATAGTCCCACTTTCTATTTTTGGCAACAGTTCTTTTTATTTAATAATTGACTTTTTTCCGGCCCGCAGGGCGGCTTTCGCGTTGAGAGTCTAAACGCTGCCGGGATAACCGTTTACCCTTAATTCCCGTACGCCTCCGGCGACCTGCATCCGTGCCGGAAACAGGGTATAATACCGGCAGTTAACAATTTTACAGTTGCCGGTTTATGCGCCCCCCGATTGGGCGACCGGCGAACGAGTGGAGATCGTAGAATGCCTAAGATAAGTGATATTGAAGAGACACCGAATCCGAACGCCGTTAAATTTATCCTCAAAGAGCCGATCAGTAATGGAACAGCGCACTCTTTCCCTTCCGCTGAAACGGCAGTGGGCGACCCGCTGGCTCAAGCCCTGTTCGACGTGGGCCATGTCGTCTCGGTCTTTTACATGGACAGGATGATCACGGTCGAGAAGGACGAGGAGGGCGATTGGGATGATCTGCTGCCGACGCTCGCCGTGCCGATTCGCGCCGCCGAATCAACCGCCTCGGCTGGCATGGCAGCAGCGGCGGCAGTCGGCGGCCCGCTCGCGGCTGTCATGAGCGACGACCCGCGACTGCTCAGAATCAACGAGATACTGGACGAGAAGGTGCGCCCGGCTCTGGCCGGTGACGGCGGCTGGCTGGAAGTGATGAGCCTTAAAGATCACACGCTGACGATCAAATACCAGGGTGCTTGCGGCAGTTGCCCCAGCTCGCTTTCAGGCACGCTGATGGCCATCGAAGGAATGCTCAAGCAAGAGGTTGACCCGGAGATGGAGGTCGTCGCCCTCTAAAACCCCCGGCAATCCGATTCAACTTGAGGCGGCGCGCTTGAACTAAAAAAGCGCGCCGCCTTCATCTCTGCCCGGCAGGGGAAAAACTGTTGGGCCCACTTTGGGCCAACGGCTTCCCCTCTCCAGCTTGCGCGTTAAATTTGGGAACTGCGCGGGGGGTGTGCGCGTGTCAGGGTTTGGCTCATCTATGATCACGCGGGCGTTTTCGTCGAAAGCGCCGCAAGAAGGCGGAGGGGCGAATGGCATTTCAAGCTCGGGTTGGCGTGGCGGCGCTCTGCCTGATCGCATGCGCCGTCATGGCCCATGCGCAAGCTTCAACCGGCGCTGGCCTGAAGGCTCAGCCGCAACTCTCTGCACCTGACCGCATACGCCTGGCAGAGGCTTTCAAGATCGGCGAAAAGCTGGGAGACAAAATCTGGAAGGGATGGAGCCGCGCCCCGTTCGCCGTCCTGCTCGTCACGCCCGACTACGAATTCCTCATCCGCCATCCAAAGCCGTCGGAAGATTTCACACGCGCGGGCTATGACAAGATGCTCAAAAGCGATGTCTACTTTCGCAAGCGCGTCTTCCAGCCCAACCTGCTCGCGACCTTCCCCGCCGTGAACGGGATTTCAACCATCGTCGTGGGCCAACCCGCCAACACAGATGCCGGAACGTCTACGCCCTGGGTCGTCACGCTGCTCCACGAGCATTTCCACCAGTTGCAGGATTCCGAGCCAGGCTTCTACGCTGCGGTCAACGCGCTCGATTTGTCTCGCGGCGACGAGACGGGGATGTGGATGCTCAACTACGCTTTCCCTTACGAGAGGGAAGAAGTGGCCCAGCAGTTCAAAGTCCTGGGCCAATCGCTCGCGGAGGCGCTGCGGCCAGCGCCTCCAGACCAGTTTGCGACGCGGCTTCGCGCCTACCTTGCAGCGAGGACTCGTTTCAAAGAACTGCTCGCGCCCGACGACTATAACTACTTCTCTTTCCAGTTATGGAAGGAAGGGGTCGCGCGCTATACCGAATACAGAATCGCAAGACTGGCGGCGGCGCACTATAAGCCCGGCAAGGAGTTCAGCGCGCTCAAGGACTTCAAGACCTTCGCGCAGACAGCCGATTCCATACTCGCCAGAATAGATTCCGAGCTGCCCGCGCTCTCGCTCGAACGCCAGCGCCGCGTCGCTTTCTATGCGTTCGGCGCTGCCGAAGCCCTGCTGCTCGACCGCGCCAATCCCGCATGGCGGCAGGCTTACTTCAGGGAAAAGTTTTTCCTTGAGAAATTCTTTCGCCGTTAAGCGGCCTACAAGTTTTCGCGCACTCGACGAGCGCCGCGCGTCACCACTGCGTTACAATATCGGGGCCATGCTCTCAGTTAAAAACGGCTCGCTCGCGCTCCTGTTCGTCCTGCTCTTTTCGTCCGCCGGTCTCTCGCAGGAAATGACCACGGCTCAAAGAGAGGAAGTCAGGGGCTTGATTAAAGAGCTGCACGCGCAACCCTGGCCGGGCGTCTACGCGGTGGCGATTCCGCTCCAATGGGATTTAAGCTTGACCGCGCCCATGCAAAGGATTCTTGAGGTGGGCCCGGCGGCACAGGATGCTTTGATCGAAAGCCTCTCCGATGCGGCGATCAAAGATCAGGTCATAATTCTTCTCGGCGGTATCGGCAACGAGCGCGCCGTGGGCCCAATCATCGATGCGATGGTCGAGCAAAACAAACTCGCCTCCACGCCGCACGCCGAGCGCATTAACCTTTCCGCCAACATCGCCCTGACTAACATCACAGTGGCAGATACCATCTGGCACTACGGCGGCGGAATTGTCCAAACATCTCCCCCGGCCAACTCCAAAGAGCTTTGGATGAAGTGGTGGCGACGAAACCGTGCGACCTTCACAGTACGCGGCATCACACGCAGCCGGCTTTATTCCAACTACCCGAACTACGGCATCTACCGGCAAAAGCAAGGATGAAGGATGAAAGGAATGCTCCTGAGAGCATGTCCAGCAAGCCCCTGAAAGGGGCGCAAGATTGTAGCCCATGCCGTGAGTCATGGGTATAGAGCAAACAATAAAAGAGAGAGCCCCGGAGGGGCGTAAGAAACTCAAGTTGAATTTCTTACGCCCCTCCGGGGCTCTCGTCTCTCTGTTCAACTTATCCCCACGACTTACGTCGTGGGCTACACTCTTGCGCCCCTTTCAGGGGCTCTGCATTTCCTTCATCCTTCATCCTTCATCCTTCATCCTTGCTTTTGACTATTTCCTGAAAGCGCGCGGCGTCTTCGCGCATCCGTACGTTGTTGAATAGAACGTAGGAGGTCTGCGCGTGCGGGAGCATCTCATACAACTCTTCAAGCTCGTCATCCTCGTAGACGTAGCGAAAGCCCTGTCGCCCGTGGAGACGAAAGTAGCAAGCCTCGGGCGTCACAGTCCTTGCGGTGAAGGGGTCAACGACGTGTGTGAGGCCAAGCTCGCGGCAGAGCATGCTGACGGTTTCGCGCGGCCAATCTCCGCGCGGCTCCCAGAGAAGCTGCAATGCGGACGGGCGCTTGATCGTCTCGAAGAAGCGGCGCATGCGCCTGATGTTCGGCTCCGTCGGCTTGAAGCTCGCCGGACATTGAAACAGGACGCGCTCGGCTTCGAGAGCCTCTATGCAATCGAGCGTCGTGCGCCAAGCCTCCCTGACGATCTTGCTCGCGCGAAAGCCCCCGCATCCTTCACGCTCCGTCTCGGTCAACTCTCGCTTCAGTCGCCTGTAAACAGGGCTTCGCGCTTCGTGCGTGATCAGCATCCAGGCTTTGAGCGTGAACTCGAAACCCTCTGGCGCTTGCTCGCGCCAACGCCTGAGCGTTTCGACTTGCGGCGGTTGATAAAAGGTCTGCTGAACTTCAACGACCGGAAATTGCGCCGTGTACTCGGCCTGCGCCATGCGAAATCCGCAGCACCCTGTTTTGACGAGCGGGATATTGACACTCATGCAGGTAACGACCCGGAATCCATCTCTTCAATGAATGGTCTCGGGCGGCTCCGCCTCGCCCAGCCACTTGTCCTCAAAGATGCTTTGCACGCCCATCAACAACTCATACACCTCTACTTCCATAAACTCTCTGCGCCAGCTCTGCCCCTTGCTCGCCAGAGAGCTGATGGTCAAAGGCACATCGGAGCCGAGGGTGAAGAGAGCGGCGGCCAGGCTCCGATCTAACTCAGCCTGACCAGTGAGCGCATGGAATATTATCTTCAAGGCAGAGATAAGCCGGCGCATTCTCTCGGCCCCGGGGTCTGCGCCGCTGCGAATGCTGGCGAGTAAGCCCTGCTCATTGGAGCGTGCTTCGGTAATAATCAACACGACCGCGTCTTCCAGACTCATAATTCACCTCACACGCATTCGTCTCTTTGCTTTGATCAGGAATAGATGTTCATCGGTCGCGTGAGCAATGCGACGGGGTCGTCAACGTTGAGCGCCTCGCGCACGTAGAAGGCTTCGCCAGCCTTCACGCCGATCAGGGAACCGTAATAGCGCATGCGGTACTCGATCTGATCCAGGAAGCCTTGCTCGCTGATGCGCGTGGTGGGCTCGTCCGCGCCGGGCCTGTAGAACTGCGAGGCGTGCGCGCGTATGGCTCGCATCTTCTCTTCGACAAAATCCGATACGTCCACGATGAACGAGGGCGGCACGAGACGCGAGTAGACGGCGTAAGCGACCGTCGGAACGCGCACGGCCATCTGGCCCGCCTCTTCATCATAGCGGCGCATGCTTGCGAGGCGCGCCGCTTCACGCACGATGCGCGAGGTCGCCGCATGATCCGGGTGCGGGTCGTCCCAATGCGAGGTGAAGATCACCTTCGGCTTGTGCGTGCGTATGACGCGCACCATCGCCGTGCGCGCCTCTTCGGTCAGCCAGACGTGGCCGTCCGGCTGTTCCAGGTTGAGCCGCACGTCAAGGCCCATGATGCGCGCAGCCTCGCGCGCTTCCTCCGCGCGCCCTTCAACTGTCCCGCGCGTCCCCATCTCGCCGCGCGTCATGTCAAGCACGCCCGTGCGGTAGCCCTGTGCTTTGAGCCTGAGCAGCGTGCCCGAGGCCGTCAACTCGGCATCGTCCGGGTGCGAGAAGACGGCCAGTGCATCCAGTTCCGTTTGCGTTGTGTTCATACTTCTCCGCGAATCCGACAGCTTTCAGACTTTTGAGATTTAGCCTAAAGGACGCGCGCCGGTCAAGCCGTAGAGATTGACGCATGACGGCGCGCGGTTGTAGCCTTTGCGGTAATAAGGGGAACAGCATGCACCTCGTCGTCTTAGGGTCAGGCACTTCCGTTCCACACCCGCAGCGCGCAGCCTCCGCTCACTGGCTGGATACGGCGGCGGGCTCCGTCCTGCTCGATGCGAGCGCCGCCTCCGTTCATCGTATGGCCCAGGAGAATCTCAACTGGGTCGAGCTGGATGCCATCTGGATCAGCCACTTTCACCTTGACCACGTCGGCGGGCTGGCCCCTTTCCTCTTCGGCACGAAACATTCTCCGCAGACGCAAGGCAGACGCAAGCCACTGACGATCTACGGCGGCTACGGATTGAAGCGACTGCTCGGCGCGTTCGATGATGCGGGCGATTACAATCTCTTCAAGCAGCCCTTTCCCGTCGAAGTGCGCGAGGTCGCGCCGCGCTCGGAGTTCGAGTTGCTGCCGGGCCTGCATGCGCGTACGCTCTCGACGCCGCACACGCGCGAGAGCCTGGCCCTGCGCCTGACGGATGCGAGCAACGTCTCGCTCGTTTATACCTCGGACACAGGCTACACGGATGCGCTCAGCGCCTTCGCAGAGGGGACGCAGCTTTTCATCATGGAGTGCTCCTTCTGGCGCAACAAGCCCATCGAGACGCATCTTGAGTTGAAGGAGGCCATGCAGTTGGCCGAGCGTGCAGCCGCGCGAAGGGTTCTATTAGCGCACCTGTACCCGGAATGGGACGGCATCGACATCGCCGCCGAAGCCGCGAAACACTGGCCCGGCGAAACCATCGCCGCCACGGACGGCCTGCGATTAACGATTGAGTGATGAAGCATCATCTGGACGGAAGCTCAAAGCGGATTCAAACAGGGATGGACAGGATGGACAGGATAAAAACTAAAAGCACTGATAGGTCAGTACCGCCAAAGGTCTCGGGCGGGTCTGCAAGGTTGAGTACCCGCCCGAGACCTTTGGCGGTACTGACCTGTCTTATCCTGCTCATCCTGTCCGTCGCTGTTAATTTCTCTTCCCGCGCTGCGGGCCGCGAGCCAGACCTGCTGCTCGAAACGGGGAGCGCCTCAAAGCCGCGCGTGCCCCCCGCAACTCCTCCTTCGACGATCAAGATCGTCTCTTACAATATACGCTGGCGCGGCGGCGAGGACTTGCGCGAGTTGATAGAGTTGCTGCGCAGCGATACGGAGATAGGCCAGGCCACCATCATCGGGCTACAGGAGGTTGACCGCAACAGGAAACGCACCGGCAACACGAACACCGCACGGCTCATCGCCGAAGAGCTTGGGCTGCATTACGCCTGGGCTGCGCCGCCGCCTCCGCCCGGCAAAGAGCGGCAGGAGGAAGAGACGGGCGTCGCCATCCTCAGCCTCTACCCGCTGACGGATGTGACGCGAATCGTGCTGCCGAACGCGGGGCCGGGCGGGCGTCGTCGCGTCGCGATGGGCGCGACCATCACGATTGGCCCAAACGCCCTGCGCGTCTATACCGTGCACGCCGAGACGCGCACGACCAAGGAGAAACGCACACAACAATTTCAAGCCGTGCTGGACGACCTCGCGCGACAACCCGCGAAGGAGCGCGCTGTCGTCCTCGGGGACTTCAACACCATCACGGACGACGACCGCCGCGCCACCTCGCAGCTATTCACAGGCGCACGCTTTCAAACGCCATTCCCCAACAGCGAGCCGACATGGAAGACCTTCATCATCAAGCTCAAGCTCGATTGGGTGTGGCTGCGCGGACTGCGCCCGCTCGATTACGGCATTGACCGCAAGATCGGTCTCTCAGACCACTGGCCGCTCTGGGTCAACGTTCGCTTCGACGATGCGCGCGAGACGGAAAAGACCGGGACAACTCAAAAATAGAAGAGGAGGCCGACTCCTCCTGACAAACCTCTACGCCGATTAACGATCAAAAGGTCGAAGCATCCTCAAGGGGAAAATTCGGAAGAAAGGTGGCCTTGAGATGAACCACACGATCAAGCTTCTGACACAGACCGTCGTGGCAGCCCTCTACCTGTCTGCGTTCATCCTCACGGCTCAAGCGCAACAGCGCAGCGTGGTCACTCCCAGCCAACTCGAACGCGAGCGGCAGGCGCGCGACGCGGCTATCCGCGAACAACTCGATGAGGAACGGGAGTTAATGATGGCGATGACCGAGCAACTACGCGACAACGCCCCGCCGCGACGCGCCTCTCGCCTCAACTTCGCGCAGATCGGTGAGGACTACGTGCGCTTACAGAAGGTCAACAACAATCTCGCGCAGGCCGTCGTAACGAGCGACAGTATCGATCTCAAGCTCGTCGCTCAGTCGGCGTCCGAGATAAAGAAATGCGCCGACCGGCTCAAGCTCAACCTCGCGCTGCCCGAACTCGAACCGAGCGCAGCGCCCAACAAGATAGTGGTCGGGCCCGAAGCCAAACACCTGCGGCCAGCGCTCGCGGCGCTCGACATCATGATTCTCAGGATGGTGCGCAACCCGCTCTTCAGGAACCCGAAGCTCGTTGACGCTCGCCAGGCCCCGCAGGTGCGTCGTGATCTTGAGGCGATCATCGAACTGAGCGCCGAGCTGAAGAAGCGCAGCGAGCAATTGAGCAGGGCCGCGCAGAAATCACCATGAGCCCGCAAGGAGCGCGAGAGCGACCTTGCTCGCGTCGTATGATTCGAGCCTGATTTGATTTATGAAAACGTCACTCAAAACATTTCTCCTGCCGCTGTTATTCATCGCGTGCGCGCTGACGGCCACGGCACAGAGACCGCAGGAACAGGTACAGGAGCGACCGTCAGCGCGTCGCGAGAGAGCCTCTAGAAGCACCCAAACTCTGACGGCCATCTCTTCTGAGCCCCTGACCAATCTGGAAGAGCTGGATACCAAGACCGGGGCCGTCATCGTCAAGAACTACACCGTGATCGGGACGGTCTCAGGATTCGGAGGGTCGGCCACCATCACCGCCTATGAGTTTGTCGATACGCAGTCCGGGCGCAAGGAGTACGGCGTCGGCGTCGAGCTGGAAGAAAGCGAGCGATCGGAGAGAGCGGCCATCGAAAGGCTGTACGTGGATTACGACGAGCTGGACTCGCTGATTAAAAGCACGGACTACGTCATTAAAATCGAGAAGAGCGCGACGATGGAGAACTTCGAGGCACAGTACAAGACCCGTGCCGAGTTGACTGTGACGACATTCAACAGGTCGACGGGCGCGCTGCGCGCGGCCATCTCCAGCGGACTTATGGGAAGAATCAGGATTGGTATGACGTTGGGAAACCTCGTCGATTTCCGCAAGCTGCTCATCGATGCGAAGACGGCCCTGGACAAGGTCAAATAACGAACCCAAAGCGATTTGTGATTGGACGTAAGGTCATTTGCATACCGCTCTAGAGGGTGATTGAAAAGCCCCTTTAGGGGCGAGCGGAATGTAGCCCACGGCGCGAGCCGTGGGATCAGTGTGTGAGGAAAAGGTCAGAGCCCCGTAGGGGCGACAGACATTCAAGCTTGCGGGTCTGTCGCCCCTCCGGGGCTTCTGATGCGGTGGTTGATCGTTTACCCATGACTCACGTCATGGGCTACAATCTTTCGCTCCTCCGGGGCTTTTCAGTCACGCTCTATAATGATTTGCAATTGCGTGTGACCTTTTACGCGAGCATGTCTTCCTGAGACAATACTCGAAACTCAACGCACATAGAGCGAGGCGGTGAGTTTCGCCCCACGGACTCACCGCCTCTTCGCCGTGGGGTGCGCCCGAAGGGGGAGACCACTCGGAGCGCACGACTTCCACGACGCATTGGAGTTTTCACCGCTCGCAGTTTAATCACTCATCGATCCGTCCTCATGGCTAGCGCAGATGGACGACTACGTTATTGGCGTGCAGGGAATTCCCTGTCGCGCGCTGCAATTCGGCGATGGCCTTGTTGAGGTCTGTCTGCGCGCGCAGCTCGTTGCCGCGTGCGGTCGTGAGCGCCGTCTGGCGCTCAAGCACGAGGAAGAGCGTGGATTGACCGGCCTCGAATCTTCTCTGCTCGCTGCTGTACTGCTGTTCGCTGGCGCTGCGTGCGGCGGCGGCGGCGCGCAGACGCGACGAAGCCGTGCGCACTACCTGTAGAGAGTTGCGCACGTCGACCTGTATCAACTGCTCAAGCTGTTCGCGCTGCGTATCTATGCGATGGGATTCGACGAGCGAACGACCCAGGGCGGCTTCCGCCGTGCGGTTGCGTAAGGGGATGTTGAGCTGCACGCCGACGCGAAGATTGCTGTAGCGATTGGCGGCGAGAGTTCCGAAAGACTGGGCCAACCCTCCGATCAATTCTTCGGGGACTGGCTGCGTCGGCGGAGGCGGGAGCGGCGCGAGGCCGTTCAGCACCGAAAGCTCGTTGATGCGCGCGCGCAGGTCAGCGTTCGAGAGCGCCAGAGGGTTGCCGCCCGAAGCTGTCTGGCTGAGCGGCCCGGCGAGGCCCACGACGCCGTAGCTGCCGATCAAATCAACCTGCGGCTTGGTCTGCTCGCGGTAATACTTCTGGTCGATCCGGTTGATCTCGCGTACCACGTCCGACTGCTTCAGCTCCGGGCGATTGGACATCGCCTCCTCCATCGCATCGGGCAGGGTGAGCGCGGGCGGCTCAAGATCAACCGGGTCGGTCGGGATGATCGAGACATTCCAGAACGGAGATTGACGATTCTCCGCGACGAGGTTCTTCAGATTATTCTCGGCGCGCGAGACATCTTCGAGCGCGCTGTAGACGCTCTGCTCATAGCCTGAGACCTGCGCGTCCGCCGCCACGACATCGATCGGCGCGAGCACGCCCTCGGCCACCAGCCGACGATTGTGCTCAAGCTGCGTGCGCGCGTCACGCACAGCATCGCGCTGTACCTGCAAGTTGCGCAGCGCGAAAACCAAATCCCAGTAAGCGCGCTGGACAGCCGTGATCGTCTCGATCGTGCGCTGGCGAAACTGCGCGTCCGTCAGAGAGAGATTCTTTTTGGCGACTTCGATCTGGCGTCGATTGTTGTCGAAGCGCAGGCCGCGCCAGAGCGGCTGCGTGTAGTTAAAGGTCAGCGCCGTCGGGTACTGCGGATTGAGCGCCGCGAACTGGTTGTTGGTCGTCAGGCGAATCGCAGACAAATCCACTCGATAGCCGCCGCCGAATTTCGGCGAGAGCCCTTCGAGACGCGCCGTGCCAGTGTAATCGCTCTGCACTACGCCTCCGGTTGCGCCCGACAGAAAACTGGACGAGGGCGTCTTCGAGCGCTCGTAGTAAGAGAGCGAGGTGAAACGCGGGTCGTAGATGCCGCGCGCTCCCTGCAAATCAAACTCTGCGGCGCGCACGACTGTCCGCGCGACCTCTATGTCCTTATTGTTGGCGAGCGCCATCTCCAGCGCTTCGCGCAAAGTGAGCGGGCGCTGCTCGGACATGTCCACGCCGACGCGACCGAGTTCGGGGACGGGCGCTGTCGAATCGGCGCGATAATCGGGCGCGACGACGGGAACGGATGGAAGCTCGTCGGGCGCTGTCGTCGGCACGCTTTCGCGTCCGGGCGGGCGCGCGGGCTGCGGCGCTGGTATGGTCTGCGTCTGCGCGGGTTGCACGGGAGCGCCCGTCGTCGTTGTCGGCGTACCGCTCGAAGGCAAGCTGTCGAGGGTCGGGATGGAAGAGGGCGACGCGCCCTGTATGGGCGTTGACGGTGCGGCTGGCGCTGGCGGCGACTGTGAGCCCGCCTGTTGGCCCGCCTGAGTCGTGGGCTGCGCGCTCTGTTCGACCTGCGCGCCCGTGGTCAGAGGCCGCGCGTTTGCGCCGGGCGCGGGCGATTGTCCCTGCGTCGCGTTGCCGGAGGGCGCGATGGTCACACCGCTCGCTGGCTGGGGAGTAGTGCCCTGTATGACAGGCGTGTTGGCCGACGGCGCGGGAGCGACCGTCCCCGTCGAAGTAGTGCCCGTCGTTTGCGCTTGCACAGTCTGCGCTCCCAGCGGCAGACAGAGCAGCGCGGCGATTAACAGCGAGCGAAGAATCTTTTTTCCTGCGGTCATCATAACTTTATTAACAGATCAATGGGCCCAATCAAACGCCCTGCCTGATTCTCATTGCCTGGTTATCAAACTGAAGAGCGAAGCGGTCGCGGTCGCCGTCTTGCGCCGGGCCCAGGCGAAGCTTCCCGAGAGAGCGTTGCCGATGCGCGCGAAGATGCGTATGCGCGCCAGATCGTCAAAGAGCGAGTAGAAGACCGGGACGGCCAGCAACGTGAGCAGCAAACAGAGCGACTGACCGCCGACGACGAGTACGCCGATCGAGCGGTTCGTGCCCGCGCCGGGCCCACGCGATAAGACGAGCGGCATCATGCCCGCCACGAGCGCGATCGTCGTCATCAATATGGGGCGCAGGCGGTCGCGGTTCGCCTGTATGATGGCGTCCATGCGATCCATGCCGCGCGCCCGCAGCTCGTTCGTGTGATCGATCTGCAAGATGGCGTTCTTCTTGACCACGCCGAAGAGCAGCAACAGCCCGAGTCCCGAAAAGATATTGACGGTCTGTCCCGTGACCAGCAATGAGAGGATGCCGAACGGAATGGCGAGCGGCAACGTGAGCAGGATCGTGATGGGATGGACGAAGGACTCAAACTGCGCGGCCAGCACCATGTACATAAAGACGAACGAGAGCGTGAAGGCGAGCATGAAGTAATAGCCCGCGCGCCCAAGCTCTTTGGAGCGCCCGGCCAGTCCGGTCTTATAGGCCGGATCAATGTTCAGCTCTTTGACGAACTGGTTCATGCGATTGATGACGGCGGCCTGCGAGCCGCCCGGCCTGACGTTGGCGAGCAGCGTCACCTGTCGCTGGCGATTAAGGCGATCGATGGCCGACGGGCCCGCGCCCTCTTCCACGCTGACCAGATTATCAAGACTCACCCAGCCGATCTTGGTCGAAGGAACGATCATACGCTTGAGCCCCTCGACGCTCGCGCGGAACTGTCCGGTAGCGCGCACGCGCACGTCATACTGGTCTGTCCCGGCATTGAAGGTCGAGACCTTTTGCCCGGCAACCAGCGTGTTGAGCGCCTGCGCAATATCGCCGACGCGCACGCCCAGGTCGGCGGCATGCTCGCGGTGAATCTGTACGCGTAGCTCCGGCTTGCCGTTGATCAAAGTCGAGTCGGCGTCGACGACATCCGGTATCGTCTTCATCTTCGCCAGCAACTCTTCGGAATATTTCGTCAGCCTTTGAAGGTCTGGCCCGCCGATGACGTATTGAATATCAGCGTTACGGAAACCGCCGCCCGAGATGGCCGCGACCTGCTGCACGCTCGTTCGCAACTGATCTGGATACTGCTGCAAGTATTTCGCCAGCACCTCCGTACGAGCGCGCACCATGACCTGATCCTGCGTCACGTTGCGCTCCTTGATGGGCGACATGCGGACGTAGATGGAGGCGCTGTTGACAAGCTCCTGCTGGCCGCCGCCGACCGTCACCAGCGTGTCCGTGACGCCGGGCAACTGGCGCACATCGGCAGCGATCTTTTCGACCAGCGTCGAAGTCACAGGGAGCGTGTAGCCTTCAGGCACGCGCACGTTGATCTCGAACTGCGACTGGTCGTCCACGGGAAGAAAGTTTTTGCCGACGAACATAAAGAGCGGGACGATGCTCAGGATAACGACCAGGCACATGAGCACGACGGCCCAGCGATGACGCATAGACCACGTCAGCATCACCGTGTAAGTGCGATCGATCGGGCGATAGAAGCGCGACTCCTTAGAGGTGCGCTCATGCTTGGGCCCAACCTGCGCGGATTGTTCCTTGTGATCTTCACCGGCTTCGCCAGCCTCTCGCAAGGCGAAGCGCTGATCTCTCGATTCCTCATCGAAGATGTTTTGTTCCGGCCCTTGATCGTCTGCGACGACCCGCGATTCCTCAGCGAGCGCCACGGGCGCGTCGCCCTCGGAAGGCTCGCTGCCCGTTCCGGCGGGCAAGGGGTCTGCCTCGCGCTTGATGAGACGCGCCGCCAGCATCGGCGTCAAAGTAAAAGAGACCAGGAGCGAGACGGCGATGGCAAACGATGAGGTGAAGCCGAACGAAGACATGAAGCGACCGACGATGCCGCCCATAAAGCCCACGGGCAAGAAGACCGCGAGCAGGCTTAAGGTCGTCGCCATCACGGCGAGCCCGATCTCGCGCGTGCCCTGAATCGCCGCCTGAAACGGCGGCATTCCCTTCTCTTCGATAAAGCGATAGATGTTCTCAAGCACCACGATCGCGTCGTCAATCACGATACCGACCATCAGCGTCAGCGCGAGCATGGTGATGTTGTTGAGCGTGTAGCCCATCGCCGCCATCAACCCGAAGGTGGCGATGATCGAGGTCGGAATGGCGATCGCCGCGATGAACGTCGAGCGGAAGCTCCACAAAAAGATGAAGACGACGATGGCCGCTAAGATGCCGCCCTCTACGAGGTGCGTCTCGATGGCTTCGAGCGACGCCTTGATAAAGATGGACTGATCGCCGACGACCTCCGCCCTGAATCCTGCGGGCAGCGTCGGGGTAATCTCGGCCAGGCGCGCTTTGACCTCATCGGCGACGGCCACTGTGTTCTGGCCCGACTGCTTTGAGACGATGAGCGTGACGGCGGGCTGACCGTTAAGACGCGCCTGCGTGCGCTGCTCTTCCGCGCCGTCTTCGACGTAGCCTATGTCGCTCACCTTGACCGAATAGGAGCCGCGATTGGCGACCACCAGATCGTTAAAGCTCGCGGGGTCTGGAATGCGGCCTAAGGTACGCACGGTCAATTCACGCGTGCCCTCGTCAACGCGCCCGCCCGGCACTTCCAGATTCTGCGCGCGCACGGCCGCCGCCACTTCCGCTACCGTCACGTTGTAAGCGCGCATCTTGTCCGGGTCTACCCAGACCTGTATCTCACGCTGGCGACCGCCGACGATCTGAACCTGCCCGACGCCGTTGATCGACTCTATGCGCTCCTTGATCTGCTTGTCGGCCACGTCCGTCACTTCGCGCAGAGAGCGCGGCGCGGAGACGGCTATGCGCAACACTGGCGCAGCGTCCGTATCGAGTTTTTGGATGATCGGCTCTTCGGCCGTCTCCGGCAGGTCTGGGATGGCAAGATTGACCTTGTCGCGCACTTCCTGCGCGGCCACGTCCGCGTTCTTCTCCAGAAGGAACGTAATGAAGACCTGCGAGACGCCTTCGACGGAGGTCGAGCGCAATTCGTCAATACCGCTGATGGTATTGACAGCGCCCTCGATCTTATCTGTGATCTCGGTTTCGATCTCCTGCGGTGACGCGCCCGGATTGACGACCGTGACGGTCACCGTCGGCAAGTCGATCTTCGGGAAGAGGTCTACGCCGAGCGTCTTGAAGGAGAAGAGCCCGACCACGGTCAGCGACAGTATCAACATCGTCGCGAAGACCGGACGGCGGACACAAATTTCAGCAAGCTTTTGCATGATTCAATTTTGGATTTTAGATTTTGGATTCTGGATTAGTGAATGGATTGAGTGACGATGATCGTCTCGCCCTTCAATCCAAAATCCAAAACCCAAAATGCTCTTATTGCCTGACGGCCATACCGTCGCTCAGTTGCTCTATGTTGCTTGTCGCCACCTGCTCGCCCGCCGCGACGCCGCTGCGAATCTCTACGAGGTCGCCTTCGGTCTGGCCGAGCTGCACCTGTCGCTGCTCGGCGCGGCCATTCCTGATGACGAAGACGTGGCTCGAAGTGCCTTCGGTGTGGACGGCGCGCGCGGGCACGAGCACGGCCTGATCAGAGGCCGCCTGCTGGATGCGCACGGTGGCGAACTGTCCGGGCTTGAGCAGTCCGTCGCCGTTCTCTATCTCGGCTTCGACGGTCAGCGTGCGTGATGTCGCCGTGACGTTGGGCGAGATGCGCGCGACGCGCCCGCTAAAGGAGCGATCGGGATAGGCGCTGACGTTGACGGAGACGCCCTGGCCCACCTGCACGGAAGAGATGGCCTGCTCTGGAATGTCTATGCGCATGCGCAGAGGGTTGGTGCTCACGATGGTCGCCACCTTCGTCGAGGTCGTGACGTATTCGCCGAGGTCTGCCGGGCGGTCTGCGACGTAACCGCTGATCGGCGCGGTGACGACGGCATCGCTGATGGCTTTGCGCTGCGTCTCGATCTGGGTGCGGGCGGAAGTGACGGCGGCACGGGCCGTCTGCACGGCGGCGTAGTTCTGTCGCGCAACCGTGAGCGCAGCCTCGTACTGCTGCTGCAACTGGTCGCGCTGCGCCTTCTGCTGGTCGTAGGACGAGCGCGAAACGTCGCCCGATTCGATCAGTCGCTCGAAGCGGCGCAACTGTTTTTCGGCCAGCTCAAGCGCGACGCGCGCCGAGCCTACTTCCGCGACACGCTCCGGGTCGAAGTTCTGACCGGGGCGAAGTCCGATACGCGCTTCGGCCTGGCGGACGGCGGCCTGCGACTGCTCGACCTGCGCCTGCGCCTGCTCTAAGCGTATGCGCGCATCGCGGTCGTCAAGGCGGACGAGCATCGCGCCGCGCTGGACGTAGCTGCCGAGGTCAACGCCGACCGTGATGACTTTGCCCGCAACCGCCGGGGCGACATCCGTCTGCTCGTTACCGGCGAGGCTTCCTGTCGCCTCGAAGAAGCGCGGCAATGAGCGCGTGATGGCGGGCACGGTCGTGACGACGACTTCCGTGGTGGCCGTCGTGGTGGTCGTAGTCGTTGACGCAGCCTTGTTCGACTGCGCTTTCGAGCCGCTACAGGCCAAGGCCCCTAGGCCGAGGAGTGCGATGATTAAAGTGAAAGATAAGAGCTTAAGGTTACGGGGACTCATTTCGTCTGTTTCTTCTTTGCTGCGGCCCTTTGGATGCCTGGCTGGCGACGGCCGCCAGGCGTGTTGGAGCGCGGCGCACCGGCCCCTCCTGCCTTGATGCCGTTCAATAAAATTTCCGTGAACTCGCGCGCGGCCC
This sequence comes from Pyrinomonadaceae bacterium, assembly GCA_036522655.1. Classification (GTDB taxonomy): domain Bacteria; phylum Acidobacteriota; class Blastocatellia; order Pyrinomonadales; family Pyrinomonadaceae; genus DASQYE01. The sequence goes on along the minus strand of DATDFK010000023.1, from coordinate 26,409 downwards.
GCTCGTTCGAGATGTCGAGCAGGCGACGCCGCGTGTCCCACAGGCTGTTGTTTACCGAATGATGAATAATCATGCCGAGGAAGGCGCGCACGATGATGCGCGGATCGACATCGCGGATAGCGCCGTCGCGCTGCCGCTCGGCCATGTACGATCTCAGAAAATCGTAAGTTCTAAGCACGTTTCTCTCCCAGAACATCTGCGCCAGCTCGTGGCCTTCGAGCGCCGCGTGCATGAGCAGACCGAGAAACTCCGTGTCGTGTTCGTGGTGCTGCAAGAGCGCCAGCCCGAGCCCCTCGAAGACGGCGCGGTCGTCCTTGCGCGCGATGGCATCGGCGACCGCCTCGCCCTCGCACAGGTCTAGGCTGCCGCCCGCACACGCCTTGTGATCGAGGATCGCTTTATAGAGCTCTTCCTTGGTGGCGAAGTGGCGAAAGACCATCGCTTCGGAGACGCCCGCCGCACGCGCTATCTCCTTGGTCGTCGTGCCGCGAAACCCTTTTTTGGCGAAGAGGCTGATGGCGACCCGAAGGATTTGTAAACGCCTCTCTTCACCGGCCATGCGCGAGGCGACGACCGGCGGAAAGGGTATGTCCGAGATGACTGGTTGTTTGCTCAATCGTGCCTGTCCTTAATAATCCGGCGCTTGAAAGTAAGTGCTTACTTACCATCTTCCCTGATACGATGTCAAGGCGGGGAGAGTTTCAGAGAAAAGCAGCGCTTGTGGCCTGTACTGTTCCCGACCTTTGCGCTATCTTAACGCGTACCTTTTCGCAACAAGAGAGCAGCGTCGTCGAGCGCATCCGTTGTGCTCGATGTCCACATTATTCGTTAACTGCGGTGCGGGGCGCGCGCGGGGGTGGTCGGCACGTCATTTGCTCAATGTTACTGGTGCGACAAATTTGATCGAGAGCTTCTCGCACGCTCATTCGGCACAGATAATTCAACTTTTAAGGAGAATAAGAGATGTCACAGAATAATCCCACAGGCGGATCAACTTCAGGAACTACTGGATCGGGTGGCGCCGGCACGGGCGCAACGAGTGCCGGAACCACAGGCGGTGGCAGCAGCACGAGCGGACAGACAGGCTACGGCGGCGGCTCGTCGGCGAGCGGAAGCGGCGGCGGCGGCACGTCCTCATCAGGCGGCGGAACGGGCCAGAGCTTGACGCCGAGCACAGGCGGCACGGGCGGCAGCGGCGGCACGGGCGCGGGCACGGCGACGGGTCTTGCGGCGACGGCGCAGGAGTACGGCAAGAAGGTCGCCGACGCGGCTTCGACGGCCAAGGATTACGTGTCCGACAAGATGACCCCGGTGGTCGACAAGTTCAAGGACTTGCAGAACACGGACTACAAAGAGGTCGCCAATCAGGCCAAAGACTACGCGCGCCAGAATCCGGGCCAGGCGATATTGATCTCGGCGGCAGCCGGGCTCGTCATCGGCCTCTTGATTCGCGGTAGCCGACGATAAAAGAGCAGTGGCGAGTGACGAGTGGCAAGTGACAAGTTAAACCCAAAGGCTCTCTGGCCGACGGCCGTTCTCTTGTTCTTGCTTGTCACTTGTCACTATTCACTATTCACTGTTTTAAGGAGGGTCTGGCAATGGCCGATTTAGAGAGACGCACGGCTGCTGCGCCCGCACCCGCCGCGCAGTCAGACATCGAGAGTCTGCCTGCGCTGTTCGGGCGTCTGGGCGACGATGTGATGACGCTTCTGGATACGAAGCTCAGTTTGTTGAAGGTCGAGGTCAAGGAGGATGCCGACGCCTACGTGCGCGCGGGCGTCATGATGAGCGTGGGCGGCATCATCGCGGCCATCGGTTTCGCGCTCGTCAACATAGCGCTGGCGCTTTTCGTCGCGACCCTGCTGCCCTTCGATCCGCCCGTCAATTACGCGCTCGGTTTTGTCATCACGGGCGTGATCTATCTGGTGATCGGCGCGATCATCGTGATTGGGATGAAGAATCGCATCGCCAGGCGTGACCCTGTGCCGAATAGAAGCGTCGACGAACTCAGAAAGGACAAGCAATGGCTGAAGAAAGAAATCTAGCGACGGTGCGCGCGACCGATGCGACGGACACGGAAGATGTCAGCAAAGAAGAGCTTCAGCGTCGCATGGAGGAAGCGCGCGAATCCATCACCCAAACAGTAGCGGAGATCAAAGACACAGTGGCGAACCAATATCAAGCCGTCAGAGAGACCGTCACGGACGCCCTCGACTGGCGCGAGCAGTTCCGCCGACGCCCCGTAGCCTTTAGCGTCGGCGCGCTCTCGGTCGGCTTTCTCACAGGCTATTGCCTGGCCGGAGTTTTCAAGGGCGACGGCGACTCTTACTCCTACGATGAAGATGCGGACTTGAGCCTTCAGCGCACGGCGTCCGCCAACGCGCCCGCAAGCTCTTACTATCGAAGCGGCGAGGGCACGGAGGGTGTGCGGACGGCGGCCACGCGTTCCTATGCGGCGCAGGCCATCACGGGCAGCAGCAGTTCACAGGGCGCATCAGACTATGACGCGGGCTCTTTACACGCGGCGGCAACGGGCGCTTACAGTCCGGCCGTCTACAGCGGCAGCGCAGGAGCGGCGGCGCAGGATAGCGGCGCGCAAGAGACGGAGGAAGAGAGCGGGCCCGGCCTGATCGAGCGCTTCAAGGGGACGAAGGCTTACGACAGGTTGGAGGAAGAGGTCTCGGCCCTCGGCGATCGTTTTATCAACGAGCTATCGAAGACGGCGCAGACGGTCGTGCTCCCGGCGCTCTTCAGTAAGGTCAAGGAACTGTTCGGCGTCGATCTTTCCGGCAAGGAAGGCGAGAGCGCTTCGTCGCAGCAGCGCCAATCGGGCGGCTCGACCGCAACGAACGCTTCACTCTCGGGCGGCGCGCAGAGTTCCTTCGCGGGCGTTAACAGGGGCGCTGGCGGGCGTGAAGACGAGAGCACGCAGAGCGGCAGTACGGGCGGCCAGTCCGCGACGGGCGGCACTTCTTACGCCACGAGCGAAAATCGCGGCTACGGAGCTTCGGCTGGCGGCGGCGATTACACTCGCGGCTCAGACTAAAGGGGCCCGCGACCTTCTACGGACGCCGGAGCTTGTAAACCGAAGGGCGAGTTTCATCGCGGTGAAACTCGCCCTTCGTAATACCCGGCGGAGCCTGTACGAGGTCTCTCGGGCGCGCATGAGCGAGCGGCGCACGCACACGCGGTCTTTGCCGCAGCCTTTAACCGATTAATTTTTCACAGGCGAGCAGAGTGGGCCCGGCGAGAGCTTGATTAGCATCCTGCCGCTTGCCGCGATACTGGAGCTATGTCCAAGCATCCGGCGATCATCATCAACGCAGCCTCCGGCACTAATGATAAGGAGAGCGCACGCGAGCGCCTGGCGGAGCTTTTCGCGGCGCGCGGGCTCAAGCCGCGCATCACTCTGGCACGCAGCGGCGAAGAGATAGTAGAGTTGGCGCGGCGCGCCGTGCGGGAAGACAGCGACCCGGTCGTGGCCGGTGGCGGCGACGGGACGATCAACGCCGTCGCCTCGCAGGTTGTCGGAACCAAACGGCTGCTCGGCGTACTCCCGCTCGGCACGCTCAACCACTTCGCCAAAGACCTGAAGATTCCGCTTGACCTCGAAGGCGCAGCGGGCAATATTCTAGACGGGCAGGCGGCCAAAGTAGATGTCGGCGAAGTCAACGGGCGCATCTTTCTCAACAATTCGAGCCTGGGGCTTTATCCGAGCATCGTACGCCATCGTGAAAAGCAGCAGGAGCGCCTGGGGCGCGGCAAGTGGCCGGCCTTTATCTGGGCCACGCTCACTGTGCTGCGGCGCTACCCGTTCATGACCGTTCGCCTGAGCACGGACGAGGAAGAGATGGTGCGGCGCACGCCCTTCATCTTTGTCGGGAATAACGAATACGAGATGGAGAGCTTTAACGTCGGCGCGCGTTCCTGTCTTGACGCGGGGCATCTGAGCCTTTACACGGCGCATCGCACGGGGCGTCTGGGCCTGTTGCGCTTCGCCTTCCGCGCGCTCTTCGGCGGCCTGCGCGACGAGAAGGATTTCGATGCCGTCTGCACCAGAGAGGTCTTTGTCGAGACGCGGCGCAGTCGTCTACGGGTCGCCACGGACGGCGAGGTCACGGTCATGAACACGCCGCTCCATTACAGGGTACTTCCCGGCGCGCTGCGCGTCCTCGTGCCGCGCCCGGAAGAGGCCGGGAAGGGGAAGGAGTAAATCAAGCCATGCGCACCCTCGTGCATCTCTCAGACCTGCATTTCGGTCGTGTTGACTACTCGATCATCGAGCCGCTCGTCCAGACCATCACGGAATTGAAGCCCGACGTGGTCGTCGTCTCCGGCGATCTGACGCAGCGCGCGCGCAGCCACCAGTTCAAAGAGGCGCGCGACTTTCTGGATCGTCTGCCCTCGCCCCAGATCATCGTGCCCGGCAATCACGACGTGCCGCTCCATAACGTCTTCGCGCGTTTCCTGCAACCGCTCGACAAATACAAGCGCTACATCACGGACGACCTGAAGCCCTTCTACGCCGACGAAGAGATAGCAATCCTGGGCATCAACACTGCGCGCTCCCTGACGATCAAGGACGGGCGCATCAACGAAGAGCAGGTCGCCAACATACGCGAGCAGCTCTGCCCGCTCGCCGACGAAGTGATCAAAATCATCGTCACGCATCATCCCTTCGACCTGCCCGAAGGACACGACGAGGATGAGCTGGTCAATCGCGCGGAGATGGCTATGGAGGCGCTCGCCAGTTGCGGCGCGGACGTGCTGCTCGCCGGTCACCTGCACGTCAGTCATACGGGCCACAGCTCCGCGCGCTACAAGATCGCGGGCCATAACGCGCTCGTCATCTCGGCCGGCACGGCCACGTCCACGCGCGGGCGCGGCGAAACCAACTCCTTCAACGTCATACGCGCCCAGCACCCGCACATCAAGGTCGAGCGCCTCGCATGGAAGCCTGAGCGCGCGGCCTTCGCCCCCTCCTCGAACGAGAGTTTCCAGCACACGCCGGACGGGTGGACGCGTCTTACGGATGAAGTGGCGGCAGGCATCGTCTACGACAAACAGAGCGATGGGTTACAATCCAACGACCCTTTGAACCGGGCGGACGATGAGGCTGGCTGATCGCGCGCGTCAAAAGCGCCCGTCGTGCTCCTTGCCCTCGCGCGCGTGCGATAAACTCTCTCTCCCCCGGTTAAGGTTTGGCGTTCTCCTCTGAAGGTTTGGCGTTCTCCTCTGTCTGACGATTTAGCGAAGGAGTCTCTTTATGCTTAGACGCGCCCAATACCCGAATCGCAATCTGTTGAAGACGCTCTCGCTGCTGCTGGCACTGTGCGGCGTGCTGCTCGGCGGCACTTCTGTGATGGCGCAGAAGCCGGATCAATACGCGAGCGAGCGCGAGCGCGCATTCCAGCTCTACGAAGAAGGCAAGCATCTCGAAGCTCTGCCGATACTTGAGAAGCTGGCCGAGGCCAATCCGTCCGACGGCCCCGTGCTGCAAGAGCTGGCCTTCTCGCTCATCTCCTATTCGGCGACGCTGCCTGACAAAGAGGCGCGGAAGAAGGTACGCGCACGCGCGCGCGGCATCTTCGTGCGCGCCGTTAATCTCAACTATAACGTTGCGGTCTTGCAGCCGATGATCGCCGTCATTCCGCCGGACGGCGGCGAGATTGATTTCTCCTCGAACAAGGAGGCGGAGGCGGCGATGCGTGAAGGCGAGTCAGCTTTCGCGCAGGGCAAGCACGATCAGGCGCTCGCCGCCTACCAGCGCGCGATGCTCATCGAGCCGAAGCTTTACGAAGCCCCGCTGTTTATCGCCGATGTCTATTTTCTTCGCAAGCAATGGGACAAAGCCGGAGAGTGGTACGCGAAGGCGATCGCCGTCGATCCCAACCGCGAGACCGCCTACAGGTATTGGAGCGACGCGCTTCTGAAAGAGGGCAAGATGGCGGCCTCTCGCTTGAAAGCCATCGAAGCGATCATCGCAGAGCCTTACAACCAGCGCGCCTGGGTTGGATTAGTCCAGTGGGCCCAGGTCAACTCCGTCAACCTGTCTCACCCGCGCATCGCGCCTCCCAACCAGGAGGCAGACGCCACCTTCGTCATCGACCCGAAGACGCTCAGCAGCGACGACGGCTCGATGAACTGGACGATCTATAAAAGGGAGCGGGCCGCGTGGGACGAGCGGCGCTTCGCCCGCGAGTTTCCCAAAGAGCAAGCCTACCGCCACAGCCTGCTCGAAGAGGCACAGGCCCTGCGCGCCGTCGCCGAAGCCGCCTCGAAGGATTTGAAGACCGGCAAGATCAAGACGCTCGAACCCGCGCTCGCATCCCTGGTCAAGCTCAACGAAGACGGTCTGCTCGAAGCTTACATTCTGCTGGCGCGGCCCGACGAAGGAATCGCGCAGGACTATGACGCCTACCGCCGCACCAACCGCGACAAGCTGAAACGATACCTTGCCGAGTACGTCGCGCAGTACAGCCTGAAAGATACCGTTTAGCGTTAGCCCCTGAAAGGGGCGAAAGAATGTAGCCCATGACGTAAGTCATGGGTATAGAGCAGACAATAATGAGAGAGCCCCGAAGGGGCGAAAGAAATTCGAGTTAAGTTTCTTTCGCCCCTTCGGGGCTTATCTATGTTTGGTTATTGCATACCCACGGCTCGCGCCGTGGGCTACATTCTATCGCCCCTTGCAGGGGCTTGCTTCGACGACCTTTCTTCAGCTCGCGGTGGGACGAATCGTGCGGGGTGTGGGTTCGACCACAGGGACGGCGCTCTGGTCTGCGCGATAGCCGCAGCCCTCCTGCGCGCAGTATTGAAAAGTCCCCTCTTTCTTCGTCGTCTTTTCAAGAATAAACGGCGCTTTGCAATTCGGGCAGGGCGTCGCCACAGGCTTATCCCAGTAGACCACATCGCACTTCGGATATTCCGAGCAGCCGTAGAATGCCTTCCCACGCTTCGACTTCTTAACGACGATCTCGCCACGGCAATCGGGACGCGGGCAGGCCACGCCCGTCGTCTCGCGCTTGATGTAAGTGCATTTCGGATAGTTGGAGCACGAGACGAACTCGCCGAAGCGTCCGTGTCGCCTGACCAGTTGTGCGCCGTCCACCGGACACTTCTCGTCGAGCGTGACGGGCGCGGGCGCGACCGCTCCGCTGCGCGCGATCTTGCGTATGTTGCGGCAATCGGGATAACCAGTGCACCCAAGGAATTGACCGAAGCGCCCGCGCTTTAAGGCCATAGGCTTGCCGCACAACTCGCACGTCTCTGCTTCTTCCTCGGTGGCGTTTGCGTCCGCCCCTCCCGCAGCCTGTGCATTGGCCGCGCCTGTTCCCGCGCCTTCCGCGTCCACTGCTGTCGCCGCTGCCGTTGCGGGCTTTGCGACTTCGCGCGTCGTGCGGCATTCGGGATAGTTAGAGCAGGCCAGGAACTGACCGAAGCGTCCGAACTTGATGACCATCGGAGAGCCGCAGTTCTCGCACACCTCGTCGGTCGGGATGGCCTGCTGCTTGGCGGCCTTCATCTCACGCTCGGCGGTCTTCAAGTCCTTCGCGAATTTCTCGTAGAACTCGTGCAGCGCCTCCGTCCACTTCAGCTTCCCTTCCTCTATCTCGTCCAGCTCCTCTTCCATGCGCGCCGTGTAGGTCTCGTTGAAGAGGTCGTTGAAGCTGGCGACCAGCAGGTCGTTGACGGTTGTGCCGAGCGCGGTCGGATGAAAACGGCCCTCGTGCTTTTCCACGTACTCGCGGTCGATGATGGTCGTCATAATCGCCGCATAGGTCGAGGGACGCCCGATGCCCTTCTCTTCGAGAGCCTTGACCAGCGTGGCTTCCGTATAGCGTGGCGGAGGCTCCGTGAAATGCTGCTCGGGCTTGATGGCTTTCAGTTCGAGGCGCTCGTTCTTTTCCACGAGCGGCAGCTTGCGCTCTGCCTCGTCGTCATCCTCCGCAGCCTTCTCGTCGCGTCCCTCCTGATAGACCTTCAGGAAGCCGTCGAACTTGAGCACCGAGCCGGTCGCGCGAAACGTGAAGCGGCCCGCCGTAATATCAATCGTCGTCTGATCGAAGACGGCTGCCATCATCTGCGAGGCGACGAAGCGTTGCCAGATGAGGCGGTAAAGCTTCAGCTCTTCCTTGTTGAGATACTTCGCCATCGCGTCGGGCGTGCGCGCAACGTCGGTCGGGCGAATGGCCTCGTGCGCGTCCTGCGCGTCCTTCTTCGAGCGATAGTGGACGGCCTTTTCCGGCAGGTAACCGGGGCCATACTGCGCGCTTATAAAATCGCGCACTTCATTAAGCGCCGCTTCCGACACGCGCGTCGAATCCGTGCGCATGTAGGTGATGAGCCCGACCGCGCCTTCCGCGCCAAGCTCCACGCCCTCGTAAAGCTTCTGCGCCAGCATCATCGTCTTCTTGACGGCAAAGCCGAGCTTGCGCGCGGACTCCTGCTGAAGCTTGGAAGTGATAAACGGAGGCACAGGATTGCGCTTGCGTTCCTTGGTCGTGACTTCCGAGACGACGTACTGCTGCGCTTCGGCTTCCGTGACGATCTCTTTGGCCTGCGCTTCGGTCGAGATCAGAATCTCATTCTTCTTGATGTCCTGATCGAAGCCGCCGGTCTTGACCGTCTGCTCGCCAATACGAAACAGACGTGCATCGAAGGCCGGTGGCAATTTCGCGGCGAGGTTGGCCGTGATCGTCCAATACTCGGTCTTGATGAACTGCTCTATCTCGCGCTCGCGCTCGCAGACCATACGCAGCGCCACGGACTGCACGCGACCGGCGCTCAGGCGGCCTCCGACCGTGCGACACAAAAGCGGCGAGACCTTGTAGCCGACGAGCCGGTCGAGCAGGCGTCGGGCCTGCTGCGCGTCAACCAGATTGGAGTCTATCTGTCTGGGCTCTTTGAAGGCGTCCTGCACGGCGCGCTTGGTGATCTCGTTGAACATCACGCGATAGGACGGCTTACGGGGGCGCTTCGGCACGATCTCTTCGGCCAGGTGCTGGCAGATGGCCTCGCCCTCACGGTCAGGGTCGGCGGCCAGGTAGATAGTGTCAGCCTCTTTCGCGGCCTTCCTCAATTCGGCGATGATCTTTTTGTTATTTCGCTTTTTCGCATCGGGGATAATCTCGTAGGTCGGCTCGAAATCGTGCTCGACATCAACGCCCAGGCTCTTCGAGGGCAAGTCCTTGATGTGACCGATGGAGGCTTTGACCACGTAGTCGCTGCCCAGATACTTATTGATCGTCTTGGCCTTGGCGGGCGACTCGACGATGACTAAATTTTTCGCCATTACGCTTCTTTCTCTTAGAACATTTAACGATCAGCACGACAGCCTTTAAGGGGCGGCTCTCAAGCTTCAGGAGCCTCCGCTTACGCATGCTGCCTGCTGATCGTCCCTGATTAAATGACTACTATAAACCACTACTTAGATGCAACTGCGGCCCCTCGCGCTTGCCGGGCAAAACAGGCTTTTAACCCCGTATTTACTGCTCTTTTTAGACCTTTCGGGTTAAACGTCTGCCCCTGCCCCGGTGTTGCGGCCAGCCGCAGCGTGTGATGAATCAAAGCCCTCGCCAACGCTGAAAACGATAGCCTGCTCGCAAGCGACGGGCGCATCAATATGCGCCGGGATTGAAGCAACTGTCAAATAGGGCTCGTCGCAGGCAGGCACTTAAGCGCGGCCCTGATGCTGCTTTTCCACCCCGGCCATGCAAGGCGAAACGACTCATGCCGCCCAGTCCCTTTCGGCTTGCTTACGGATAGCGAAACGTTCATCTGTCTTCACCAGTTCACACCCCGGCTATCCTTTTGTATATATCCGAGCGGGCCCGTGGCGCGCGTTCCTTTGTAAAGCTTCGATCAATGTGGAATTCCGCTCGGCGTTCTCGGTGGCACGGTCATTGCTTCTTCACATCAACGTACGACCTCTCGCTTAAACCACATGGAGGTCGTATTCCACGCAGGTGTGGGCCAACCCCTCTCATCACAGGCTCGCCCGCATACTGTCACTTGATAATCTCACAGCAACGGAGAAACAGTAATGGCAAATAAAGAATCTTCCGCACCGGAGAGCGGTGTGACAAAGGCCGCGAGCGGTGCAGCGGCGGCGGCCTCGGTAGAGCTGTTCGGCAATGTCTTTTTGGTCGAAGGCTATGCGCTGCCGAACTTTCAAGGCTGTCATGCGCTGGTCAAGCTACGCGATACGCCCAACAAGAATGTGGCGGTCTTAACCAGCCAGCATAGTCTGCAAACCATCCTGGAGACAGCGCTGGCAACCGGAAACCTCATCGCTTTCCGGGGCAGCAAGGCGACGACCCCGCCGACCCCGCTCGGCGGAACATGGACGGTTGATGTCTATCTGATAGACAGCATCATCCTCTACAAATAAAAGCCGGCGAGGGCGAGATCATTCACTGGTCTCGCCCTCACATTAATTGTCTCAGATGTTCGTCGTCCGGCAGGTTCATCACTGAAAGCGCCCGGCTCATTGCTGCTGCTGTTGTTGTTGCTGGGCCCGTTCCTGGTCTGTGTGCATTTGAGAGATGGCGGCCATCGTCTTCATCTCTTCTTCGGAGACGGGCTCGTCCGGCGGCTTGACCTGCACGGCGACGCTCAGCTCGCTTTCGGCTGTTCCCTTAAAGACGCCGCGCGTCGAACATCTCGTCATAGACCGCGCGAGCAATGGGCCCAGCCGTGTCAGAAACACTGTCCATCACCATACGGAAGATCAAAGGCTGCCAAGCACACCTTCGATGCGAGCAAAAGCGGATTTTAGCTTATCCAGCGAGGTCGCATAAGAGAGACGCAGGTAGCCCGGAGCGCCGAAAGCGTCGCCCGGTGTGACGGCGACGTGCGCCTCTTCGAGCAGTCTGGTCGTCAACGTCTCGGATGTCAGAGCGGAATCCGCCGTGCCGCACGCTTTACGAATGCAGGGGAAAGCGTAGAAAGCGCCGTCGGGCTCGGCGCACGTCACGCCGGGCAAAGAGTTCAATGCCGGGATGAGCCAGTCGCGTCGCTCGCGGTAAGCCCTCAACATCTCGGCCACGGAATCCTGTGGGCCCGTCAGGGCTTCGACGGCGGCCTCCTGTGAAATCGAAGTCGGATTCGAGGTCGAGTGGCTCTGCACGCACGTCATGGCCTTGATCCACTCCCTTGGGCCCAGAGCGTAGCCGATGCGCCAGCCGGTCATCGCGTAGGTCTTGGAGAGCGAGCCCGCCACCAGCACACGACGACGCAGCTCTTCGGGCAGTTGGACAGCCGACGAGGGCCGCACGGGGTCGTAAACGAACTTGCAGTAACATTCGTCGGAGATGACCCACATGCCACGGCTCGCGGCGAGCGCGACGATCTTTTCAAACTCAAGCGGCGCGACGATCATCCCCGAAGGATTCGACGGCGAATTGACGATGAGCAGCTTCGAGCGCGGGGTAAGCTGGCGCTCGACGGCTTCAGCCGTTAACCTGAAAGCCTGGTCTTCGGTCTCTATCCAGCGCGAGCGACCACCCGCGAACGTGACGGCTTCGGGGAACGTCACCCAGTAAGGCTTCGGCACGAGCACTTCATCGCCCGGCTCGACCAGCGTTGCGATGGCGTTGAAGATGACCTGCTTCGCGCCCGCCCCGGCCAAGACCTGCGACGGCTCGTAATGGACGCCGAAATCCTCCGCATAGCGGTCGCAGATGGCCTGCTTCAAACGAACAGTGCCCGCCGCCGGGGTGTATTTCGTGTGACCGCCCTCGATCGCGGCGTAGGCGGCACGACGAATGTTTTCGGGCGTCGGGAAATCCGGCTCGCCAGCCCCCAGATCGATGACATCCGCGCCCGCGCGCCGCAATTGCGCGGCCAGGGCAGAGACGGCCATCGTCTTCGACTCGGACATTCCGGCAACGCGCGACGCGACGGGAAAGACATCCGCGCCCGCCTCGCTCGTCCAACGCTCGTCATCTACGACACTCATCGCTCTGCTCCTTCTCCTGTCAGTACCGCTCGGTCTTGATTCCCTCGTTATCAACTTCCAGCAGCCGCACCGTCGCTTCGACCTCTTGCCGACGAAAGCTCGCGGCGATGGCTTCTCCGATCTCGTCGAAATTGTCGGAGGCGAGCGCGACGATGCTGGGCCCGGAACCGCTGAGCGCCAGACCGATGAGGCCGGGACGCTGCGTTGTCGCAAGGGCATCGGCCAGCCCCTTGACGAGCGATTGACGATGCACTTGATGAAGACGATCACGCATCGCTTCCCACAGAAGCTCGTAAGCTCCCTCCTCGATCGCCGCGCCGAAGAGCGCCGCGCGTTGAAGATTATGCACGGCATCGTCGCGCGAAACTGTCAGGGGAAGCGCCGAGCGCGCCTTGACCGTCTTCAACGGCACGTCGGGCGAAACGACTATGACCTTCACAGAGGGCGGCCAGCGCTTCTTGATCGTGAGCACGTGTCCGTCCGCTTTGACGCAAGAGATGACGAGCCCGCCGTAGAGCGCCGCCGCCACGTTGTCCGCGTGGCCTTCCATCTCAAAGGCGTAGCGCAGAGCGGTCTCCGTGGAAATCTCCGTTTCACAGAGCGCCGAGCAAAGACTGATACCGGCGACGATCGCCGCGCCGCTGCTGCCCAAGCCTCGCCCTATAGGCACAGCGTTGTGAACCGCCAGCCGCACGGGCGGCAAGCTCAATCCTTCACGCTCAGCCGCATAACGCATCGCGCGAAAGATAAGATCATCATCCGTCGCAGGCTTCTCAGTCGCTTGCTCTCCGGCGCTGCTGCGTATGCGCCACGCATGGCGCGCTTCGGGTACGACCCTCGCCCTGACCGTCAGGTAGAGCTTGAGGGCCAGACCAAAACAATCGAAGCCAGCGCCAAGGTTAGAGGTAGAGGCGGGCACGCGCACTTCACAAGCGCGCTCGCCTTTCACCCTCACGCTATCTTCGATGGCGATGATCGCTTCACCCTCCAAGCGGCCCGTCAATCTTCTCATGCACGAAGGCTGTCATCTGCTGTTGCCGCCTGCTCTCGTCGTCTGAGGCTTTCAAGAATCGCATCCCTGTCGGGGCGAACGCGCGTCGCAGCGTTGCCGTAGGTGGACGCCAGATGCCGCTCCGCCTTTGTCTTCTCGGGCGCGCGGTCGTGTGTGTAGAGCGTCTCGCGATGATAGTTGATGGCGTAGTCCGTGTCCTTCAGCACGTGCCCGGTCAGGACTGCCACCACGTCCTCGTCCGCTTTGACCTGGCCCCCGGCGACCATTCGCTTGAGACCCGCAACCGTCGTCGCCGAAGCGGGCTCGCATCCAACGCCGTCGCGCCCGATCATAGCCTTCGCATCCGCTATCTCCTGCTCGCTCACGCTGAGGACGCTGCCGCCCGTCAGGAGCACAGCACGCAGCGCCTTCTTCCATGAAACGGGAGCGCCGATCTTGATCGCCGTCGCCAGCGTTTGCGGGTGCTCGACGGGCATCAGCAACTCTTCGGACGCGCGTTCCAACACGGAAGCGTGCGAGGCGGACGCGGGAGCCTCGAAGAGACGCGCGAAGGGCGCTGCGCCCTCGGCCTGCACGACCGAGAGACGCGGCAGCCGATCGATCAGGCCAAGCTCGTACAACTCCTTCAATCCCTTGCCCAGCGCCGTGCTGTTGCCCAGATTCCCGCCCGGCACGACGATGTGATCCGGCACGCGCCACTCGCGCTGCTCCAAAAGCTCTGCGGCGACAGTCTTCTGTCCCTCTATGCGAAACGGGTTGATCGAGTTAACGAGATAGATCGACTCATCCTGGGCCAACTCGCGTATGACGCGCATCGCGTCGTCGAAATTACCATCCAACTCCAGAACCGCCGCCCCATAGTCAAGGCTCTGGGCCAACTTCGCATGACTGATCTGCCCGCGCGGGACGAGGATGGCGCACTGCAAACGGGCGCGCGCGGCATACGCGGCGAGGCTCGCCGCCGTGTTGCCCGTGCTCGCGCACACAACCGTCCGCGCGCCCAGGATAAGAGCCTGCGTGACGGCCGTAGTCATCCCGGTGTCTTTGAATGAGCCGGTGGGATTCTGGCCCTGATGCTTGAGCGCGAGCGCGTCCAACCCGCAGTAAGCGGCGGAGCGCGGCGCATCGTAAAGCGGCGTGTTGCCTTCAGTGAGCGTCACGACGGGCGCGTCAAACGCGAACGGCAGCAGCTCACGATAACGCCAGACGCCGCTGCGGTCGCGCGCATCCACCGAGGCGCGGCGCTCATGCCAGAGAGCCTTGAGCCTCTGGCCTTCGCCCGCGTACTCCTCTTCAGCATCCCTTTCAATATCGAGCAGGCCGCCGCAGCGCGGGCAGACGTAGAGCCTCTCTTCGATCGCATAGCGCGCGCCGCACTGCGGCTCGATACAGTGTTGCGAGGCGCTCAAAGGTAAGACGCTTTTCTCCTGACTATTCATACGCTCGCCAGGGCATTCTCGCTCTCGGGAGTATCGAAGCGAGAGGCGCGTCGTTGCAGGCCGAACTCATTATGGACGGCCAGCACGGCCTCGCGCATCGCGCTCCTTTCGACCACGAAGGACACATTATATTCCGAAGACCCCTGGGCGATGGCGATGATATTGATGCCCTTGCGTCCGAGGGCGCTGAAGGTGCGACCGGCGATGCCGGGCGTGCCGTGCATCTTATCACCGACGACGGCAACGATAGCGATCTCGGAATCGACGTTGATGTGCTCGACCTGCTGGTGGGCCAGGTCTAGCTCGAACGCCTGCCGCAGGGCGATGATCGTTTGCGGAGCGTCCGCCGAATTCACGATCAGGCAAATATCATTGCCGGATGAGGATTGAGAGATGAGCAGTACGTTGGCGCGCACGCGCGCCGTCGCGGCGAAGGTTTTGGCCGCGACGCCCGGAACGCCGACGATGCCGCGCCCGCCCACCGTAATGAGGCTCACGTCCGTGATCGCCGTGATCGCTTTGACACCGCGCGCCGTCGGATGTCCGGTCTCCGTAATCTTCGTGCCCGCCGCCTGCGGCGCGAAGCTGTTACGAATCCAGACCGGAATAGAGGCTTCGACGACGGGCCGCAGGGTTTTCGGATGAAGCACCTTCGCGCCGAAATAAGCCAGCTCGGCCGCTTCGTTGTAAGAGATTTCGCGCAGCGTGCGCGCGTCCTCGACAAGGCGCGGGTCAGCCGTCAGTACCCCGTCCACGTCAGTCCAGATGATGACCTCGGAAGCATGAAGCGCCGCCGCAAGAATGGTCGCGGAGTAATCGGAGCCGCCACGCCCGAGCGTCGTCAGCGTCCCTTCCGCCGTCGCGCCGATAAAGCCCGTCACGACCGGGACTGTGCCCGCTTCGAGCAAAGGCGAGAGCTTGGCCGAAGCACGCTCGCTCGTTGGGCCCATCAAGGGCTCTGCCCCGCCGAACCTGTTGTCGGTGACGATCAGCTCCGTCGCTTCGACGGCCACGCCCTTGAGCCCAAGCTCGCACAGTGCGCTCGCCAGCAGCCTCGCCGACAGCCTCTCGCCCGCGCTTGAGATGGCATCGAGCGCACGCGGCGTCAACTCTCTCAGGAGCGCCGTTCCGCGACACAGGCTCGTCACCTCTTCCAAGACGTGCTCGGCTTCGGCGGCCAGTTGCGCGCGCTTTGCGCCGACGCTCGCCAGCAGATCGATCGCCGTCATATGTTGCTCGCGGAGCGCGCTTAAGGTTTCGAGCGCAGCGCTTGCCTGGCCCCCCTCGGCCTCGCGCGCCGCCGCGATGAGACGGTTGGTCACACCGCCCATCGCCGAAACGACCACCACCAGCGGGCCCTCGCTCGCGGCGGCGGCTACGATCTCCGCCGCGCGACGAATACAGTCGGCATCGCCCATAGACGTGCCGCCGAATTTCATAACGCGTAGCTTCTCTTTCATCACCTTATGGCTTCCTTCATCGTTGCCGCCTTCATCCTTTAATTCTTCTGTGTTTGAAACTACGCTCGCCGCTGCTGTAGGTGGCGACTGTCTGGCCGGAGCCATCGAGCCGGTATTTGTAAGTGGTGAGACCTTCGAGGCCGACGGGCCCGCGCGCGTGCAGCTTGCTCGTGCTGATGCCGAGTTCTGCGCCGAAGCCGTAGCGGAAGCCGTCGGCGAAACGCGTCGAGGCGTTGTGGTAGACGCCAGCGGCGTCCACGCTTTCCAGAAAGAGCGTCGCCGCCGTCTTGTCTTCCGTGACGATGCACTCGGTATGGCCCGAGCCGTAGGCGTGTATGTGCCGGATGGCGTCGTCGCAGTCCGCGACCACCTTGATCGAGATGATGAGGTCGGAATACTCCGTCGCCCAATCTTCCTCCGTCGCGGCGACGATATTCTTTGAAGCGGCGAGCGAAATGGTACGCGGGCAGCCGCGCACTTCGACCCCGGCGCTCAAGTATTGCTCGACCATCGCTGGCAGAAACTCGCCCGCGACCCCTTCGTGCACGAGCAGCGTCTCCGCCGCGTTGCATGCCGCAGGGTATTGCACTTTCGCATCGAAGGCTATCGCCCGCGCTTTCTTCAAATCGGCGGCGCGGTCAACGTAAACGTGGCAGATGCCCTCGCCATGTCCGAGCACGGGGATACGACTGTGCTCCGCAACGTAGCGCACGAACTCTTTCGAGCCGCGCGGAATAATCAAATCTATCTCATCGTCGCGCTTGAGCATCTCGCCCACGTCTTCGCGCGTGTGAAGCAGGTTGAGCGCATCCTTTGGCACATCGTCGAAGCTGCCGAGCGCTTCATGCCAGATGGAGATCAACGTCTCGTTAGTGTGCGCCGCTTCAGCGCCGCCCTTGAGCAGCAGGGCGTTACCGGACTTCAGGGCGAGCGCGGCGACCTGCGAAATAACATCCGGGCGCGACTCGAAGACGACGCCGACGACGCCGAGCGGGCACGTCAACTTGTAAAGCGTCAGGCCGTCGTCCAATTCCGTGACGGCCAGCTCGCGCCCCAGAGGATCATCGAGCGCGGCCACCTCGCGGACTCCCGAGGCCATCTGCCTGACGCCGCGCGCGCTCGTCTGTAAGCGATCGAACATCGCGCGCGACATGCGCCCTTCCTCAACGTCGAGCATCGCGGCCCGGCAATCAAGCTCATTTGCGCCGAGTATCTCCGCTTCCCGCTCTTCGATCAAACGGGCGGCGGCCAGCAGAATCTCATTCCGGCGCGATGCCGGAAGAACGGCGAGCACACGCGAGGCGGCTTTCGCGCGACGCGCCACGTCCGCGACCTGTGCTCCCTCTACAACCTCTACAGATCGACTCATCTCTTCTCCAACAGCACTATGTTATCGCGCGTCACCAGCACGCGCCCGTGAAGCAAGCCCGCCCGCGACGCTCCATTCTTCTTCTTCGGCGCGCCCGCTTCACGATTCTCTTCAATCAAAGCCCTGGCTTCATTGCTGGCGCAGTTGATAATACCGCGCGCGAACTCGCGCCCCTCGCAGTCTGCGATGGCGATGACATCCTGCGGCTCGAAGATGTCTTCGACGCGGACGACGCCGGACGAGAGCAAGCTTGCCTTGCCGTCCATGATCGCATCGCGCGCGCCGTCGTTGACGACCAGACGCCCGCGCACGCCCGCCGCGTAAGCAATCCAGCGACGCTTGCCAGCCATGCGCGACCGCGACATGAAAGTCGTGCCCAAGGGCTCACCGGCGAAGATGCGTTCCAGAATATTCGGCTCCGCTCCGTTGGCGATGACGGCCATGCCGCCCGCGCGTAAGGCTATCTGCGCCGCATCCAGCTTGGTGATCATCCCTCCACGCCCGCCCGCCGAAGGGCCGCCCGCCATCGCTCTAAGCTCCGGCGTAATCTCTTCGACCAGGCTGATGACTCCCCTCTCTTCATCCTTGTCCGCGCGCCGTTCCCTCACGCCTTGAGCGCCACGCCGTAGCAGCCCTTCAACGCTCGTCAGTAAGACGAGCGCATCCGAATCGAGCTTGCTCATCACGAGCGCGGCCAGTGCGTCGTTATCGCTGAAGACGCGCCCCGCGCCCTTGTTCAAATATTCGAGCTCGGCGGTCGAGACGGTATCGTTCTCGTTAATAATCGGCAGGACGCCGAGCTTGAGCAGTTTCTCCATCGTGCGCCGCAAATTACTGTAGCGCCGCCAGTCCGTGAAATCGCCCTCGGTCAAAAGCACCTGCGCGATACGCACGTCATGCGCGCGGAAGAGTTGCTCGTACGAGTGCATCAGCAGGCTTTGGCCGACGGCGGCGCAAGCCTGTCTCGTCACCACATCGGCGAGCCTAGAACGATGCAGGCGTAGGCGTCCGGCTCCGAGCCCGACCGCCCCGGAAGAGACGAGGACGAGCTGGCGGCCAGCGCTCTTTAACCGGGCCATCGAATCGACGAGCGGGCGTATGCGCTCGACGCAAACCTCGCCCGCCTCTCCGTTGACAATGCCCGTCCCGAGTTTGACGACCACGCGATGCGCGGCGCGCAAGCGTCTCTGTCTCTCGCTCTCGGACTCCGCTTCAGTCATGGCTTGATTTTGCCACGCCCGGCCCTCTTCTGGCGATGCGCGCGGGGCTCTATTCAAAGCCACCTTGTCTCGTCAAACGAGACGGCGCTTCCCCTTCATGGGCCCACCGACATCAAAACTCATACGGCCCATAGCTCCTGATCAGGGTCTTGATGAAGCCGCCGGTCTGAGCCCGTGAGCCAGTCGGGCCGGGTCGGCGCGCAGATGTCCAGCGCGACAGTGTCTTCGAGCGCCTCGGACGAGTGCTCGACGCCGGGCGGAATGCTGATCATCTGGTTGGCCTCAAGCGTGACCACACCGCTCGGCAGATGGAAACGCCATGCGCCCGTGAGCACGAGAATCATCTCCTCGTTCTCGTGCGTGTGCGCATGAGTAATCGCGCCCTCTTTGACCTCGACTCTCGCCACCGTGATGTTTTTGCCGATCGCCACCTTTCTCAGGTAAAGCTCCGTGATCTCTTCGGCCTTCATTTTGTCCCAATCATAGAAACCCATGTCACTTGCCTCTCTTAATTCGTCGACACTTGAAATTCAACTATCCATTCAGGGAAGCGTCGTCTCTCCCATCAGGAATTGATCGACGCCGCGTGCTGCGCGTCGTCCGTCGGCGATGGCCCAGACGACTAAGGATTGGCCGCGCGCCATATCGCCTGCGGCGAAGACCTTCGGCACGCTGGTCATCTTGTCCTCGTCAACGGCGACGTTACCGCGCTCTTCGATCTCGACGCCGAGCTGCGAGAGCAACCCGTCCGTCTCCGGGCCCAGAAAACCCATCGCGAGCAAGACCATCTGCGCGGGCCATTCTCTCTCCGTGCCCGGTATCTCTCTGAGCGCGGGTCGCCCGTTGTTGCCCTTGTCCCACTCGACCTGCGCCGTCAGGACTCCGCGCACGTGTCCCTGATCGTCGCCGATAAAGCGCTTGCTCACGATCGAGTAGGCGCGCGGGTCGGAGCCGAACTTTGCGGCGGCTTCCTCCTGTCCATAATCCATCCGGTAGACCTTGGGCCACTGCGGCCAGGGATTGTCCGGCGCGCGTCGCTGCGGCGGCTTCGGCAGGATTTCAAATTGCACCAGAGAGCGGCAGCCATGACGCATCGCCGTGCCCACGCAGTCCGTGCCCGTGTCGCCGCCGCCGATGACGATCACGTCCCTGTCCTTCGCCGACAGATAAAGCCCATCCTCGTGATTGCTATCAAGCAGGCTCTTTGTATTGGCGTGAAGAAAACTCATCGCGTAGTGAATGCCCTGTAGATCACGGCCCTCGATTCCGAGATCGCGCGGGCGCGTCGCGCCTCCGCAAAGGACGACCGCGTCAAACTCGCTCATCAGTCGATCAGTAGCGTAGTCCAGCCCGACGTGCGTGCCCGTGACGAACCTGATACCCTCGCGCGCCATCAGGCACACGCGGCGCTCGACGATTGTCTTTTCGAGCTTCATGTTCGGGATGCCGTACATCAGAAGCCCGCCGATGCGATCTGCGCGCTCAAAGACCGTGACGAAGTGACCGGCACGGTTTAGTTGTGCGGCGCAGGCCAGACCCGAAGGGCCGGAGCCGATGACGGCGACGCGCTTGCCCGTGCGTGTGACGGGAGGCTCGGGCGTAATCCAGCCCGCCTCAAAGCCCTTGTCGATGATCGCCTGCTCGATGGTCTTGATCGTGACCGGGGAATCGTTGATGCCGAGCACACACGAGCCCTCGCACGGCGCGGGGCAGACGCGGCCCGTGAACTCCGGGAAATTGTTTGTCGAATGCAGGCGATGGAGCGCCTCACGCCAGCGGCCCCGGTAAACCAGATCGTTCCATTCGGGGATGAGATTATTGACGGGACAACCCGTCGCCATCCCATTGATGACCTGCCCCGTATGACAGAACGGCACGCCGCAATCCATACAACGCGACCCCTGCTCGCGCAGATTCGGCTCCGGCACATGCTCATGGAACTCCCTCCAATCCCGTACGCGCTCGGCGGCAGCCCGCACGATCGGAAGAGTGCGCGTGTACTCCATGAATCCCGTTGGCTTACCCATAAGTCAATTTTGGATTTACTTTCCCCCGACCCGCGCCAGGTCGTGCGAGTTCGACTCGAAGGCGGCCATCTCCGCTTCTTCGTCGGTCAATCCGTTTTCCCTCATCTGCCGCTGGGCATCGAGCACGCGTTTGTAGTCGTGCGGGATGACCCTTTGAAACTTCGGCAGCCATTCATCCCACGCGAGCAGTATCTCTGTGGCGCGTAGGCTGCCCGTATATTCCGCGTGACGAAAGATCATGTCTTTGACGTGCTCTATCTCTCCCGTATCTTCCAACGCCGTGAGCAAGACCATCTCTTTATTGCAGCGGCGCGAAAAGTCCCCGCGCTCGTCGAGCACGTAAGCGATGCCGCCGGACATCCCCGCCGCGAAGTTGCGGCCCGTCGCGCCGAGCACGACGACGCGCCCGCCCGTCATGTATTCGCAACCGTGATCGCCGAGGGCTTCGACGACCGCCTCGACACCGCTATTGCGTACACAGAATCTTTCGCCCGCGAGGCCGTTGATGTAAGCCTCGCCGCTCGTCGCTCCGTAGAAGGCGACGTTGCCGATAATCACATTCTCGGCGGCGACGAAGGTCGAGGACGCCGGCGGATAGATGATGAGCTTGCCGCCGGACAATCCCTTGCCGACGTAATCATTGGCGTCGCCTTCGAGCGTGAGCGTGAGCCCGCGCGGCACAAACGCGCCGAAGCTTTGCCCGGCAGAGCCGTTGAATTTCAACTGAATCGTATCGGGCGGCAACCCTTCGGCCCCGTAGCGGCGCGAGACGTGGCTTCCGAGAATCGTCCCGACCGCGCGATTGACGTTGCGTACGGGAAGCGTCGCCGCGACGGGCCGGGCATCTTCTAACGCAGGCTTGCACAGGCCCACCAGCACCGTATTGTCCAGGGTGTCTTCGAGGCCGTGATCCTGTTCGATTTGGCGGTAGCGCCCGAAGTCTTCGGGCACGTCCGGCCTGTAGAGGATTTGCGAGAAATCAAGGCCGCGCGCCTTCCACTGTTCGATGGCCGCGCGCATCTCTATGTATTCAGTGTGGCCGATCATCTCGTTGATCGTGCGGAAGCCGAGTTCCGCCATCAACTCGCGCACTTCACGCGCGATGAAGTACATAAAGTTGACGACATGCGAGGGGTCGCCGCCGAACTTCTCGCGCAGCCTTGGGTCTTGCGTGGCGATGCCGACGGGGCACGTGTTGAGGTGACAGACTCTCATCATGATGCAGCCGAGGCTGACGAGCGGCGCGGTGGCGAAACCGAACTCTTCGGCCCCGAGCAGCGCGGCGATCACTACGTCGCGGCCCGTCTTGAGCTGCCCGTCGGTCTCGATCGTGATACGGCTGCGAAGATTGTTGAGCAGGAGCGTCTGGTGCGTTTCGGCGAGGCCCAACTCCCAGGGCACGCCCGCGTGCTTGATGCTCGTCAGGGGAGATGCGCCCGTGCCGCCGTCGTAGCCGCTGATGAGCACCACGTCGGCGTGCGCTTTGGCGACGCCCGCCGCGATTGTGCCGACGCCGACTTCCGCGACGAGCTTGACGCTGATGCGCGCCTGCGGGTTCGCGTTCTTCAGATCGTAGATCAGCTCCGCCAGGTCTTCGATCGAGTAGATGTCGTGATGCGGCGGCGGCGAGATGAGCCCGACGCCCGGCGTCGAGTGACGCACCTTTGCGATCCAAGGATAGACTTTGTGTCCGGGAAGCTGCCCGCCCTCGCCGGGCTTTGCGCCCTGCGCGATCTTGATTTGCAACTCGTCGGCGTGGACGAGGTAATTGCTGGTCACGCCGAAGCGGCCCGAGGCGACCTGCTTGATACGACTGTTGCGGGAATCGCCCGACTCGTCCGCGAAATAGCGCGCGGGGTCTTCGCCTCCCTCGCCCGTATTGCTGCGGCCTCCGATGCGATTCATCGCCACGGCTAAAGCCTCGTGCGCCTCGCCGCTGATCGAGCCGTAAGACATCGCGCCCGTCTTGAAGCGTTTGACGATCTCTTCGACCGGCTCGACCTCTTCGACGGGTATGGGCCCATGCGCCGCCGGGTTGAGCTTCATCAACCCGCGCAGGGTGCAAAGCTTCTGCGTCTGGTCGTCGACTAACCGGCTGTACTCTTTGAAGGTCGTGTAATCGTTGGCGCGGCAGGCGTGCTGTAGTTTGTGTATGGTCTGCGGGTTGAAGAGATGATACTCGCCCTCGCGCCGCCACTGGTACTGTCCGCCGACCGAAAGCACGGCTTCGCGCACCCCTCGCTCAGGGTAAGCATGCCTGTGCCTGAGCCTGACTTCCTCCGCGATCACGTCGAGGCCGATGCCGCCGATGCGCGACGGCGTCCACGTGAAGTAACGATCGACGAAATCCTGATTGAGCCCGATGGCCTCGAAGATTTGCGCGCCGCAGTAGCTCTGGATGGTCGAGATGCCCATCTTCGAGATGACTTTGACGACGCCTTTATTGACGGCCTTGATGTAGTTGGCAACAGCTTTGCTCGCATCCACACCGGCGAGTTGGCCCTCCGAGATCATGTCGCGCAGCGTGTCAAAGGCCAGATACGGATTAATGGCAGCCGCGCCGTACCCGAGCAGGAGCGCGAAGTGATGCACCTCTCGCGGCTCGCCGCTTTCGATCACGAAGCCGACCTGCGTGCGCGTGCCCTCGCGTATCAGGTGATGATGAATGCCGGAGACGGCGAGGAGCGCCGGAATCGGTGCGCGCTCGCGCGTCACACCCCTGTCGGAAAGGATGATGATGCCGTAGCCCTCGACGATCGCTTCGCTCGAACGTCGGCACAGCTCATCCAGCGCGCGCTCAAGCCCGCGCCCGCCCTCACGCACGTCATAGAGCATGGGCAGCGTGATCGACTTGAAGATCGAAGCACACTCAAGGTCTGCGCCTCCCAGATGACGCAGCTTATCCAGCTCGTCGTTGGTGAGGATGGGCGAGCGCAGCTTGATCTGTCGCGCGCAGGCGGGCTGCGGCTCAAGCATATTCTCTTCGGGGCCGACGGTCGTGTCCGTCGACATGATCAGCTCTTCGCGGATGCCGTCAACCGGCGGGTTCGTGACCTGCGCGAAGAGTTGCTTGAAGTAGTTGTAGAGCAGTTGAGGACGCTCCGAAAGCACGGCGAGCGGCGTATCCGTGCCCATCGAGCCGATGGACTCGTTGCTGCCAACGGCCATCGGTGTCAAGAGGAGCTTTCGTTCCTCCTCCGTGTAGCCGTAGACCTGCTGGCTCTGCATGACGAGCGCGTGCTCGGGCGCGGGCGCTTTCGCGGGCGGGCCCGGAAGCTCTTCGAGGCGGACGAGGTTGTCCCTGAGCCAGTCGCCGTACGGATGCTCCGTGGCGATGCGGTGTTTCAATTCCTCGTCGTCAACGATACGCCCCTCTTCGGTATCGACGAGGAACATGCGACCGGGCTGAAGCCTTCCCTTCATCAGGACTCGCTCGGGCGCGATGTCGAGCACGCCGACTTCGGAGGCCATGATCACAAGACCGTCCTTCGTCACGTAGTAGCGCGAGGGCCTCAGGCCGTTGCGATCGAGCACCGCGCCGATTCTGATTCCGTCCGTAAAGGCGATCGACGCCGGCCCGTCCCAAGGCTCCATCAGGCACGAGTGATATTCATAAAAGGCTTTCTTCTCATCGCTCATCGCCTCGTGGCCGCTGAAAGGCTCCGGGATCATCATCATCACGGCATGCGGAAGGGAGCGGCCCGCCAGCGTCAGCAGCTCCAGAGCATTGTCGAACATGGCGGAATCCGAGCCCTCCGTGTCGATGATGGGCAGCACCTTGTGTATGTCTTCGCCGAACAACTCGGATTTGAACTTGCTTTCGCGGGCGTGCATCCAGTTGATATTGCCGCGCAGGGTATTGATCTCGCCGTTGTGGGCGACGTAGCGGTAAGGATGCGCGCGGGCCCAACTGGGAAAAGTGTTGGTCGAAAAACGCGAGTGGACGAGGGCGAGCGCGGAGACCACACGCTCGTCGCAGAGGTCTGGATAGAAGGCCGTCAACTGGCCCGTGGTCAGCATTCCCTTGTAGATGATCGTTCTGGACGAGAGGCTCGGGATGTAGAACATGCGGCGCTCGTGTATCCCGCGCTTGGCTCCCTTGCTGACGCGCTTGCGTATCACGTAGAGCTTGCGCTCAAAGGCCAGCTCGTCCGTGGCTGCCATTCCGCGCCCGATGAAAATCTGCCGGACGAAAGGCTCGGAGGCTTTCGCCGTTGGGCCAATCATCGAGTCCTCCGTCGGCACAGTGCGCCATCCGAGCACGCGTTGACCTTCTTCACGAACGATCTCTTCAAACAGATGTTCGCATTGTTCGCGGCTTTCCACGTCGCGCGGGAGGAAAACCATCCCGACTCCATACAGACCTGCGGGGGGAAGCTCGATTCCAAGCCGCTGGCCTTCGCGCGCGAAAAATTGGTGCGGAAGCTGTAAGAGTATGCCCGCACCGTCGCCGGTATTCTTCTCGCAGCCGCACGCGCCCCTGTGTTCCAGGTTGAGCAAGACTTCTACAGCCTGCCGGACTATCTCGTGCGACTTGCGGCCCGCGATGTCGACGACGAAGCCTACGCCGCAAGCGTCGTGCTCGTGGCGCGGGTCGTACAATCCCTGTTTCTTCGGAGGGAATGAATGTGTCATCGGAAAATCGTGTGCATAGATTAAAAGGCCATCAACATGACAAAGTTGATGGCCCGGCCTAAATCATTAAATGTCCGCGACAGGTCATCATGTGCTGTCCTTATTGGTCACCATCAGAGCGACGCCGATACTGGCGAGGGCGACAGCCGCCCGCACCGCGCGCGCTGAAACTGCTGAGGCAAATGGCTTTGAAGGCATCGTGGTTTTTGTCGTCTCAGGCTCGTTCGAGGGCCGATCGCCTCGCATGCGTCTAAAGCACCTGCTCACCCATTATGAGCAACCGCCCGCACAATACATCTTTCTCCCTCCTTTGCATAATTTATTATTTTTTGGGGGCCATAAATCAGGATAAGAGCAAGGATGAAGGCGGAAGGATGAAGGATGAAGTAAAGACAAAAGCTTTTATTTCATCCTTCATCCTTGCTCTCCTGTCTAGATGTCGAAGTACATGCCGAACTCAAGCGGATGCGGACGCATCCTCAAGGGCTGTATCTCTTTCTCGCGCTTGTAGGTAATCCAGCGATCGATCAGGTCGGGCGTAAACACGTCGCCCTTGAGCAGGAAGTCGTGGTCTGTTTCGAGCGCGGCGAGGGCTTCGTCCAGAGAGCCCGGCAGGGACGGCACGTCCTTCAAGAGTTCGGGCGAGAGATCGTAGATGTCCTTGTCGAGCGGCTCGCCGGGATCAATGCGGTTCTGTATCCCGTCCAACCCGGCGAGCAGCATCGCCGAGAAGGCCAGATACGGATTGCAGCTAGGGTCGGGCGGACGAAACTCAAGGCGCTTCAATTTAGGGTTGGTCGAGAACATCGGGATGCGTATCGCCGCCGAGCGATTGCGCGCCGAGTAAGCCAGATTGACAGGCGCTTCAAACCCCGGAACCAGCCGCTTGTAACTGTTCGTCGTCGGCGCGGCGAAAGCGACGATGGCCGCCGCGTGTTTCAATAACCCTCCGATGTAGTAGCGGGCCATGTCGGAGAGACCGGCGTAGCCGTCGCCGGCGAAGAGCGGCTTCTCGCCTTTCCAGAGCGACTGGTGACAGTGCATGCCTGAGCCGTTGTCGCCGTAGAGCGGCTTCGGCATAAAGGTCGCGCCCTTGCCGTGACGCTGCGCGACGTTGCGGACTGTGTATTTGAAGATTTGAAGGTTATCGGCGGTTCCGGTCAGCGTCGAGTAACGGAAATCGATCTCGCACTGTCCGGCGGTGGCGACTTCGTGGTGATGACATTCAACGTGAATGCCCACCTTCTTCAATTCGCCCGCGACTTCGGAGCGAAAGTCCTGTAGG
>DATDFK010000022.1:0-7483 GCA_036522655.1 Pyrinomonadaceae bacterium | reverse complement strand
ACTTCTTCCACTCTCTGACAGCGCGAAGGATGGCATCGGCGGCGCGGCGTGAGGCGCGGCCTGCGCCGAGGCGTGCCGTTACAGCGGCTAGTTGAGCGCGCGCATCACGATTGCGTTTCTCGTCGAGCAGCGCCGTCAACTCTTCCGCCAGTCTTTCTCCGGTCAGCTCATTCTGCATCAACTCGGGCACGATGCGCCCGCCCGCGATCAAGTTGACGAGGCCGAAATGTTCGGCGTTGATGAGGCGTCCGAGCGTGTGCCAGTTAATCGCCGATTCTTTGTAGACGATGATGAGGGGTGTGCCGACCAGCGCAGCTTCCAAGGTTGCCGTGCCGCTGGCGACAGCCGCCGCGTCCGCCGCCGCAAGGGCCTCGCGCGTCTCGCCCTGAGAGATACGCAGGGCATCTGGCAGGCGCGTTCCTTTTCGTCTCACCTCTTCAATAATCGCCGCCGCTTCCCTTGCCGTGCGGCTCGGCGCGAGGATGAGCACGAATTGTGTTTCGGGGCGCGCGCGCGAGATGAGGCTCGCCGCTTCGAGCATCGGCGGCAGGATGCGCTCAAGCTCTTTGAGACGACTGCCGGGCAGAAGCGCGACGAGCGGGCGGGTCTCGTCCAACTGGTTGAGGCTGCAAAACTCGGCGCGGCCATAACGCGGGTGGACTTCGCCCGTCAGAGGATGACCGACAAACTCCACGTGCATGACGCCGCGCTCGTTGTACCAACTGGGCTCGAAGGGGAGAATGCCGAGCAGCAGGTCTACGTCGCGGCGTATGCTGCGGACGCGGTAAGAGCGCCAAGCCCAGAGCTGCGGGCTGATGTAGTAGATGACGCGCAGGCCGCGCCTGTGCAGGGAGCGCGCCAGTCGCAGGTTGAACTCCGGCCAGTCAACCAGAATCACGGCGTCAGGGCGACGCGCGAGCGCAACCCTTTTCAATGCCCTGAAGGCTTGCCAGAATTTTGGCAGGACACGCGCGACCTCTACGATGCCCATGATCGCCAGCTCGTCGCTGCGCACGACGGATTCCACGCCCGCTTCGCGCATCGCACGCCCGGTCGCGCCGTAAAGCTCGAAGGATGCGTGCGGCGATTGATCGCGCAGCGCGCGAACCAGGGCGGCGGCATGCGTGTCGCCCGACGGCTCACCGGCGACGATCATCAGACGAAAGCTTTCGGCGGACTGCGCGGTCATGTGGCCACAGACAATAACATAATGCGCGTTCGATCTTGGCAGGTCGCAGCCGCTCATGCCGAACTCGCGTTATGCCTTGAAGCGTCCGCTTCTGCTTTACGCTTTTCCGTGTTAGCATCGGCAAGCCTTTGATGACAACGCGGCGCGCTCTTGCTTTCGATCGACGTTTAAGCAGAGCGACCACATCTGCGGCTCGGCCTCTGGAGGTCTTCGTCTAATCTTTGCGCACCGCTTTTTCCGTAATCCACTTGCGAGGCTCACTGGCGTTCGCGTCCATTCTATCGGTGTGCCTGATGTTTGCGGCGGCCTGCCAGTTGGCCCACGCGCAGCAACAGCAGACCAATCCGGTCGAGCGCGAAGTCACCAATCCCCTGCCCGATACGCCTAACGTCAACCCGCTCACGCAGGAGCAGCCTGTTCGCCCGCGCATGCCCGTCACGAGGACTGGCGAGCGCACGCCGCAGGCTACGGATGAGCTGGACGTGCGCGCCGATAAGCAGACGGCGAGCGGCCCAAAGGAGGCGCACGTCTTCGTTTATGAAGGCAATGTTGATGTGCGTATCGGCGTCTATCGTTTGCAGGCGGACAAGGTGACGGTTTACGAGGCGAGCAATCGCGTGATCGCAGAGGGCAACGTCGTTTTCGATCAGGAGCCGGGACAGCGCATCACGGGCTCGCGCGCCGAATGGAATTACGCAACCAAGCTCGGCTACTTCGTCAACTCCACAGGCTTTACCAACATGACGCAGGACGGCACAGTCCTCTACTTCACAGCCGACAGCGTGGAAAAGGTCGCGCCCGACAAGATCATCGCCGTCAATGCCGAAGTGACGGCCTGCGAAGAGAACGTGCCGAAATGGAGCTTTAAGACCGCGCGCGCAAGCATTACCTTAAACGACCGCGTGCGTGTCAAGACGCCCAGCTTCCGCATCAAGGGCATTCCGGTCATTCTTCTGCCCTATGCTTCCGTCTCGATCAAGCGAAGGGACAGGGCTTCGGGCTTCCTGACGCCGACGTTCAGCGGCTCCGGTAACAAAGGCTTTCGCCTCTCCAACGCCTATTACCAGACCTTAGGGCGCTCGGCGGACATCACGCTTCGCAACGACATCTACACAGGGCGCGGCATAGGGTTCGGCTTTGACCTGCGGACGCGCGCCAATTCGCGCTCCTATCTCGACATCGGTCTCTTCGCCGTCAAAGATCGCATCTTCGGCCCGGAGGCGAGCCCGGAGAATCCAGACCAGGGCGGCTCAAGCTTTTACATGGACGGCGTGCACTACTTCCCCAATGGGTTCGTCGCCGCCGCCGACGTGAACATCACTTCGAGCCTGGCCTTCAGACAGGTCTTCTCGGACACGATTCAACAGGCCATCTCGCCCGAAGAGCGCTCGCAAATCTTCATCAACAAAAACGCCGGAGACTACAGCTTCAACTTTCTGGCGCGCACGCAGGTCACCTCTCTCCCCACGGTTCGCATACGCACGCGCCAGCTTCCGAGCATCACCCTGGACAAGCGCCCGTCGGCGCTCAGGTATTTCGAGCGGCTGCCCGTCTACTTCTCCTTCGAGGGGGGCTTAGAAGGCGTGAGCCGCAAAGAGACGGTTGAAGATGTCGTCGCTTTCCAGAATCAGGTCGGCGGCGACCCCATCAACTCGCCCTCGCTCGTGCAACGCCTCAACGTGCACCCGCGTTTCTCCGTCCCCTTTCATTTCAGCGGTTGGTCTGTGACGGCCATGGCGGGCTTGAGCGGGACGTATTACTCGAACTCGATTGACCCGACGACGCGGCTTGTCCTGAGTCGTGATGTCGTGCGCGGCTACGGAGAGTTTGAGCTGGACGTGCGCCCACCGGCCTTTGCGCGCAACTTCCGTCACAAAGACGGCTCCTTCTTCTTCCGCCACGTCATAGAGCCCTACCTGATCTATCGCAAGATCGAGGGTATCACCAACTTCGAGCGCATCATCCGCACAGACTACACGGACGCCATCGCCGACACTAACGAGATAGAGTTCGGCATCAGCAATCGTTTCTTCACGCGCCGCTCGACCGAGAACGTCAGCGGAGTGACAGCACCGCCGAGCGGCAATCGCCCGCGCGTTCCGCTGGCGAGCCAGCCCTATGAAGCCTTGACGATCACCGTGCGCGGCAAGTATTTCTTCGACCCCTATTTCGGCGGCGCGCTCGTGCCCGGAAGGCGCAACCAGTTCTACCCGATCAACACTTTCTCCGGCTTCTCCTATGGCGGCGTGCCCCGTCGCTTTTCGCCCATCAACGTCGAGGCGCGCTATCGCCCAAGGCACAATCTCTTCGCAGACCTGCGCACGGACATAGACGTGCAAAAGGTCGGCGTGCGTGATTTTTCGCTGACCTTCGGCGTCAACACGAAGCTCGTGCGGGCCTTCCAGAGCTTCTACTTTACGCGGGCCATCAGTCTTGTCCCGAGCCTGCGCCAGTTCGGCGACCCCTTCGGCAATGAGTTCGGCACGCTGCGCGGCTCGCAGTGGAGCCCGTCCGTATTTGTCGGCAACCAGAATCGAGGGCTCTTCGGCGGCGCGTCCTTCTTCTTCGATTTTCAGAATCGCCCGCAGGAGGGCAGCAAATCACTCGTCAGCGCCGTGCTCACGCTCGGCTACACCTGGGACTGCTGCGCCGTCACCGTCCAGAACTACCACTTCAACGTCGGCCTCAGAAACGAGAACCGGACAGTCTTCAGCTTCCGCCTGAACGGCATCGGCACATTCGGCACGGAGCAGATCGGCCAGCGTTTCCCCTAACTAAGGCCAATCCCCGGAATTGACCTTAATCTTGCGCCCCTGCGGGGCTTTTCAAACGCCCTCTAAGCCGTCAAGAGGCCGCCTGTAATGCATCTTTTCGGGGGGTTCAGGCATCTGAAACGATGTTCGGAAGTCGCCTTAGTCAATCGGCTTTTCCTGAATCGCCCCCAAACCATTTTGTCTTAAAGTAGAATTCGAGAATTACCGCGCTCACTCCTGACGCTATCCCTCAGGCTTGTAGTGAGACGGCCCGCACCCTCTGCCCTTGATTTAGGAGAGTCTGAATGTCGCGCGTTCCCCGTATTCGTATCCTCGCCCCCGCTCGTCAAAGACAGCACAGCAGAAGGCTGCTCGGTCGCCTGAGCATCGCTTTCGTCCTCTCTACGGCAGCACTGCTCGGCTTAGCGTCGCTCGGCGCTTCGGCGCGTCTTCGCAGTAGCAGCACGCGGTCGGACGATTCCGCAGACACGCCGGCGGCCACAGCGCAGTCGTCTCCTGCGACGAAGCGCGCGCCGAAGCTGGATTTTGTAGCGGGCGAGGTGCTGGTTCGTTATCGCAGCAATGCGGAGGCAGGGCGCGAGGAGATGGCCGTGACATCGGTGCACAGGAAAGGGCGCGAGATTCCCGTCCGCCTTGAGCGCTTCGAGGGCTCTAACCTGGTCGAAGGATTGCGGCGCGGGCGTGTTCAACCCGCAGACACGCTGGACGCGATTGCCGCCCTCAAGGAAGACCCGGACGTGATCTACGCTGAGCCGAACTACATCCTTCACCGCGAGGCTCTGCCTGACGATGCGCACTTTCAGGATTTGTGGGCGCTCAAAAACACGGGGCAATCCGGCAACGTGGGCCCACCCGACAACAACAGGTTCATCAGCGGCACGCCCGGCGTAGACATCGAGGCCGAAGAGGCATGGAAAATAACGACGGGGAGCCCTGGCGTCGTGGTCGGGATTATAGATTCGGGGATTGATATTAATCACCCGGACTTGCAGGCCAACATCTGGACTAATCCGGGCGAGTCCGGCGGCGGCAAAGAGACCAACGGAGTTGACGATGACGGCAACGGCTACATAGACGATGTGCACGGCTGGGATTTTTACGGCAACGATAATTCCGTTTATGACTCCCCGACGATAGACGATCACGGCACACACGTCGCGGGCACGATCGGCGCGGTCGGCGGTAACGGCATCGGTGTTGCCGGAGTTAACTGGCAGGTGAAAATGATGCCGCTGAAATTTCTCGGCGCGGCGGACGGAACCGGCACGACGACCGGCGCGGTCGCGGCCATAAATTACGCGGTCACCATGCGTAATCGCGGCGTGAACCTTCGCGTGCTGAACAATAGCTGGGGAGGCAGCGGCACTTCGCAGTCGCTCACAAGCGCCGTTAACGCGGCCAGCAGCGCGGGCATACTCTTCATCGCTGCGGCTGGCAACGAGCAGGCCAATAACGACGACTTCCCCGGCGCACCCGCAGGTGTCGACGCAGCCAATGTCATCCGCGTCTCGGCGACCGATCGCATAGACGACTTCGTTTATTTCTCCAACTTCGGGACGCGTCTGCCGAGCATAGGTGCGCCCGGGCGCGGTGTGCTGAGCACGACCCCGCGCAACTATCCCGGCGCGACATATACTGAAGCCGACGGCTCGACCTACACCTTTTTCGCAGGCACGTCCATGTCTTCGCCGCATGTGTCGGGCGTGGCGGCGCTCATCGTTGCGCGCTATCCGTCCATCACCATGCAAAGGTTGCGGACGGCGCTTCTCTACGGCGGCGAGCCCATCGCCTCAATGGTCGGCAAGACCTCGACCGCGCGTCGTTTGAATGCCCGGCTCGCGTTAGAAAATGCCGGCGTGACCGACTCTACTCCGCCCAGCGTAAGCGGTCTCGGCATCGCGTCACAAAACGGTCGAGCCGTCACGTTGCAGTTCACGGCGGGCGATGACGGCGGACTCGCGGCCCTTTACGATGTCACTTTCACGTCGAGCGCGGGCGGGCAATATCATTTGGGCGCGTTCGCTCCGAGCTTATTGAGCAATCCGCAAAGCGTCGAAGTGGAAATCCCTTACCGGCAGACCGGCGGAACCATCACGCTCAAGGTCTTTGACGAGGTCGGCAACAGCGCTTCGGCTAACGTCTCTGTGACGGTCGACGCGGCTGCGACCGAAGCTTACACGGTCAGCCTGAGCGCGGCGAGCCCTCTTTCGACCGGCGGCACGCCGCTCACCTTCGACGCCGATGACGATTACAGGATTAATTATCCGCTCCCTTTCAGCTTTCCCTTCTTCGGGCAGACGATAAGCAAGGTGTCCGTCTCAACCAACGGCGCTCTGCATTTCCTGACGCCGCCTGAGAATGATGCTGGCAGCTCTTTGCGGGGCCTTAATTCTCAGGGCATGATCGCGGGGATGTGGGGCGACCTAGACCTGCGCACATGTTTCAGAGCCGACTCGGATGTCTACGTCTTGCAGCCGGACGCGAATCGCATCATCTTTCGCTGGCAGGGTGTGCCCTGGAGTTCGCTTCAGTGTCCCGCCGCGCCCGTCGCGTCGGCTGTCAACTTCGAGATAGAGTTGCGCAGCGACGGCACAATCCGAACGCGATACGGTGCGGGCAACACGGGCATCAAGCCTGTCGTCGGCATCTCGAAGGGCGAAGGTGATTTTTATTCGGTCAACGCCACGAACGCCTATGTGGTTACTTCACACACCTCGACCGCCGCTTCCGTTAACCTCTCCAACGCGCAGACAGTCACCTTCACGCCGTTCTCTACGGCTCCCATCTGCACGTACGCTCTGGGCACGAGCGCGCAGAACTTTACGGCCAGCGCCGGGACGGGTTCGGTCAACGTGATAACACCGACGGGTTGTAACTGGACGGCAACGAGCAACGCTCCGTGGCTCTCCATCACTTCCAGCAGCAACGGCACGGGAAACAACACGATCAGCTACTCTGTCGCGGCCAATACAGGCGCGGCGCGCACCGGAACGATTATTATCGCCGATCAGACCTTCAACGTCGTACAGAATGCTGCGCCCGCAACCATGCAGGTCGGCATGACAACTCCCGGCCTGAGCGAGGGCCAGGGCTTTGCCACCATCACCGTCACTCGCGCGGGCGACACCTCGACTGCGGCTGAGATCAAATACTCGACCGTCGATACGACCGACGCCAACTTCCGTTGTGACCCGAACACTCCCGGACAGCCGTCTGGCGTCGCCTCCAGAAAATGCGACTATCACATCGCCGTTGGCCGTCTACGCTTTGCTCCCGGCGAACTAACCAAGCAGTTCACCCTCAGCCTCGTGGACGATGTCTACACGGAAGGCCCGGAAACTTTTAATCTCACATTTGACATCACGTTATTTACACCGATCGGCGCAATACCCGGGGTGAGCCTGACTGTCCCGATGACGATCGCAGACGATGACGTACCCGGCAAAGCCAATCCCATCGACAACACACGCTTCTTCGTCCGCCAGCTTTACGTCGATCTTTTGAGCCGCGAGCCAGACCC
>DATDFK010000021.1:0-3311 GCA_036522655.1 Pyrinomonadaceae bacterium | reverse complement strand
CCTCGTTCATGTAGCCTCGCGCCAAACCCACCCCGCTCACATACAACTCTCCGGTCACGCCTGCGGCCACCACACCCATCTCATTATCAAGGACGTAGACTCGCATGTTCGCCAGCGGTCGCCCGATCGGTGGAATCTGTGCGCTCTCTGCATCGCACTCTCCGAGCGTGGCACAGACTGTGGTTTCCGTCGGCCCATAAGCATTGAAGAATCTTCTGCCAGCACCCCATCGTTGGAGGACTTCCGGTGGACAACTCTCTCCGGCGGCGATCAGCACCGAAAGCTCCGGCAGGTCGGCGTCCGGTAGTACGCTGAGCAGAGCGGGAGGCAAGGTGACGGTGGTGATGCGCTGGTGGCGCAGGAGTTCGAGCAGATTGGAAGCGGAGAAGAGCGAGTCGGCAGTGCCGAGCGAGAGGGCAGCGCCGGAGGTCAGTGCCATGAAGACTTCGGAGACGGAGGCGTCGAAGGAAGGAGAAGCGAATTGGAGGACGCGGGAGAGCGGAGAGACGGCGAAGGCAGCCGCTTGAGAGAGAGCGAGGTTAGAGAGGCCGCGATGAGAGAGGAGGACGGCTTTAGGACGGCCAGTAGAGCCGGAAGTATAGATGAGGTAAGCGAGGTTATCTGGAGAGAGAGCGGGAGCGGGGTTATCGGAAGCGAGAGCGGAGATGCTCTCCCATTCCGTATCCACGCAAATGACCTGTCCCCATGTCGCCGGGAGAAGCTCGCTTGCAAGCTCCTTCGTCAGAATCAACGGGACGGCTGCCGCCTCCAGCATGAAGGCGAGTCGTTCTGACGGAAGAGATAGATCGAGCGGGAGATAAGCGCCACCGGCTTTGAGGACGGCGAGCATACTGACGATCATCTCGATGGAGCGTTCCATGCAGATCGCCACCGCCATTTCCGGCGTGACGCCCATCGCCATCAGGTGATGCGCAAGTTGATTGGCTCGCTGATTGAGTTCGCTGTAACTCAGAGATTCGTCGCCGAAGATCAATGCGACGGCATCCGGGTTGCGCTCCGCCTGCTGCTCAAATATCCGATGGGCAAGTTGATTTTCCGAATAATCGATCGCGGTATCATTCCATTCGACGAGTAACTGCTGCTGCTCCGCTGCTGTCAACAGCGGCAACTGCGAGAGCCGCTGCACAGGGTCGCTCGCCACGCCTTCGAGCAGTTGCCGGAAGTGTTCCAGCATCCGGCGAATTCTGACCGCCTCGAACAGATCGGTGTTATATCCGAACGACAGTACCAGTCCCTCTTTGGTCGAGACCGCGTTCAGATGCAGATCGACCGGCGCGACGCCGCTCTCGACGGGCAGCGAGCTCAGGCTCAGCCCGGGCAATTCGAGCCCCATCACAGGCGCGTTCTGTAGAACGAACACGACCTGGAAGAGCGGCGAGTGATTCAGGAATCTCTCCGGCTGCAACTCTTCGACGAGCATC
Organism: Pyrinomonadaceae bacterium; assembly: GCA_036522655.1. Classification (GTDB taxonomy): domain Bacteria; phylum Acidobacteriota; class Blastocatellia; order Pyrinomonadales; family Pyrinomonadaceae; genus DASQYE01. The sequence continues at coordinate 1,869 of DATDFK010000021.1, read as the reverse complement.
TCGAACGGCACGTCCTGATGCGCGTAGGCCCCGAGCGCGACTTCCCTGACGCGTCCCAGCAGTTCTTTAAAGTTCGGGTTGCCGGAGAGGTCTGTTCGCAGTACCAGCGTGTTGATGAAGAACCCGATGAGATTCTCGATCTCGGCGCGATTGCGTCCGGCGATGGGCGAGCCGACGACGATGTCGTCGTGCGCGGTGTAACGGTACAGCAACGTCTGGAAGGCTGCGAGCAGCGTCATGAATAACGTGACGCCTTCCCTGCGGCTCAGCGCCGCAAGCTCTTCGGACAAATTCTGCGACAGCATCAACGACTCGATCGCGCCGTTGTAGGTGGCCGCCTGCGGCCTGGGTCGGTCGGCGGGCAATTCCAGCACCGGCGGCGCGCCGTCGAGTTGATTCTTCCAGTACGCCATCTTCGCGTCGAGCAATTCGCCGCGCAGCCATTCTCTCTGCCACTGCGCGTAGTCCGCATACTGAATCGGCAACTCCGCAAGCGGCGACGGCTTCCCTTCGATGAAGGCTTTATATAAAACCGCGACCTCGTTGATCATGAGGCCGATCGACCATCCATCACAAATGATGTGATGCATTGTAAAGAGCAGCACGTGATCTTCAGCGCCGAGGCGCAGAAGCCGCGCGCGCAGCAGTGGCCCATGCGACAGATCAAAGGGGCGCTGCGCTTCCTCTGCGGTCAAGCGACGCACCTCCGCATCCTGTTCGGCTTCCGTTAACCGGCTGAGGTCTGTTGAAGGCAGGCTCAAAGGCTCAGGCGCGGAGATGACCTGCACCGGCGACCCGTCGCTCTGCGCAAAAGCGGTGCGCAGCACTTCATGTCGCCTGATGATCTCGCTAAATGTCTGCTCCAAGGCCGCGATGTTGAGCTGGCCCTTCAAACGCAGCGCGGCGGGGATAAGGTAGGCCGTGTTACCGGATTGCAGTTGATCAAGGAACCAGAGTCGCTGCTGCGCGAACGAAAGCGGCAATGCAGCATCTCTCGCGACGGGTTGAATCGGCGGAGAGTCGATCCCGTGACCCGCACGCATCAAGGTCTCGACGCGCCCGGCCAGTTCGGCGACCGTCGGCTGCTCAAACAGAGCGCGCAAAGGCAATTCGACCTGAAAGATTTCACGCACATGCGACAACACCTGTGTTGCGAGCAACGAATGGCCTCCCAACACGAAGAAGTTATCGTGAATGCTCACGCGGCTAATGCCAAGCACTTCGCTCCACACTCCGGCCAGCCCTTCTTCGATGGGCGTCCGCGCCGCCACGTGGACTCGCGAGACTTGCTCTTTCGCCATCTTCACGCTTGGTAACGCATCGTAGTTGATCTTCCCGTTGATGGTCAGCGGCAGCTTCTTCAAATGCACAAAGATGCTCGGTATCGTCGCCTCGATAATCCGCTCTCCCATCCGCGCTCGCAACTCTCCTCCATCTATCTCCTGCCTTGAGACGTAGTACCCCACCATCACATCCGTCCCCTGATGGTCTTTCATGATCGCCACTACGCTGTCTCTCACCTGCGGGTGCTCATTCAATGCACTCCTGATCTCATTCAACTCCACCCTGTACCCGTGATACTTCACCTGCTCGTCTCGTCTCCCCAGATACTCCAGCACTCCTCCCGCCAGCCTTCGCCCAAGGTCTCCGCTCCGATATAGCCTCCCGCCTTCCTCATAGGGATGCTCGACGAACTTCTCTCGCGTCAACTCTTCCCTGCCGAGATAGCCTGCGGCCAATCCTTCGCCGCCGATGTACACCTCTCCGACCACTCCTTCGCCGACCATCTGCCGCGCCTCGTCCAGCACGTACACGTGCATGTTCGCGCCTGCTCGCCCGATCGGCACATCCTCTCGCTGGTCTCGCTCC
>DATDFK010000020.1:0-11924 GCA_036522655.1 Pyrinomonadaceae bacterium | reverse complement strand
GTTTCATCGAAGTCCCGGCCAACACTGCCGGATACGTCTTCGTGATGACATCCCCGCGAGAGATACAGGGCGTTGACGCGGATGCGAGCACGTCGGCGGATGAGCTGCGCCGCATGTCCGACACGGGGCAGGCGCGCGCTGGCGGCCAACTGTCAGAAGCCGAACTCGTCGAACTGATGACGAACGGCAGCGCCGACGACATCCGCCGCGCCCTGCCTCGCATGACGCCGGAGATGCGCCGCGTCGCGGAGGCCGTCTTAGCAGGGCAGTGAGCGTCCGGTTGAATTAACACGCACTCTTCGTAAGGAAAACTTAGAAGCATGATTCCGCCGCCAGCATCCGACAAGCCACAGCTTAACCCGCGCGAAGTTTTACAGCAGGAGGGCGTGAGCGGCATCGCGGAGCGCCTGGCCTCGACCGGCTACCTGATCCAAGAGGGCTTGCTGAGCGACTACGTGCAGGTCCTGCGCAGCGGGAAGATTTGGATGATCGAGGGCGAGCCGGGGAGCGGAAAGTCGGCGGTCGCGCTCGCCACGCAGTTCGGCTTTAACATGAGCATGTTCCCCATTCAGGGCATGAGCGAGTTGAAGCTGAGCGACCTACTCTACGAGTGGGACAGGGAGGCGCAGAACCAGTCAGTGATTCAAGCAGTCACTTCTGGGGCGAAGACGCTCGACGAGGCGCAGGCCGAGCAGTACCGGATGAAGTTCTTAAAGCTCGGTCGCGCGCTTCACGCCTTCCACTGGGCCGGCAGCACGGGCCAAGTGCCGCTTCTGTTCTTCGACGAGGTGGACAAGCTCCCGGAACACCTGCAAGACATGCTGTTAGGTCTTTTGGAATGTGGCTACGCATACGTGCCGGATTACAACCAACCCGTCGGTATCTACGACGCAGGACGGGGGAGCGCGGAACGCCGCTTATTCCCGCTCGCCATCTTTACCTCAAACAACCTGCGCTTCAAGCTCTCGCCGCCGTTTCGCTCGCGCTGCTTCTACTCCTGGCTCGGCAAGCCGACGCCGGAAGAGGAAGTGAAAATCCTGCGCGCTCGCGTCCCCGAAGCGTCGCCGGAGCAAGTGAGAGCTGTCGCCCGCATCAACGAGTCCATCAAGGCCATCCCCGGCGTGCAGAACAAGCCGGGCCTGCGCGAGCTGATCGACCTCTTGGCGGCGTTCGTGCGCGACGACGTGCGCACGGTCAGCGAAGGCGCGCTCGGGGCTTACGTGGGCTACCTGGCGAAGCAGCAGAGCCAGGCGAAGAGTCTCAGGCTCGCGCTCGCGCGCGTCGTCTCAGATTCTCATCAGCCGGATGCCGTGATTGACGCTTGGGTGGCGAGCGCCTTCGGGCGAGAACAGTTAGTTCTGCGGGAGGCGGCATGATGCGTGAGCGTCAACGAAAAAGTCGAAAAGTAAATGAAAGAAAGAGCGAGCCGCAACGCTTTCCGAAACTGACGCCGAAACAAGTCGTCGGCCTAGTGGCAACCGGCGTCGTACTCATGCTGCTCTACGCCGGAGACATCCGCCGCGCTCTCACGGGGCATTACAACCCGCGCATCTCTTTCGAGCGCAACGTGCAGGCGCGGGCGGGGCGCGCCGCCCGCCGAGCGAGTGACTCTTCATCACAAGCAGCGGTCTTCGACGGCGAGGTGTATCGCACCGAAGGGCGGCTGCGCGAGGCGAGCGCGGTCGTGATCGCCGCTTCGCTCTCCGGCGTGGCCCGCAGTACAGAGCGTCGCCCCGTCAGGACGGTTGACGAATTGCTGGAGGAGATCGTGGCCCGCGGGCTGCTCCCGCCAGGTGTCGAACTCGTCCGCGAGCGCCACCTACTCGTCTCCGAGCACAGCACGATTCACATCCGGTTTCGCCCCGACCCCTTCGGCGTCGAGGTCGTCTCTTTAGGTCGAGAGCGCGCGGACGGTCCTGGCCTGCTCTTACGAGTGCCGGATGACAACTCGGCTTCGCAAGCTGGCCGCCAGCGTTACTTCTACTCATTCAGGCTCGAAAACATCACCGTGCCCGAAGCCTTCGCAAACGCTTCAGCCGTCGAAGCCGCCGGGTGGCAGGTTGATTACGTTGACGCCCAGCTTCCAGAAGGAGCTACGTCCGAGCAGCTCGCCACATGGGCGCGCCAGTTGCCGTCTCAAAATCGTTAAGCAGATTGCTACCGAAAACGAGTGATGAGCTTTAGCAACCGCATTCAGAGATACGACGCCGAGCGGGGCCTGCCGCGCCGCGCCGACGAGCCGTACCTGCCCGCCTACTACGCGTTCATCCGCTGTATGCAGGACGTCGGGCAGGTCGTCGTCACGCTCGGCCTCGGCCTGCTGTCAGCTCTGTTTCTCTGGCTCGCCTCCCGTTATTTCAACGTGGGCTTCTACGCGCAGATCATCTACTTCGCGCTGATGTTCATGGCGTTCCTGATTGCCTGCGCCGAATGCGTGCGAATCCTGTTCCCTTATCACCAGTTCAACCGGCTTCTGACTCACGGCACGGCGGGGGGGGCGTCACCGCTCTACTTGCAAGGAGCGAACTTCGCCCGCCCCGTAAATGAATCGCTTGCACAAGGCGAGTTGGAATTAGGAAGGCTCCCGCGCCCCTTACGTCGCCCGTTTCGCTTCGTGCTCACGCCGGAGAGCGCGCTCGGCTCGTTCGTCTTCTTCGGCCCGCCGCGTTCGGGAAAGTCCGTGCTGTTGATGAACTACCTGCGCTGCCTCGCGCGCTCGGGTTGGTCAACCGTTACCATCGACCCGAAGGGCGAGCTGTTCGAATACTGCGCGAGATATTTCAACCGGGTCTATCGCCTTGATTTCCAAAACCCGGAGTGCTCCGACCGCTGGAACTTCATCCGCCACTGTGAGGGCAACAAAGAGTACGCGCACATGATGGCGACCATCATGCTCGGGCTAGAAGGCACGAAGTACACGGGGACTGACCCCTTCTGGTCTGAAGCCGAGGTGGCACTCCTGACGGCCATACTCCTCTACATCCCGACGATTGTTGACCACCCGACGCCGCCGATGATTCACGAGTTCATCGCGCTGCGCTCTTACGAACAGTTGTGCGAGGAACTCGCGTCCTGCGAGAACTACGACGTGCAGGTTCAGTGGGGAACGTTCACGAAAGCACCCGATCAGACGCGCGGGAGCGTCTTCACCGGACTCGCGGCCAAGATCAACCCATTCACGATTGACGCGGCGAAGGCCGTGACCTCGACCATCCGCAGGAGCGAGTGGGAGCGCGGCGCACGCTACGTTGATTTTGAAACCCTGCGCGAGCCGGGGACGGCCATCTTCGTCGTCATCCCGGAAGGCGCAGCGTCGCGCTACAAGATTCCGCTCGGCACGTTCATCGGCCAGGCGGTCGAGCATCTGCGCGCGGGGGAAGTGACGGATGAGACGACCCCGGTGATGTTCGTCGTGGACGAGGCGGCGCACGTGCCGGTCGTCAACCTGAAGGAGCTGCCGGGCGTGGGGCGCGGACGCCGCTTCGGCGTGATGCTCTTCTATCAAAATTTGAGCCAGGGCTTCGACATGTATGGCGAGCACGGCTTCAACGCGATCCTCGGCTCGATCAACACCAAGACCTTCCTGCCTGGCTGCGACTCGGTGACGGCGCGGTATGCCTCAGAGCTTGTGGGCCAGACTACCGTGTGGGGGCGCGGCTTTGACGACTCGCCAGGAACACAGTACGACCGCTCGCGCACGACCGAGACAAGCCGCGCTCTGATGGACCCGGCTGAGATCAGGCAGCTACCCGTACATCTTCAGGCGATCACGATTATCGAGACGATGCCGCCGGTGAAGTGGACTTACCCGAAATCAGCCAAGACAGGGCCTCGCGTAATACCGCGCAGGTATGGAATGCCGCGCATCGTCAACTTCACCGACGCCGAGAGCACGACGAGCGAACGGCGTCTGCGCGAAGCGGCGGCAGAGAGGCTGTCTCTTGTATCAGGCGGCGAAGTCGCGTGCGCTGATCAAACTCATGTGAGTGTAGTTTCAGCGGAGGCCACACCGAAACAAGCGAAGGCTAAAGTCAGGGTGCGAAAGAAGTCGGCGTCCAACGAGGAGCACGTTAAAGAGCAAACAGATAAAGCATTGACAAAACCAGAGGCAGCGCCCGAAGACATCATTAAAGAGAAGACGCACGAATCGGTCGGACATCTGCTTTCGCTTTTCGACAGCCCGGCTGCGACAACGGCACCGTCCGATTCGTCGGCGTCGCTGGAAAGAATCCTCAATCAGTAACATAAAACAGGCAGAGTGCTGAGCTACCGACATGACGAATGAGCAATCGATCAAACGACCCTTGACGCTAAGGGGGAGGATGCATTTCACCCTCATCATCGCCGGGCTGTCGCTCGCGTTGCTCGTCGTAGCTGTTATCTATTCAGCATGGTCTCGTAACCGCGACCGCGAGGCAAAGTTGCCGGTCCCAGCGGTGGAGACGGTCGCGCTCGCGCTCAGAACCTTTCATCAGCAGACAGGAAGGTTTCCGCGCGACTTCCGTGAGTTGGACGAGCGGGTTTGGAAGGGGGCGCGGCGCAAACAGATCTCCGCTGACGGTATTACGCTCAGCGCCCCTGCGTCCAACTATTTATACACCCTCCACACGATCAACCCGGCCGACCCTGCTCGAACCACGGAGCCTGTGAAAGCCGGCATCTGGGCCGTGCCTACCGGTGAGCGCGCGCAGGAGGCGGCGACCTACTTCTGGTACGTTACTCCGCAAAGGATCGAAGGCTGGATGGGGCCTGCGTTAACGCGAGATAACATTGATGCAGTCAAATCAATACCTTCGGAGCAGCAGTTGGATTTGCTTACGATGACGAGACAGCCTCCCGGGGGAATAAGCTTGACTGCTCCAAAGTCAAGCGGGATCTTTTCCTTCCTTCCGTTTTAGGAGAACGCACTGGAGGCTGGAATGAATCCGATTTATGAAATTATGTCAGGCCCACGGCTGGCTGAGCGGCGACAGGCTGATCTTCATGACCGACTCTGGCGTCTTGTTCGACGGGGTGCTCGAGAAATAAGGTGGGCTTAAATCAAAGCGGGGCATCGTACCAAGTCATACCGCCAGGTAAGCTGAGCGCGGAGTATTCGAAGTGGAGCACGCGGCGATGTCGCGGGTGCGTGGCCGCGGACGAGGCATGTAGCAGCAGCGGCCTCATCAACATCACCCCGCCAGCGGGGACTATGCAGGTAACCACCTGAGACTTACTCTTTAGTGTCTGAATGTCTTGTGTCGAAAGCCGCCCGTACTTATGTGATCCGGGAAGCACCCGCAGCGCGCCGTTCGTCTCATCAGTATCATCGAGGTGTATCCTCAGCGCGAGAATTCCTTCCAAGATCTCGGCCGGCGGCTGCACGTGGTTAATTCCGGCCTTCAGTGACCACGGGCCGAATCCATCCGCCTCCACGCGCTCACGCACCGCGATAGTCAGGTCCTGGTGCCATGCTACCTTCCAATTGGCGTCCCTGTGTTTATCAAAATAGACGCCGCGCACGACTCGCGCCCCCGGACCTAATACAGGTTCGACAAGTGAGAGCAAAGTCGAACTCTCTGCGAAGGTACGGGCTGAAGGTAAGACGTTCAGGAGGTTTCTGATGCCGAACGCCCCGCCGGCCCTCCGGCTGATTGCTTGGTCAGCAGTAATCTGGTCTAGACCAGATAGGATGCTATTTATACTTTTTACATCGATGAGATTGGGAATGATGGCATATCCGTCTCGCTCGACGTTCTTAAGGAAATCTCTATCTAGGGCATCTCTAACAGAGATAGACATCAGTTTCTATTTAGAATCATTTTATGGAAAACAACAACTGCTCACGTACGTTTTCATCCAGCAGATTCCCACTCTCTTTGAGCGCACCCTCAAGCCGGTTTAACTGCTGATGAGTCGGAGCGGTGAAACTGCGGTTAAACCGCCCAAGCCACCTCCATATATAAAGCCGACTCCTCTCTGCGATAGTGTCGTCAGAATCACCAGCCGCTTTGATTAGGAAGTAGATGCTGTCCCATTTCCCTAGTCGTGAGAGTAGATACAACACGTTCTGGCGCACAAAATGTCGTGTTGTCGAATTAAAGATTCCCCAGAGCGGCTCGCCCCCAATTACATTTAACCTGCCAGAGAGGGCTTTCCGCGCCTCACGTGAGACGCTAGGCATCTCATCCTGTAAGGCGGCCATGAAGACGGAGAGATGTTCGCCGCCGTTCAATCTTGATAAGGCTTTGATCGCCGCCCTCCGGACTTTCGCTGACTTGTGCAGCGTATACTCGATTAGCAAACTATCGTCCGAAGCCGAACCGGTCTCTCCAAGCCCGCTGATAGCGGCGTACAACCCCACGCCTTCAGCGCTCTCCAGAGCCTGACGATAGAACGAGGCTACATCAATATTTTCAATCTTTAGTAGAAGGTAGCGTGCCTCCTCGCGCATGGAGGCATGTGAGTCGAGCAATGCCAGTCTGAGTTCGTGGGGCGCTCGCTCGGATAGCCGGTTGACGATGGCCCGCAGAGCCTCACGCCGCACGGGCATGAACCGGTCCCTCCTCATGAGCGCAAGGAATTTGTCGAGGGCTTCGCCCGCGAACTCGGAGGCAATTTTGCGCGCAGACCAAAGCCGAATAACTGTGTCCTCGTCATTGAGTGCATGCTCCATTATCGAAGATTGATCGACGCTTGTTGTATCTACCGCCAGCCTGAAACTAATGCGCCTGACTAGGCGGTCGGGTGAATCTAAGGCGCTGAGGAGTGCGTCTCCACATTCCGGACTCTTGAGCAATCCCTCGATGGCTTCAATGATCTGCTGGTGATCACCGCGTTCTGTCTGTTCCAGCCTTGTGATGAGCGGGAGATTCGCAGCAAAGCTGCCGGCATAGCTGGGAGAAAGCCGTGAGGTGACTGCCGCCAGCGCGGCCTTGCGGACATGCTGGACCCAATCGTTCAGACGTATGAGAAGAAAAGGGAGTTCTCCGCCGCCGGACATTCGGCTGAGCCTTTTAACGGCCTCTTCTCTGACGTAGCCGCTCGCGTGAAAGCTCGCCAGCCCGAGAAGGGCGACCGAGTAGCTACCGTAGCTCTCCAGGCGACTCAAATCTGCAGGCTTGAGCTTGTGCCACTCCATCCGATATCTGCCGAGGTACGGCGAGCGCTCCCTGAAGATAGAATCGAGTTGGGCGAGTTCATGCTGGAGGAGTGTGCCTAAAAGTTTATCTACTGTGGCGGCGGCCGCACGCGCGACCTCGCGACTCTCCGAGAGAACGAAGGGAATGATGTCAACGACGGCCGCAGGCTCTCCCGCAAGACCGATCTGTAATAGCAGATCAGCATCGTCACGCCGGCCGGTGATTCTTTCCCAGAAGCTGACGGGCGGATTGAGTTGCTCGATCAGAGCCTTGGTCTGTGTGGAGATGCTTTTCACCTTAATATTCGGGGCGTTTACTCAAGAAGGTTCCCACGCCGGCTAGCTTAAGCGCCGCCACGAAACGCGACCTGGACTTCGACCTTGTCGGTCTGTAATGCCAGTGGTAGTAGCCGTACTCCAAGCTATAAAATTCAGGAAGCTCTACAAATCCCAACTTCTTTAACCTTGCGACCATTTTACTCTGCACCTTCGCAGACTTCGTTAAGACCTTGATCGTTTTATGAGTATCAATCACTAGGTTTGTCTGACCTACCTTGCTATAGGCAGTCAGGGCCACGTGCCCGTTGGGTACAGTATCTTTGGCGTGAGCTGTTAGAAAATCGGTTATCGATTCGGCGCTGTCCAGATCTTCGTTGACCAAGAACTCTTCCCGCCCTTTATCTTCCCAATCGGCTGCAATCTTTATCCAGAACACCCTAATGGAAGGTAGTCGCCTGACCAGCGCGACGAACGTCTCGAATAGCTGGTCTCTCCCTATAACCGCCTCGACCTCATAAAGCCCGTCCCCTCTTATCATCTGAGAGAAACCTTCGCGGATAAGCTCGTAGTCAAGCTCTCCGTCCTGACATGACTTTATGATCCCGGTCGGAGGAATGAATGACCCTTCCACAGTGGTTGGGAAGAAGTGGCGGGCCTCGGCGAAGAATACGTCAAGCTTTTCATCATGGATGACATGATCCGGCAATGCGGCGAAGTCAAAAGGATCCGCCTCACTGGCCGTCGCATTTTCAATCCCCATACTCCTGCAGGCCCTGAGGACTTTGTCTATTGCCTCGCCCAGGTGATTTGCCCACGACCAGAAGACCTGGACGAAAGACTCCTCAGGGGCGGCGGATTCGACGAGGATTGTGAAGAAGGTTTTCTCTCTCACCAAAGGTCATCCCCTCTTAACCTAGCAAGATGACGATGATCGCCTCAGGGCCAGCTACGGCGAACCTCTTACTCGCCGGGTCCAGCGCGATAGGCGGTATCGGAGTTTGATGCCAGATGATGCTGCTGTTCTGACTGCCGCTCGCAATCTCTTCCCACCGATTGACTACGCGCCCATGGCTGAGTTCGATGAGCTTCGGGTGCTCGAAAAAGCCGACGGCAAAGTCGCCCGGAGGCATCAGTGTGCCGACCTGCGCAGGGACAGGCGAGAGGGAGACGACCCGCCCTTCGGCCAGGTTGTAAACGCCCACGACGGGTGACTTCTCATCCTCTGCGTCGCCCGCGAAGGCGAAAGTGTCCGCGCCGTTGAAGGCGGCAGCATGGACCTCCCCGTTCACACCTTCCATGTTGAGTTGCCACACTTGGTCGAGGCTCTCCGGTTCGGCGAGCGCCCGCTCGACGTCGAAAACTTCCACCATGTCGAACGGGTGCCACACCCAGCCCGCACTTAGAAGAAAACGTCCGTCAGGGCTGAACTGCAGGCGGGAGTGGAAGAAGTCCGCGGGTTTGTTCTCACGGCTCGTCAGCCGCCGCCCGGTCTCGACCTCTTCAAGTTCGATCTTGCAATACTCTTCAGGACAGTGTGCAATGATAGCTCTGCCGTCAGACAATCTAGACAATGCCACTGGGTATTCGTAAGCATTCGCGCAGTAATAACTGCGGTTGATCTCCCTGAGGAGTCGCCCGTCTTTGAGGAGGAGGCCCGTCGTCCCAAGGTTCTCGTAGATAACCACATACTGCCCGTCGGGAGAGGCTATAGCCCTGTCGAACTTGTAGGCCCAGTTAATGCGCGCCTCGTCGATGGTGCCATCCAACCGGTAACGCACGACACCCGCCACCCAGTCGACAAGCTCATCGTCCTGCCAGCACAAGGAGCGGACTTGCGTACCATTCTTTAGGGGGATAACTATGCGGTCAATCTCTTTCATCTGGTAAACCTGTTCGTGCCTCTAAAATACCCCGAAAACTTCCTGGTAGCCGATCCATATCCTGTCTGCGTATTTCCTAGCGTAACCTTCCGCATAAGGCTCCCCGCGGCTTGGCCTCACCTTGTACCTGGTCGTCATGCGGTCGTGGTGGTGCCCCAGCTCATGGAGTAGTGTCGCCAGAAGTTGATGGGCGCGCGCCGTCGCTTCCGTGAACTTACAGAGCACCTCGTCGCCCTGCTTCTCACAGGATATGCCGAGACGCTCGAAGATCTCGCGCTCCTGTTCGTAGCCCTCGGGCGTGAGCTTGATCCAGAGGTCCTCGTCCCAGGCGCAGACGTGGACCACGCCACGCGTGTGGTAGCCGTAAATGTAAGGGCTCCCTGGCGCGAGGACGACAGCGTTGAGTCCTACGGACAGCTCACCCCAATCGGGCAGGATACCGATGAAATCCAAGACGTCTCGCTGCTTCAAAAGGTGGCGGTATCCTTTGCCAGGTCTCCTGCGGTCAATGATCGGAATCTTCTGCTCCGTGTTGTAGTAATCTGCGGTCAGCGCCCAGTTGTTTTTCTTCTGCACCAGGCCGCCAATGACTTTGGGGTCCGTCTTACGGTTAAAGCGTTTCATATCTATTGCCCCCATTACTGAGAGCGTAAAGCGGAGGCGCGCGCGCCTTTCCCGTTCTCAGCAAGTAAAATGAGAATGCGTCGAGCCGCTCTTCAGTATCTCGTTCAGGTGCTTCGGCCTCTTTTTGCAAACGCCGCGCACAGTCAGGGCAGGCCGTGACTTCACGGGCGATCTGAGGCCCGACTCCTCCGGGGTCGTCCGGACGGACGAACTTCCGGCGACCACCCTGCCACTTCCAGCAGGCGAAGACTTTCTCTCGCAGCGGGTATGTGACCCTGCGCGACTCGACTGTTATTTTGTGGGCGGGCGTATGAGGGGCGGCGGTTTTACGACAGACTTCGCATCGGTACATCCTTTCAGCCGTGGCTGGCACAAACGGTGGCCGGGGGCTGATGTCCGGCCGGGCCAGTGATTGATTCAGAGTGTGAATCTGCAGCCAAGTTAATAAAATGGAGTAAATGCTGTCCATCCTTTTTCTACCGACTACTCCCACTTTGCGGTGCACAGGCTAACGCTTAATAATGAAAGAATGACAGGGCTGACCGAAGCTACGGCGTTACTCGAAGGCTTTCAATCTGGCTCATTACGTGAAGCAGTTAGGAAGCTGGAACAGAGACTTGCTGGCCTTACCAAGGCTGAAGCGCCTGACCGACTGGGACAATTAGGTGTGAGCATGGAACTCCTGCTCGCTGCACTCCTGATCAAAAAGCAGGCCGGCCAGATAAATGAAATCGTTCACGCCATAGGAATTTTACTCGCGCTGCCACACATCCTAGAGGACGGGGAAGTGGTTGAAGGCCTCTCGCTGGCCGCCGGCAATACCGGCAAAGATTTTGACCTGGAGACTAATAAAAGGATCGCAGAATTCACCTTCATCCGGTGGCAAGGCGGCCCGGAGGTGATGCGACAGAATAAGATATTCAAAGACTTCTTCTTTCTGGCCGAAGCCGAAACTGACAAACGCCGTGAGTTATACGTGGTCGGAACAATCCATCCATCAAAATTCTTCGAGAGCAAACGGGCGCTCCCTCAAATCCTCAAGGGCAACAGCAAACTCGGGAAAGCTTTTTTAGAGAAATACCCTACAGGGATGGAGACGGTTAGAGCCTATTACCTTCCCAGGAAGCACTTGGTAGCAATCCGCGACCTGGGAGAGATTATCCCTGCGTTGAGGCAGTAATAAGCGGCGAGAAAGAGATTGATAAAAGAACCAGAGCGGGAGAAGTTCACTCTACCAGCCATCTAAAATTCAGGCCGCTCATGGTCCGCAGCTTTTCCAACTGCTCCGGTGTGCTACAGCCGATCAGACAGTCCTGCCCGCCCAGGTTAAGATATGTGAAGCGCTTATTCAGATGCCGCCCACGAAGGAGGGCGTCGAACTCTCCGAAGACGCGCGTGTCGACCCAATCATCCTCGACCTTAAGTTCCCATTTGTAATTCTGACTGTCGAGGCTGAATGACATCCACGCCCGCCCTTCTTCCACGTCGACGTAGTCCTCGACTGCTTCCAGCGGTAGGTCGCCGCCCGCCAGTTCCTCCATCCGCAGGGCTATGCGGGCGTAATCGCCGTGATCCTCTATGCATTCGGTGTCGAAGTGCCAGATGTCTGATGACAGGAACCCGTAAGACTCTTCTTCGGTCTCGCCACCGAGGGCGGTCAGTAAAAGCAGGTACGGCTCGTTCACATAATCTTCCGGCTCATACTCGGTAAAGAGAAGCTCTTTACTCATACCGGGTTTAAGTGAGATGCCGCAGTCTGAGAGGTTTTGAAGCTGCTCTTCGGCCGACGGCTTGGCGCGCCTCGGGATAGGCTTTTTCTCTCGCTCGCCCTTGGTCGTCACCTCGTAGCCCTTATGTAGCTTCTCATTGATCTTCTTTTCGGCAGCACTTAAAGCCTCAGATGGTGAGCCGTAGCTATCCACTTTAGTCTGCCCGGTCGTGCCGATGCGGCCAAAGCGTGTCGTGACGGCGGCACCGTCAACAGTCACCTCATAGAATTTATGGCTCGCGCCCTCCGGATC
>DATDFK010000019.1:0-28349 GCA_036522655.1 Pyrinomonadaceae bacterium | reverse complement strand
TTGCGCGAGCAACTGGCCTTCGCGCTCAATCGCAGCAAGCGACGGCGCGAGGCGATAGAGATTCTGGAGAAGATCGCGAGCGAACAGGGCCCAAGCTCGGAGACCAACGGACTGCTCGGCAGAGTCTATAAAGATTTATGGCTGGACGCCGTCAAAAGCGGTCAGGAAATCGTTGCCAAGGGTTATCTTGATAAAGCAATCGCTGCTTATGTTCGAGGGTTCGAGGCCGATTGGCGCGATGCTTATCCGGGAATCAACGCCCTCACGCTATTGGACATCAAGGGCGACGAGCAATCGTTGAAGCTGAAATCGGAGATGCTGCCCATCGTGCGCTACGCGGTCACGCAGCGATTGAAATCTTCCCAGCCTGACTACTGGGACTACGTCACCATGTTAGAGCTTGCGGTGCTGGATGACGACGAGCAGGCCGCGCGGCGATATTTGAGTGACGCGCTGTTGGCCGTCCGCGAACAGTGGGAACCGCTGACGACTGCAAATAACCTCACGCTCATTAGAGATGCCCGCCGCAACCGGAGCGCCGAAGAGTCATGGCTGGACGACATCATCGGGCAGTTGCAAGGACACGGCACATTCTAAGGAAACCTCTATGCCAACGATTGAGAGGACGTTGAAGGAGCTGGAGCACTGGTTCTCAACCATTCAAGCGCTCAAGGCACAGCAGAGAGAGCTCCGCCCGGAGAATTTTATTGACGAGGAAGGATATGACGAGCAAAAGCACAAGCTGGATGAAGACATTCGGAGTTCTCACAGGAAATTAAACGCGGTGCTGGAGCGCTACGAGCGCGAGCCCCAGCGCCACTATTTGCGTCACCTTAAAGAACTCGAAGAGTTCCACAAGGAAGGTGTGTACGATGAATCCGTTTTCATCATGACGAAGTATCCGACGAAGGGCGACCCGATGGCGGATAAACTTCAAACAGTCATCGACGCCGTCATTGATGGCATACGCAAGCGTAATTACAAGCCGCGAATCTGTACGGATGCCATTCATCATCGGTGGCTATGGGATAACGTCGAATTGTATCTGCTGGGCTGCTCGCGCGGTGTGGCCATCGTCGAGGACAAATACCTGCCCGAGCTAAATCCGAATGTGGCGATGGAGTGGGGCTGGATGGCCGGGATGGATCGAAAAGTATTGTTTCTTCGAGAACTTGGATTCAATCATGACCGGGCTGACTGGCAGGGCCTGAACGACGCGCGCTTTGATTGGGATGATCCAACCCCCGGCATCGAAGAAGCCCTGGACAAATTCCTTCCTAAACGTCTGGCTCTGCCTTAAGCTCATACCCAACCAGTATTGACCTCACCAACTCCTTTGGCCCGTTTGCGGTTTTTCTTTTTCAGGAGAGATTCGGTGCGCGCTCCTGATGAAGCCTTCCGGCTATTTCGTGTGGAGGTCGGCGAGGCCGACGGTGAGTCCCGTGAAGACGCCGACGCGGGGGGCGTCGGGGTTGAGGCCGAAGCGCAGACCGGCGTCGAAGATCAAGCGCCTGTTGACCCTGTAGGTCAAGGCTCCGAGCGCATACAATCCTTTTGGCTGGACATCATCTTTGGTCTGGCCTGAAAGTTCTCCCTGCAAGCCGAAGCCGTTCTCAAACTCGCCGGAGAAAGAGAGCGCGCCCTGACCGCCGGTGATCCAGCCGTCGGCATCTTCACGGCCTACGACCAGCAGCGCGCCGTTTAAGTCCATATCAACCTCTCCGAACTGATGGCTAATGAGGGCGAGGAACTTGTGGTCGAAGCGGCCCGTCCCGAGGGCTTTGCGCTCGCTCGCCGTTGGCACTTTGACGTAGTAGGCGAAAGCCAGGGCCGGATGTGCTTCCGTATCCTTAAGCGCTACGACCTGGAAGCCTAAACGTGTGTCGCCGATGCCGGTCATGCGTGGGCCCGTCTCCTCCGTTTGCGACTTGACGGCATCGATGCTGGCTTCCAGAAGTAGACGATCAGTTGCGGCAAAGCGTAAAGTGAGCGGCGTGGTCTGTTCCGAATGGAACTCTTCCGAGCGAAGATTTACGTCGTAACCCACTTCGAGTTGAAGCACGCCCGCCTGCTGAATCTCCGCCGGATTGGCGACGCCCGGTCTGGAAGGTTTGATGAATTCTTCCTCTTCAGGGGATGACGATGTGGGTGTCTGAGCAGTCAACGTGTCAGTAACGGGAATGGCTCTGATCGCCTGCTGCGCGTGGGCTGCGGTCGCAGCGATGAGGAAAAGCGAGAAGGCGATGACGCCGGTTGTGAGTCTCTTATTCACTTGAACCCTCCCTGCACGAGAAATTTTCCGGGGTGTTCTGAAATTCAGATCGTAAGCCGTGCGACGGCCAGCTTTATATTTATCAACGCCTGGTCTGCGTGCCCTAGATATTACTCTATGGCGGTCAATACATATCCAAAAAAATTGATGGCCTCTCAGGATCAAGTATAGACAATGAGAAAAGCTACTTTTGGCGAGCGACTGCGCTACGCCTTCGATAAGAGTTTGTCGGGCGGCACGATTTCCCTGATCGGCTGGCTCGCGCTGGCCTCAGTCCTGATCGTGCTCGTGGCGACCGCGATTCTTTTATTGACGGGCATTGCGCCCGACGCACCCGAAGGCCAAGACCCGCAAGCTTTCAGCCTCGCCGAAGCCTTCTGGCAGAGTTTGATGCGCTCGCTCGACCCTGGCACGCTCGCGGGCGATACGGGTTGGAAGTATCGCGCGCTGATGCTCACCGTGACGGTGGGGGGCATCTTCATCGTCAGCTTGTTGATCAGCGTCTTGTCGAGCGGCTTGCAGTCGAAGCTCGAAGAGCTGCGCAAAGGGCGCTCGTTCGTCGTCGAAGAGAATCACACGCTGATTCTGGGCTGGTCTTCGCGTATTTTCCTGATCGTCTCCGAATTGGTCATCGCCAACGAGAATCAGAAAAAGCCTCGGATAGTGATTCTCGCCGACCGCGACAAAGTCGAGATGGAAGAAGAGATACGCGCCAAGGTCGGCGATACGAAGAATACTCTCGTCGTCTGCCGCTCGGGCAATACGATCGACCTCGTTGATCTGGAGATCGTCAACCCGCACGCCGCCAAATCAATCATCATCCTTTCGCCCAGCGACACGGAGGATGCGGACGCGCAGGTGATCAAGATGATTCTGGCGATTACGAACAACCCGCATCGCCGCCCAGAGCCCTATCACATCGTCGCCGAGATACGCGACGAGAAGAATATGGAGGTCGCACGCATCGTCGGGCAGGACGAGGCGAAGCTGATTCTCTCCGGCGACATCATCGCGCGCATCACCGTGCAAACCTGCCTGCAAGTCGGCCTGAGCATCGTTTACACGGAGCTTTTAGACTATGACGGCGACGAGATTTATTTACAGGAAGAGCCGCAGCTCGTCGGCAAGACATTCGGCGAGGCGTTGTTCGCCTACGAGCATTGCGCCGTCATGGGCCTCAGGCAGGCGGCGGGCGGCGTCAGAGTCAACCCGCCGATGGAGACCCTGATTAAAGCGGGCGACAAACTCATCACCATCGCCGAAGACGATGACAAGGTTATCTTCTCCGGGTTCTCGCACGTCGCAGTTGATGAGAGCGCGATCAGAGAAGCTGTCGTCGATGAGCGTCGCCCGGAGAGAATCCTTATCCTGGGCTGGAACAAACGCGGCGCGACGGTTGTCCGCGAGCTTGATAATTACATCGCCGACGGCTCCTTTCTCAAGATCGTCGCCGACATGCCGGAAATAGAGATCGAGCAGAGCGGCATCAGCGAAAACTTGCAGCGTCTCACCATCGAGTTTGAGGCGGGCGACACGACCGACCGGAAAATGCTGGACGCGCTCAACCTGACTTCGTTTCAGCACATCATACTGCTTTGCTACGCCGAACAATTGGACGCGCAGGCGGCAGATGCGAAGACGATGATCACGCTCCTGCACCTGCGCGACATCGAACAGAAGAAGGGCGAGGCTTTCAGCGTCGTCAGCGAAATGATCGACGTGCGCAACCGCGCGCTGGCGGCGGTCGCCAAGGCGGATGATTTTATCGTCAGCGACGAGTTGACCGGGCTGCTGTTGACGCAGGTTTCGGAAAACGCCGAGCTGCTCGAAGTCTTTCAGGATTTGTTCCAGTCCGAGGGCTCGGAAATCTATCTCAAGCCGGTGAGGAATTACGTCACGCCGGAACGCGCGGTCAATTTTCACACGGTCACGGAAGCCGCACGGCGTCGCAACGAGATTGCCATCGGTTATCGTCTGGAACGATACGCGGGCGACGCCAGCCGCGCTTACGGAGTACGCGTCAACCCGCCGAAGTCCGAAATGATAACCTTCCAGGACGAGGACAAGATCATCGTGCTGGCGGAAGACTGAGCGACTCAGGATGCAATGTCAGAAGAACGGGACGGAAGCAGAGAGACGCCCCTTCAGCTTAATCCTCATCTTCTTCCACAGCGCATCGCAACTCTTGAAACAGACGCGCCAGGTCTTTGGGCTGGTAATGAGCGTTGAGGCCGCTCGGGTTCGGCAAGACCCAGAGGCGCGCATCATTCATCCTCTCGGCCTGAAGACCCAGCCTCGCTTTCGGACGAGCGAACGCGCTTCGATACGCTCCGACTCCGAGCACGGCGATGTACCTCGGGCGGTAACGCTTCACCTTCGCCGCAAGCAGCCTTCCGCCCGCGACAAACTCCTCCGCAGACAATTCATCTGCCGTCGCGGTCGCGCGCGCGACCATGTTCGTAATCCCGTATCCGCTCTTGAGCAGTTCGCGCTCCTCAGAGGGCGCAAGCAATCGTTTGGTGAATCCGGCGGCGTAGAGCGCGGGCCAGAACCTGTTGCCGGGACGCGCGAAGTGGTAGCCCGTGACGGCAGTGTATAAACCGGGATTGATGCCGCAGAACAAGACGCGCAGCCCCGGCGCGATTACGTCCCGTACGGTTTTTCCGTGCGCCGCGAGCAGTTCTTCTTTCGTCGGCTTGCGTGCGCTCATGCGTTGAACCTTTGAAGATGCCAGCTTATTTTGTGACGGGTGATAGAACCGAAGTTCCGCCGTAGGGGGTGCGTGACCGGCGAGTTATGTTATAGCTTAGGCATAGAGTTCGCAAGGAAGTTGCCGGGAGGAATCATCATTAATCATGAGTGTAGACACAAGGGTCAAGAAAATCCGGCTCGGCGACGACGTGCCGGTCTACTGCGGGCGGTGCAAAGGGGAACGCATTCATCAGGTCGTTGCCCTGAATCCGAACGGCGTGCCCGCGACAGTCATTTGCAGAACGTGCAGAGGACAGCATCGCTATCATGTCAAAGGTCAGGCGCGCGCCTCCGCCACAGTCAGGAAATCGAACGGCACGGAAAACAATTCGCCAAGACATACGCCGCCGCAATCCGTCCGTCCGTACACGCCGCAAGAGACTTATAGCGCAGGGGAGTGGATAGTTCACCAGAAGTTCGGCCAGGGCGAAGTGACCGGCTCGCGTGACGGCAAGATAGAGGTGCGATTCCCCTCCGGCACTCGCGTGCTGCTACAGTCCGCCTCACAGTGAATTATAAGAACGAGAGACGAGTGGAAAGGAGAATATTTCATATCCTTTAAGCTTCACCGCCAAAGAGTGAGACGCCGGCCTTTGATATAATCGCCACAGCTTACAGTTCAGGGATGAGCGATGAATGATCTTTTAGCGGCGCGCTCGCAGATGGCCATGTCGCTGGCTTTTCATATCGTCTTCGCGGCCATCGGCATCGCGATGCCGCTCTTGATGGTGATCTCCGAGTGGTTTTATTTACGCACGCGCGAAGAGGTCTATCTCACGCTCGCCAAACGCTGGGCCAAGGGGACGGCGATTCTCTTCGCCGTCGGCGCGGTCTCCGGCACTGTGCTTTCCTTTGAGCTGGGTTTGCTGTGGCCGCATTTCATGGGCTACGCGGGCGCGATCATCGGCATGCCTTTTTCTCTCGAAGGCTTCGCGTTCTTCACCGAAGCGATCTTCCTGGGCGTCTATCTATATGGCTGGAAGCGTGTGCCGCCGCGCGCTCATCTCCTGGCGGGTGTGCTCGTGGCCGTAAGCGGCGCGCTCTCCGGCATCTTCGTCGTGATCGCCAACGCCTGGATGAACAGCCCCACAGGGTTTGAGATAGTAGGTGGTCAACCTGTCAACATCGATCCGGTTGCCGCGATGCTCAATCCGATGGCGCTCTCGCAAACCCTGCACATGACGATCGCCGCTTATGCCGCGACCGGCTTCGCCGTCGCAGGCATACATGCCCGTCTATTGCTGCGTGATCGCACGAACACGTTCCACCGCCGCGCGCTCGCCATCGCGCTCACGGTCGGAGGCATGGCGGCGTTGCTACAGCCTTTGAGCGGAGACCTGAGCGCGCGTGCCGTCGCGCTCAACCAACCCGCCAAGCTCGCCGCGCTCGAAGGACAGTTCAGGACGGAAGCGGGCGCGCCGCTGCGCATCGGCGGCATCCCCGACGAAGAAAGAGGCGAGACGCGCTACGCGCTAGAGATTCCACGCGGGCTGAGCTTTCTCGCATTCCATGACACGCAGGCGACAGTCAAAGGTCTCGAAGCATTTCCGCGCGACGAGTGGCCCAATACGCGCATTGTCCACTTTGCATTTCAGGCGATGGTCGCCCTGGGCATGTCGATGATGGGCGCTGCGCTGTGGGGCGCGATTGCCTGGTGGCGTAAGCGCGCTCTGCCCGACGGCAAATGGTTTCTTCGTACTCTTGTGCTGCTCGCGCCCGCAGGCATGATCGCCATCGAAGCTGGCTGGACGGTCACGGAGGTCGGGCGGCAACCCTGGATTATTCAGGGCGTCATGCGCACGAGCCAGGCGGTCACGCCCATGCCCGGCCTCGTCATACCCTTCGTCACCTTCACCCTGCTTTACATATTCCTCGCCGTCATCGTCGTCTGGCTGCTCTTCAGGCAGGTCGCAGCCAGCCCGCGTATCGCTGAAAACGAAAAGATCAAACTCGAAGAGGAAGAATCCCGCATTGTCGCTTGAGCTCATCGTCGCCGGAGCAATGATCGTCTCGCTGACCTTTTACGCGCTGCTCGGCGGCGCGGATTACGGAGGCGGCGTCTGGGACTTGCTCGCGCGTGGGCCCAAAGCCAAAGCTCAGCGCGCCCTGATCGCCAACGCCATCGGGCCCGTCTGGGAAGCCAACCACGTCTGGCTCATACTCGTCGTCGTCATACTCTTCACAGCTTTCCCGCCAGCCTTCGCCGTCATCGCCACGGCCCTGCATATCCCGCTAACGCTGCTTCTGATCGGCATCGTCCTGCGCGGCTCGGCCTTCACCTTTCGCACCTACGACGCCGAGCGTGATGACGTTCAGCGGCGCTGGAGCTACATCTTTTCCACGGCGAGCATCATTACGCCCCTGCTCTTAGGCATCATCCTCGGCAGCATCGCTTCCGGCCAGATCACCGTCGAGAACGGCGTCGTCACTTCCGGCTTCGTTCGTCCCTGGCTCGCACCCTTTCCCCTCGCCGTCGGATTCTTCGCCCTCGCCTTGTTTGCCTTTCTCGCGGCGGTCTATCTAACGCTTGAGACCGACAATTCCGAGTTGCAGGAAAGCTTTCGCCGTCGCGCGCTCATTTCCGGCCTAGCCGTGGGCGCACTCGCCCTCACAGTCTTTCTGCTTTCAGGAACCGGCGCGCCCAAGGTACGCGCAGGACTCTCGGCCACCCCCTGGGCACTACCCCTTCACATCATCACGGCCCTCTTCGCCATCACGACCTTCTGGTCTCTATGGAAGCGCGCCTACAAACTCGCGCGCCTCTGCGCCGCCGCACAACTAACCCTCATACTCTGGGGCTGGGCCCTCGCACAATTCCCCTTCATCGTCGAACCCGACATCACCATCTCCTCTGCCGCAGCCCCCCGCGCCACCCTCCGCTTCCTCCTCGCCGCCCTCTCCCTCGGCGCACTCCTCCTCTTCCCCTCCTTCTACTACCTCTTCCGGGTCTTCAAAGGCGAAACCGCATTCACCCCCCTCTCCGACAACACAGCTACAAAGAACTCCCTCGGGCATAAGCCCGATAGCCGACGAAAGACAGGTCAGCACCGCCTGCGGTAGCGGTCGGGTGTTGATGCGAGGCAGACCCGCCCGAGACCTTTGGCGGTACTGACCTCCATAGCTATGACATCACTCTCCACCATAGTCCCGTATAACGAGCCACGGGAGCTTAATCGCCTTGCAGCAATCACCCTCTCTTCTAGACTGCTAACTGTTACTGTAAGTAAGCTTTACTCTACAGTAAACTTTTTCTTGCATTCCTAAAAATATCGTATATCCTCTCCGAACACACGACGGCCCCGCCGCGCGTGGACTCCCACGGCAGCCCTATTAAGCCGCAGCCAGTCAATACAGTTAGATCAGCGACACCGCGCCTTGCAGCAGACTCAGCGCGATCCCTGTCATAGCGTCTAAGGTAGCTCCCGGATATGGGATGTCGCCGTTAGCTGTTGGCGCTGAAGCTGTAACACCAGGAAATTGAATAACGTCCGCGAAGGTAGAGCATGAGAATGCCATTACTAGCACGGACACGAAAACAATTTGACGGCAGAATTGAACAAGGCTCCTCATCTTAATTTTTCCTTTTAAGGTGGTCTAATGGAACCAGCTAACTGGTTTAACGCGCCTCTTTTCTACTGGAGGCTCGACAAAGTGTGCTTGCAATCAGTATTGCAAGCACAGGAAGGCTAATCCTCACATGACTTTAGCAGAAACACTGCTTCATCAGTTAGATAATCAAAAACTCAACCGTGATGAGCGCGCACGACTGCGCTGCCAACTAGCCGAGGAACTGGAAGACAGAGGCCAATATGAGGCAGCATGCAACGCTCTGGGTGAGCTATGGCAAGGCATCGGTATTCGTCCCACGATAGAAGGCTTTAGTGAAGACGCGGCAGCGGAGGTGCTGTTACGCACTGGAACGCTGTCTGGGTGGCTTGGTAGTGCCGGTCAGATAACTGATGCTCAAGCGTCAGCCAAAGACCTCATTACTGAGAGCATTACTCTTTTTGAGTCGCTTGGAGAGACATTGAAAGCCACTGCTGCCCGCAGTGATATGACGTTATGCTATTGGCGTGAAGGCGCATTTGATGAAGCCCGCGCTCTCTTAGAAGAAGTGTTTTCGCATCTGGATGAGAAAGAAGACATTAAAGTTAGAGCAAGAACATTGCTCCGCCGTATTCTAGTTGAGGTCTCAACGGGTAAGCTTAACGATGCGCTATGTCTCTTAACAGATAATGCTTCTATCTTTGAGTCAAGTGAAGATCAAATTCTGAAAGGCAGATTTCATGGGCAATTGGCTATTGTTCTAATGGGTCTAGGCACAGCCGAACACCGAAATGACTATATGGATCGCGCGGTTATTGAATTCTCCGCCGCGAGTTACCACTTTGAACAGGCTGGACATACGCACTTCCGAGCACCGATTGAGAATAATCTTGGATTCCTGCTCTTTACTATGGGTCGTTACGATGAGGCTGACTATCATCTTAACCATGCACGTCGGCTCTTCGTGGCTTTCAAGAATAGTGGCAGAACTGCTCAGGTTGATGAGACACGTACACGACTATTACTTGCTCAAGGTCGAAACACTGAGGCAGAAAAGGTCATTCGCGGTGCAATACAAACACTTGAGAAGGGCGGTGAACAATCACACTTGGCTGTGGCTTTGACCACGCAGGGTGTTGTGCTGGCGAGGCTTGGTCGCTATGAGAAATCCTACGAAGTGTTGCGGCGGGCTATGAATATTGCTGAGCAGGCAGGGGCTTTGGAGAATGCCGGAAGGGCTGCGCTGACGCTGTTGGAAGAGCATGGGGAGAGGATGCCGTGGGGGGAGCGGCGGGAGGTTTATGGGCAGGCTGATGGGTGGTTGTCGGGGACGCAGGATGCGGAGGATATTTCGCGGTTGCGGGCGTGCGCGAGGCGTGTGGCGGGGACGGGCAAGGCGGAGGTTAGGGGAAGTGGTGCGGGTGGTTCGTTTGTTCATGCGTGTGGGGAGACGGCGGAGTTGCTAGAGAAGGCGCAGCTGATGGCGCGTAGTCGGTTGCCGATTCTTATTACGGGGGAGACGGGGGTTGGGAAAGAGGTGCTGGCGCGGCTTATTCATGAGTGGAGCGGGAGGGCAGGGGCTTTTGTGCCGATTAATTGCGGCGCGTTGACGGAGACTTTGATTGAGTCACAGCTCTTCGGTCATCGGAAGGGGAGTTTTACGGATGCTGTGGTGGATTATCGCGGGGCGGTGCGTGAGGCGGAGGGTGGAACGCTGTTGCTGGATGAGATAGGAGAGTTGAGTGGGGGTAATCAGGGAAAGCTTCTGCGGCTGATCGAGCTTGGAGAGATCATGCCGGTGGGCGCGCCCGCGCCGGAATATGTGGACGTGCGAATTATCGCCTCGACTAATGCGCGGCTTTCGGAGATGGTCGCGCGGCACAGGTTTCGTGAAGACCTGTTTTATCGCGTCGGAGCGTTTGAGATTGAGATTCCGCCTTTGAGAGAGCGGCCCCGTGACCTGATTGCGCTGGCGCGTCATTTCATAGAGCAGATCGCGGAGCGGGAAGGCAGGCAGGTGACTTTCACGCCGGGCAGTCTTGAGGCCCTACAGAGTTTGCCGCTTTACGGTAATGCGCGTGAGTTGCGAACCATCATCGAGCGCGCTGTCATTACTTCCGGCGGGCAGCCGATCAGGGAAGAAATGTTCAAGCTCGTACTGATGAGGGCTACGGGCAAGGGCACGGTGGCCGACCCGTGGGGAGGGTTTTCGCTTCAAGAGGAGGTGCGGCTCTACGAGGAGCGTTTGATCGAGCGCGCTTTGAAAGATGCCCACGGGAGGGTTACGCACGCGGCGCGTCTGCTCGGATTAAGTCATCAGACGTTGAGTGCGATCATCGAGTCGAGACACAAGAGGCTGCTACAGATAAGGACGCCCGTGCAGCCGCGCCGACGCAGTATTATTAAACGAAGATAGGCTGCGAGCCGTGAAACATATGGTAGAAGGCTCACACGCTCTGAGCGTGTGAGCCTTCTGTTTTTGTGAACCTTCTGTTTTTTCCCGCGCCGTAAATTTGTCGCAGGCAAACCAACGCCTCATCGGCTCAGTTCTACAGTTAACGAACATTTAATCCGCAATTTGTTTTTATGTAACTTCCCCGCGCTACATTTATGGTCTTTGATACGCAACACACCTGACGCACATTTTCTAACACGCGAAGAGTGAAACAACTCGTCAACATCCGATTTTGTGGCTCTTACCTTTCGGGCGGGGCACGCTTCAGTCCCCTTCAAGCCCTTTGCAACACACTTGAATCCACAGGAGGCTTTATGAACAGGCGGCAACAGAAGCGGCTCCCTTACGGGCTGTCTTTAATCATCATGCTCGCGGTATTGTCGCTGGCTCCCATCGCGGCGCTGGCGCAAACGGATACGGGCCGCATCACCGGCACGGTGAAGGACGTGAACGGCGCTCTGGTTCCGGGCGCAAACGTCGTGGTGAAAAATGAGCGCACGGGCGAAGAGCGCACGGCTGTCTCGAACGCGGCGGGAACCTACGTCGTCTCCGCGCTCAAGGCTTCAAACTATAGCCTGACGGTGACGGGCCAGAACTTGTCCGCCACGGCCAACAACATTCAGGTGTCTGTCGGACAGGAGTTGAACGTTGATATGACGCTGCAAGCGACGGGCGTGGCCGCTTCGGTCGATGTCAATGCCGGGGCGGCGGATGCTTCGGTGGATGCAAGCTCGGCGCGCATGGGTGTCAACGTCAATCAACGCGAGGTCGAGGGCTTGCCGCTCAACGGACGCCAGCTCTCGCAGCTCTATCTGCAAGCGCCCGGCGCGGTCAACACCGGCTCGGGCACGTTCGGCGACATACGCTTTTCCGGTCGCGCCGTCGAGCAGAACATCGTTCGTTACGACGGCATAGAGGGCTCGGCCATCATCGACGCGAGCCCGGGCAATCTCAACGGCGAAGTCCCCTCGCCCTTTCGCCTGCAATCCTCTCTGGAAAACGTGCAGGAGTTCCGCGTCGATTCGAGCAACTATCCGGCGGAGTACGGCACGGGCACCGGCGGTCAGATCAACGTCGTGACGAAATCCGGCGGCAACCAGTTTCACGGCACTCTGTTCGAGTACCTGCGTAACGACGCGCTCGATGCCGCCAACTTCTTCGACAACATCATCGGGAAGAAATCGCCGCTGCGTCTCAACCAGTTCGGCGGCTCTGTCGGTGGGCCCATCATCAGGGACAAGACATTTTTCTTCTTCTCTTACGAGGGCTATCGCCTGCGCGCGGGCATCAATTCGATCGAGACCGTGCCGGGCGAGGCATCACGCATCTGCGCGCCGCCCGTCGGCACAGGCTCGGCCGCATGTCATGCGGGCACGCTGCCGTTGATTGAGGCGTTCCGTGATCCGTCCGTCGCGGTCTTGCGCGTGGGCCCAGACCTCTTCGATACGGTTCAGCTTCAATCGACGACGAAGGTTGACGAAACGGCGGTCGCCTTTCGCCTCGATCACAGGTTCAACCCAATGCACTCCATGTACTTCCGCTTCTTCCGCGACCAGGGCCGCAACGATCAGCCCGAAGGCGTGACGGGACGCCACATCCGCTTCGTCGCCAATCCGCAGAACGCCGTCCTCGCGTTTCAATCCATTCTGCGACCGACGCTGCTCAACGAATTCAAGGTCGGCTTCAACGGAGCATACACGCGCGTCAACGGAGTCGCGCCTGTCGTCAACGGCATCGACCTCTCGCAGCTTTCGATCAACATCTCCGGCTCGGTGGCGGGCTTCGCGCTGCCGGGCCAAGGGACGAATGCTGGCGTCGCATCGCCGGGCGGTCTTGTCCGTGCCAACTCTGCGACGAACGGGCGCGGCCAGCCCTACACGCCCTACTCCCTGTCATTCATCGACAATCTGAACTGGACGCTGGGCGATCACAATTACAAGTTCGGCGCGGAGGCGCGACTGATTCGTCTCTACACGGACAGGCAGGGCGGCACGACCTACACCTTCCCCAACATCACGAGCTTTCTCCTGAACCAGCCGCAGTCCATTCAGTACCTCGGAGACTTGAGCGCGCCCAGCCCCTTCAACAACGGCGCGACGGGACAGCGCAAAGCCGAGCAGGAATACTACATCGCCTACGCGCAGGACGAGTGGAAGATTCGCCCGAACCTGACTTTGAATTACGGGTTGCGCTATGAATACTACACGCCGCTCAGTGAATCCCGCGACTTACAAATCCTTTTCGACATCGAACGCGGAACCCTGCGCCCTCCGACAGAGGCGGCCTTCAAAGCTTCCAAGACAAATTTCGGCCCGCGCGTCGCGCTGACGTGGTCGCCGCGCCCTGCCGGTGACGGCTTTTTCGGCGGCGGGCGCACGCTGCTGCGCGCAGGCTTCGGCATCTTCTACGGGCCGGGACAGACTGAAGATCAGATTCAGCCGATCGAGTCCGATCGCATCAGCTCTACTTTGACCAGCGGCCCGCTCCTCGCCTTCAACCCGGATCAGACCACGGCCATCGCCGCGATCATCTCTAACTTCGTCAACAATCCCCTTAACCGTTCATTCCAGCCGCGCGCTTACGCCTCCGAGTACACCATCCCCGAGAAGGTTTACCAGTACGGCTTCTCCATCCAACAGGAGTTGCCTTACAAGCTGGTGGCGACCATCGGGTACGTCGGCAGCCAGGGCCGTAATCTTTTCCTGCGCAGCGTCAGCAATCAGATTCTTCCCGGCCAGACCTCGATCGTCAACGGGACGCTGCTGCCTGCGGGCGTCGGCGTCATCAATCGCACAGACCCCTTCACGGGTCAGGTCGTCGCCGTCAACACCGTGCGCGAATTCTCTATCGTCTCCGGCACAAGCAGCGTGCAG
Source organism: Pyrinomonadaceae bacterium (assembly GCA_036522655.1). Taxonomy (GTDB): domain Bacteria; phylum Acidobacteriota; class Blastocatellia; order Pyrinomonadales; family Pyrinomonadaceae; genus DASQYE01. Next base: position 14,452 of record DATDFK010000019.1, on the reverse strand, counting down.
AATCCCTTCGCGGAGGTTGACTATAAGACGAGCGGCGGGCGCGATAGTTATAACGCTTTGCAGGTCTCGCTGGCGCGCCGTTTCAATACGGGCCTCGCCTTGAACGCGCAATATAGTTTCGGGCGCTCCGTCGGCAATACCGCCGGCTCAAACGAAGCGCGTACGGCGGCCAACAATGCACGCTCTCTCGCCGCCTTCGATCATGATCGCAGCTACAACAACTTCGATGTCCGCCATACCTTCAACCTGAGCGCGCTTTACCTGCTGCCGGTCGGCTCGGGCAGGACGCTGGACATGGGCCGCATCGGCAACATGATCTTCGGCAACCTTGAGCTCGGCACGATCATTAACGCGCGCAGCGGTCTTCCGCTCGAAGTCGGCATCGTCCGCCCGGACGTGGTGATTCAATGCGTCAATCCTACGGGATGCGTCGTGCCGACGGGAGCGGGCGGCGCAAGCACGACGCTCGTCAACGGGTACATCGCGCAACTGCCGGGCAACGTTAACGCGGCGAACCCGCTTCCGCCGGGCTTCATCGCCGTCGTCAATACGCCGGGCGGCGGCGCGTCGCGCAATGTTCGACGGCCGGACTTTATCCCGGGCGTTGACCCCTACCTTAATAATGATCGGAGTATCCTCAACCCGGCGGCGTTTGCCGCGCCCCGGCCCGGCCTCTTCGGCGACGTTCCGCGCAACGGCCTGCGTGGGCCCAACTTCAAACAGGTGGACTTTATCCTCAACAAGCGTTTCCGCATGTCGGAGAGCAGGAACATAGAGTTCCGCGCGGAGTTCTTCAATATCTTCAACTTCACGAACTTCGATGTCCCGGCCTCGCGTCTGAACCTGGCTCTTCCGACCGTCACGCTCAACACGGCGACTGGCCTTTACTCGGTTGGTGCCGGAACCCAGCCCGGACAACCCTACACACAATCGGCGGCGGGCGGCACATTCGGCCTCCTACGGCAAACCGTCGAGCGCACGGTCGGCCTCGGCACTAACCGCCAGATTCAGTTCGCCATCCGCTTCAACTTTTAAGAGCAGTAACGAGTGACGAATGACAAGCTAAAGAGAAGAACTTCTTCCTGCTTGTCACTCGTCACTGCCCTTTTTAGTTCAGATGGATGTAACACGCCGTTCAGGTTCATGTAACACCGCTGGTCTACTCTGTACAGGGTCTGGTCTCGATCTCTGTCCGTAAGGAAAAGCTCATGCGTCTCTGGAAAAATGTACGCCCGTTTGTCCTGGCGTGTCCGGTCTTATTGTTTGTTGTGCTCATGCTGGCCTGTCAGGGCGGCGATGGCGGGGGCGGCGCGGGTGGCGGCAGAGTCTCGCTGCAAGGCGCGGGCGCGACCTTCCCGAACCCGCTCTATCAAAAGTGGTTGAGCGAGTACGGCAAGCTCAACGCGGGCGTCCGCATAGATTATCAATCCATCGGCTCCGGCGGCGGCATCAAGCAGATTCAGGCGCAGACCGTCGATTTCGGCGCTTCCGACGCGCCCATGACGGACGCCGACTTGAAGGCAGCGCCCGGCGAGATTCTACATATCCCGACCGTGCTCGGCGCAGTCGTGCTGACCTACAACTTGCAGAATATCGCGCAGCCCTTGAAGTTTTCGCCCGACGTGGTGGCCGATATTTTTCTCGGCAAGATAAAGAAGTGGGACGACCAGCGCATCAGGCAGGACAATCCGGGCGTGATGCTCCCTGCGGCTGACATCGCCGTCGTCCATCGCGCCGACGGGAGCGGTACATCTTTCGTCTTTACGGATTACCTGTCGAAGGTGAGCCCCGAATGGAAAGAGAAGGTCGGCGCGGACAAGTCTCCGCAATGGCCCACGGGTCAGGGCGGAAAGGGCAACGAGGGTGTGACGGGACAGATCAAGCAGCAACCGAACACCATCGGCTACGTCGAGCTGGCCTACGCCGTGCAGAACAAGCTCCCCGCCGCGCAGATCAAAAACAGTTCGGGCACGTTTGTCGAGCCGACGATCGATGCTGTGACAGCCGCCGCAGCCGGTTCAGCCGCAAATACGCCGGACGATCTGCGCGTTTCGATCACCGATGCGGCGGGTGCCGGCGCTTATCCGATTGCGAGCTACACATACATCCTGGCCTACAAAGATCAGAAGGACGCCGTCAAGGGCAAAGCGCTGGTTGATTTTCTCTGGTGGGGCATCCACGACGGCGAGAAGTTTGCGCGCGATTTGCAGTATGCGCCGCTCCCCGAAGATATAGTCAAGCGCGCCGAAGCGAAGCTCAACGCGATCACCTCCGGCGGCAAGCCACTGCGCGCGCAGTAATCATTCGTTTTGATTATGGCAAATCCACAGCCAGCGCTGCCGTCTCCCGCTTCCGAATACGGGGCGAGTGCGCGCGTCTGGAACTGGCGGCGTGCGCTTGCTCCGACCGGCAATACCGGCGATGCGATATTTCGCGGCGCGCTCTTTTTCGCGGCTCTCGTGCTGCTGCTCATCGTGACCGCGATGATCTTCGAGATCGCCTCGAACTCGATGCTCTCGCTGCGCAAGTTCGGCTTCGGATTTTTGACCGGCAGTGCATGGAATCCCGTGCGCGGCGACTTCGGCGCGCTGCCCTTTATTTACGGGACGATCATCTCTTCGCTGATCGCGCTCCTCATCGCTGTTCCTTTATCGCTGGGCGTCGCGGTCTTTCTGGTCGAGCAAGCCCCGCGCCAGCTCGCGCGCCCCGTAGCCTTTCTGGTCGAGTTGCTGGCGGCCATTCCCTCCGTCGTCTACGGCCTGTGGGGAATCTTCGTCCTCGCGCCTTTCCTGCGTGAGCACGTCGAGCCTTTGCTTGCGCGATGGTTCGGCTGGCTCCCACTTTTTCAGGGGCCGATCACGGGCATAGGTCTGCTGACGGGCGGCATTATTCTCGCCATCATGATTACGCCGATCATCTCTGCGGTCGTGCGAGACGTGCTCGCCGCCGTGCCCGTCTCGCAGCGCGAGGCGGCGCTGGCCTTGGGGGCGACCAAATGGGAGACGACGAGAGTAGTGCTGGCTAACGGCGCGCCGGGCATCGCGGGTGCGATCATTCTCGGATTGGGGCGGGCCATCGGCGAGACGATGGCGGTCACGATGGTGATCGGCAATCGCCCGCAGATCAGCGCTTCGCTCTTCGCACCCTCTTACACCATCGCCTCCGTCATCGCCAACGAGTTCACGGAAGCGACCGACGAGCTTTACCTGAGCGCGCTCGTCGAGATCGGGTTGATTCTCTTCCTCGTCACTTTCATCGTCAACGGCGCGGCCAAGCTGCTGGTCTGGAGCGTCACGCGCGGGACGAGCGGGATGGCGAGGGCCGGATGATGAGAGCTTCCAGACCCAACCTGCGCCGCGCGACGAACGCCGTCATGACCGGCCTGACGGCGGCCTGCGCTTTCTTCGCCGTCTCGATCCTGATACTCATTCTCGGCTACATAGCCTGGCGCGGGCTCTCCTCCATCAATGTGCAATTTCTGATCGATACGCCGAGGCCCGTCGGCGAAGGCGGCGGCATCGGCAATGCGATCACGGGTACGCTGCTGCTGCTCGCGCTCGCCTCCCTGATCGGCCTGCCCTTCGGTATCGCCACCGGCATTTACCTTGCGGAGTTCGGCGAAGGACGCTTCGCCAGCGCCGTGCGTTTCGTCGCGGACACGCTGACGGGCGTGCCCTCGATCGTCGTCGGCGTCTTCATCTACACGCTGATCGTGCTCCCGATGAAGCAGTTTTCCGCTTTCGCCGGGGCCATCTCGCTGGCGCTGATTATGATTCCGATCGTCACGCGCACGACCGAAGAGATGATCAGACTGGTTCCGACTTCTTTGCGTGAAGGCGCGCTCGCGCTCGGCGCGCCGCAGTGGAAGGTGACGCTCGGCGTAGTGCTTCCGGCGGCCGCGTCAGGCATCGCGACGGGCGCGATGCTCGCCGTCGCGCGCGTCTCCGGCGAAACCGCGCCGCTACTGTTTACGGCCTTCGGCAGCCGCTTCTTCAATTTTCAACTAGACCAGCCGATCGCGTCCCTGACCGTGCAGATTTATAACTACGCCATCTCGCCCTACGACGAATGGCACGCGCAAGCCTGGGCCGCGACGCTCGTTTTGATGACTCTCATTCTGCTCATCAATATGACAGTCAGATTTTTTACGCGTCAGAGATTTTAGAGGCACGTATGTCTACTCCTACAATAGCGCCGAGGCCGCTCGTGCCCGCATCTTCTGCGAGCGAGCGCGTGATTGAGCATGCGGGCCCGCAAGCCGCCCCGACCAAGATCACTGTGCGCGGTCTCAACTTTTTCTACGGCCACACGCAGGCGCTCTCCAACATCTCGCTCGACATCCCGGAGCGGGTCGTGATGGCCTTCATCGGCCCGTCCGGCTGCGGCAAGTCAACCTTTCTGCGCACCTTGAATCGGATGAACGACACGATCCCGGGCACGCGCGCCGCCGGTCAGGTGATGCTCGACGGCGAGGACATCTACGCGCCCGACACGGATGTCGTGAGCCTGCGAAGACGTGTCGGGATGGTCTTTCAGAAATCGAACCCGTTTCCGAAATCCATCTTCGACAACGTGGCCTACGGGCTGCGCATCAATCGCCTGACGGCCAACCGCGACGAGTTGGAAGACCGCGTCGAAGAGGCGCTCAGGGATGCCGCGCTGTGGAATGAGGTCAAAGATCGTTTGAAGACCTCGGCGCTGGGCCTCTCCGGCGGCCAGCAGCAACGCCTCTGCATCGCCCGCGCGCTTGCCATCCGTCCCGAAGTCGTCTTGATGGATGAACCGGCATCGGCCCTCGACCCGATGGCGACACAAAAGATCGAAGAGCTGATCGTCGAGTTGAAGAAGCAATACACGATCGTCATCGTCACGCATAACATGCAGCAGGCCGCACGCGTCTCCGACGAGACGGCCTTCTTCTGGCTCGGCAAGCTCATCGAGATCAACAAGACCGAGAAAGTATTTACCGCTCCCCGCGAAAAGCTGACCGAAGATTACATCACAGGGCGTTTCGGCTGAGCGTGGCCGCACTCGCAACGCAAGGCTTTACGAGTGCGGGAGCGTATCAAGAGGGGAAAGGAGTCAGACTGTTGGAATATCATCGAAGACTCGACCGTGAGCTGGACGCCTTGCGCGACCGCGTGCTGCTCCTGGGAGGTGAGACGGAGACGGCGCTCGCGCGCGCCATGTACGCGCTCGTCGAGCGCGACTCACAAACCGCCCGTGAAGTGCTCCTTGAGGACGATGCGATAGACCGGCTCGAAGTCGAGATCGACGGGCTCTGCATAGATACGATTGCGCTGCGGCAGCCTGCCGCGCGTGACCTGCGCTTCGTCATCTCCGTGGTCAAGATCACGCCCATCCTCGAACGCATCGCCGACCACGCCTGCAACATCGCACGCGTCGCCATAGACCTCAACGACGAGCCGCAGTTTCAGCCCTTCATCGACCTGCCGGGCATGGCCGAACACGCCGCGAGCATGCTGCGCGCCGCGCTCGATGCTTTCACTTCCGGCGATGCCAGGGCGGCGCGCGCCGTCATCCAGCGCGACGACCAGATAGACGATCTCTACGATCGCATCTTTCACGATCTCATCAACCTGATGGTCACAGACCCGACGACCACGACGCGCGCCGCTCGCCTACTGTTCGTCGCCAAACACATAGAGCGCATCGCCGACTACGTCACGGACATCTGCGAGCTGACCGTTTACATGGCCGAGGCCGCCATCATCAAACATACGAACTGAGGTCTGGACGTTCGAGAATCTTTTAGAGGGAAGCATGCCCAGACCCGTACTCATCATCGAAGACGACCCGGACATCGCGGAGAACCTGCGTTACAACCTTGAGCGCGAGGGGTTGAAGGCGCTCGTCGCCGAGACCGGAGAGAAGGGCCTCGTCGCCGCGCTCGCGCCCGAAGGCCCTCCGGCGGTCGTCATCCTGGACTTGATGCTGCCCGGGATGAGCGGGACGGAAATTTGCCGCCGACTGCGCCGCGAGCCGAAGACCCGCCGCACGCCGATCATTATGCTGACGGCGCGCACCTCGGAGGCCGATCGCGTGGCGGGTCTGGACTTGGGCGCGGACGATTACATGACGAAGCCTTTTTCGGTGCGCGAGTTGATGGCCAGAGTGCGCGCCGTGCTGCGCCGCGTGGACGAGCAGGCGGCCACCGTTTACGAAGACGATCTGCTCAAGATCGATTATTCAAACATGCAGGTCACCTGTGAAGGCTCAACGATCAGGTTAACGCGCAAGGAATTTTTGCTGCTCACGACCCTGGCCCGCAGCGCCGGACGAGTGGCGACGCGCCAGCGACTTCTGGACGACGTATGGGGGCACGGATACTACGGCGACGTGCGCACGCTGGATGTGCATATCCGTCGCCTCAGACAAAAGCTCGGCGCGTGCGGCGACTGCATCGAAACCGTGATCGGCGTCGGCTATCGTTTCGCCGGTTGCTCCCTGCGCCCGCAAAATCAGGACGCCTCCCCGTCCGCACAATGAACAGTCATCTCTGTTCGGGTCTCGCGCTTTTTCTCGTCAGTAGAGCGACGTGCTGGCATCTTCGGTTGGATAACTGACATCTGTGTAATCGTGGCGGCATGAAAATCTAAATCCTCGCCGGTGATGAGCCGCCGGACGGTGTCTCCCCATGAGATGGAGTAGGCCCACCCATGCTTTCGGAGGTTCTTTATGCCAAGATCAGCTGACAGAGTTCCGGTTGCTACCTTTAAAGTTTTCCTCGCGCTCGTCCTTCTCCTTTGCGGTCTAAACGCCAACGCCCTCGCGCAGGAGGGGACATCCACTGCTGCCGCCGCACGCACACGCTACATGTCCGGGATGGGATTGATACCCTCATCGCGTGAGATCGCCGTCGAAGAGTTCGTCAACTATCACCGCCACCAGATCGGACGCCCCAGGGCTGGAGAGGCCGTGGCGCTGGACGTGCGCTGGGGAAATGATCAAGCCAACGGGCCGCAGCCCGAAGCGGTGCTACAGGTCGGGTTCAGCACGGCTCTCGTCAACGACCGCCAGCAGTTGCGCCCCCTGAATCTGGCGCTTGTGATAGACAAGAGCGGGTCTATGGCCGAAGCGGATAAAATGTCCAGGGTAAAAGAGTCCCTTCTGGAATTGGTCTCAAGACTCCGCGACACTGACGTGCTCTCGATCATCGTCTTCGATTCGGAAGCGCAGGTGCTTTTACCGGCGCGCACCATGACCGACCGCGAGGCCGTCAAGCGCGAGATCAGAAGCATTGAGCCCGGCAGCTCGACCAATCTTCATGCCGGGCTGATGCTCGGATACAGGGAGGCTCTCAAAAATTACCGGACGGACGCGACCAATCGAGTCGTGCTTCTGACCGACGGGATTGCCAATCAGGGCGTCACCGACCCCGGACAGATCACGCGCGAGTCCCTGGCCTTTAACGATAAAGGCGTTGACCTCTCGACCATCGGCGTCGGCCTGAACTTGAATAAGGACTTGCTGCGCCAACTGGCCAAGAGCGGTCGCGGCCTCTTTCATTTCGTCGCCGACGGACAGGACATAGACAAGGTTTTCATCAAGGAGCTTCAAAGCCTGATCTCTCCGGTTGCGAGCGAGCCGCGCGTGGACATCGACTACGATTCGGGTCTTGAGCTGGCCCAGCTCTATGGCTATGAGCCGCAGTTACGCGAGCGCGGGATGACCATCAAGCTCGACGACATGAACAACGGGCTGACTCAAGTCGTCCTGCTTCGTTTCAGAGTCACGCGCAGGAATGACCACGGCTCACGCCTGCCCGTCAACGTCCGCTTTACCTATTACGACCGCGACCAGAAACGGCAGGTCACGAAGACGCAGCAGTCTTTCCTGACCGTGACGGAAGGGCCGCCCGTCGACATGCTCAAAGACAACGAGGTGAGCAAGAATTTCACCATCGCTCTGCTGGCCCAGGCGATTCGGGACATGGCGCTGGCGGTCGAGTCCCAGCGCTACAGGGACGCGGGCAGCCTGTTGACGGCAGCGATCGCCAAAACCTACCAGCGCTATCCGACCTTGGAAGATGAGGACATCCAGCGCACGTTGCTCATCGCTCAGAAGTATCAGGACGTTATTCAGAAATATAACAGCGACGCTGCCCGGCAGCAGTAGTAGTATTAGAAAGGGCACGCCGGAGCATCTACTGTGAGGCGTGCCCTACCAATCTTCCTTCGCGCCGAACGGCGGAATTAACATGGCGCGACGAGCGCAGGCATGCAATTCACAGCAAGGGGAAACATCTTGAAAAGCATGCTGTCGAGGCGGCGGGTTGAATGAGTTGTTAGGTTGCGCCGCCCCTTATATTTTTTGGTAAGGGACAATTACACTGGCAAGCATCGGAAAGTGTTTCTTGTTCAATGTCACCAAATCTGCTTGGCGAATATCAGCAGTAGCGGCGATGACAGCATCCGCTAATCCGGTACTATGGCTCTTTCCGTAATCGCGGCGATAGAGCCCGCCCTTGCTTGCAATCTCTTTACCAACCGGAACTATTTCAAATGCGAGGATGAACTCATCTAAGGCTGTCCGTTCCGCTCCTTCCCGAACACCAGCATACAGCTCCGCGACTGTTATGGCGGAAATTAAAAGCGGCTCGATAAGGCTCTCCAAGTATGAAACAGCCTCCGCCCGGCCACGCAGATAATCAATCAGTACATCTGTATCTATTAGTAGCCTCTCAGCCATATAGATTATCTGTGATTAGATTCTGTCCCATTCACGGCGCAGTTCTCCGAACGCAGGTAAATCCTGCCGATCTTTCCATATACCTCTTGCCCTTTGCATTAATGAGCGGCGATCCTCTGTTTGAAACTCTGCGATTAGATGATCTATTGCTTCACGAACTAGCTCGGATTGCGACTTACCAGTCCGCTGAGAGATTTCGTCAAGCGCATCACGTTCTTTCTCCGTTAAATTGATTTCAGATTCAAGCATATCAACCTCCATCAATAGACATTGATAATGTATATGCTGATATGCTTCTAATCAAGGCTTTTGCATGCTGAGAAGGAGAAAACTAACGCGGGATAGTCCAGAGGTAGAGCGTGCGATAGCCGTTGTACCAGGGAACCCTGACCTTTTGCTCCGGCTTCCAATCGCCCATGTCGAAATCGTGTGAGATGATGCGCGTGCCGGGCCGCAGGTCGCGTAAGAGTCGCGGGCGTAAGAGGAGGTTCAGTTTTTTTGAGAGGTAGAGCGTGACGATCGTGGCTTCGCTGATGTCTGCGCGGAACATATCGGCGTTGATGAAGCGCACGCGGTCTGCGACCCCTGCGCCGCGCGCGCGCTCTTCCGACACCCAGACCAGCTTCGGGTTAATGTCTATCCCGACGGCGCGGATGTTGTATCGCTGCGCGGCGGTGATCGGAATCCTGCCGTCGCCGCTCCCCAGATCGTAGAGCACATCCCCCGGCTTGATGTCTGCGAGGCGCAGCATTTCATTGACGGTATCGGTCGGCGTCGCGTAATAAATAACGTCCGGGGCCCTGAGCCTCTGCCCCCTGCGTTGCGTGCGCGCCTCACGCGCTGAGGTTCGCTTTGCGGCGGCGGCGGTGTCGCGCTTTCCCTTCGCCTGTAGCAGGGCAAACCGCCCTGTATTGTTCACGCCATTGACGGCGCTCACGCAGATCGTCGCCGTCATTATCAACAGAACGCCGCAGCTAAAACTGATCGACAGGCCGGAACGCGCTTTACCCGCTTGCATCTCTCGCCACTCCTCAGACAGATATTTCCATCCCTCTTGAAACACTATCGCAGCCGGGCCTTAATCTGCTAATGAAATATTTACGCTCGCCATTGTGCCCGGTTATAGGCTAAAGTCAGGGAGCACATGTTTCGGTAATCCGCGAGTGTTTGTATATCCTCTGATGAAGAAAAAAATTGACGTTCTCGAAAGCCCCGGTTTTCTCCTGATGCATGCCGCCTGTTTGCTGGCGATCTGGTCGGGAGTGAGCCCGGTCGCGCTCTTCACCTGCATAGCCCTTTACATCATACGCATGTTCGGCATCACGGCCGGTTATCATCGCTACTTTTCGCACGGGAGCTATAAAACCAGTCGCGTCTTCCAGTTTGTGCTTGCCTGGCTCGGGGCGTCCGCCGCTCAGCAGGGCCCGCTGTGGTGGGCCTCTCATCACCGCCATCATCATAAATACTCGGACACGGACAACGACGTGCACTCGCCGCTGACGCAGGGGTTCTGGTGGTCGCACATGGGATGGCTCTTATCTCCCGGCTTTCATGAGACGAAACACAAGATGGTTCCAGACCTGGCGAAGTATCCCGAGCTACGGTTCATCAACAGATTTTACCTGCTGCCTCCGATCACGCTGGCGATCTCCGTCTGGGCGCTGGGCGCGATGCTGGAACATTACTTCAGCGGCCTTGGCACGACGGGTTTTCAAATGCTGGTCTGGGGATTCTTCATCAGTACGGTCGTGCTCTATCACGGCACGTTCACGGTCAACTCCCTGGCTCACATGATTGGGCGTCGTCGTTTTGAGACGGGCGACGGTAGCCGTAACAGCGCTTTCGTCGCGCTGATCACCCTCGGCGAAGGCTGGCATAATAATCATCACTATTTTCCATCATCCGAGCGGCAGGGATTTTACTGGTGGGAGATAGACGTTGCACATTACGTGCTGCGTCTATTAAGCTGGCTCGGGATTGTCTGGGACTTGAAATCTCCACCGAAGCGCATCTATGAAGTTGATTCTAAAGTGAAGGAAGCCGAAGCCGGTTCGGCCAAGACGACCTTCGCCGCGTCAAACTGATTTCATCGTCTCGTCTTCAGGCCGCGCCTGACAACTTATTAACTCCCCGACCGACCTGTGGCATCGCCTTCATCGCTGCCTGCTTTGCTCCCCATGCTCGCATGCTTTAAGGCCCGGCGCAGATCGATTCCTGCCCGTCGCTGATCGCGTTTGATTTGAGGTAGTTTTCGGATTAAGCTTTCCATCGAGGCCAGATCATGCATTCCCCTTCCCGCTCGCAATCTCTCAGGACGCTCCTGCGACGACGCAATCTGATCGCGCTGCTTTTGCCGCTGGCGCTGCTCGTCTTCGTCAATCCGCCCAGTTCGCTCAGCGCGAATTCCGGCGACCTTGACACCACGTTCGGCACGGGCGGCAGAGTCTTCGTTGATTTCAGCCTCGAAAGCACGGCGAACGCCGTCGCGCTTCAGCCCGACGGCAAGATCATCGTCGCCGGGGATGAAGGCAAGGACGTACGTTTCAACTACGACGAGACGACGAACTTCGCGCTGGCGCGGCTCAACACGGACGGCTCGCTCGACACCACGTTCGGCACTGGCGGGCGCGTCTCGACAGACATCAGTTTCAGCGACAGGGCCTTCGACGTTGCCTTGCAATCGGACGGCAAAATCGTCGCCGCCGGATTAGCTAACGACTATTCTGGTGGAGGAAAGACTGAGTTTGCGCTCGCGCGCTATAACGCGGACGGCTCGCTCGACACCTCATTCGGCACGGGCGGCAAAGTGAGAACCGGCTTCGGATTTCACTCCGGCGCGATGGGTCTGGTTATTCAGGCAGATCAGAAGCTCGTGGCGGCGGGCTACATCAGCGATAGCGCGGGCAGCAACGCCGTCGCGCTCGTACGCTACAACACCGATGGCTCGCTCGACACCTCATTCGGCACGGGCGGCGTAGTGCGTAGCAGCACGGTCGGAGATGTCGCCTACGCCATCGCCCTCCAGGCGGATCAGAAGATTGTGGTGGCGGGTAGACCCCAGGCCGTCGTGGCGCGTTACAACACGGACGGCTCGCTCGATACGACCTTCGGCAGCGGAGGCCGTGCGATTAGAAACACTTCCCCGAGCGGCGATATGAGGGCCGTCGCCGTGCAATCGGACGGGAAGATCGTCGCCGCCGGTGATCAGGGCGGTGGCAACTACCTGCTCTTGCGTTACAACGCCGACGGCTCGCCCGACACAGGCTTCGGCCTCGACGGGTTCCTGACCACTGACTTCGGCGGTTTTGATCAGGCGGAAGCGGTCGCCATACAGCCCGACGGTCGCATCGTCGCCGCCGGAAGCTCTACGCTCTCCTGGACGCTGGCGCGCTATCAACCGGACGGCCTGCTCGACCAAAATTTCGGCAGCGGCGGGCGGGCGACGACCGACATGTCCTCCGGTACTATCAACTCTCAGAGAGCCAAAGGCATCGTCATTCAGCCGGACGGGCGGATCGTCGCGGCGGGGCGTGCCTACAACGGAACCAAGGCGGTCTTCGGCGTCACGCGCTACAACGTAGATAACACGACGCCGACCCCAACGCCTTCGCCGTCACCATCGCCGTCACCCTCGCCAACTCCGTCACCCACACCGACGCCGACGCCTTCCCCGACACCACAGCCGACGCCTTCGCCCGGCCCGCCCGGCACTCTAGACCCCACGTTCGGCACGGGTGGTAAGAGTTTTGTGGATTTCATTCCCGCGAGCGGCGCACGCGCGCTGGCACGCGCGCCCGGCAACAAGCTCTACATCGCAGGCTATGCCGGCTCGACTACGGGGCAGACGGATTTCGCGCTCGCCAAGCTCAACACGGATGGTTCGCTCGATACGACCTTCGGCAGCGGAGGACGCGTGACGACCGACATCAACCTGGGCGATGCAGCCAATGCCATCGCCGTACAGGCCGACGGCAAGATCGTCGCGGCCGGGTCGACCAACGAGACGAGCGGCTCGACGGTCGACAGGCAGAAGATCAACTTTGCGCTCGTGCGCTATAACGCCGACGGCTCGCTCGACACGAGTTTCGACGGCGACGGCAAGGTCGTGACAGACCTTTACGGCGCGACGGACATAGCCTATGGCGTCGCTATCCAGCCCGATCAGAAGATAGTCGTCGCCGGATACACGTCCACGGAGTTCGCCCCGGACATCGCTTTCTTCGGCCTCGTGCGCTACAACGCGGATGGCTCGCTCGACAATACCTTCGGCACGAATGGCAAGGTGCGAACCTCTTTCAACAATAGCGGCACTGCCTATGCCGTCACTATTCAGGCGGACGGCAAGATCGTGGTCGTCGGCGAAGGCGCATGTGATTTCGCCGTCGCGCGCTACAACACGGATGGCTCGCTCGATGCCACCTTCGGCACTGGCGGAAAAGTGCAGACAGACCTCGGCAAATCCTTCTGCGACTTTGCCTACGCCGTTGCCATTCAGACAGACGGCAAAATCGTCGCCGCCGGCACATTGACGAGCAAGTTCTTCGCGCTCGTGCGCTACAACACGGATGGCTCGCTCGACACGACGTTTGACGGCGACGGGCGCGTGGTCACGGAATTTGAGAACAGGGAGGCTGTGGCAACGGGCATCGTCATTCAGCCCGACGGCAAGATCATCGCTGCGGGCAGCGCGGGGCCCGGCTTCGAGCCTCCGGGGCAACCGGCCTCGACCGTCGCGCTCGCGCGCTACAACGCGGACGGCTCGCTCGACACGACGTTTGACGGCGACGGGCGCGTGCTGACCTCGATGGGAGACCTGACACACGGCTCGGGAGCGCGTGGCGTAATCCTGCAATCCGACGGCACAATAGTAGTTGCCGGAGCGGGCTACAACGGCACAAAGTTCACGTTCGCGGTCGCGCGCTACTTCGCCACCGACCCGCTGCCAGCCCCGTTGACGACCCTGCACTTCGCACAATCAAGTTACACCGTGGCCGAAGGCGCAGGCTCCCTTAACATCACCGTCATCCGCAGCGGCGACACCTTTAATCCTGCATCAGTCAAATACGCGACCTCAGACCCGACCGATGCCAACTTCAAGTGTGACCCCTACACTCCCGGTCAGGCCACCATCTTCGCTTCCAGAAAGTGCGATTATCACATCGCCGTCGGCACGCTCAGATTCGCCGCCGGTGAAACCACTAAACAGTTCACCCTCAGCTTCACCGATGATGTCTACGTCGAGCCTGCGGAAGCCTTCTCCCTCTCCCTGAGCAATCCCGTCGGCGCGACTCTCGGCGAGAACAGCACCGCCTCCGTCACCATCACCGACAACGATACCTTCGGTCTCCCCAACCCCATCGACAACACTCGCTTCTTCGTTCGCCAGCTTTACGTGGACTTATTGAGCCGCGAGCCAGACCCCGCAGGATGGAACGGCTGGACTGATCGTATCAATCTCTGTGGTCTGCCAGGACAACCGCCGCCGCCCTGTGATCGAGTCACTGTCGCGGGCGACGGCTTCCTGCGCTCCGGCGAGTTCTTCGACCGACAGTTCTTCGTCCTGCGTCTTTATCGCACAGGATTGGGTCGCATCCTGCGATATGAAGAGATCGGAGACCTGGCGTTGGTGAGCGGATTCCTGACGGCTGAACAACTGGAGTTGAACAAGCAGGACTTGGTCAACGAGCTTGTGACGCGGACAGAGTTTGCCAGTCGCTACAATGGATTGAACAATACGGAA
>DATDFK010000018.1:0-39982 GCA_036522655.1 Pyrinomonadaceae bacterium | reverse complement strand
AATGTAGCCCATGACGTAAGTCATGGGAATAGAACAGCCAATATAGATAGAGCCCCGGAGGGGCGTAAGAAATGCGAGTTGAGAATCTTACGCCCCTCCGGGGCTCAACTATGTTTGGCTACGAATGACCCACGGCTCGCGCCGTGGGCTACATTCTTGCGCCCCTTGCAGGGGCTTTTCAGACATCCTCTAAGCAGGCTGCACTGACCTTTTGTCCCACTCGATTGGGAACCGCTCCGATTGGACTGATATTGGGAGTTAATTATTCGGAGTCAATCTCTACGGCGCTGTCTTTGGGGGCGTCTCTGATTTGGTCTCGAAGCTTTGCGAACTCTTGCAGCATTTCGCTGTCATGAATGCGCTGCGGGTTGGTGTTGGGATGTCTTCGCCATATCAGATGATTGAGCGAGACGATGCGTACAAGCCCGTCGCCGCAGCTTACGCGCTCGGAGTCTGACCAAAGCTCCTCGAAGGGGATGTGATAGCGGACGAAGACATCAATCTCCCTGGCCGCATAGTCGAAGAGCCGCTGCACGGTCATCATGCTCATCGGCAGTGGAATGGACGGCGCGAAGCCGCAGGCGGTCAGCACATTCATTGCTCGCAGGGTTTCGTCCGGCGCGGGATCGACGACGATATCCAGATCGGCGATGGGGCGTACGTGGCCGTGCAGGACGACCGCCGCGCCTCCGATCACGACGTACCGCGCTTGCGCGGCTTCAAGCTGCTGGAAAACATCAACGTAATTCTCAGGAGTTAGTCCGTTCGACATCTGTGCAAGTGTCTCCTATCTGTCTGGCCACAGATCAAGGCGATGCTATGCGATGCTGTACGCACTTTCAACCGGGGTCGGTGTGGATGTGTACGCGCGAGCGCGGTATCTCGGCTTCGATAGCGCGCAACACCTGCACCGTAACGTCGTGTGCTTCTTGCAGGCGCTGGTCGCGCTCGACTTCCAGATGAAGGTCTATGAATTTTTGCGAGCCGGAACGACGCGTGCGCAGGTCGTGAAAGCCGAGCACGCCGCGATCCTGATAACGATGGACGATCTCGGCGATGCGCTCGTCTATATCTGCGGGCAAGCGACGATCCATCAGAACGTCCAGCGACTCGCGCCCGACGCTGATCGCAGACCAGAGTATGTAGACGGCGATCATGAGGGAGAGCAGCGGGTCGGCCATCTGCCAGCCGGTCGTGATGATAATCAGCAAGGCCAGGAGCGCGCCGGAGTTGGTAAAGATGTCTGAGGCATAATGCGTGGCGTCGGAGCGCAGCGCGAGCGATTCCGTCTCGCGTGCCACGCGCCGCAGCTTGCGGACGAGGGCAACGCTGACCGCGATGGCGACGAGCATCGTCATGATTCCGATCCATTCGGAGCTGGTTGGACGCGGATAAGCGAGCCTGTGTATCGCTTCCCAGATGAGAAACGCGCCCGAAGCGGCGATGACCAGCGCTTGAAAGAGCCCGGCGAGCGATTCGGCTTTGCCGTGACCGTAGGCGTGATCTTCATCGGCGGGACGTGAGGCGGCGCGGACGGCGATAAAGTTGATCGTCGAGGCGAAGATGTCCATCGCCGAGTCGAGCAGCGAAGCCCAGACGCTGATCGAGCCCGTGAGTAGCCCCGTCGCAGTTTTCAGCAGGATGAGAAAAGCGGCAGCCAGCATCGAGAGCCGCGCCGCCTGACTCTTGGCCGCTTCCTCCCTCTCGGCGTGAGAAATGCCCTTTGCCGTTGCCGCTGTCGTTGCCGTCATGTGTGGGAATTATCAACCAATATCCCTGCGGGTTCAATGCCCGAGCGCGTCAGGATGCTCTGCGACCTCTTCGATGAAGGGCTCGCGCACGCGCCACGTCACACTGGCGACCCCCGCGAAGATCAGCAGGGATGCGACCCACGTGCGAGGGCTCCAACTCTCGCCCAGGATCAGCGGAGCCAGCGCGAAGGCGATCAGCGGTTGCAGGTAAATGTAAACCGCGACCGTGCTCGGAGGCACACGCGCCAGCGCCCATGCGTTCAGGTAGTACGCGCCGACGGTAGGCGCAAGGATGATGTAGACGACGGCGAGCCACACGCCCGCGCCAGCCGTTTCCAGCGACGCGCCCGAGAGACTGTAAAAGCCCAAAGGGACTGTCAGAATGCTGCCGAAGACGAAGACCCACGTCAGCATCGTCAGCGCGCCGTAGCGCTTCAGCATATCTTTTGAGATGGCTATGTATGCGCCGTAGAAGAGGGAATTGGCGACCAGCAGAATATTACCGACCGTGTTGCTGTTGGAAAAATCGGCGCGCATGGGATCGATCAGGTAAATCACGCCGCACGCGGCGAGGATTATACCGAAGGCTTTGCGGAAGGATAGACGGTCGTAGCCGAGCGTCATGCTGACGAGCAAAGTGAAGACGGGAATGGTCGTGCTCAGCAGCGTGGCGTTGACGACCGAAGAGGTGAGCGAAAGCCCCTTGACGAAGAGCAGTTGGTTGAGGACAACGCCGAGCAGGCTATAGAGCGCGAGCCGCGCGTAATCTTTTCTGCGTATCGCCGGAGAGCGTCCGAGCACTCGCTGCAAGATGACGAAAGCGAGCGTCGCACCGCTCACGCGAAACGCGACCAGGCCCGTGCTCGGCAGCGCGCGCAAAGCGATCTTGGCCACGATCGGCCAGGAGCCGAACAACAACTGAACAGTAATCAATGCGAAATGAGGCAGAGCCCCGCCGCTCCGCTCTGCACCCTCCGCTCTACTCATAGCCCTCCGTGAATCATTCACGCGATGAGGAGAAGCGGGTTCTCAAGAATCTTTTTGAAGGTCTGTAGAAAGCGCGCGCCCGTCGCACCGTCTATGACGCGGTGATCGCAGGACATCGTCACGCGCATGATCTGACGAATGACGATTTCACCATCGCGCACGACAGGCTTGGGCGTCATCGCACCGACGGCGAGGATAGCTGCCTCGGGCGGATTGATGACGGCTGTAAACTCGTCTATGCCCATCATGCCAAGGTTGCTGATGGAGAAGGTCGCGCCGGTGTATTCTTCAGGCATGAGCTTGCGCGAGCGCGCGCGCTCGGCCAGGTGGCGCACCTCGGAAGCGATTTCACCGATCGACTTGCGCTCGGCCCCACGCACGACCGGCGTGATTAATCCGTCTTCGATGGCCACCGCGACGCCTATGTCCGCGCGCTCGTAGTAGCGAACCGCCTTGTCCTGGAATGAAGCGTTGACCTGCGGGTGCTGTATCAGCGAGACGGCGGCCACCTTGATGATCAGATCGTTGATGCTGACTTTAAGCTCAGGGTCGATCTCATTGATCGAACGACGTATCTCGGCGGCCTTGTCCATCTCGATCTCAGTCGTGAGAAAGAAATGGGGCACGGGGCCGATGGAGGTCACAAGACGGCGCGCGATGGTCTGGCGCATGACGCTCGTCTGCTCGTCGCGATAGGGCGGCGGGCCTTCCATAGAAGGCTGCTGGGCTCTCTGCGCGCCAGCCTCCACGGCGCGCAGGTGACGCTGTGGCGGAGCAGCCGCCGCAGCGGCAGGCGCTTCACCCTCTTCCGTCGCACCCTGCTTGCCGGAACTGATCGCCGCTTCAATGTCGCGCTTGATGATGCGCCCGCCCGGGCCGCTCCCGCTCAGAGACCGCAGGTTAATCCCTGCTTCGGCGGCCATGCGCGCCGCGAGAGGCGAGACGACCAGGCGCTCGCCGCCCGATTGTGCGCCCTCCGTTGTGCCAGCACCGTTGCCCGAAGATTTGCCGGCAGGTTGGGCAGAGCTTGCGGCAGCCTGTTTCGAGGAAGGCTCGCCGCCGACATCCCCTTTGATGGGCTCGCCCTGTATGGTCGCCTGTGTGCGTGCGCCGTCCGCGACGACGCCAGCCATCTCAGCCTGCGCGCCGTCCTGGCCGCTTTCGACGGACTCCTCTATACGCTCTTTGGTCTGCGCCGCCTCCTGCGGCGACGCGGCTTTACTGAGGAGAGCGGAGATGTCTTCGTCGGGCGCGCCGATGATGGCTATCATCTGACCAAGCGGCGCGCTCTCGCCTTCCTGAATCAGAATCTTACGGAGCACGCCGGAGCTGAGCGCCTGCATCTCCATAGTGGCTTTATCAGTATCGACCTCGGCCAGCGGTTCGCCGACAGACACCTGATCGCCCTCTTTCTTGAGCCACCTGGATAGTTGGCCCTCCTCCATCGTCGGAGAAAGCTTCGGCATAATAACCTGCGTTGCCATTCGTTTATCCTTAGTCGTAACGAGTAACTTAATAGCGACGAGCGATGAAGAGATGAGTGGGAAGCTTCTCAGTCATCTCTTCATCACTTGATTAATCCAGATACGCTACTTCGCGCACCGCTGCGATGATCTGCTCGACGCCGGGAATCGCCAGCTTCTCAAGATTCCTGGCGTAGGGCATGGGAACGTCAGCACCGGAGAGGCGACGCACGGGAGCATCAAGATAATCAAAGGCGCGCTCGTTGATCTCGGCGCTGATCTCCGCGCCGACGCCGCAGAAGGGATGCGATTCTTCGCAGACGACGGCGCGATTGGTTTTCTTCACGGACTTGATGATCGTGTCGATGTCGAGCGGGCGAATCGTGCGCGGGTCGATCACTTCGCAGGAGACGCCCTGCTTCTCCAACTCTTCGGCGGCCTTCAAGGCCAGCGGAATCATCAACGAGCGCGCCACGATGGTCGCGTCCTTACCCTCGCGCTTTACGTCGGCGACGCCGAGCGGGATGAGGAAATCTTCCTCTTCGGGAACCTCTCCCTTATTGCCGTACATTCTTTCCTGTTCGATGAAGACCACCGGATTGTCGTCGCGGATGGCGGATTTCAATAGACCTTTAGCGTCGGCAGGGGTCGAAGGCATCACGACTTTGAGGCCCGGAAAGTATGCATACCAAGACTCTATCGCCTGCGAATGCTGCGAGGAGACCTGATAGGCGGAGCCGCCGGGGCCGCGAAAGACGATCGGAATCTTGAACTGGCCGCCGGACATGTAACGCATCTTGGCGGCGGAGTTGATGATCTGATCGGTCGCGAGAATCGAAAAATTAAACGTCATGAACTCGATGACCGGGCGTAGTCCGGCCATCGCCGCGCCAACGCCCAGCCCGGCGAAGCCAAGCTCAGTGATCGGCGTATCGATCACGCGCTTATCGCCGAACTCGTCAAGCAATCCCTTCGTAACCTTGTACGCTCCCTGATAGGCCGCGACCTCTTCGCCCATCAAGAAAACATTCTCATCGCGCGCCAACTCTTCGCGTAAAGCCTGGTTGAGCGCCTCGCGCATTGTCATTACGGCCATGTGTTAACCTCAGTGACGAGTGACAGGTGACGAGTAAGAAGACAAGTGTTTACGGTTTCAACTTGTCACTCGTCACTTATCACTGGTTTGCATAAATGTCTGTATAGAGTTCTTCGGGGGCAGGCTCCGGGCTTTCCTCTGCGAACTTGACGGACTGCTCGACCTCTTCGCGAACTCTGTTCTCGATCTCGGCGAGTCCGTCGTCATCAAGCACGCCCTGCTCTTTGAGGCTCGCGATGAAGAGCTTGATCGGGTCGCGCTCCTGATGCTTCTCGATCTCGGCGCGCGTGCGATAGTTGCCGGGATCACTCATCGAATGGCCCATGAAACGATAGGTGCGGACTTCGAGCAGGGTCGGGAGATACTGCTTGCGCGCGCGCTCGACGGCACGCTCGACGGCGGCGCGCACGGCCAGCACGTCCATCCCGTCAACAAACTCTCCCTCAAGGTCGTAGGCCTGCGCCTTCTGCGAGACATCCTGCAGGGACATGGCGCGCTCAAGCGATGTGCCCATCCCGTATTGATTGTTTTCGCAGATGTAGATGCAGGGCAGCTTCCACAGTTGGGCCATGTTGAGCGATTCATGGAATGCGCCCTGGTTGACCGCCGCTTCGCCGAAGAAGCAGAGCGTCACCTGATCCGTGCCCTTGTATTTGGAGGCGAACGCGACACCCGTGCCCAAAGGTATCTGCCCGCCGACGATGCCGTGCCCGCCAAGGAAATTCACGCCCGCGTCGAACATGTGCATCGACCCGCCTTTGCCAGCCGAGCAGCCGCCGGCTTTCCCGTACAGCTCGGCCATCACTCCATCGGCAGACATGCCTTTGGCGAGCGCGTGCCCGTGATCGCGATAGCTGGTCAGCACGTAATCGTCCGGCCTGAGAGCCGAGAGCGCGCCGACGGCGACCGCCTCCTGCCCTATGTAGAGATGGCAGAAGCCGCCGATCTTTCCCATGCTATAGGCTTCGGCGGATTTCTCCTCGAAGCGGCGGATGAGAACCATCTGATAGAGCAGGTGTAAAAGAGTCTCGCGGTCTAACCCTTCGATGCGGCTCTTCTGCTCCTGCTTGCGCTCTTCGTGTTCCTTGCTCAGGGTTTCGGCGCTGGCCTCTTCGGGCGCTTCCTTTTCGATGACGCCCGTCGAGCCGGAATGCTTCTGATCGCCGCCTGATGTCGCCTGCGTAGCTTGTTTGTTCATAAAGTTATTCTTTCGCCGCCCGATGAAGCGGGCGCGCCGCGCTCGCCCCCGGAAGCGACCGGGAACGCGCTGAAAGTGCCATGAGGCACGCTTGCAAGTAGTACAATTAAAGCCCGATTCAGATGTGCCGGATTATACGCGAGAAAGAGAGGCGCGTGCAAAAGCACCGGCTACGAAAAGCGAAAAGCGCACATTGCTCACCGTGAGCAATGTGCGCTTTTGATAAAGTCTTTTGGGGGTGAAAGACTATCTGAAGTTATCTATAGAGTTTGCGGTCGGTGCGGCGGCCAGCGTCGGCAGCACCTTGCGGGCGTGCTTCTCGCGCTGCATGTTGCGCGCAGCGGTGGTCAGCAGTTGCTCTGTCGTCTCGCCGTCGGCCGGGAAACATGAAATCCCCATGCTGACGCCGACCTCTATCATCTTACCCGTGCGGACGGAGAACTGGTGCGTCTCCACCGCCGCACGTATGCGCTCTGCGACCATCGTCGCCATCGCCGTCGAGGCCATCGGCATGATCGCCACGAACTCGTCGCCTGCATAGCGCGTCAGGATGTCCATCTGTCGCAACTCTTTCTTGACGACGCCGGCGATGCTCGCCAGCAGCCGATCGCCGATCGCGTGACCATACAGATCATTGATCTTCTTGAAATCGTCAACGTCCATACTGATGACGGCCAGCGACTCCTTGTTCATGCGCAGGCATTCGGCCAGACGCTGTTCGAGCATCATGTAGAAGGCGCGCGCGTTCGGTAAGTCTGTCAGTGGGTCTGTGAGCGCGCTCTCCTTGGTCTTCTCAAAGGTCAAAGCGTTATTGAGCGCCGAAGAGGCGTGCTGCGCGACCGATTCGAGGAGACGAACGTGCTCGCTCGTATAGGACTTGATGCTGTTGGAGTAGAGCGTGATCGCTCCGAAAGCGCCGTCCTCGCGGATAAGCGGCGAGACGAGCACGCCCTTTATCTCCTTGACGACTTCTTCGGGGACGCCGACCAGATCAAGCTCCGGCGTGGCGTTGCACATCGAGCGTGCATTGGCGATCACCCAGCCCGTAATCCCGTCGCCGATATTCATACGCCTGCGCGCGAAGACGCTCATATTCTCGCCAGCGACGTGCATAGCATGAGCCTTGCCGGTCTTCTCGTCCACGATAAAGATGATGCACGTATCGAAGGGAACGATGGCGCGCAGCTTGTTGGAGACGAGCGTTACGGTGTCGTTGAGATTGAGCGAAGAGCCTATGGTCTGAGCTATCTCGTGCAGGGCGAAGACCTCGCGCTGGGCCTCTGTGATGGAACGGAAACCTGCGTCGTCGCTCGGCGTGCCGAGAATGTCCGAGGCAAGCCCGGCATCTGGACGAGCATTATTTTCAAGATCGACACCTTCGGATGCGACCTGCTCCTGAATATCCTGCGCGTCAATCATCTTGTCCAGCTCGATGACGTGCGAGACGAACATATCGACGACGCGCGGATCGAAAGATGACCCGGCCATCTTCTTGAGCAGCCCGAGCGAATCCTCTCGCTGCATCCCTTTGCGATAGGGGCGGTCGCATCTCGTCGCATCATAAAAATCCACAACCGCAATAATGCGCGCGACGAGCGGAATAGACTCTCCCCTCAAGCCTTTCGGATAACCCGTGCCGTCCCATTTCTCGTGGTGATAGCGAACGATGTCTTCCACCGGGTAAGGGAAGTTGACTCGCTTGAGAATATCGCCGCCGACGGTCGTGTGTATCTTCATCTTGGCGAATTCCGATTCGGTGAGCTTGCCCGGCTTGTTGAGAATGTATTCGGGAACGGCCAGCTTGCCTATGTCATGCAGGAGCGCTCCGGCCAAAAGCGCCTGCGTCTCGGCTTCGTTAACGCCGAGCAGCTTGCCCATCTCAGTCGCGTAAATCTGCGTGCGCCGGACGTGGCCGTGAGTCGTCTGATCCTTGGCGTCAATCGCGATGGCGAGCGATTCGATGGTGTTCATATGGAGAACGGCCATCTCCTGTATGTGCCGGTTGTTCTCGGCTTCGGAGCGGCGCACTTCCTCGACACGCTGCTCGTCGAAACGATACAGCAGGAAAACCATCGCGATGATGAGCCCGCCCAGGAAGATAAAGGGAATGCCGCCGTTTTGGAGCCAGGAATAGAAGAGCGCAGCCGCAGCCGCGCCGCCGATCTGCGTCACGGATGTCCAGACCAGACTCTCACGCGAGAGCGTCAACTCCATTTTCCCGGAGTCGATCGCTATGAATCCGGCGGTCGCGATGGTGCTCAGCAGGTATTGGACAAGCGCCAGCACACACAGCGGCAGCAGAAAATGGTTGAGCGGGACGCCCTGATCGCCGACGGGCGCTCCGATGAGGTAGTCAACAATGAGCCCGTACAGGGAGGCTGCGGCGAAAGTGGAGATGATGGCGGCGCTCGTCGCGAAAATCGTGATGCGCCGGTCAGCCGAGCGGCAGGAGGAGATCAGGCCCACGATCGCCGCCAAGACCACGGCAGGCCCGGCAGTGTGCGTCGGCGCGACGGCGTACATCATGGCCGCCAGGAAGATGAAGGCGTCGGCCACGGACTTCTGGCTCTGGCTCACCCCGTCCGCATTCGTCACGGAAACCCTGAAACGCGTCGCCGCCAGCGTCAAGAGAAGCAGCCCGCCCCAGGGGGCCAGCCCTGTCCAGCCCAGCAGCGGCAGACGGGCAATGGCGACGAGGGCGAAAACAAGCAGCACCAGGGCCAGCGCAGCGATGCTACCCAGTAGCACCAGGCTTTTCCAATTTCCTTTTGGCATGGTTTTAGAGATTCCCTTTATGAAGGTTTGGTCGGCGATTGAGGAGAAAGTCGGGCGCTTTTGAGCGCATCCCGGAAAGTAGAACTGTTTGGATGATGGGCGGTACACGCCCTTTGATGGTAAGTCTGTTGGTAAATAGCCTAACACGTGCCAAACATGTTTGACACATGGCTAAGATACAGCTTTTAGCCGGTAACGTCAAGCTTTTTGCATAATTTGAGCCTTCGCCCGCTGGCCGGTGCGTGATTTTCGGAAGTCGGCGAGCCTCAGGCACAGGAATTTGGCTGCTGGCTAAAGATGGACTGACCTTGCTCTCAGGCTAAAGGTCTCGGGGAGATGCCGAGCCCGGCTTGAGATTGAAGAGCGGGAGGGCGGAAGAATTTTGAGACGAGGTGGGCACAAAAAATCCATTTATTTCCAATGCTTCTAGTGCTAAACTGCGCGCGCTGCAAAAGCCATACAGTAGTTTATTTGAGAAAGGCTGGGCAGGCTGCGCCGCTTTTGGGTAGCAGGCGCGGACATGAGTCTGTCATGACGCTCGCTCGAATGATTCTCCCGCAAGGCGGTCACAGGTCTCGGGAGAGTGGCAGGCGGCGAGCCCCTAAAATTTTTGCTCGCGCGTGAGATCGAGGATTGCGCGCCGAGCCCTTTCAGTTTTGGATAATCAACATGCCCATGTGCCGAGCCCTCTGCGATCAGAGATGCGTGGCAGGGTGCGCCGTCATGTGGCTATAACTTTGACTGAGTCAATGCGGGCGCTCTCTCCCCACGCATGGGAATCAAGCGGCGCATGAGCTCTTAACAATCTACCAGATGGATTACAGGAGAAAACTCGATGCGAAGAACCTTTGCTCTTTTGGCTCTGCTCGCGGTTGCCGCATTGCTGAACGGATGCACGACCGATAATACGAACGGAAACGCGAACGTGACCAGCACGACGACAACTACCACAAGCAACAACTCAAGCACGGGCACAACACCAACCACACCAAGCACCACAACTAGTACGACGACAGTAACGAATGCGAATTCGGGCGGCACGTCCAACGGCAACGCGAGAAACGGCAATGCGGGCGGGGGCGGGGCATCGAATGCCAACGCGGGCGGCACTCGTAACGGCAACGGCAATACCCGGAACGGCAACAGGTAAGCCATTGCGGCCTGACCCTTTGATAGAACGAGGCGCGTTGAAGAGTTTCAACGCGCCTTTCATTTTAAGTCGCGCGCAAGCCAAGAGCGCCGCCGTCATTCGACCGGGCATCTAAGAATAGTGAATAACAGCACCCTCACGGACAAACCCGCCTACGTCTTCATCACGAAGAATGAGGAAGCATCGAGCGCTCTTGCCTCACTGCCGCGCGAGATGATGATCGGGCTCGACACGGAGACTTACTGGAACCCTGCGGCCAATCGGTCGCACCTCTCGCTCGTACAGATCGCTCCGCCGGTTGGCGATGTGCTGGTGCTTGACCTCCTGTCGGTTGACGTGGAAATCCTGCGCCCACTGATCGAGTCGCCCGATGTGCGTATGGCCGCGCACAACGCGCGTTTTGACGAGGGGATGCTCCTCGGCGCGGGGCTTAATCCGGTCTCATTCGTAGACACTCTGCGGCTGGCGCGCGAAGCTCTGCGGCTGCCGTCTTACAGCCTGGCCGGAGTGGTCGCGCATCTTTTCGGTATCGAGCTGGACAAAAGTTTTCAGAAATCAAACTGGCGTCGTCGCCCGCTCACGCGCGCGCAGCTACAGTACGCCGCCACCGACGCGCACCTGGCATTGTTCGTCTATGAAGAGCTTCGGCGCATTCTTATAGAAAAGGGACGCTTCGACGAAGCACTGCGGATAGCCGCGCTCAGGCCGTCAACGCGTCGCGATGAGACGAGCGAGCCGCGCAAACGCCGAACGCCACCGCCGCCGCTTCGACCGCTCACGGACGAGGAGAAGCAAACGCTCATCCGGCTTAAAAAATGGAGGCTGGAGAAATCGTTTGCCGAACGAAAGCCAGCATATATGATCTGCCAGGATCGAACGCTCGAACAGATGGCGATCGACCGACCCGCGACCCTCGAAGCGCTCGGCTCCATCTACGGCCTCGGCGCGTCCCGCATCACACGCTACGGCGATGAATTACTACAGGCATTGAGGGAAGCAACAGAAAAGCAGGGATGAAAAAGCAAGGATGAAGGATGAAGGATGAAGGATGAAAGGAATGCTGCTCCGTCTTGAAAGCTTTTACTTCATCCTTCATCCTTCATCCTTTAGTTAAGTTGTGCGGCGAGTTCCGCTGCTGTTGTGACGGGCCTCCGGCAGGTGTAGTGCTCGCAGACGTAGGCTGTCGGCTTCGCTTCGATCATAGTTCTTTCGCGTAGCAGCGGCACTGTACGCGCGGCGCTGGTGTCGCCTTCAATTGAGAGGGCGATGATCTTGTTGGGCAAGTATCGACCCCAGACTTCTCGCAGCAGTGCTTTGGTCTCCGACGCTTCGCGCTCGCCGATGATGACTATCTCTTTGGGTGTGGAGAGATAAAAGTCCAGCGCGCCGAGCAGTCGGCCGAACGCCGAGGGATGACGCAGCATGGTGTCGCGCAGGAGTCTGAAGAGCGTGACGGCTTTGCGCGCGTACTCTTCGTTTGCCGTCAGCGCTCCGAGATGAAGCAGCACTTCGGCGGCGACCGAATTTCCTGACGGCGTAGCATTGTCAAAATAATCTTTCGAGCGGACGATCAACTCTTCGTGGCTCTTGCCCGTGTAGAAGAATCCGCCCTCCTCTTCATCCCAGAACTCTTCAACCATGCGCTCCGTGATCGAACGCGCTTCTTCGAGCCAGTTCAGCTCGCCCGTCGATTCATAGAGCGCGATGAGCCCATCGGCGAAGAAGGAGTAGTCTTCAAGGTAGCCGTTGAGCTTCGCCTGTCCATCCTTGTAGGTTCTGAGCAGCAAGCCGTCGCGGCGCAGATTGTCCAGCACGAATTGCGCGTTTCGTCCGGCGACCGAAAGATAATCCGCGCGGTCAAGAATAGCGGCGGCCTCGGCGAAGCTTGCCAGCATCAGGCCGTTCCAGGCGGTCAAAATCTTTTCATCGCGCGCGGGCTTGATTCTGCGCTCGCGCACCTTGAATAGCTCTCGCTTTCCGCGTTCGAGCGCTTCGCTTAAACGTTCCGGCGAAACTCCGGCGGCCTTTGCCACTTCCTCCAACGGGCGTCGGACATTGAGAATGTTCTGGCCCTCGAAATTTCCCTGCGGCATGACATCGTAGTAGGCGCAGAAGAGGGCGTCGTCCTCCTCGCCTAAAATTTCCCTGATCTCTTCGACCGTCCAGACGAAGAATTTCCCTTCGTGGCCTTCGGAGTCGGCGTCCTGCGTGGAATAGAAACCGCCGCTCGCATCCGTCATCTCGCGCACGACATAATCAAGGGTCTCGATAACTATGCGCCGGTAAAAGTCTTCGCCCGTCTGTTGATAGAGATGAAGATATTGGCGCGAGAGCAGCGCGTTGTCGTAGAGCATCTTCTCGAAATGAGGGACGAGCCATCGCTCGTCAGTCGAGTAGCGATGAAAGCCGCCGCCGAGTTGATCGTACATTCCGCCTTCGGCCATCTTGCGGCAGGTGTGCCGCGTCATCTCCAAAGCCTCTGGAGCGCCCGTGCGCGCGTGCGTGCGGAGTAGAAATTCCAGTGTCATCGCGGACGGAAACTTCGGCGCGCGGCCGAAGCCTCCGTGCTTCGGGTCGTAGCTGCGCGCGACCGTTTGATAAGCGTCGTCGAGCAGCTCAAAGGAAAGCTCACCGGATGATTCTCTCGCCGCGCCCATGCGCCGCAACTCGCCGAGCATCGTCACGGCCGTTTGCGTCACTTCATCCGGCTTCGCGCGATAGGCTTCCGCGACGCCGATCAGCACGCGCGGGAATCCGGGCATGTTATAGCGGTCTTCCGGCGGAAAATACGTGCCACCGTAGAAGGGAACGCCTTCGGGCGTGAGGAAGACGGTCATGGGCCAACCGCCCTGGCCCGTCATCATCTGCACGGCGTTCATGTAAATCTGGTCGAGGTCTGGGCGCTCCTCCCTGTCCACCTTGATGTTGACGAAGTTCTCGTTCATCAGTCGCGCGATCTCTTCATTCTCGAACGACTCGTGTTCCATCACGTGACACCAGTGGCAGGCCGAATAACCTATGCTTAAAAGAATCGGTCTGTTTTCGGCGCGGGCGCGCGCGAGAGCCTCTGCGCCCCAGGCGTACCAGTCCACCGGGTTGTGCGCGTGCTGTAAAAGATACGGACTGGTCTCTGCGGCAAGGCGGTTGGTATGCTTGTGCTCGGTCATGGTTCCCCTCATTGATCGAAAATTTTCTACATTCTACAGGCACGGCGCTCGCGGTTGCTAATGGCCCGGCGAATCGATGCGCTGCGGCTTCGACGTGCCGGAAACGGTTTGTTATAATACTGAGTGAATGGTCATTCATTTTTTATAGCTTCGATGGGCAGCTTTTGAGCACGAGGCGGGAAGCTGTCAGCCGTCAGGCCGGGAGAGGTGAGCGTGGAGCGAGAGACTTTAGACATGGATGTCGTGTTCGTCGGGGCGGGCCCGGCGAACCTGAGCGGGGCGCTGCATCTGGCGCGGCTCGTAAGAGAGCATAACGAAGCCGTGGCGAACGGAAAAAAGGAAGGCAAGGCGCTCGGCGAGATAGAGATCGGCGTGATCGAGAAGGGCGCTTATGTGGGCGCGCACATCCTCTCGGGAGCGGTGATGGATCCGCGCGCGCTGGGCGAATTGATACCGGACTTCGTCGAGCAGGGAGCGCCGCTGGAATCTCCCGTCAAGGAGGATTTTTTCCTGTACCTGACGGAGAAGCGCGCGATTCGCTCGCCGCTCACGCCGCCGCCCCTCGTGAATCATGGCTATTACATTGTCTCGCTCAATCGCCTGACGGCATGGCTCGGCGAGAAATGCGAGGAGGCCGGTGTCAATATCTTTCCCGAATTCCCTGGTGCAGAGATGCTCTACGACGAGCATGATCGCGTCATAGGCGTGCGCACGGGCGATAAAGGAATCGACAAGGAGGGAAAGCCGAAAGCCAACTTCGAGCCGGGCGTCGATCTTCATGCGAAGGTGACGGTGTTGGGCGAGGGCCCACGCGGCTCGCTGACCAAACGACTGACGCAGCGTCTCAATCTCAACGACGGGCGCGAGCCGCAAGTCTACAGCCTGGGCATCAAGGAGCTTTGGGAGTTGCCGGATGATCGTTACCCTGCGGGGCGCGTGACGCATACTCTGGGGTATCCGTCGGACGCGAAGACCTACGGCGGCGGCTGGATTTACGGAATGCAGAATCGCATTCTCAACATAGGCTACGTCACGGGCCTTGATTACAGAGACCCGCTGCTAGACCCGCACGCGGAGTTTCAGCGCTTCAAGCAGCACCCGTTCCTTGCGCGCCTGCTCGAAGGCGGAAAGATGATTCGCTACGGGGCCAAGACGATTGCTGCCGGTGGGCCGTTTGCGATGCCGCAGATTTATGCTGACGGAGTGTTGCTCGTCGGCGACTGCGCGGGCTTTCTCAATTCGCAGCGCTTGAAGGGCATTCACACGGCGATCAAGAGCGGCATGCTTGCGGCGGAAGCGATCTTCGAGGCGCTCGTGGCCGGAGACTTTTCCGCGCGACAGCTACAGCGTTACGAGCAGTTGGTGGACGAGAGCTGGGTGATGAAGGAATTGCGACGGGTCAGGAATTTTCACGCGGGCTTTCGTCACGGCCGATGGTTGGGGATAGCCAACGCGGGGTTACAGTTTTTGACGGGCGGGCGCTCCTGGGGAATCTTCGACAGGGCGACGGCTGAGCCCGGACACGAGGCGCTTGAGAAACTCTCGGACTACGGCTATCACGGCGACAACATAGAGCAGCGTTACGACGGCCTGCGTTTTGACGGTAAGATCACGTTCAATAAGCTGACGGATGTGTATCACGCGGCGGTCGGCCACAACGAAGATCAGCCCGCACACCTTCATGTGCTCGACACCAACATCTGCTCGACGCGCTGCGCCGAAGAGTACGGCAATCCGTGCCAGCGTTTCTGCCCGGCGGCGGTCTACGAGATGGTGGAAAACGGCGCGGAGGGCAAGCGACAATTACAGATCAACTTCTCGAACTGCGTTCACTGCAAGACCTGCGACATCATGGATCCTTACCAGATCATCAACTGGGTGACGCCAGAAGGCGGCGGCGGCCCGGACTACAAAGGGATGTGAGCGGCCTGGTCGAAGCCCGGCGAGGTCAGGCTGCCTGAGCCGGGCGCGGGCGGGATAGTACGCGAGCGTACAAACAAAATTGGCGAACAATATATAATGAGGACGTACCCTGCTCGCCAACAGTTCCTCCCTCAGTGCCCGGCAAGCAAGGGTATAAATGGCCCCCAACCAGGAAGGAATGTAACAAGGAATCCAAGGGGGAAGTCGAGTCCATGAAAAGCAAGCTCAATAATCTTCTGTTTTTCGTTCTGGCTGCATACGTGTTCATGGCCGTCGTATATGTATTTACGCCGACCACCACCGGCCAAAGCGACCGGGGACAATGTCAACAGCAATGCACGCAGGAGTACCAGCGTTGTCGAAATACCGCCAACGCCAACCAAAATAGCTGCAAGCAGGCTTTCGATGCCTGTCGAGCCCGTTGCCGAACCGGCACGAACACCAACACCAATACGAATACCAACATGAACGGCAACACTAATACGAATACCAACAACGGGCATTAACATGCCCCTGATGATGTGTGCCGCCCTTAAAGCCCCGGCTGATACCCAAGAGTGTCAGCCGGGGCTCCGATTTTCTACACACAGCAGATAGAAAATTTATTCTGCCGCCAGCACGACAAAAGGTATAAACTCCTGTCACGATTGTTATGCATCTGTCGGCGGAATCACAGAGATTGGTGGAGGAATTCCTGCGCGAGCGTTTTCATCTTGAGACGCTGCGGCTTTCGCCCATCTCTGTCTATCACGGGAGCGTGGCGTTGTGGCTGACGCGCACGTTTCGCATCGGCGCGATCACCTTCGGTCGCCACATCTTCATCGCGCCGGACATGATCAAGCGCAACGAGAGCGGGAGCCTGACGGTTCCCGGCTGGCTCCTGGCACACGAAGCCACGCACGTCTGGCAGTATCAACTGGCGGGGTTCGTCGGATTTCTGATCAAGTATCTGAGCGAATACTGGCGAGCCTTGCGTGAGCAGGGGAAATGGGACAGCGATGCGCGGACGAAGGCTTATCTGGCCATCAGTCAGGAACGCGATGCGAGGGAATCCGAAGCGCTCTACTTCGCCTGGGTCGCGGAAAAAAAGCGCCCGTCGATGGATGCGGACTCGTCGCCCGAACAGGCGGTCGATGATAAAGCGTGAGAAGTCTGAGCGGGCTTGTCCCGTGCGTCACTGGCCGATAGCCCGCGCTACTCTTCGGCATCTATGATCGAGAAGTGAACTTTCCCGTGCTGAACTTCTTCGAGCGCGATTCTGGTCGGCTTATGCTTCTGCACATCGATGTCTATGCGCGGGCGCGCGCCTCTCTGTAGCTGCTTGCTTCTTTTCGCGGCCACGATGATCAAACGATATTTAGAGTCCATTTCCGGCTGGGCGGCCTCCTCCGCGAGTTCTTCAATTCCTGCATTTGCTTTAGGCATGGTTTTGCTCCGCACCGCTCGTCGGCGGTCTTCAATGAGAGATTAATAATTGCGAATCCGGTCGCAAGCTCTCAGGAGGAGGATGGCGACGGCGTGTGCTGGAACGTCGCCAGCACGCGCTTCGCTAAATATTCCTGGCGCTCGCGTCGCGCTCTTTCGGCGTAAATGATGGATGCGAGCAGTCGTGCGGCGCGCTCCACCTCATCATTAATCAAGACGTAATCGAACTCACGATAATGTTCGACCTCCGTGCGCGCGTTGCTCAGGCGCAGGCTCAGGTCGTCCGGTCGCTCCGACCCGCGAGCCGTGAGCCGCGCACGCAGAACCTCGAAGGACGGCGGCAAGATAAAGATGCTGACGGCGTTTTTGACCTGCGCGCGCACGCTCGCCGCGCCCTGCACGTCCACCTCCAACAAAATGTCACGCCCCTCAGATAGCTCATGCTCGACCTGCGAGCGCGCCGTCCCATACAGATTGCCGTGGACGGTGGCCCATTCGAGAAAGTCTCCCTCGTCGACCATCGCCATGAAAGTTTCGGGCTCGACGAAAAAGTAGTGCTTCCCGTGGACTTCACCCGTGCGCGCCAGACGGGTCGTGTAGGAGACAGAATAGCCAAGGTTCGGCACTTCTTTCAACACGCGACGAATGAGCGTGCCTTTGCCGCCGCCCGAAGGCGAGCTGACGACGATGAGCCGACCGCAGGCCACAAGCGTGTCTTCGCCGCCGGTCAAGACCGTCTCTGTTTTGTCACTCAACATTCTGCACTTGCTCGCGTAGTTTCTCGACCTCGGCCTTGATGGCGAGCGCCGCTTCCTTGATCACCATCTCCGTAGACTTCGAGAGCACTGTGTTGGCCTCGCGGTTCAACTCCTGTAGAAGAAAATCCAGGCGCTTGCCCGTCTCGCCCTCGCCGTCGAGCGTCTCGCCGAACTGCGCCAGATGGCTTTTCAGGCGCGCGATCTCTTCGGAGATGTCGCTGCGATCTGCAAGGTAGGCGACCTCCTGCGCGAGCCTTGCGGGATCGATCTCTATCCCGCTCTGGCCGTTGCGCGCCACAAGCTCGGTGATTCTTTTCTGTAGCCTCGCACGATAGCTTTCGACGAGCCCGCCCGCCGCCGCTTCGATCAAGGGCACGTGGCGGGCGATCTCGTCCAGCCGCGCGTGCATCTCCGCCGCCAAGGTCTCGCCCTCACGCGTGCGCATCTGTTCCAACTCGTCGAGGGCTTCGTCAAGTGCACGCTCCACGCCCGCGATCATCGCTTCGTCCATGCCGTCGCGTACGGGCTGCATCGCGCCCGGCAGCCGCGCCAGGATGTTGATGTCAGGCTCACCGGCGATCTCGAACTCCTGCTGCATGGCCCTGAGCGCGGTGATGT
The DNA here is from genome assembly GCA_036522655.1 of Pyrinomonadaceae bacterium. Classification (GTDB taxonomy): domain Bacteria; phylum Acidobacteriota; class Blastocatellia; order Pyrinomonadales; family Pyrinomonadaceae; genus DASQYE01. The sequence continues at coordinate 21,671 of DATDFK010000018.1, read as the reverse complement.
ATCCGGCGATCAAAGGGCGATTCAACTCGTAGGCCACCTCGCCCGTGCGCTCTAAGAGAATATTGGCATCGACGCGCCCGCGCGAGAGGCGCGCGCCGATGCGCCGCTTGACGATCGCTTCCAGCGAGGAAAGCTCTGCGCCGAGGCGCAGGTGAACATCCAGAAATCTATTATTGACGGTCTTAATATCGACGCCGACGCTGAAATTCTCGCCCGCCGCCGACCCGCGTCCGAATCCGGTCATTGATTTCATAAGTAATAATCAGTTGTCAGTGGTCAGTAGCCAGTCATAAAGCCCGTAACTGATTACTGATTGCTGATGACCAAGTTGTCCTCCTCTTCGTCTGCGAATTGTAGCTCGTATAAGCGACGATAAAGACCATCGTGCGCGAGCAGTTCCGTGTGCGTCCCAGTCTCCGCAATCGAGCCGCGTTCGAGGACGACGATTCGATCGGCCCGCCGCACGGTCGAGAGCCTGTGAGCGATCACGATCGTCGTGCGATCCTGAATCAGATTGCTGAGCGCGCGTTGAACCAGTCGCTCTGATTCGGCATCGAGCGCCGAGGTCGCCTCGTCAAGGATAAGCACGGGCGCGTCCAACAGCACGGCGCGCGCTATCGCCAGTCGTTGACGCTGCCCGCCCGAAAGAAAGATGCCGCGCTCGCCGACGATCGTGTCGTATCCCATCGGCAGCTCAAGGATAAAGTCGTGCGCGAAGGCCACGCGGGCAGCTTCCTCAATCTCTGCTGTCGTCGCTTCCGGGCGGCCATAAGAGATATTGTGGCGCACGGTATCGTTAAAGAGAACCGTCTCCTGCGTGACGAGCGCGATCTGGCGACGCAGGCTGCCGAGCCGTGCATCGCGCAGGTCAATGCCGTCCCACAAGACAGCGCCTTTAACCGGGTCATGAAAGCGCGGCAGCAATTTCGTCAGCGTTGATTTACCGCCGCCCGATTCTCCGACGAGGGCGACCATCGTTCCGGCAGGAATACGCAAAGACACTCCGCGCAACACAGACCGCGTCTCGTTGGCGTAACCGAATGAGACATCGCGCAGCTCTATCTCGCGGCTGAGCGGGGCCAACTCGACCGCGTTCGCCTTCTCCGGTATCTCGGCGTGCTCGTCCATCACTTCCCAGACGTGACGCGCGGCTGCGAGCGCCTGCTCCATACTGTTAGAAAGACGCGAGAGCTTTCGCATCGGGTCGTAGCTGCGAAAGAGAAAGAAGAGGAAGGTGAGAAACTGCGCGGCGTTCATGCGCCCGGCGATGATCTCGCGCTGGCCGAAGAAGAGCAGGAAGACGACCGCGAAGACGCCTATCATCTCGATGGTGGGTGGCGAGAGCGCGGCGATCTTGGCCGAACGCAGGTTGGCGCGCACGATCTGTCCGGCGACTTCCGTGAAGCGCCTGCGCTCGCGCGCTTCGGCGCGATACGCCTTGACGATCGATTGATTGGCGAGCGCCTCCTGCGCCGTGTCCGTCAAAAGCTTGTTGCCTTCAAAAGATTCCCGCGCCAGATTACGCAGGGCGCGTCCGAAGCGCGCCGTCAACACCGCGATGATCGGCGCGATCATGAGCGAGCCCAGGGTGAGACGCCAGTTGTAATAGAAGGAAGCGGCGAGGAAAGCGATCAGCGTAAAGCTCTCGCGCAGCATATCTCTCAGCGTGGCCGTGACCGCGACCTCTATCGCGGCGGCGCTTGAGACGAGCCTGGAGACGAGATAGTTCGTCCGATGACGCTCGAAGAAGCTTGCCGACTGGGCCAACACATGGCTGTACAAGTCCTGGCGCAGGCTCATCACAGAAGCCTGTCCGACGCGCGCCATCAGGTAGCTGGATAAATACTCCGCGATGCCCTTGATGGCCGTAAAGATGATGATCAGAATGGCGATCGTGCGCCAGGCGGCGACGCCCGAGCTTGGAATCAGGTGTTGCAGTCCGAAGAGCGTAGGGGTACGCTGGCCCTCTCCCTGTGCGAAAGCCTGGTCGAAGATGGGCACGATGAGCGCACCCGTCGCGCTCTCCAACAGGCCGACGATGACCATCGCGATCGTCGCCAGCGTAAAGATTCCCCAATGAGGCTTGAGATATTTTAATAGTCGCCGCAGATCGTGCATCATCACTCGCCCGGCGTAAGTGGCCCGTCATCAGTGCAGGGTAGGAACCGACGCCCGTTATCGGTAAATCGAAAATATACTTAGGCTTAAACGGCGGCGTCAAGGCCAGCCGAACGAGCGGCACATTATGGAGGAGCGCGGGCGCGGCCCTTCGGGCGAGAAGTTTTTATGCGCGCGGGCAGGGGGAAAGTGCGCTATAATCTGCTCCCGACATTCATTCCAACTCAGGGCTAAAAGATTGGATACACAAATACATCCGAAGAACAGGGATAAGCGACTGCTGATCGTTGACGACGATGCTGACATGCGTATGCTCCTGGCGGAATACTTTCGCCGTCTGGGTTTCGTCGTTGAGGAAGCAGAATCGGGCGCGGAGGCTCTGGAGCCTGCCGTCTCAGGGCGCTTCGATTGCTTTATCTTTGACGTTTCGATGCCGGGGATGACCGGGTTCGAGTTGCTGCGCAGAGTGCGCGATCGCGGTGTCCAGACGCCCGCCATGTTTTTGACCGCGCATGATGCGATCGACGACAAGGTGGCAGGATTCGAGGCCGGGGCGGACGATTATCTGGCAAAGCCCTTTAGCCCGCGCGAGTTGGAAGTCCGCGTCGAATCATTGCTCAGGCGCAGCCCGGCCATGCAACCGCCGCAGTCTGTCAACGGCGGAGAGCGTATAGAGGTCGGCGATCTGGTGATAGATAAGCGACGCCACGAGGTCTCGCGCGCGGGGGCGCGCGTCGATCTGACGCCGCTCGAATTTCAAATACTTGAGCTGCTCGCTTCCGAGCCCGGACGCGCTTGGTCGCGCAACGCTCTACTCGATCAGGTCTGGAGCACGGAGTACGAAGGCTACCAGCGCAACATAGACCCGCACATCAACCGGCTGCGAAAAAAGCTTGAGGCCGACCCGAAGAATCCGCATTACGTGCTGACCGTGCGCGGGGTCGGCTATAAACTGAATGAAGCTCTTTAAGTAAAGTCTTCCGGCACGCGCGCCCCTCTTGCCCTGTCACATGCGGGCGGGCCGCCGGTCGCCGACACAGATAACCTTGCATATGACCTACTGTTCTCCGAGGCTCATCCGTACTCTTTCTTTCATACTGCTGCTCGCGGTCGTCCCGGCCTTCTCGGGCCAGCAGGCGACGAGCCTGCCGCAACTCACGCCAAGGGCGCTCATTCAATGGAAGGGACGGCCGGGTGTCAAGCGATACAGGCTTCAACTGGCGCGCGATGCGAAGTTCACGGATATTATTTTCGATCGCGCCGTAGAGGGCACGGAGTATCTCGTCAGGGAGTTGCCGGAGGGACGCTACTACTGGCGCGTCGCCGCCGCGACGCCCGAGACAGGCAGGTACTCAAGACCCGCTCCACTCATCGTCGCCGTTCCCACGACGGAGACTCCAACGCCGACCCCTGTGCTTGCTCCGACACCGAGGCCGACGCCCAGACAGAGACCGACGCCAAGACCCACTCCTTTAGCTACACCGAGGCCGACTCCTCTCCCCACGCCCGTTGCGCCCAAGCTCTTAACGCCGGGTGATACCGGATGGCGCACGGCGACGGGCGAAGTCTCGCAGCCGAGGGTCGCGGCTCTGCGCACGACCTCAAGCCTGGACTTGGTCGGCGTCAATTCGGACGGCATGGTCTACGCACTGGACGGCTCCAACGGCGTCGCGCTCTGGACGGCGCGCTTCAAGCAGGATGCCAAGAGGGGCGAGCCGACGGGCAACGGCGGTGCTCCGACCTTCACGCCTCTGATCATTGACGGAGCGTCCGGGCTGTCGAATGTGGTGGCGGCCTTCAATGGCGGCGTGCATGCTCTGGATGGAGCGACGGGGCGCAAGCTCTGGCGCACGAGCTTGCAGGGACGACCGACGAGCGGCATGGCCGCCGACCTTGATGGCGACGGCAAACAGGAGATCATTATCGCCGAAGCAGACTCTGCGAATCTGGCCATTCTGAACGGGACGGGTAAGTTCATCGCAGAGGTCAAGCTGGATGCGGCGGTGATCGGCGCGCCGGTTCTGATCACAGCCCGTGACCAGCGCGCAATCATGCTGGTCTTGGAGAACGGTCTCGTAGAGATGCGTAATATCAACGGCGAGCGCCTGCACGCCGTCAAGCTGGACACGAAGCCGACGACGCCGCTCCTTGTCGTACAGGGAGGCCAGGGGACTATCGGTCTGCTGGGGGTTGACGGCAACCTGATCGCTCTGGACTTGAATGACCCGAATCTAAAACCCATCGGGCGCATCGCTACGGAAGACGACGCGCCGCGCGGTCTTCTCTCGTCCATAGACCTTGATAATGACGGCAAGCTTGAGGTCGTGATGATCACGCGGCTCGGTCGCACGGTCGTCGTCAACGCCGTCGATGGAAAGATCAGGTGGTATGCGGGCGGCGCGACTGACGCGGAGTCGGCTGCGTTCGCGGATGTGAACGCCGACGGTATGCTGGATGTGCTGGTCGCTGCGGGCCCATCGTTTGCGGTGGCGTTCTCGGGCCGCGACGGCTCGATGATATGGAAGGCCGAAGACGGCGGCAGCGGCGCGCTCCAAAAGAACGCCTCTATGCGCAGCCTCGTGACGGCGATAGCCGACGGCGGCAAAAGCATTTTTCTGGTCGGCACGGATGCTGCGCGCACCGGCCTGCGCGCCGTTGGTTTGCCACAGGGTTCCGTCAAAGTCGCTACGCGTTAGAAGCAGAGGTCAGTACCGCCAAAGGTTTCGGGCGGGTACTCAACCTTGCAGACCCGCCCGAGACCTTTGGCAGTACTGACCTGTCTTATCCTGTTGTCGGGGACTTTAAGCGTAAGGAGAATGTGATTGATGATCTGGATTGTCGCGGTGCTGCTCGTCGTGATATGGGCCGGGGGGATGATCTTACATAAGGGCGGCTTTATACATATCTTGCTGCTTTGCGCGATCGCGTTGATCGTGGTGCAACTGGTCGCCTTGCGGCGGGCGGTTTAGCGCATCAGACATGGCGCACGGTAAATGAAGCGCTGGTAGGTCAAGACCAGGAGGCTGCCCCTGTCGAAAGCAGCCTCCTGGTCTTGCTTGTGACTGATGCCCTGACGTGCTGTTTGATTGCCCTAGAAGCGGGACGATGAGACCGGCGCTTGATGATGAGCCGCAGCCGATTAAGGTCTTCCGCCGAGAATACCGCGTATGCGGCGCGCCGCCTCGTTTGCGGCATCGCGCACCTCGCGCTCCGTCCGGTTGGCGTTCTTGGCCGCGCGAGTGTTGTCGGTTTTGTTGGCCCGATTACCCGAACGGCTGGCCGTACGATCGTCGCCGGTGTTTGAGCCGCGCTTATCACGCGCGGATTTGCCTCTGCTCCCCGTGGAGCCCGAGGTCGTGCCGTCGTCCGTGGGGGTTGATTCGGTCGAAGTCGTCTCGGTGTTACTGTTCTCCGGCATGGTCGCGGTCGAGTTGCCGTTGCCATTGTTGCTGTTGTTGGCATTCTTTTTCGAGCAGCCGACGACGCTCAAGGCCAGGACGACGACGCCCAGGGCGATCATAAACAGTCTACTTTTCATCGCTCATTCTTCTCCTTAAAATGGGGGCTCTAAAACTTTTTCGTAAACTCATTTGATCAAATCCTTAACGGGCCGGGCCTATCTTACCAGAGACCGCGTGAAGAGCAAGGATGAAGGCGGAAGGATGAAGGATGAAAGGAGTGCTTGCGTGTCTTGAAAGCTTTTACTTCATCCTTCCGCCTTCCGCCTTCATCCTTGCTCTTGATTCTCCGGGCCGACTCCGGCAACAATGCGCCGCGTGGGCGCATCCATGCAAGAGGACGAAGGGCCGTCCGCCCGTTGCCTACGGCAAGGGAAGTCCCGTGGCCGACATCTATTTAAGCGAAGGAGCAATCTTTTTATGAATCACCCGGCCTACACCTTCACCGCCGCGCGTATGTTTTCCGCCGGCCTGCTCTTGATGCTGGCCGCTACCGTCTCGCTGGTCTGCGCGCAGGGCGATGTCCCGCGCCAGAGCGTCGCGGTCACGTACCCCTTAGATCAAACCGTCAATGTGAAGTTTCGCGGCACGACACGCCTCCCACGCTTGAAGGGCGAGGCCAAGGTCAGGCGCGCCGGGCGTCGCGGCACGCGCGTCGAGCTGAGTATCGAAAATCTTCCGCGCGCTTCCGAGCTGGGCGGTGTCTATACGACCTATGTGCTGTGGGCCATCTCGCCCGAAGGCCGCGTCGACAATCTCGGCGAGATCAAAAGAAGCGGAAGCATGATCATCGACTCGAAGCTGGACGTGACGACCCCGCTCCAAAGCTTCGCGCTGATCGTCACGGCCGAGCCGCATTTCCTCGTGCGCGGCCCGAGCCGCATGGTCGTCCTGGAAAATCTTCCGCCGCAGAACGCTAACGGCGCGGACGTGGCGACCATCAACGTCCAGTATGTCGGCAACAGCAGCGATTACTTCAACGACCCGCGCGTGCCCGAAGTCGCCGACAGTGATTATCGCAAGACGCCTACCTCTCTTCTCGGCGCGCGACAGGCGATCAACCTTGCTCGTTACGCTGGGGCCGAGCGCGAAGCGTCTGACGAGTTGAGGGAAGCGCAGGCGCAGTTGGAGGAGGCCGAGAACGCTTGGCGTCTCAAGCAGTCGGAAGCGGAGGTGGACGCCATCGCACGGCGCGCCGTGAGCCTCGGCGCGAGAGCCGAAGAGATGGCCGAGACCCGGCGCGCGGCCAGGCAGAGAAGAGACGAGATTGCGCGCCGCGACGCAGCCGTACGCGAGGCCGAGCAGACAGCCGCCAACGCCGGCCAGGAGATAGCAGACCTGCGCTCCGCATTGGCACGCGAGCAGCACGCGCGCGAACTGGCCGAAAGAGATGCCGCCAATGCCACGCAGCAGTTGCGCGACCTGCGCTCGGAAGTTGCTCGCCTGCGCGACGAGATTAATACTGTGCGGGCCGAAGGCGAGGATGCCAAGGTCAAGCTCGCGCGCATAGAGGGCGAGAGGCAGGCGCTTGCCGCGCGACAGGCGGAAGAGCAGCGCATCGCACAGCAGCGCTCTACAGCCGCGACGCTCAAACAAACGCTCTCGCGTTTCGGAACGGTTCGCGAAACGGCGAGCGGCCTCGTACTGGTCTTGCCGGAATCCGTCTGGGCCAACGCTCGCGCCAGTGAGCTTGCCCCGGCGGCGAACGCCAAGCTTGAGCCGCTGGCGGCGCTGCTCGCCAACAATCCCGACTATCAGGTGATCATACAGTCCTACACGGACAATCGCGGCGACGAAGCATCGCTACAGCAACTCACGGAGGCGCGCGCACAAGCTCTGGCTCAGCACTTTATTTCGGCGGGCGTGGACGGCATGCGCATACAGGCGAACGGCATGGGCGTCGCCAACCCAGTCGCGCCCAATAACAAACCGAGCGGACGCCTTCGCAACCGGCGAACCGAAATCACGCTCACACTCAACGGCTCCCAAAACACAGCTATAAATCAGTGACAGGTGACGAGTGACAAGTGACAGGTTAAAAGCTTTGCTCTCATTCTCGCTTTTGCTTTGCTCGTCACTCGCCACTGGTCACTCGTCACCGTTCTCAATATGAAGCTGCTGGAGGTCGTACAGCTCATCGGTTATAGCACGGGGGCGGCGCTGCATCTGTGGATGGGGGCTCTCTTGTGGCGACGACGGCGCGGGCTCGTCAGTGTCGAGCGAGTGCTGCTGGCGCTCACCGTCGGCTTCGGCGTCTGGCATGCCAGTAATCTCATCATTACTCTTCAGGGCATACTCGGGCTTGAGCGCGAGCGTTGGGCCGTCCCGCTTCGCTTTGCCGACACGCTCGCCGTCCTGAGCATTACGCTTTCTTACTCTTTTCTCCTGCACGTTCACCTGCACCTGTGGGCCAGCGCTCACGACAGGGGCTTGAAGCCGGGCGAGCGTCTTCGCGTCTATCTCTCCTACATCCCGGCCCTCTTTCTCGTCATCGCCATCCCGCCGCTCTGGCGCGGGCCTTACGCGCCGATGTTTGAAAAGCTCTCGCATCTGGTGCTGCCCTTCGCCCTGTGGGCCGCCTACGTGCTCTGCTTCATCGCCGTGACAGACCTCCTGATCGCGCGCCGCTCGTCTTCGCAGAATGAACGACGCGCGATGCGCACGCTCGCCGTCTCTTTCGTCGCCATCGGCTTGCTGCTCGTCGCCGTCTACGGGTTGGGCCTGGGCGAGGGGACGAACTGGGGGAACTATTTAAAGACGATCGCCAATCTCGGCTCGCTGCTGCCGTCGGCGCTGATCGCTTATTACATCTATCGCTATCGCTATCTTGAGCTGATCATCAAGGAGAGCTTGATCGCGGCTTCTTTCGCTGCCGTTGTGCTGACGGCTTATCTCTACGGCATACGCACGCTCGGCGGCTGGTTGACGGCGCGTTATCAACTGCGCGCAGGGGTTGTCGAAACATTGCTCATTCTCGCCTTGGCGCTGCTGGCCGCACCGCTGCGCCGTTGGATCGAAAAACGTTTCCACAATCTGTTTCAGCGTGAAGCGACGCTCTATCGCGAAGTGGTGGCGCGCATCGCCGCGCAGGCGGGGCAGTATAAGCAGCTACCGGAACTGTTACGCTTCGTCGAGGAACGAACGACGCAGGCGCTCGGTCTGCGTCGCGTCCGTATTTACATTCATCGGCCACGGAGCGACGAGCCCGATCACGCCGACGCATTCGTCTACGAAAAGAAGATGGAGGCGTTGGACGAAGCCGAAGGGTTGATGGGCCCACTTCTTGAGCAGGCGCGCGAGCACGGTTGGAGGGTTGTGGAGGGCGAGCGCAGCCTGCGTGCGCTCGGATTCGAGATCGCTTACGCCTTAAGGCGCGAAGACCACATGGTCGGCCTGATGTTGATTGACGCGGGCGCGGATGCCCTGACGCCGGACGCGCGCGCCGTGCTCGAAGTGCTGGCGGGTCAGGTCGCCGTCGCCATCGAGGATTGTCGGCTCGTCGAAGAGAACGTGTGGCTTGAGCGCAGGCTCGCGCACGGCGAGCGCCTCGCCGCGCTGGGCCAGATGGCGGCAACCGTCGCGCACGAAGTTCGCAATCCTCTCTCGGCCATCAAGTCCATCGCACAGGTGATGCGCGAGGATAAAGAGTTGTCGCGCGAATACGGGCGCGACCTCAACCTTATCGTGGGCGAAACCGATCGCCTCAGCCGCAGCGTCACGCAACTCTTAAGCTACGCGCGGACGACGCCGCCCGCCATCGCACCCTGCCGCGCAGACGAATTGGTACGCTCGGTCGCAGAGCTATTCAGCGCCGAAGCGTCTGCTCGTGACATTCAACTTGATTGCCGCGCGGAGACAATGCAGGAGCTTGACGGCGTGCGCGCTGCGGCCACGCGCGACGCGCTGTCCAATCTTCTGCTCAACGCGCTGCAAGCGACGCCCAACGGCGGTCAGATACGCATCGAAGCGCGCACGGATGCTGATAGCCTGCTCTTCATCGTGACGGACAGCGGCCCGGGCATCGCCCCGGACTTGCGCGAGCGCATCTGGGAACCCTTCTTCACCACCAAGCAACGCGGCACAGGGCTGGGGCTCGCCATCGTGCGCAAACGCATGGAAGACATCGGCGGCACAACAAGTCTTCTCCCCGAAAGCGAAGCCGGGACGGGCGCGAGCTTCGAGCTGCGACAGCCACTCAAGGCGAATTGATTAGAGCTTCCAATCCGGTAGAGCCGCGCGTTCATTTCCTATCGCCCCTGCTTTGACCATTCCTTCACGCCGGACTTTTTTACCGACATCTCTGACACTTTTTTTCGTGACGCGCGTTACTATAAGCGGCACGCCGAAACGAGTGCGCTTCGGGAGGCTCGACGCCTCTGATGACATTTTCAGACAGGAGAAGAATCATGCGGCAATCGCAATTCAAGCATGGGGTGCTCATCTGCTTGCTCATGCTTTGCTCGCTTCTGACCGGCGCGAGTGTGGCGTCGGCTCAGAGGCAGGAACAAACCTCTACCACTTCAACCACACTTAATGAGGATGTTGATCTGGAAGTTCAGCTACAGTTGGTCGTAGCATCGAACGGCGCGGGCGAAGGGGCCAAGCTTTCGCCCCAACTGGAGGCCGCCATCAGGCCCTTGCGTACAACTTTGCCCTATAGCAACTATCGCTGGGCAGCCACTTTCATTAACCGTGTCACCAACGGGGCACACACCATTACCAAGGGCATCGCCGGGCCGCTGCTGGGAACGACTCCCCCGACTTCCAGCGTGCCCTCCTTCTACGAGGTTAGCTTTACAGACGTGATCCTCGCACCTTCCGGGACGCGCCCGCAGCTTGTCCACTTCAAACTGCATTTCGGCGCTCGTTTGCCCGTCATGGTCGGAGGCGGCGGAAGCAACACGGCTCAGGCCGTCAACTACGAGAACACCGGCATCACTACCTCGCTCAGCATACCGGAAAACCAGCCGGTCATTGTCGGCACGATGAACCTTGGGGCATCCAACGACATGCTCGTGCTCGTAATCTCTGTGAAGAAAATTTCCTGAAACAGCTTTCACCCCGGCTTACGGGACGAGAACCCTTTTCACACTAAACAACGCCCGACCAGATCGACAGAGCACGTCCGGGGTTGAAATCAAATCAACCCCGGACGTGCTCTGTCGATTAGAGTGATCGCGCTCGCTTCGGTTAAGATGCGACCACGACATGAGACCGCTCATCTTCAATCGTCGCCTGGCACGCGAAGTGCTGCTAATCCGGCTTCGGAGAATCTCGTCATGACGCAAAGGACGGAAGAGGAATTGCGATTGTTGATTGTTGACGACGAAGAGGCGGCGCGCTATGGCATGCGGCGCGCCCTGAGCGGTTTCGGGTATTCGATCGAAGAGGCGGAGAGTGTGGAGGCGGCGCGCGCCCTCTTGCAAAAACAGCAGACAGACCTGCTGCTGCTGGACGTGAATCTGCCGGGCACAAGCGGGCTGGATTTCCTGCACGAGCTTCACGGCGCGGAAAGCACCGCGCCGCTCGTCATACTCATCACCGCACACGGCTCCGAGCGCATGGCGGTCGAAGCCATCAAGAGCGGCGCGCACGATTATCTGGCCAAGCCCTTCGAGGTGGACGATCTGCGCCTCGCCGTCAAGAACGCGTTTGAGACCGTCCGGCTCAGGCGCGAGAATCGTTCCTTACGTCGCCGCATCGAGATCGAGGGGGCGCAGCGAGGCTCTCTGATCGGAGGGTCTGCCGCCATCGCACGCGTGCGCGCGCTGATCGAGAAAGTGGCGGAGACGGACGCGACCATCCTCGTGCGCGGCGAATCGGGCACGGGCAAGGAACTGGTCGCCCGAGAAATACACGAGCGCAGCACGCAGCGACGCTCCCGTGCCTTCGTCGCCGTCAACTGCGCGGCGCTGCCTTCGGAGCTGATCGAGTCGGAGCTTTTCGGCCACGAAAAGGGCTCTTTTACGGGGGCTTCGGCCCGGCGACAGGGAAAGTTTGAGCAGGCCGACGGCGGCACGCTTTTTCTGGACGAGATTGGCGACATGAGCCCGAACGTGCAGGCCAAGCTGCTGCGCGCGCTCGAAGAGCGACGCATCGAACGGCTCGGCGGCAACGAGTCGATAGCGGTTGACGTGCGCATCGTCAGCGCCACGCATCGCCCTCTCGAACAGGACATCGTGGCGGGCAATTTTCGCGCCGACCTCTTTTATCGTCTGCGCGTCGTCACCATAGATATTCCGCCCTTAAGGGAAAGGCGCGAGGACATTCCCATCCTCGCCGAATCCTTCGCGCGCCTTGCCTCCGAGCGCTACGGCTTGCCGCCGCGCGCGTTAGCGCCGAGCGCTCTGCGCCGCCTGCTCGAATACGAGTGGCCCGGCAACGTGCGCGAGCTCAGAAACGTCATCGAGCGTGCAACCATCCTCGCCGAAGGCGAAGAGCTGACGGCGCGCGACCTGCCCGAAGAGCTCAACGACGGTCAGGCGAAGCCGGTCGAGGAAGCAGCACCAACACAGGCCGCCACAGATGCGCCGGGCGGGCTCGTCGTCCCCTTCACGGCGGACTTTCGCGAAGACCGGCGCGAGTTCGAGCGTCGTTATATCGCCCGCTGCCTGGAAGAATCCGGCGGCAACGTCACGCGCGCCGCCTCCATCCTCGGCATGCATCGCCAGTCCCTCCAACACAAGCTGCGCGAGCTTGGCCTCGCCCGCCGTTACGTCTCCGTCTCCGGCGACGCGCCGGATAAATCCGACAACTGACAGAAAAAAGCAAGGATGAAGGCGGAAGGATGAAGGATGAAAGGAATGCTTTTCGTTCTTGAATGCTTTTACTTCATCCTTCATCCTTCCGCCTTCATCCTTTCTTAGTCCCGGCATAAGCTTTGCACTGTTCGACGGCAGAGGTTGCGATGAGTCGGATAAGTGATAGGAACATGATTTCAAATCTCGAACGAAGGATGACGGCGCTTCTTCTCGTCCTGATCTTTATCGCGGCGACGTGTGTCGGGTTTCCGCCAGCTACGTTGGCGGAACAGGGAAGGGACGCGGGCGGGCCGCGCCGTCTCATCATCTGCGTCGACGGCGTCGGTTTCTCTCTGATCGAGAAGATGCGGCGCGAGGGTCGCTTCAAACAGTTTCACGAGCCGTCGCGCATGATCGCGCCCTTTCCCACGCTGACCAACGTGGCGATGACGGAGATACTCACGCCCGCCGGTGCTGTTTCTTCGCCGGGCTACGAGGACAAGTTCTTCGATGTGGAGAAGAATCGCATGAGCGGCGGGCTGCTGGAGCGTTTCCAGGGCGGGCGATTTATCAAGGGGACGTTTCGCGAGTTGTTTGATTATCACCCGTCGGCAATCAAGAGCGGGCTGGGCTACGCAGCGCCGCCCCTTAGCACCTACCTCGAATCGCTCACAGACCTCGTTCGCCTCCGACAAAAATTCCGCGCCTCGCGCGAGCCGGTCTTTTTCGCTTATACGGGCGCGTCCGATTCGTTGGCCCACCTGGGCGGCGAGACACTGCTGCGAAGTTTTATGACGCGCCTCGACGAGACCGTGACAGACCTCATACGCGATAGCCACGGGCAATTGGAAGTGACAGTCTTCTCCGATCACGGCAACCACTTCAGGCGTTATCGTCGCGCCTCCTTGAAGTCCGCCCTGCGTCGTGAAGGCTTGCGTCTTGAGAGCCGCGTGCGTGATGAGCGCAGCGTCGTCCTCCCGCAATACGGGCTCGTCGGCTGTGCCGTGCTCTTTACACGGGAGAGTAACGAGGCGCGTGTCGCACGGGCGATGTCGGAAGTCAAAGGCGTGGACTTCGCTGCCTACGAAACGGGCGGGGTCGTTCACGTCGTCGCGCGCACGGGCAGCGCCGCTATCGAACGACGCGGCGAGAGCTTTCGTTACAAGACGGAAAGGGGCGACCCGCTCGGGCTCGTTTCCCTGATCGTCGAATTGAAGGCGAAGGGTCTGGCGGACGCGGACGGCTTTATCGGCGAGACGGACTGGTTCGCGGCAACACGCGATGACGTGCGCCCTGACGCCGTGCGCCGCATCTACGAGGGCCTGACTGCGCACGTCAGCAATCGCGCCAACGTCATCGTCAATCTCGAAGACGGGTTCTACACCGGAAGCTTTACGATGGACATCTTCGCCTTCTTGCAGGCGACGCACGGCAATCTCGGACGAGAGCAAAGCTTCGGCTTCGTCTTCAGCACGGACAGAGACCTGCCGACGCACATTCGCGCCGAAGATGTCTGGCGCACGATCGGCTCGCCCGAACTGCGCAGGCAGCCCGAAGCCAGCGCGAGCCTGCCCTCCGAGCACTGAGTTGAGTGACGAGGAAACAGCGAAGCGACAGCGCCTTCATCCGCCAGCCCGCATTGCCACACGATGAGCTTTGCCGTTAGACTTCACTACGGTTATTCAATCATCAATTTGCGAACGGGAAGTAAAAGAGATGAAAGCACGTCTTGACGCGATTATTCAGCGGGAGCAGGCAGAGTATCTTGACCGATTGCTTCCTGCAAGCACGGGGCTCATGGCCGAGATGGAAGCCTATGCCGCAGAGCATCGAGTGCCGATCGCCGATCATGAAGTGGCGCTCTTTCTGGAAATCACCGCGCGCGCGATCAAAGCCCGCAGAGTTTTAGAGATAGGAATGGCGATCAGCTATTCGGTCATACACCTGCTGCGCGGTATGCCTGCCGACGGAGAGGTGGTGACGATTGAGCCCAACGAAGAAATGATCGCGCGCTCGGAAGATTACCTGACGCGCGCGGGCTTGCGCGAGCGCGTACGCATCGAGCGGGGCCGCGCGCTGGAAGTGATGCCCGGCCTGACCGAGACTTTCGATCTGGTCTTCATCGACGCGCTCAAGGAAGAGTACGGCCAGTATCTTGACCTTGCGTTGCCGATGCTGCGCGCGGATGGCGTCGTCATCGTCGACAACCTGTTATGGGGCGGGCAGGTGGCCGGGGAGATACGCTCGCCCGACCAGACAGCCTCGACGGAAGCGCTGCGCGAGTTCAATCAAAAATTTATACGGCATCCACACTTGCGCGCCGAAATCCTCTCCATCGGCGATGGCCTGGGCTACGCCGTCAAGACGAGCGACGAAAGCAATGCCGTCTAAAGCGCGGCTCGTCCAGAGCCTTTGAGACGAGCCAACGTATGTGACCCCGGCGCTGATCATGAAAATCGCCGTCGATAGCCCGCAGACACGCCAACACGCGGCCAGTCTCATCCGTCGCGGCGGGATAGTCGCTTTCCTCACCGATACGTTTTACGGGCTCGGCGCAGACCCTTTCAATCGCGGCGCGCTCGTCAAACTCAATTCATTAAAGGGAAGAGACGGAGGGAAGCCCATCCTTATCGTCCTCAGCGATAGGGGCGAGGCCGACCGCTTCACACAGCAGCGCTCGGAGTTGTTTGAGCGTGTCAGCGAAAGCCACTGGCCCGGCGCGTTGACGCTCGTCGTCAGGGCGCGCGAGGTCGTGCCGGAAGAAATCACTGCGGGGAGCGTAACGGTGGGCCTACGCTTGCCGGACGACAGCAGCGTGCGCGACCTTGTACGCGTCTGCGGCGGCGCTCTGACCGCCACCAGCGCCAACACGGCGGGAGATGCGCCCGCTCGCACGGCCGAAGAGGTCGCAAGCTATTTCCCTGAACAACTAGACCTGATCGTTGATGGCGGTGCGTCACGCGGCGACAAACCCTCGACCGTGCTCGATGTCAGCGGAGACTCGCCGCGACTAATACGCGAAGGCGCGGTCTCGCGCGAAGAGCTACAACGAACCCTGCGCCCGCTCGGCATTGAGCTTTAAGAGAAAAGGTCACGCACGGCTAAGCGATGCCGTGCGTGACCCTTGAAGTTTTTCTTTCCGTGAAAAAGCTTAGCTCTTTCTGACGAGCCTGATGACGACCGGCTCTTTGAGACTGTTCGCATCGAGCGAGACGGTCTGCTTCACAAACCCTGGGGCCTGAATGGTGAGCTTGAGTTGTTGGCCCATATGCAGCGGCGGAAGCACGGCCTGTCCGGCAGTGTTCGACCAGTTCCATGCTTCGCAAAGGCGACCGCCCGTGCGCTTCGATTTCAACTCGACCTTGGCTCCCTGAACGGGATTCCCCTGATCGTCAAGAATACGCGCGTCAACGCGACCGACACCGTCCGGCCCCAAAGGCGCGCGACCCATGTTCTGTATACCCATAGGCTTGGACGAGCCTGACTGTTGGGCCAATCCGAGAGTGAATGTTGCGGCAACGATGAGCACGACGAGGAACAGCTTACGCATTCTTATTTCTTCTCCTGAGCTTTGGATCGATTACGTGGAGGGGCGAATATCAGCGATGCTTTTAAGAAGCCAGGCGCTCACGTTCGGCAGCCATTTTATGCATTCTCAACAGCACGAAAATTAGATGCACAAAGCCCCGTCCGGTTGCCTGCGTTGAGGTACGAAACGCAGTCGCCGTGGCTCTCTATATGGCCTATTTAGTGGGGTTACGGGCGTACTATTTTTCGACGGTCAAACTGCGCACGAATCTCCAATCGCCGCTCGCGTCGATCTTTATATTGCCGACGTTTTTGGTTGCTACGACCATGTTGGCCGGATACCAGAGCGGTATCATGGGCACGTCGCGGCTGACGATCTCCTGTGCGCGCGTGTAGAGGGCGAGCGCCTTATTGCGGTCTGAGGTTTCGATGGCCTCCTGTAGGATAGGGTCAAGCTCAGGGTTGTTGTAGCGGCTGCGGTTGAAGCCAATGGGTTTGGGAATGCTCGTTGACGAGAACAGGTCTTTGAGGAAGATGGGGTCTTGATTGCCGCCTATCCAACTGCCGGTCGTCATCTGGTAATTGCCCTTGAGCTGTTGATCTGTGAGCGTGTTGCTTTCGACCGTTTCGATCTCGATCGGGATACCGACCTGCTTGAGCTGGTTCTGTATGACGCCGGAGTACTGGCGTGCCGCGCCGCTGCTGGCGGAGATTTTGAAGACGATGGGAGAGGGAAGACGCATCTGCGGGCCGTCGCCGTCGGGGTCTTTGAGGCCGGCATCGTCAAGAATTTTTTTGGCGCGCGCAGGATCGTAAGGGTATTTCTGGCCGGGCGCGTAGGCCCAGGATTCTTCGGGCAGAATCGAATATGCGATCTTCGCCTGTCCGAGCAGCAGGTCTCGGATAATACCCTCACGATCGATCGCGTAGGCAATGGCCTGACGAAGTTCGACTTTGTTAAGCGGCGCGCTCTCCGTATTGAAAGTGATATGAACTATGTTCGCGCCGGGGAATTGTTCCACCTTGAGATTGGCATCCTGGCCGAGCGATTTGAGCGCGTCGGGCGTCAGGTTCGTCGGCAGCGGCGCGATGTGTATGCGGCCCGTCCTCAACTCGGCCTGAAGCGCGTTGGCGTCGCTGATGACACGCACGCGCAGAGCCTTGAACTGTGGCGCGCCCTCCCAGTAGTTCGGAAAGGCATCAAGGTCGAGCACCTGCTGAGCGTTATCAAAGTGCGTGAACTTAAAAGGCCCGGAGCCGATCGGTGAATCCTTCTGCGAGGCCGCGCTGTCTTTGGGAATGATGGCGATGGGGACAAGATTCGGGAGCAGCGAAAGCCAGGGCTTGCGAAGGCGTATGACGAGCGTGTGCGCGTCCGGGGCTTCGACGCCCGCGATGAAGGGCTGTCTGCCCGCGCCCGTGCCCTCGAAAAAACTGGAAGCCTTACCCGACCCCGAAGCGAGCAGCGTATCGAGCGTGTACTTGGCATCGGCGGATGTCAGGGCGTTCCCGTTGTGAAAGACGACGCCATCGCGCAGGGTGAAAGTGTAGGCCAGCCCGTCGGCTGACGGCTCTATCTTTGAAGCCAGCTCGGGGACGTACTCGAACTTCTCGTTTTTCCGCACGAGCGAGTTGAACATCAGCACGCGCACGCGTTCCGATGCCGCATCGACCGTGGCCGCGCCGATCGGATCGAGCGTGGAGATAGTACCGGAGAGCGCGATCACAAACGCGTCCGAGCGCGTCCTGCATCCGGGCAGGAGCGCCATCGTCAGCAGCAAGGTCAGCAGCGCCGCAGTCAGACGAGCATTCATCGGATGGCCCCTCCGTACTGGTAATTGAGTTTCCGGTTCAGCTCGGCCACTTCCTCCGAAAGCTCGCGGAACCGCTCTATGTCAAAGGGAAGCGGCGGCTTGATGAGAGCTTTGAAGCTGCCGATGCGTTCGAGTGATGCTTTGATGCGTTCGGGCGAAAACTCGCCCTTGCGCGCCGCTGCGAGCAGCGCCTCGTAACCGCGCCTGATGATGTCAGGGCGCGAACAGATGAGCAGCATGTCCTGCCCGGCATGAAAGGCGCGCACGGTCGCTTCCTCGATCTCGCAATGCTTGCTGATCGCGCCCATCTCCAGATCATCCGTCAGCACCAGATGCTTGTAACCAAGCTCGTCGCGCAGCAGCTTCGTAGAGATGTTGTAGTTGAGCGAGGCGGGCTCTATGCGACCGCTCGCCAGACCCTGACGAATATCTATATTGGGAAAGCCGCCGTGGCTGACCATGACTGCGCGCACGCGGTCGTCTTCGCGCTGGAACAACTCTATGTACGGGGCCAGGTCTTGCGCGATCAGGTCGTCGTGCGAGAGATGGACGAGCGGTATCTCTTCGTGCGAGTCCACTTCGCCCGCGCCGATGCCTGGAAAGTGCTTGAGACAGCCGAGCAGGCCGGAGCTTTGCAAGGCGCGCAGGTAAACCATCGTATAGCCGAGGACTTCGCCGGGCGATCGACCGTAGGAGCGCGAGTAGAGACCGTTGGAGAGCAGGTCGCGCTCGTCCGTCATGATCGACATGACGGGCGCGAAATTCATGTTGAAGCCGAGCAGGCGCAAGACCTCTCCAGTGATGCGCCCGAGGGAGCGCGCCGCCGCAAGGTCGCCGTGCTGGCGAATCGTGCGCGCCGCAGGCATAGGCGTGCAGATGCGGCGCAGACGATCAACCAAGCCTCCCTCCTGGTCTATGCCGAAGAGCGGCTCGACGGTTGAGACGGCGCGGATGTCGTCCAGGAGCTTGCGCAGTTGCGCGGGCGCAGAGACGTTGCGGCCAAAGATAATGATGCCGCCCGGCGCGACCGTTTCGATCAGAGCGCGAGCTTCCGCATCCAGCTCCGTGCCGGGCAAGCCGATATAGAAGAGTTGTCCGATCTGTTGTTCGAGGGTAAGAGAAGTTAAGGAATCAATCATTTGAAAGATACTGGCCCAATCTGCAAGCAAGAAAACGGCGGGCGCGCGGCCTTAGTCCCGTGCGGCAGTCTACCACCGTCACACCATACGTTTGCGTAAACTGAGGAGAAGTTCGCGCGCTTCATCTGCTGAGAGCGTTTCTACCTTAATGTTTCGTAGCTCGTCAAGCAAGCTTTGATTCGTCGCATCGAAAAGCGTCGCCTGGGCGGCGATGCGACGGCGACGAGCACGCTGCGCTGCGCTCTTCAAACCCGCTTCATCGAGCGCCCATTCGTCCCACTGGTCTTCGGGCGCTGCCGCCTTGTCGGCCTCCTCCGATGCAGCCTCTTCCTCCGCGAACACGTCCAACTCATAACGCTCAAGCCGCGCCAGCACATCGCGTGCACGCTCAAGCACGGAAGGCGGCAGGCCGGCGAGCCGCGCCACCTCTATGCCGTAAGACTTTGAAGCGCGCCCACGTTCGAGACGATGCAGGAAGACGACTTCGCCTTCGCGCTCTGCGGCCGTGATCTGGTAGTTCTGCGCGCCCGGCAGTCTTTCGGCCAGCTCCGTCAACTCGTGGTAATGCGTGGCGAAGAGAGTCTTGGCCGCGTGCTCAGGCGAATCGTGCAGGTGCTCGGCCACGGCCCATGCGATCGAGAGCCCATCGAAGGTGGCAGTCCCTCTGCCGATCTCGTCGAGCAGTACGAGCGAGCGCGGCGTGGCGCTGTGCAGAATGGCCGCCGTCTCCGTCATCTCGACCATGAAGGTCGAGCGGCCGCCCGCCAAGTCATCCGATGCTCCAACGCGCGTCCAGATACGATCGAGCAAAGGCAGTCGCGCCTTCTCAGCCGGAACGAATGAGCCCATCTGCGCCAGTATGCTGATGATCGCCGTCTGGCGAAGCACAGTGCTCTTGCCGCCCATGTTGGGCCCGGTGATGATCAGGAAGCGCTCCGTGGAATTGTTCATGTAGAGATCGTTCGGGATGAAAGGCTCCTGGCTGAAGACCTCTATCACCGGATGGCGTCCCTGTACTATCTCTATCTCGTCCGCGTCGTGCACCTCCGGTCGCACGTAGCGGCGGCGCACGGCCACTTCCGCGAGCGAAGCCAAAGCGTCGAGGGCGGAGAGCGCGCGCGCGGTGGCCTGTATGCGACGGGTTTCGGCTGCCGCCTGCGCACAGACCCCACCGAAAATCTCAGACTCAAGCTGCGTCATGCGCTCTTCAGCGCCGAGCACGCGCGTCTCCCATGATTTCAGCTCGGGCGTCGTATAGCGCTCGGCGTTCGCCAGGGTTTGCCGCCGCTCGTAATTGGCGGGGACGCGCACGGAAGCAGCCTTCGATACTTCAATGAAGTAGCCGAAGACGCCGTTATAGCGTATGCGCAGCGAAGAGATGCCGGAGCGTGCGCGCTCGCTCGCTTCGAGCGCGGCGATGGTCTGCTTGGCGTTACGGCTGATGGCGCGCAACTCGTCCAACTCGCTCGCATACCCGTCACGTATCGCGCCGCCGTCCGCGAGCTTCGCTGGCGGGTCATCGCTGATCGCCCCGGAGATTAATGCGCGCAGCTCTTCCAACTCGTCCAAACTTTCATAGAGGACTTGCAGCAGCGATGATTTGGAGTCAGCCAGCTCGCGGCGAATCAAAGGCACTTGATCGAGCGAGCGCAGGAGCGCGCAGAGATCACGCGGCGATGCGGAATTCATGTTGAGCCGCCCCGTCAGGCGCTCAAGATCGGCAACCTCTTTGAGCAGCGCGCGCAGCCGGTCTCTCTTGATCTGCGACGCGTGAAGGTCTGCGATTGCGCCGAGCCGGGCTTCGATCTCGCCGCGCCTGATAGAGGGACGCAACAGCCATGAGCGCAACATACGCGAGCCCATGCCCGTCACCGTCTCGTCAATCACATCGAGCAGCGCACGCCCGCGCCCCTGCGGCCCCTGCGCTTCGACAAGCTCCAGATTACGCACCGTCACCCCGTCCAGGATGAGATGATCCTGCGGCTCGAAATATTGTATGTCCGTGACGTGTGCGGCTGCCGCCCTCTGCATATCATGAGCGTAACGCAGGCAAACGCCCGCCGCCGTGACCGCCATCGGTCTGCCTTCGAGCCCATATCCCTCAAGCGAGCGCACGCCGAACTGCGCGCGCAGCAACGCCGCGCTGGTTTCGTACTGCCATTGCCAATCATCCAACGGGGTCAAAGTCGCGCCGCCGAAAATCGCGGCCTCGCCTCTGGATGAAGAGGTGTGTCCGCCCGAGTCCGATAACGCCGGAGACTGCTGCGCAGTCTTCACCACAGAGAGCGGAAGCGGAGTCGTGCGCTTAGAAGTTTGGTGCGCATTCTTAATGAGCATGGAGAGCGAGGCGGGGAAGAGAATCTCGCGCGGGGCGTAGGATTCCAGGTCGGCGCGAATGCGCTCCCATGCGTCAGGCCCGCCGGCTTCGGTCGCACGAAACTCGCCCGTAGAGAGGTCTAGGAAAGCCGCTCCCATGCTTGACCCGCTGCCCGTGACGGCGGCCAGATAGATGGTCTCGCGCGCTTCGACAAGCTGCGGGTCGATGGCCGTCCCGGGCGTGATGACCCGCACGACTTCGCGCCTGACGAGCTTCTTCGCCAGCGAAGGGTCTTCCGTCTGCTCGCAGATTGCGACGCGGTAGCCCTTACGGACGAGCCGCGCGATATGACCTGCCGCCGCATGATGCGGCACGCCGCACATAGGGATTGGGTCGCCGCGCTCCTTGTGGCGCGCCGTGAGCGTAATCTCAAGCTCGCGCGAGCCCACGATCGCGTCATCAAAAAAAAGCTCGTAGAAATCGCCCAGACGAAAAAAGAGCAAAGTGCCGGGATGCTTCTGCTTCAGCTCATGATACTGCCTGAGCATCGGTGTTGA
>DATDFK010000017.1:0-7693 GCA_036522655.1 Pyrinomonadaceae bacterium | reverse complement strand
TCTCACGCATTCCTGCCCGGGCGCGTAAAGTAAAAGCGAACCCTAGCGCTCGGCGTAGCATCGCATGAGCGGCAAGGCTCAAGCCTTCATCGCCGCCTGTCTGTGTGGGAAATCGTGCCGGGGCAACTTGAAAGTATCAGTATTCAATGATGATCAAATCCATTTCGCGTTACATCATTCTCGGCGGCGTGCTCCTGGCGTTTGCCGCCACGACCTTTGCGCAGTCCGGCTCAACCAGGCCGCGCCGCGTTAATCCTCCGCCGACATCTTCGCGCACGGAATCGAGCGCGCCCCCCACTGCCAACGGCACGGACGAAAGAAGCGCGCGGCCAACGGCCAGCGTCAATACCGCGCGCCCGCGCGGCGCGAATCCCACAGCCACATCGACGGGAACGCGGCGCGCTTATGAATTGCTGGAACAGAAGCAGTACGCGGCGGCTGCGCGCGAGGCCAAACAGGTCGCCGCCGCCAACCCGAACGACTCAGAGGCGTGGAAGATCGCAGGGTTCGCGGAAATCAATCTCAAGCAGCATGCTGAGGCCGCCACAGACCTACAGCGCGCCCTGGACTTGCAGCGCGCCGCCGGTCAGGAGGACGCGAACACTGTCGACGCGTTGGCCCAGGCTTATATCCTGACGGAGAAGTTTGAGCAGGCTCTGCCCTTGCTCGTCACGGCGACGACGCGACCGGGCGCAGCACCCGTCGCAAGCATGCTCTATTATCGCGGCGTCGCCGAATACCAAACGGGCAAAGCGGCGGAAGCGGAGCGCTCATTCAACGCGGCGGTCAAAGCCAATCCGAAGGATGCCGCGTCGCTTTATTATCTGGGGCAGATCGCATTCAAGGGCGGGCGATTGGACGAGAGCATAGCCTTCCTGAATCGCGCCACACTGAACGACGCGCGCATCGCTTCGGCCTGGGCCCTGCTGACGACGGCTTACTTGCGGCGCGCGGCGGCTGCGACCGTCGAGACGAAGGCCGATGCCGATTATCTGAGCGCTGTGCGCGCCGGAGAAAGTCTCACGCGTGTTCGTGCGGACGCGGAGACTTCGACCCTCTTCGCTCAAGCCCTGATCGGCGCGAAGCAGTTTGCGCGCGCCGCGACAGTCCTCGAACGCGTCACGACGGGAGACGATGCGAAAGGCGTCACGCTCTACCTGCTCGGCGTCTCGCATTCGCGCGCCAAGAACTATCCGAAGGCCATCAGTGCGCTCGAACGCGCCGCCGCGAAAACGCCCGACGATGTGAACGTCTATCGTGAGTTGGGCTATGCCTACGAAGTCTCTAAGCAATACGCCAAGGCGTTCGATGCTTACCAGAAGGGCGCGGCGCTCGCGCCCGCCGATACGGATTTCAAGGAATCGGTCGAGCGCGTCCGTCCCTA
The DNA here is from genome assembly GCA_036522655.1 of Pyrinomonadaceae bacterium. Lineage (GTDB taxonomy): Bacteria > Acidobacteriota > Blastocatellia > Pyrinomonadales > Pyrinomonadaceae > DASQYE01. Next base: position 6,309 of record DATDFK010000017.1, on the reverse strand, counting down.
TGCCCAAAAACAGTGACGAGTGTCGAGCGGCAAGCAAGAGAAAGCTCTCAACTCGTCACTTATCGCTCGTCGCTGTTTTATTCGCTTGTCACTCGTGACTGCTCTAGAGTAGCATCGCCGCTATGAAGAACTTTACCCTCTTAAGCTTTCGCGTGCGGCGCGCGATTGCGGCCATCGCTTTTATTTTCGCCGCTCTGGTCATTTCTTCGCCGGTCACGAAAGCCGGGACTTGGAATGGCATCGAGCCATTGAAATCCAGACGCGCGGATGTCGAACGCCTGCTCGGCAAACCTCTCAGAGACCAGCCGGGCGCGAACGGCACGCTGCATTTCAAGGTCGCAGGCGGCATCGTCACGATCGCTTTCGTCGATGCCCGCTTCGTCGCCGCCAAGAAACTCTTCCCCGAACTCGAAGGAACGGTCAGGCAGATTGTCCTGCAACACGAAAAGTCCAGCGAGACGCCGGAGTCTCTGACTATCGCGGGCAATTCCAGTTTCGAGCGCCAGGATGGTAAGGACTCAACGGTCGTCTATCGCAACTTGAAGGAAGGCATCGTCTACACCTTCATCGGCGGACGGCTGAAGACGACCTACTTCACGCCCTCAGCAGAACAGTGGTCGCGGGCGCAGAAGGGAAGCTGAAAGAGAGTGATCGGTGACAGGACTTGAGCGACCGTTAAGCAGGTCTTGCTGATCACCACTACTTATTTTATGGGGAGCGAGAGAGTCAATAAAGATCAGCCTGGGAGCGGGAAGGCTGATGAGCGGGCGAGGGTGCGCAACTGCCCTGCCTGCGGCACGGAGGCCAGGCGGGCGAAGGCGCGCTTCTGTTCGACGTGCGGGCGCGCACTGGAAGACAGCTATCTTCCGGCGGATGCGCTGCGCGCCTCCTATCACCTGCAACACAGACCCGCGACGGGTCGGAAGCCGAAAGGCACACGGGCGAAGGTTCAAATGTCCTCAAGCTTCTCTGGCAGTCACGGCAACTCTGTGGCGACGACGGCGCTCGCTTTCATGACCTACTCGCTCGTTCCTTACCTCGGCATCCTGTTTTGTCCGGGCGCGGTCGTCCTCGGAGTGATCGGCCTCGCCTACTCGCTGCGCATGCCGGAGAAGGACGGTCGCCGCGCCTCTTACTGGAGCGTCGCCTTCGGCCTCTTGATTCTAGGCGTACAGCTTCTGCTCTGGTGGATCATCATCAAAGTGCCCGAATGGAACCATTCTGGATTTTAGATTTTGGATTGAAAGACGAGCTATCAGTCGCGCTCAATCCGGCACGCTAATCCAAAATCCAAAATCATAAAATTCTTATGATTCGTCTTGCCCGGATAGTTAAATCCAATTCGCATGTCGATTACGTCGGGCGCATCATCGATGTGCTCGACACGGACACGCCGCCCCTGGCTTCCGATTACGGATTCGCGCAGTTCGTTTCCATCCCCTTAGACGAGCATGAAGTGATCGGCATCGTTTACAACTCGCTGCTCGCCAACCCGGATTATGGAAACTACGGGCCGCGTCTTTCACCGATGACAGACCTCTCCGTGCTCAGTCCTGATTATCTGAACGAGCAGGGAGTGTTGATCGGGATATTGCTGCTGGGGTGGCGCGAGCGCGCGACCTACGCGAATCATCATGCCGTGCCGCGCCGCGTGATTCCCGTCAACCAGGACATCTATCGTTTGAGCGACGAAGAGGTGCAGAAGTTTCACACGGACGCGCAAGGCCACGTGCAGCTGCATTACTACTCGCAGATCATCACCCACGCCGGGCCTTTCAGCGTGTCCTTGATCGAAGCTATTCTGGAACAGCTTGAGCCAGCGTGCACGCCCGAAGATCGTCAGCGACTTTGCGTCCTCAAGGGGGCGTTGATGTGGCAACGAACCGTCGGCGGCATGCGTCTCTAACATATCCGACACGGGGGAAAATTCATGATAAGAGGGGAGACTTTGATGAGAAACATTTACAGCATCTTTGGCGCTGCGGCACTGCTCGCGGTGTTGTTTGCGGGCACGGCGCTCGGGCAGCGACCGCGCACCGTCAGCGATACGGAGAGAACTTCTTCGACGCAGCCCGCGCCCGCGCCGCAGACGGTCAATGCCAACTACGAGGGCGGCGTCTTCGGCTATAACAAAAAGATCAACGGCACGCTCACGTTCGATGATACGAACCAGCGCCTGCTCTTTCGCAACAAGCAGCAGCGCGAAGTTCTGTTTATTCCTTACAAGGCCGTGCTTTCAGCCTTCGCCGATGTGAAATCGAAGAGGCCGATCGCCGCAGACGTGGCCGCGCGCGTCTCCATCTTCGCGCTGCCCGGCCTGCTCATCAAGAAGAAGTTCAGATACCTGACGATGCAATACCGCGACCCGGACACGAACGCTGAAGGCATCACCAGTTTTAAGTTGGAGAACAAGGAGATTCTCGAATCCGTGCTCAATACGCTGGCGGGCAAGGCTGATCTGACGCCGCGCGGCGAAGTCTACGTACGGCGCAACGATCCGAACGACCAGCCCTGAGCAGTCGAGTTCAACTCTTTATCCAAATCCAGGAATAATGGCGCTCGCCGGGTCTCCCCTCTCGGTCACGCCATTTTTCTTTTCACCGACCAGTTTTAGAGCGGTTTTCGATTGGACGTAAGGTCAGTACCGCCTGCTTAAGCTGGGCGGGTCTCAAGTCGCGGCAACGACCCGCCCGAGACCTTTGGCAGTACTGACCTGTTGTCCCACTCAATTGAGAACCGCTATAGAGGATGTCTGAAAAGCCCCTGCAAGGGGCGAGCGGAATGTAGCCCATGACGCAAGTCATGGGTAAAGCATCAACCACCGCATCAGAAGCCCCTGAAAGGGGCGCAAGACCTGCAAGGTTGCATGTCTGACGCCCCTTTCAGGGGCTCTGATCTTCTCATCACACACTGCTCCCAAGGCTTGCGCCGTGGGCTACATTGTTGCGCCCCTTGCAGGGGCTTTTCAGACACCCTCTAGTGTTCGAGCGCGGTGCGATTATACGCCGACCGAGAAGTGGGACAGGATTTTACAGGATTGATCGGAAGAAAGAATCTGCTGAAATCCTGTCCACGTTCTCGGCACACGTCTGTCAGTGGTCGTGATGCGCGCCCGCCGGGCGCTCGCCCTGATAAATCTCCGAGCCGCTGGCGACGAACTCCGCCGCCTTCTCCCTCATGCCTTCACGCAGTGCGGCCTGTTCGTCCAAGCCCGCTTCGGCGGCATAGACGCGCACGTCCTGCGTGATCTTCATCGAGCAGAAGTGCGGGCCGCACATGGAGCAGAAGTGGGCCAGCTTTGCGCCCTCCTGCGGCAGCGTCTCGTCGTGATACTCGCGTGCGACTTCCGGGTCGAGCGCGAGGTTGAACTGGTCTTCCCAGCGAAACTCGAAGCGCGCCTTAGAGAGCGCGTTGTCCCTCAGTTGCGCGCCCGGATGACCCTTCGCCAGATCGGCTGCGTGCGCCGCGATCTTGTAAGTAATCACGCCGTCCTTGACATCCTTCTTATTCGGCAAACCTAAGTGCTCTTTCGGCGTGACGTAGCAGAGCATGGCCGTGCCGAACCATCCGATCATCGCCGCGCCTATGCCCGAAGTGATGTGATCATAGCCGGGCGCGATGTCCGTCGTCAGTGGGCCCAGGGTGTAGAACGGCGCTTCGTGGCAGATTGCGAGCTGCTTGTCCATGTTCTCCTTGATGAGATGAAGGGGAACGTGGCCCGGCCCCTCGATCATCACCTGGCAGTCCTGCTCCCATGCGATGCGCGTCAACTCGCCAAGGGTTTCCAGCTCCGCGAATTGCGCCTCATCGTTGGCGTCAGCGATAGAGCCTGGACGCAGGCCGTCGCCCAGAGAGAACGACACGTCATAGGCAGCCATGATCTCGCATATCTCGCGAAAGCGCGTGTAAAGAAAACTCTCCTCGTGGTGGGCCAGACACCACTTGGCCATGATCGCGCCGCCGCGACTGACGATGCCGGTCGTGCGCCGCGCCGTCAGCGGGATATAGGGCAGACGCACGCCCGCGTGAATCGTAAAATAGTCCACGCCCTGCTCGGCCTGCTCGATCAGGGTGTCGCGGTAAATCTCCCACGTCAGCTCTTCCGCGCGGCCTCCGACTTTTTCGAGCGCTTGATAAATCGGCACAGTCCCGATGGGCACAGCCGAGTTGCGCAGAATCCATTCGCGCGTCGCGTGAATGTTTTTGCCCGTCGACAAATCCATGACCGTGTCCGCGCCCCACTTTGTCGCCCAGCGCATCTTCTCGACCTCCTCTTCGATGGAAGAGGCGACCGCCGAATTGCCTATGTTGGCGTTGATCTTGACGAGAAAGTTGCGCCCGATGATCATCGGCTCGGACTCTGGATGATTGATGTTGGCGGGGATGATCGCGCGCCCGCGCGCCACTTCGTCGCGGACGAACTCCGGCGTCACGTAAGTGGGAATCGAAGCGCCGAAGCTCTCGCCCCTGTGCTCGTGAAAGAGAGAATCCCTGTTGCTGTTGGATTCGAGGGCGGCGCGGCGTCCCATGTTTTCGCGAATCGCTATGAACTCCATCTCGGGCGTGATCATCCCGCGCCGCGCGTAGTGCATCTGCGTGACGCGTCTTCCCAGGCGAGCGCGCAGCGGCGCACGGCGCAGTCCCGGAAAAGGCTCCAGCCGTCCTTTATCCCGCGCCTTCGCGTACTCTTCCGCGCCCGCCGTCAGATAGCCGTTGTCTTCCGGCTTCACGTCGCGCCCGGTGTATTCCTCCGTATCACCACGCGCGATAATCCATTCGCGTCGAAGGCCAGGCAATCCTTCGCGCACGTCGCAGCGCAAGGCCGGGTCATCCCACGGGCCGCTCGTATCGTAGACGCGAACAGCATCGTTCTCTTCCATCTGCCCGTTGAAATTCTTCGTCGGATTAAGCGTGATCTCTCGAAAGGGAACGCGCACGCCCGCCTGTTTGCCTTCGATGTAAACCTTGCGCGAGTTCGGAAGCCGAACTTCGTCGCTCGATCGCTCTCTCTGCTCGCTTGTCTCATTCATGTTGCTCATAACTTGCTCAAGCTTTCTGGCCGAACACACGCTCGGCCCGAAAAAGGAAAGACCGCTCCACACTTCTTCAAGGGACGGAACGGTCTTCACCTGTTGTTTCTCCCTTCGACGGTGCTAACCGTATCAGGTTCAAGGGGTCTCACGCGTTTGTGACTCTCAGCTTCGGACTCTTTCGAGCCTCGGCTCCCCCGAAAACTTTTTCGATTTTCAAATCAGCTTCGGCGCTTAACCGCCGATGAAACTCATCGTCCGCTCGGGCTGGCGAAAGTCCGGGTCGTTGATGTAGTGGCGCGGCTCTTTCTTCATCACGACGCCCTCTATGTATTCGATCAACTCCGCGCGCGTCGCGCCGCTGCGCAGGACATCTCGCAGGCTGTGCTCGACCGTGGAGAAGAGGCAGGTTCTGATCTGCCCGTCGGCGGTCAGGCGTATGCGCGAGCAAGCGCCGCAGAAGGGCTCGGTGACGGGCGCGATGATGCCTATCTCGCCCGGTGTTCCGTCGGCGAAGCCGTAACGCGAAGAGGTCTCGGAGCCGCGCCTGACCGTGAGCGGCACGAGCGGAAAGCGCGCGTGGATGCGCTCGTAAATCTCCCGGCCCGAGACGACATCGGCGCGAGACCAGTCGTGCCCGGAATCGAGCGGCATGAACTCTATGAAGCGCATGCTGACGTGATGCTCGCGCGCGAAGGCGGCGAAGTCCGCGACCTCGCTTTCGTTATGGCCGCGCACGACTACCGCATTGATCTTGATGGGCACGAGCCCCGCATGCTTCGCCGCCGCGATGCCTTCGAGCACGCGATCGAGCACATCCACGCCCGTCATCTGCCGGAACGTGTCGCGCTTCAGGCTGTCCATGCTGATCGTCACGCGATCGAGGCCAGCTTCTTTCAGGCTTTCGGCGCGGCCCGGCAGAAAGTAACCGTTCGTGGTCAGCGCAAGGTCTTGCAGTCGCGGCTTCAGACGAGAGAGCTTGCGGATGATGGTTTCGATGTCGCGGCGCATCATCGGCTCGCCGCCCGTCAGGCGAATCTTTTCAATCCCGAGCGAGACGAATATCTCAGCGACCGTTTCGATCTCTTCGTAGGAGAGCATCTGCTCTTTGGGCGCGATCGGCGGCTCGCCGTGCGGCAGGCAGTAAAAGCAGCGAAAATTACAACGATCCGTCAACGACAAGCGAAGGTCGCGTATCGCCCGGCCATAAGAATCTTTGAGCAAACCAGCCACTTCTTCTTGCCTTCCACCAGAGAGCATACCGCGCGTCACAGAGAGA
>DATDFK010000016.1:0-3033 GCA_036522655.1 Pyrinomonadaceae bacterium | reverse complement strand
GAACATCGTTAAGTCGAACTTCGCCGTCTTCCCTTCTCCTCCCACCTGCCTGATCTCTAATCCAGGCACTTCCATCCTCTCCAACGGTGCGTTCTGCAACACCATCATCACTTGAAAGATTGGCGTGTAGCTCGGATTCCTCTCCGGCTGCATCGCTTCGACGATCAACTCGAACGGCACATCCTGATGAGCGTAGGCTCCGAGCGTCACCTCTCGCACCTGCTTCAACAACTCTCTGAAACTCGGACTGCCTCCGAGGTCAGTGCGCAGCACTAAGGTGTTGACGAAGAAACCGATCAAGGGTTCGACTTCGGCTCTCATGCGGTTGGCGATGCCGGTGCTGACGACGATGTCCTCTTCTCCGGTGTAGCGATAAAGCAGAGTCTGGAAGGCGGCGAGCATGGCCATGAAGAGCGTGACGCCTTCGTCGCGGCAGAGAGAGCGCAGGGCGGCGCAGAGCGGCAATGGAAGAGAGAGGGAGAGATGCGCGCCGTTGTAAGTCTGGACAGCAGGGCGGGGTCTATCGGTTGGCAGTTCGAGGAGCGGGGGAGCACCGGCCAACTGACGTTTCCAGTAAGAGAGTTGAGCATCGAGGACATCGCCCTGCAACCACTCTCGCTGCCAGTGAGCGAAGTCCGCATATTGAATCGGCAGCTCCGGCAATGGCGACGGCTGGCCCGCAGAGAATGCCTCATAGAGGGTAGCCATCTCTTTAATAAGGACGCCGATTGACCATCCGTCCGAGATGATGTGATGCATCGTTACGGCCAACACGTGATCTTCTTCCTCTAAGCGCAGCAGGAAAACTCGTATCAGCGAGCCGTGCTCCAGGTCGAAAGGCTGTTGCGATTCCTCTGCAATCAGCCGCTCAGCTTCACTCTCGCGTTCCGTCTCCGGCAAGTCGCCGAGATCAACGACCGGCAGGCTGATCAATCGTTCCCCGTAGACGACCTGCACGGCCTGCCCGTCTGTCATCGAGAAGTTAGTGCGCAGCGCTTCGTGCCTGCGGCTAATCTCTCTGAAAGTCTGCTCCAATGCCGCGACATCGAGGCGACCCGTCAGGCGCACCGCCGCAGGGATGTTGTACATCCATCCGCCAGGCTCCAACTGATCCAGGAACCAGAGTCGCTGCTGTGAAAACGACAGCGGCAGCTTTTGATCACGCGAGACCGCCACAATGGGCGGAGCCGCTAAGGCCGGTTCGATTCGTATTTCATGTTCAATCCGGTCGGCGAGACCGGCGACCGTCGGCGTCTCGAACAGAGAGCGTAGCGGCAGTTCGACATGGAAGATTTCTCGCACTCTGGAGATCAACTGCGTGGCGAGCAGCGAATGTCCGCCAAGCTCGAAGAAGTCGTCGTCGATGCCTATGCGTTCCAACTTGAGCACGTCGGCCCAGATGCCGGCCAACATCTCTTCGGTCGGTGTCTGCGGCGTCGCAAACGTCGCGTCCAGCTCCGGGCGCTCATGATCAAGGGCTGGCAGCGCCTGTCGATCAACTTTGCCGTTGGGTGTCAGCGGAAGCTTCTCCAACATCACGAAGGCCGACGGCATCATGTATTCCGGCAGTTTCTCTTTCAGGTGACGACGCAATTCGCCGGGCGTCAACGGCTGCGCTTCACCCGTGGCGACATAAGCCACCAGTCGCTTATCACCGCGCCCCTCATCGCGCGCCAACACGACGGCATCCTGCACAGAAGCATGGCTGCCAAGCGTCGCTTCGATTTCGCCCAGCTCGATCCTAAAACCGCGCACCTTAACCTGCGCATCGTTGCGCCCGATAAACTCTATGTTGCCGTCGGGCAGATAGCGCGCCAGGTCGCCGGTCTTGTAGAGCCGCTGTCCGGGTTCAGCGCTGTATGGATGAGGCACGAAGGTTTCGGCAGTCAACTCAGGGCGGTATAGATAGCCGCGCGCGAGACCATCGCCGCCGATGTAAAGCTCACCCGCGACGCCGACCGGCACGGGCTGCATGGAGCCGTCGAGCAGAAAAATAGAGGTGTTCGACAGAGGACAACCGATGGGAACCGTCGTCGCATCCTCCGCCACTTGCTCGACCAGGTGCCACGAAGTGAACGTGGTGCTCTCGGTGGGCCCATAAACGTTCAGCAGTCGCTCCGGCGGGCCATGCCTGAGCACGTCCCTGATCGATGACGGGTCAGCCGCCTCTCCTCCGATGAGCAGATTTCGCACCGAAGCAAACGCCGTGGGTTCTTCGCTCGCCATCTGATTAAACAGAGACGTAGTCAGAAACATAGTGTTAATTCCATGTTCGCGAATCTGCGCAGCGAAATCCTTCGTCGAAAGAGAGACATCCCTGTCAATCCCGACCAGCCTGGCCCCGTGCAGCAATGCCCCCCAAATCTCGAACGTCGCAGCATCAAAAGAAGAATTTGAAACCTGCGCGATCACATCCGAAGGACTCAACGTCACGTAGTTGGTATTACAGACCAGCCGGATGACGGATTGATGAGTGACACTCACTCCCTTCGACCTCCCCGTCGATCCCGACGTGTAGATCACATACGCCACGTTCCCACTTCCCGCTCCGCTCTCTACCTCCCCTTCCCTCTCCTCCTCCCCTATCCCCTCCCACTCTTCTTCTATTCTGACCTCCCGCTCGATCTTCTCCCTTAACCCCTCACTCACTCCGCCCTTCGTTACTACCACCTTCACCCGCCCGTCTGCGATCATCTCTGCCTGCCGCTGCACCGGATAGCTCCCATCCAACGGCACATACCCTCCGCCCGCCTTCAAGATCCCCAACAATCCAACCACCATCTCCATCGAGCGCTCCATCGAGATGCCGACCACCTCTTCCGGCCCCACTCCCAACCGCCGCAGATACCGCCCCAACTGGTTCGCTCTCCCGTTCAACTCACCGTAGCTCATCTGCTCGGCCCCGAATTGCAGCGCGATTGCATCGGGAGTGCGCGCCGCCTGCTCGGCAAACAACTGATGAATACAACTGTGCCGTGGATATGCACTCTGCGTCGAGTTCCACTCCAGGAGCAATTGGCGGCGTTCGTCATC
>DATDFK010000015.1:0-87798 GCA_036522655.1 Pyrinomonadaceae bacterium | reverse complement strand
ATACTTCGTCAGCACGGTGGGCACGCACAGCAACGAAGAAACGATAAAGGAATATATCAAAGAGCAGGGGAGATCGAAGGGAAATACTCAACTCGACCTCTTTTGATACCGCGCAGCTTGCTGCGCGGAGATTTCATTTCTTCAGAAAGTATCCAGCTAATCAAGACTAATAAAACATTCCGGAGAACACCGTCTGAAAGAAAGCCGTCCAATTGTTTTCGACTACGGCTATACATCTGTTGACGACGACTTGCTTTTGACGTTTGAGACAGTTGGCAAATTCTTAAAATATTTCAACAATGTAGCCTCGGCACGTAGTTCGAACAGGCAAGAACTGTTTACGGGGTGTTGCCCTTATTAGGAGGAGTGGCAAGAGCAGGCGGTGATGGTTGCTTCGTGTCGGCTGCCGAACTGCTTTCGGAGTTGGAGGTGGGGAGGGTTGTTTAATAGCTGGATACATTGAATTGTTGTCAACCGGCCTCGGCTTTATTGTGACGTCCACGTCCGGCGGCGGAGTTGAGCGGTTAACGAGGAACAGAGAGAGAATGGCTATGAGAGGCAAAACAGTAAAGAGCAGAACGAGGATGATGCCGAGCCGCGTGATCCGCAGATAGGATCGTGAGCCAATCTGCTCGAAGTAAAAGAGGCTGTGCCTTCCTCGTCGCTCGCGAACTACCGTGTCTTCAGAAGCTACCTGATCATTTAGTTGCATGACTTTGTACTTGGCCCTGGCAGTCACACGTCTGAGTAAAAACAGTGACGCTGCTGCTACTCTCTGCTATCTTTCCAGCGGATTCTTTGATATTTGCCGTAAATCAATGCATGGCCCACGCGGTTAAAAGTCTCGGATGATGAGCGCGGCGAGGGAGTTAAAAGGACTCGAACTCCCCGCAGCTAACAATCCGTATTCGATGTTGAGCCCAAATGGGCTTAAATGTAAATGGCTGAATGGAACTCTTGGCCCGTCAGGAGGTGCCTGATGGGTCAAGCGTCGCGTCCCAAGCCAGCGCGTTTGGCGGAGAAGCTATCGGCGATCCGCGAGGCGTTGCAGCTATCTCAGAATGAGATGATTGCTCGCTTGGGGCTGAGCAACGAGCTAACTCAGGCAAGAATCTCGGCCTACGAGCGAGGAGTACGTGAACCACCGCTCCTCGTTATCCTAAGATATGCCCGTGCGGTCAATGTATCTGTCGAAGCTTTAATAGATGACGAGTTAAATTTGCCTAAAGGGTTGCTAGCTCGTCCTAAAATTGAAGGAAACAAAAAGAGGACATCTTAGCGGGCGTAGCTAGGGAGGTTCGATTATAGAAGTGCTTGAATCATATAAGTAGCAAAACATCTCAGTTATGAAATGTCAAAATTAAGAGGTGCCAGCAATAACACAAACTTTGAAGAATAGCTTGTCCGAGTCTCTATTTCAGGTTAGCATAAATTCTGAAACACGACTGAATAAGGCTACGTACTCCACAGTCCTCATAACCTGTAATTGGAGAAAAAGTCTAACGGCATGGAAATACTAATACCCAAACATCTAGGCTACCGAGAACTGAACGAATTGACTGTTCGGTACTATGAAGAAAGCACCTTGGATAGAACGTCCATTTGTATTTTTGATTGGCGAGCTGCTGAACGGGTTAGCCTACCTCAAGTTGTTGCCATACTAAACTGGTCATCTAAATTGACCCAGTTAAAAAAGCGTGTGGAATGGATATTTGCTCGACCTTCCGAGCCTATTAAGGGCATTGAGGAAATGCAATTTTGGTCCGACGTTGCTCTCGGGGAGGAACTATATAAAAACATCTACAATCAACTTAATGAACTCAGACGTCAAGCCCGACATGGTCGTTTATACCCGAGCCGGTTGCGAGCAGGTTTAAACCGCATACGAGCCACCATTGACGCACAGGAGCGCAAGAAGTCGCCGGCTGTAGAACGCTGGATTAGCGCTGAGGAGATTCAGCTCAGTTATATGAACCTTCTCGCTTACCTTAATCGCTATATGGTTTTTGACCGCGCGGAGGAAGTGGGCATCGTAATGCTTCCCGACCCGCGCAGCCTCCCAAAAACGGTAATGGCGCGTGCCATAAATACAGGGAGTTTAGAACTCCGCCCGATCCACTCCCCAGCAGAGATCGGAGGGGTTGTTGAGCAGCTTTGCGACCCACAAGAATTAACACGTGTTCTTGGAGCCTACGCCGACCTCGACGTAGCACGCCGTGGAGCACTTGCGCAAATTCTGGTCACTGAACTAGGGCAGAACGTCGGAGAACACGCAAAAGCCTCTGCTGCATGGCTATGTACCAGAATCGTTTCTCCAGACCAAACACAAATCATGGATGAGCCGATGCTCCGGCCTTTTCGCGAACATAGGGAAGGCTTTTTGGAAATCATCGTGTGTGATAATGGCCGCGGCCTAACTACAGATTTGGCGCAAATACTTGACCGTGATCAGCGAGAATCGGTTCGCAGTAAATACGAGAAGAATGCACGGGGATATTATGAAGCCAACCATCTCATCGATTATGCGTTTGATCGGTTATCTTCAACAAAGCGTGACATTGCACAACTGATTCACTTAGAAAAACAGCCGCAAAACCGTCAAGTAGTTGCTTCGGGGCTCTACTGGGTATGGAACGTCGTCCGTAGCCATCAAGGGGTCTTAGCAGTTAGTACAGCAGATACCCAAGCCTGGTACGACTTCACCGTTCCCATAGGGCAGAACATTTATCAAAGCTGGGTTAGAAGGCACCTAGACACAGACATGTCCGCTGGTCCGACTTGCGGAACAACAATCAGAATTTGCTTGCCGCTAAAGGAAAGACTACAAGCTTCCGCCCAAGGCCTTTCTCGTACACGCGAAGAGGCCGATTTGCAAACGGAAACTTCATATTCATCCCTGCCTTATTCCATAAAAATAGTATGGGTCGGAGATTTAGCCCTTAAAGTCCCTGTCAGCAACGCGCACCCCAAGCATGCGAAGGCGTCAGCCAGCTCGCAAAATGTATTACCCGGGATCGGTAATGCTCATGAGCTAAGGCTACTAAAAGAATTACAAGAGAATCACCTCCCGCTCAATGATGGTGACATCTTGGTCTTAGATCTATGTGGTATGAGAAAAAAGTGGGCAACACCGTCAGTCGCGCCACTCTGCCACTTCTTTCTTGAGATGAATTACACCTCTACCGTTGGGCGCTCCGCCGTAGTGCTCTGGAATGTCCCTTCATTGGCAAAAGAGTTATTTGAGGACGGCATTGAGATTGCCGGTGAACCGTACTCGCACTTAGAAGACTTCCGCCGCGCAGCGCTTATGGTCTATGACGACGGAACAACACGATTATTTTGTGGATGGGATAAGGCAGAGAAATTATTGAATAGGCTGAGATACGAAGGTGAGCTTGACTTAGATGACGTGAGAGACATTGACCTGAACGAAGCCGAGCAGACGAGACTTCGGTTATTTATCACAGAGAACTCTCATCTTTTCAACTGGGTGGGAAGAAACCGGTTACGTTTACGACCATGGTCCTTTAATTTACTTGTTCAAGCTTGGGAACAGGGGATGGAATGGTTCGATAAGCTACTTAATAAAGACCTATCTAAGGGTGGCGTTTTATTATCTCCGAAACGCGGATTCTTTCGACTGCCATCAAATGGATTGTATGTTAAATCTTTCTACCAGTTTAGGGGATTACTTTCAAATCATCAAGATTGCGCCCGAATTGCTTGGCATATCGCGCAGATCGTTAAAGCAATAGCAAGCAGGCGCGAGAAGAAAGCGGAACAAACCATATGGTTAATCTCAGTTAGTCGCTCACCAGTTCCGCTCCTTCAACACCTTGCTGACAATTACTTTCAGGACGGAAACACGCAACAGATAAAGGTATTAGCCGAGAGTAAAGTTGAAGAACTGGAGGTAACCGGACGCAGTATTGCCCCTGGTGATCAGGCAATTCTAATCACCGATGTCATCAGTTCAGGAACGTTATGTGAGCAAATCGCTAGGGCGGTTCCTAACATCGAGTGGCTGGGAACCATAGCGCTTCTCGACGCGGGACAGAATGCTTCAAGCGAACCAGCAAAATTGCAATCAAATCTACTGGGCCCTGATCTCCGGTTAATGAAGACGAGAGAAACAATAACCGGACCCGTATATGCATTAGCATGCAGACAAGTAAAAAAATACGAGCCAGCAGAAGTGTCAATTACCGAGCCTGTCACTGCTATAGATGAAGTAAATGTATGTGCGGTTATCAATCCCGAAAAGGCTGATGCCGACAGCGATTTCTGGTCTTATTTGGAACGAAAGCCGAGTGCCTTACGCGTGGGTCATTTGCCTGGTGACTATCATCACTACGTTTACTACGTTCACACTGGTGAGTTGCTCAACGCTATTCATCCTGCTGATGGTCAGTCCTTACTGAACTTCATAGTCAAGCAGGTGGTAGCCGACCTAGCTGAAGTAGGTTCTGATCCGGATGAGATAGTGATTATGCATCCGCCCCGCAATACTTCTTACGCCGAACGGATTGGAAAGGCGGTCCAAGAAATAACAGGCGCACTTTACCGTCATACTCTATACAAAGATAACTTCGCAGGGCATTGGCGCTTCTCGCCTTTTGTACAGCACGGCGTGCCACTTGAGAATTGCACGTTGGTGCTCATCGACGATGGCACAAACACGGCTGAAACCCTTATGGGGCTACTTGACGCGGCCACTCTAGGAAATCCGTCAAATATCCTGGCCTACGTTGGCGTGACACGTATGCCGCCGCACAAGAACCATCTCTTCTTAACCCTTAAAGGGATGAAGAACGTCAACGGCAAGGTGAACGTTCGATTTACACTTAGTTTAAATGTTCCCGTTTACTCTTCAAGAGACTGCCCGATATGTAGGTTACGCCGAGACCTAGCAAGAGTTGAAGATCATAGCCTTCTTCTGCGGAAGTACGCCCAACAATTAAAATCGGAATTGGCTCCCACCGAGAATTTGGATTCAGATGAAACACCAACCAGCAACTTCCTATGGCAATATGCTTCGCCTGTAAGCGTAACTAAACTTCGAGAAGCATTCGAGACGCTGGACTACAATGTTTCGTCGTCAGAACATGTCAACTCTGTTTTATTAACTGCTACAGCACAACCCCCTAATGAGGGCGCGCATAAGGCTCTTCTTGATCTCGGATTTATTTTATGTTCTGAGCCGGAGATCGCTGGCGCAACGGTTCTCGTCCCATACCTAACAAAGCTACTCACGGCATCCTCCATCCGACTCAGGAACTGCCCGGAGGAGGAGCTTATGACTGTAATTGGTCTTACGTTTCACTTGCTGCTCCAACTGGTAAAGAGAAAACCCGTAGCTAACCTGAGCGACGTTATTAAGCAGGTGTGGCAGGCGATGTTTGACCGTAATTCTATCAAGGTGCATGAACTGTGTCGGATCATTACTTACATACTGGCGGAAGCTTTAACAGGGCATGACATCGAGCATGAACCATATCGGGCTATAGTGTGTCAGACGTGGCTGCACGAGCTACGGGGAAAGATTAAGGAGGAAACGGCTAAAGATGGTGGTTCGATCATATCTCTCGTTTATCTGTATATACGCGAGGCCTTAGCCGTTCTTTATGGGGAACGGCCTGCTTATGTCTCAATACACTCTGATAAAGCCCGTACTGAACTTTTCGATTTAGCTGATCGTACCGCTGGCATCTTTTGGTGGCATGCTTCGGATAACGTTAAGGGATACATCAATCCTTTGCTTGAAGCCCTTAGCTTAGACGGACCATCTGCTCGCGATGTTATTTATGGACCCATTCACGAATTAGTCCGTGCCTTTGATGAGTTATATGAACTTCAGCAGCGCCTTTGTGAAATCGAGCAAACGTCGCAGCCAACTTGGCACGAAAAGCCGGGCGCAGGCGTCTACTGGAATACCCCAGAATTATCCAACGCGATGGCCGCCTGTGTCGTAGCTTTCACCGATATTGCAGAGCAAATCGAAGCTCGTTCTAAAGGCCAAAGAATTGATGATGCTCCCGCGATTGCTGACTCCTTGAGTAAAGCTTGGGAAGATCTTTACCGCTCATTAGGCTATGCGTATGATGCAATATTCCCTCCAGTTTTCAATACAGTCAGTGATAAGTGGGACAAGTTCCAAACGATCACTGGGCTTCCGCATTCCGTCGACGGCGGGATCCCTTCTAAATCCGAGCCACCACGGCAAGCGCGCGTGTTTATTCCAAGGATGCTACTGCATCGGTTCATGACCGTGGCGATGCAAAATCTAGGGACAGCTGCATTCAGCGACTGGACTAAAGAACAGATTGATTCTCATGCCCGCGCTTTCGTAGAGGTCGCTTCTTCCGTCGGTACGAATGGCCGTCCTATCATATGTGTTCGCGTGGTTGATAATGGCATATTAAACAAGAGTGAGGAGAAGCCTAGCGAAGGACATAACAGGGGGCTAAGAGATATTGCACTCATGGCGGAGAACTTTAGCGCTAAGTTGTCCATGCCTACTAAGCGAGGTGAACACACTGTTGTTGAGGTATGTATGATGCATCGCACTGCGAAGGAGTCGAGTAGTCATGTCAAATCTGAATAGGTCCGGACATTACTCTATCGCCTGGCTTGATCACGAAGGGGATAAAGTTAAGAGGATTATTCAAACAATTGGCAGTATGAAACGCATGAGGAGCACTAATGAGTACCTGCATGATTGTTGTAATTTTGTTTCTGTGATCGTTAAGCCACTTGCCCCTTCAGAAGAAATGGAAAAGCTAGTTGAACGTGCAGTCGCGAAGATAAATAGGAGTGGTGAGCGGCTACCTGACATAGTACTCGTCGATTTAAGCTTCGGCGAGCATAACCTCTCTGCGGTTGATAAAGGCCGAAGCCTCGCGCTTGCGCTACGAGAGAGATTCCGCCATATGGCTGTAGGCGTTTACACAGCGCACCAAATATCTAACCTAGAAAGAGTCATGATCTCGGCTGACCGCTTTGCCGCCGTACTGGAATTTCTTCCCTACCTATATGAAGGTAATTCACGGCTTGACGGAGATGATTGGTATAACTTGTTCGACCGAATTATTAAG
Organism: Pyrinomonadaceae bacterium; assembly: GCA_036522655.1. Taxonomy (GTDB): domain Bacteria; phylum Acidobacteriota; class Blastocatellia; order Pyrinomonadales; family Pyrinomonadaceae; genus DASQYE01. The sequence goes on along the minus strand of DATDFK010000015.1, from coordinate 80,704 downwards.
GAATCACGTCGAGAAGCAACGGCAACGCCCATCGCATTGAAATCCTCTCCTGAGAATGGTATTGCTAAGTGGGCGGCAGGCAATCCGCTGCATCGCTCACCGAGCTTTATGAGCATTGGGCCAAAACTGGCGACCATAGCTCTCAATTGGATTGATCCTCAGCCCAATGAAATACTCCTTACACAATTAGCTGGTGGATTCTCTGGCTCCTTTGTAGTTAAAGCCGAAATCCCGGGACGGCGGCAAGCTTACGTTATCAAAATGGATGAAAACCCACAGAAGCTTGTGCAAGAATTAGCGGGCCACCAGCGTGTTAGAAGTTTAGTCGGGTATAACTATTATCTCCCGCTCCTCAGCCCTGATATGACCCGCCCGGAAACTTTGACCCCTGATTGGTGGGGCGCTTTCGCTATGGCATATGAAGGAGAAGCCAAACCTCTGCTTGACCATCCACAACTTGATTCCAAGAACCTAGCAAGCATCTATGAGAGATTATGGGTTGAATGTTTATTTGATCTCTATGGCTCAGTGACAACGGCGAAGGATGTGAGCTTTAAGGATCTGCTGACACAAGAGGTGAAGGACGCGGCAAAAAGCGGGTGGGATGCCATTAGTCGTTACCACTCACATCTCAATATGATTAATCAACTCCAACAGTCTAATATTGAGGCAGCCATAAAGTTAGTAAGTGCCACAGATAATGCCCCCCCTGTAACAGATGATAAACTCTCTATGCCATGGGTAGAGCGTGTTCACGGAGACTTGAACTGTAGGAATGTCCTTTACAATAAAGACAAAGATCTATTTCACTTAATTGATTTCCCACATGTTGGTCCTGGAAACTACCTTGCTACCGACTTTGCCAAAGCTGAAGTGGAGTTAGTTCTTATCATACTAGATTGGGCGTCGGGGCATGATATAGATTTCAGTAGGCTGAAATCTTGGAGCGCGCTGACAGGATCCTTTTCGGAAACTTTCGCCCCTACATTTACAAGTTCAACAGACTCCGAAATTGATCGTGCGCGCGCAGCTATTAAGTCAATTCGCACGACGTATATGACGCGCGCTAGCGGCATGGGCAATCCTGAGCGAACTTACTTACTGTACCTTCTTACAAGAGTACTCAGGTATGTTGGTTATTCTGATTTAACGGTAGCCAAGCGATTCCTTGCCTTGATATGGGCTGGTCAATTGATAAAAAGTTCCTTAATAGTTGGGAATAGACAGCATCAGCGCGTCGGGCGGAGGCGCGCGTTAAGATAAAAGGCTGCCGTGAGATGACCCGCATGCGGGATAAGTGCGGTTGCCGCGACTTTAGGTTAGGAGCGCTGTGGTGGAAAGGGGTAATGTCCTTAAAAAGGGGTAATCAAGAGGGTAATGTTAGCCTTGCACGTATATTTAAAAGGGGCTGCATAATACATGCGTATTTATACGCTCTCACTGAATACTTGTGCAACACAAAAATGGAGTGCTGATGTCCCCTGACCTAGACGCCAAATTATGCGCGGACTTTCCGCTACTCTACTCGGCACGCCACGCCGACACGCGTCACACCCTGAGTCACGTCGGATTTGAAACAGGAGACGGCTGGTTCGACATCATCTACGAGCTATCCGCAAAACTGGAGAACCTTATCGAGAAACTTCCCCCGGGGGAAGGGAACAGCTATTACGCCGTGCAGGTGAAAGAGAAGTTTGGCCTGTTAAGCTTTTACATGAGTAAGGTAACTGAAGAGATGCGCTCGTTGATTGGAGAGGCGGAAGGGAAGAGTGCGTCTACGTGCGAGGAGTGTGAGCAACGGGGGAAACTACGTGGTGGGCGTTGCCTCAAGACTCTTTGCGAGGCACATGCTGCCAATAGGTGACACTTATAGCGGATTAAATAAGAGGTAAGCATTCGCAATCATCTATTAAAATCCCTTTAAGCCTTGAAGGCAGGGTGGCGCTTTGCGATCCAGCTTTCGACCAGTTCTTGAAATTCTCTGGCCTTCTCAAGCATCTCCTCGGCCTCTGTCTCCGTCACAACTTCTGAAGCGTCGTAGTCAATGTGATTACGCTTGCGCCGGCACGTCTCAAAGTAATCGGCTAGAGGCTCGCCGGTTTTCCCGAGCGCGGCCTTCACCGCTTCAAAGCTCTTCTGGTGATGGCCCGAACCGGAAGTCACCCTGTAGCCGTCACAGGCAATTGCCATCTTAGACAGTTGCAGCACGGCATTATAGGCAGTCGCGAAACGGCGGTCGGCCGATAGTCCTTCGACCGCAGCGTCGGCCAAATCACGGGCGACGAGTTGCCGCAGCCCTTCAATCTCTTTGGTGCTGGTCTTATGTGGCTGAACGGTCCCGTTTGCCAGCAAGGCTTTCCAGTTCATCCTTATCTCCCTTTAAGAAAGTCTTCTCACCCTTCAGCACGCTCGTGACGAAATGATTTTCATCTTCCACTTTCTCACGAAACTCCACGGGCGAGTAGCACTTGACGTTAATCTCCCGCCCAAACTTCTTCTCTAGCATGCGCAGTGAGGGAGAAAGCTCTGACAGACCGACCGACCCGATAATCATCAGGTCAACGTCGCTAAGGGCATGTTCTTGCCGCCGCGCTACCGATCCGTATAGGAAGGCGCAAGCGATGTGGTCGCCGAACTTCGCCATGACCTCTTTGAGTGCTTCTTCGACGCCCAGTGTCTTAACGATGATGCCTCGGAGCTCACTGAAGATAGGCGAGGCAGACTCCGCCTGAAAGTACGTACGCCTGCCGTCACGCTTCCGGCGTAAGATGCCGCTTGAAACCATTGATTGGAGTTCCCTTTGTAGACTAGAAGGCGTGGTATTGAACTGTTGCGCCAATTCGCTCAAATACCACCAACGGTCAGGCTGCCCATAAGTAGCAGCAAGAATATCCCTCCGGACTTTCGGGAACAATGCATCTATGGGACGCTTCTTACGCATATTGCGTACATATTTACGCATATTGCGTAATATTACAAGATGAAATTTTGCTTAATGAAGCGGCAAGGTAATAGAAGTGAAGTCTGTTTTGAATCGTTGGTAATCGCTTTACCAATTGGCTTTGCACATCTATTCAGAAGGGCTGCATAATTCATGCGTATTTATTCATTCCACCTGAATATTTTGTAAGACCGAGTTAAGTATATCTATGCCCTCTTCTTTCTGGAGCGCGGAGTGACACGCTCCATCTTAGCTTGTCCTCTCTCAATTGCGGCTTTGAGCAGTTGTAATGGCTCATCTTGTGGCGTCAAGTCTCCAGTCAATGATAGCAGGTACAACTCAACTGCGGCTTCGTGTGCGGCGGTATGAAGATATAGCGACCGAATGCCAACTAATAACGCAGCGCTTGCTTGCTGTACTCCCTCAGGGCCACTTTCAACTGCTTGCTTTATTCTGAACAGCAGATGCGTCAAAGACTCGGCAGCAACAGCTTTGCACAAAGTCGGGTTCAGAAACGTAAGCCAGTCTTCATCGTCCGCAAGTAAGTCGGCACTAGTTTCTTCTGTCGTAATTGGCATCTTCATAATCAGAAGATATAGACCATTGGCCTATTCCTTGTCAGGCTCCGCAATAGACCATTGGTCTATATACGATTTGGCAGCTCTGAATCACTTGTCATGTACTTGATTGACGCTGGCTAGACCAACGGCTTAGAATCCGTCCAAAATGGATGCGGATGAGCTGAGAGAAAAACGGAAGGCGCTTGAAATGACTCAGGCGCAGCTTGCGAAAGCGCTCGGAGTCAATGTTATGACTGTATCCCGGTGGGAGCGGGGGCTGAGGTCTATACCACCGTACTTATCGCTGTCGTTGGAAGCAGTTGAAGCACAGCAAAAGAAGAAGGTTAGTAAAAGAGCGAAGCAGAAGTAACAGCCGAGCCACAAATCATCCTGACTTCCTTTGGCTTATGTAGCCTACTAGACCCAACCGCAAAGGGCTCTGGTGCAGGTCCGGAGGATATTGATGATCAGCGAGATGCAGCAACTCTCCTTAACCGGACCTAGTATAGGAAGGATCGACGAGCAGGCTAAAGCGGTCTGAGGAAGAAATTATTCGGAATCGAAAAGCCCGTGCGAGTGCTGCACACTCGCGCGGGCTTTCTTATTGCGTGGTTCAACTCCCGCAATCATGCACATTCATAAGACCGCCAACTTTAACTTTCTTATTTTCCTACCTGTTCCGATCATATCTGAACCTGACTAATCAGGTGTCATTAAAGCGGGGGCAGGCCACTAGAATACTTACAAACCAGTCATTTGGTTAAAATGCTGGCAGGAAAATTTGTGGGGACTTTTGTGGGGACTCAAGGAGCAAGACAGGGGTATTCAGGGCGATACAGGCGCACTTGGGAGACTTTTAGCGATTCCTCGAACGGCTGCAAATTCGCGCTAAAAGTAAAGAAGCGCGCCTAAAACGAGATAGGCGCGCTTCCTAGAATGGCGGAGCCGACGGGACTCGAACCCGCGACCTCCGACGTGACAGGCCGGCGTTCTAACCAACTGAACTACGACTCCGGGTAAACTCTCGAATTTTCAAATTTCTTTGGTAGGCACGGAGGGATTCGAACCCCCAACCTCTTCCTTGTAAGGGAAGCCGTCTACCATTGACGTACGTGCCTGCAAACTCAACGGGCACGAAATCAGTAACGAATCATCATTCTACCGGATTTCGCCTCGCTGTCAAATTGCCACGATGAAAAAGCTGATGCGGCTACGGTTCGAGGACGCGAGAGCATAACCTGAAATGTCCGTGGAACGCAAAGGCTCAGTAGTTGCGCGCCCGCAGAGACTTTATCTGATGCTTCGATTCGGAGGCGGATGGAGGCTTGATAAAATTCGTCCTGTCGAGACTTCTTCTTTTTCTCTTGAGCGGGAACAATCCGCTTTTATGACGTGTCTAACAGGGCGTTCCCAGTGAGGGGACGGGTTCGAGGGTTTATCCGAATTTTTGAAGATCAGTTTAATTTTCTCAATGAGCCTGTGTGCTAAACCCGGATAATGGGATGAAAATTGGCGGCTTTGTGCAAGGTCTCTAATTTGCTTGCCTCCTTGGGCAGCAATATCAAGAGCATCTCCCCAGGCTCTCCATCAGTGTTTACTCGACAGGAGAACGCCTATGCCTAAACGTTTCAGCTCTCTTGATGATATTCGTGTCTCTTCTCCTTGTTCCGCCGAATGGGATTCGATGACGGGCAACGACAGGGTCAGATTTTGCAGCCATTGCAAGCTGAGTGTGCACAATCTTTCGGCGATGACTCAGCGAGAGGCCCTGCGTCTTGTCGCGAACTCGCAAGGCCGCCTGTGCGTCAGGTACTACAGGCAACCGCAGCGCTCTATCCAGACAGCGACGCTGCCTCAACCGCTACATCAGATAACTAGACGAACATCGCGTATAGCGGCTGGCGCATTCACAGCCGCCCTGAGCCTGTCTATGAATGCCGTCGCGCGAACACCCGCGTCAACCGATGACCCGCTTGCGGCAAGCTATCAGATGGCCGCCAGGGAGGGAAAGTTTCTGCGCGAGACGCAGGGCGGTTCCGCCACGCTCACCGGAACAATACTTGACTCGCAAGGTGCTATAGTCCCCGGGGCCAGAATCAAACTCGTCAACCAGGCGACACGTTCGGAACAGGAGTCCGTCAGCAATAATGAAGGCATATACAGGTTTGATTCCCTGGAGTCAGGAACCTATGCGCTCAAGGTGGACGCGCCGGGCTTCGCCGGGTTTGAAATGAAGGACATCACCTTGCCGTCGGGCGAGGAATCGCACGTCAACGCCATACTGTCGATCGGAGCGTTTACGATGGGCGATGTTGCTATCGTGGAGCCGTCCGAGCCTCTGGTCAAAGCTGCCTATGAGAATAATCTGGCCGCCGTCAAAAAGCTGCTCGCCTCGGGCGCAGACGTTGACGTGGTGGACAAAGCCATAGACTCGACGGCGCTGGCACAGGCGACGGCGAACAACAATCGAGAACTCATGAGAGTCCTGCTTCATGCCGGAGCGGACATCAACAGGCGGAACCGTAATGGCGAGACCGCGCTGATGTACCTTAGCGGTCAATCCGGCACAGATACCGTGCGCGACCTGATTCAAGCGGGCGCAGACCTTGAGTTGAAGGACGATGATGGAGAAACCGCTTTGATGGCTGCGGCGCGCTTGGACAATACGGGTTCGCTGAAAGCATTGATAGATGCCGGGGCTCAGATTGAGGTGAAAGATGAGGAGGGGCAGACGGCGTTGATGCTCGCCGCCAGAGAGGGACTCGCCGACAACGTGCGGGCGCTGCTTGCAGCCGGGGCGCAAATAAATAGTAGAGATGAAAATGATTGGACTGCGCTCAGGCATGCGCGCGAGGGCAGTCATGAGGAAGTGATGAAGCTGCTGCGCGACAGGGGCGGGATAGAATAACCGTCGAGCAGTTTCACGTCGTCCGTTACACGTAGATGTACCGTTCGAGATCAACCGGAGCCTGCGCTGAGATATGGCGCAGGCTCTTTATTATTGAAGACGTGCTCAAAATGTTATCCGGGATAACGAAGGCTGGTTGTGACGATCTTCGGAACCTTTACCATCAATCAGGGAATCGGAATCTTAGCGCGACGGCCTTGAGGAAATAGAAAGAGAATCGGCGCGCGGTCGTGACACGCCTGTAGTTTACTGACAGAGGGTTGAGCGAAAGCGCGTGCAGCCTTATCATATGAACAGAGTATGGACGGGCTGACGCTGTTTTCAAGTTTGGTGAAACGAAAACAACACCCCTCCCGTAAAAGAAGGGGCGTTGCTTCCGGCTGTGGACGCTGCCCTGGTCTTTACAAACCGGAGCAGGTATTACATCGGCCCTGCTTGAGACCGATTAGCCTACGATAGCGTCCACGAAAAGAAAGAGCGCCACTAATATTCGCTGCCCCTGTTTACACCGTGTTACGTCCTGCCAGCAGGTTGATGACGAACACTACAAGAGCCACGACGAGCAGCAGGTGAATTAAACCGCCACCGATGCCGCCGATCGCACCGATTAACCACAAAACCAACAACACTACGAGAATTGTCCACAACATGAAATTTTTCTCCTTTCAGTCTCCACACAAATGAGATTCGATTTCTCAAATATCCGGGAGAGCCGGTAACACGGAAGGTGATGAGCAATGGACGTGCCAGGGCCGGGCCGAATTTATGCTGACAGGCAAAAGTCTCTATTGATCTCGATTTACGGTCTCTCAGCAATTGTTGCATAATCAGTCGTCAATGAGACGTTGCATCAAAACGCTGCAATCATGTAATGAATAGCGGCAACCCATAAATGAAAGAGGAGCGAACAAGATGCCAGAGTTGCGGGGCGTACAAGCAACAGAAGAAATTAAAGCAGAGTGGCAGCGGGCCTACGCGCTTTTTGAGCGCGCGACCGGCGACCCCTACGATAAGAAGAAAGATCGTACTGAACGCATCGCCCATGTCGCGCGGATGATGAACCTGACTCGCAAGCAGGCCAAGCGGCGCATTAAAAATTATGAGCAGTGGCAGAAGAACATAAAGAAGGGATTGGTCGAGCCATAAGTTTTTAAGAGCCGCCATGTCATGGCCGCTTTGGCCAACACTGAATCAGGGCAGCTTGAGCGATGATTGACCTGATGGAAAAATAGAGTCGGAAGAGTAATGCTGGCAGACTGCGCGCCTTTGATTCCCTGTCCCTTCCCCGGCAGGCAAGGCCCCTGCTGTCTTTAACGCGCCTTCAATTTCCGTAACGCTCGCCGTTTCGGCCCAGGGGCAGTGCTGCACGGGGGTTCTACTATTAGGAACCGTCAGCGGGGTGCGGCGTGTCTATCCACGCGCGCGCCGTTAGGGCTCGCTTCTCTTTTAATGGGCAGCGGAGCATGATGGCGTTTAAAGTAGCCAGACGGGCAACTCTTCTGCGCCGGGCGGCGTACGCTCCGGGCTCTTGTGTTTGCTGTTAGTCGTATCTTGTGTCTGCGGAATTGACAGGCCCTTCGGTGTGCCGTCCTGCGCGCCCTCCGGCGTTGCCGCCTCGGCGTCACGTCTTCTGCGGCGCTCGTTTTCGAGCGGCGAGATGAGGATGTCGTTGACCTGTTCGTCCAGCCTGCCGATGACTGACATAAGCGTTTGGCTCCTTTCGCGCCGGGCGCGTTTCCAGTTATATTTAAGCGTCTCGATTCTTTTGCAGTTAGTTTAAGACCATGCCAAAGAGACTGGCAAACTCAGAACGCATACCCCGAAGAGCCCTCTCTTATCTTCTTCTCGTCGCTCTCATCGCGCTCGGCTGCTCCCTGGTCGTGCGCGCGCAGCAGCAGCAGCAACAACCGCCGCCAGCCGCGCCGGGAAGTACGCAGCAGAGGCCGCGCCGGATCGGCAACGGCAAGACGCCAGCGCCCGCGCCGCAGACGCCCGCGCCCGCAGCAGCAGCGACGAGTGAGGAAGTTGACGAAGGCGATGTCGTGCGTGTGGAGACGCAGTTGGTTTCCGTTCCGGCGGTAGTGATGGACGGCTCCGGGCGTCCGATCGCGGGCTTGCGCGCCGAAAACTTCATACTCTACGAAGACGGGCGACCGCAGGAGATAGCGAACTTCGGGACGACCGAAGCGCCTTTTGAAGTCGCGCTCTTGCTGGATACGTCCGGCTCGACGCGCGCCGATGTCGCTTTGATTCGCGGCGCGGCCAACGCCTTCATAGACTCTCTCCGAGCGGGCGATCGCGTCGCCGTCATCGCTTACAACACTTCTCAATACGATCGGGCGCAGCTTGCCACCGTCGACGTGTTGGCCCAGTTGACGAACAATCGCAAAGCCCTGCGCGAGGCCATAGAGGATGTCGGCGCGAGCAACGGGACGCCCTTTTACGATTCCCTGGAACGCATCGTCTCGGACATTTTCCGCGAGCCGCCGGGCGAGGCGGTGCGCGGTCGCCGCGCGGTCGTAGCCCTCACGGATGGCGTCGATTCGGCGAGCAACAGCGATTACGCGCAGGCGCGTGCGAAGCTCTTACGCGCGGGCGTGGCCTGCTATTTCATACAGGTCAACACGGAGGATTTCGTCGAAGACCGCCTCATGCAGGACTGCCAGAGCGCGGGCACGCTCAGGTTGTCGCGCCGCCAGTTGGAGCGTTACCGCAAAATCTTCGCGCCGCGTCTTGATGCTTCCTACTTTGACGATTTCTGCGGCATGGGCCCATTCGAGCGGATGCAGATCAGCCGCGACCTGTACATGCTGGCCCGCCAGGAGATGAACGACATGGCGCGCGCCTCCGGCGGCAAGACTTTCCCCGTCACCAGCCTGCGCGATGCGCGCACGGCCTTCGCACGCGTCGCAAACGAGATCGGCACGCAATATAGCCTCGGCTACTATCCGACGAACAGGACGCGCGACGGTCGCTTCCGCGCCATCCGCGTCGAAGTCAAGGGCGTGCAAAGCGGCGCACAGATCAGGGCGCGCGAAGGCTACTACGCGCCGAAGAGCTAAAGAAGGAAAAAGTAAAAAGGCAAAAGTAAGATGAGCCCCTGAAAGGGGCGACAGAGTGTAGCCCACGGCGTCAGCCGTGGGATGAGATAAGCCAATAAACATTAAGCCCCGGAGGGGCGAAAGAAATTCGAGTTGAGTTTCTTTCGCCCCTCAAGGGGCTTGCAATCATTCTGTCTGTCTGTTCCCATGACTTGCGTCATAGGCTACATTCCGCTCGCCCCTTTCAGGGGCTTTGCGAGACGTGCTCTTCGGAGCTGCCCGCGACCTTTGGCGAAACGGCCCGCATTGCATCCTCTCTTTCCATTGCAATTTGGTATAAGATAAGCGCCTCGCTTTCGAGTAAGGGCGTCATCGGGCGGCGACGAAGCGGCCCTGTGCGCCACTCTCTATACTTCCGGTTGAAAGGTTCTCATGCTTTATGGGCCAAGCCTCTGCTTTTGATCGCATCACGCTCATCGTCCTGGACAGCGCGGGCATCGGCGAGATGCCGGACGCCGCCGACTGGGGCGACAAGGGCTCAGACACTCTCGGCCATATCCTCGAATCAAGAGAGGTGAGCCTGCCTAATCTGCAAGGCTACGGGCTCGGCAATATACGCCCGCTGGCTGGCGTGCCGCCCGTGCCCGCGCCGCGCGGCTCGTACGGGCGCTGCGCCCTGCGCTCGAACGGCAAGGACACGACGACGGGCCACTGGGAGATGGCGGGAATTATTCTGGACAAAGCTTTCCCGACTTACCCCGAAGGGTTTCCGGCGGAGATTATCGATCGCTTCATCAGGGAAACGGGCGTGCCCGGCATCCTCGGCAACGTTCCTGCTTCGGGGACGGAGATCATCAAAGAGCTTGGCGCGGAACACGTCCAGACGGGCAAGCCCATCGTTTACACCTCCGCCGATTCCGTCTTTCAGATCGCCGCGCACGAAGAGGTCATACCCTTGCCGCGCCTCTACGAAATCTGCGAGACGGCGCGAAATATTCTGCGCGGTAAAGACGAAGTGGGCCGCGTCATCGCGCGCCCGTTCAGGGGCAGCCCCGGCGACTTTCGCCGCACGGAGAATCGACACGATTACGCCGTGCCGCCGCCGCGCGACAATCTGCTGGTCGCGCTCTCCGAAGCCGGGCTCGACGTGGTTTGTATCGGCAAAGTCGCTTCGATCTACGACGCGGTCGGCGTGACGGAGGATTTGACGGCCAAGAACAACGATCAATCCATCGACCAGACCATCCGTGCGCTGAACGATGAGACGCGCGGGCTCATCTTCTCTAACCTCGTTGACTTCGACATGCTCTACGGTCATCGTCGCGACGTTGAAGGCTACGCCCGCGCCCTTGAGCACTTCGATTCGCGCCTGCCGGAAATCGAGGCCGCGATGCGCCCGCGCGACCTCTTCATCATCGCCGCCGATCACGGCAACGACCCGACCTTCCCCGGCACAGACCATACGCGCGAATACTCGCCGCTCATCGTCTACGGCAAACGCGCGCGCCCCGGCGTCGATTTAGGGATTCGCCGCTCGCTCTCCGACATCGGCCAGACCATCGCCGACAATTTCCAACTACGCCTGACCGCCGGAGACAGCTTTTTAGAAGCAGTGACGAGTGACGAGTCGTGAGTTAAAGACAGCTTCGCTCTCATCACTCGTCGCTCGTGTTTCTGCTCGCCGCTCGTCACTGTTTTATGAAGAACCGTTACGTTTATTACATCCCTCTGATCGCGCTCTTCGTCATCGCGGTGACGTATCAAACGCGGTTCACCATAGAGGCTGTGCGGGAAGATTTCTATCCGAACGAGCAGGTGCGCGAGCCCTTCCTGATGGAGAACGTAGACCTGTTTATTACGACTCTTCGGCCCGAAGGCGAAGAGGCTGGGCTGCTGGTGGGTGATCGCGTGTTGACTGTCGGCGGGCGCGCGCTGACGGGCTCAGCCGTCATGGATCGACTTGCGGCTGACGCGCGCCCCGGCGATCAGTTGAGCGTCACGGTTGCGCGTGCCGATGCTGCGGGTAAGACGGAGGAGAAGCAGTTCACGGTGCGTTGGGCCCCCTCGCAAACAAGGCGTCAGAGCATCAGCGAAACGCTGCCCTATACGGTTGCTTTCATCGTCATGCCGGTCTTCTGCCTGCTGCTTGGTTTCTGGGTAGCGGCGATGCGCCCGCGCGATCCCCTGGCGTGGCTGCTGCTCGGGCTGATGCTGAGCTTCGCGCAGTTGAGAAGCGTCGGCATGGGCCACTGGCCCTGGTGGATGCGCGATGTGATGGTCGTTTACCACATGGTGTGCGTCTCCGCCTGGCCGCTGTGGATGCTCCTGTTCGGCATCTACTTTCCCGAGCGACTCAGGTATGACCGACGCTGGCCCTGGGTCAAGTGGATTCTGATCATCCCCATACTCTTCATCCTCGCCTGCAACATTATTCTTGAAGTCGGCGGCATGGAGAATCTCGCGGTCGTTGCGCCGCTCGGGCGCGTCGTTATTCGTTACCGGGGAGTATTGTTCACCATCATCCTTCTCGGCATTTCGAGCTTCTTCTTCTGCCTCGGCCTGAAAGCTTTTGACCCGCAAACCACGCCCGATTCCAGACGAAGGCTGCGATTGATGCTGGCGGGGACGGCCACGAGCCTGACCCCTTTGCTTATCCTGATCATGATCGGAAAGATGCGTGGCACGAGCGCGACGCAAAGTGTCCCGGCATGGATTACCTTTCCCGTCCTCATCCTCCTCTCGCTGTTTCCGTTCACGCTCGCCTACGTGATCGTCGTGCAGCGCGCGCTCGATGTCCGCGTCGTCATACGCCAGGGCGTGCAGTATGCCCTGGCGCGAAGCGGTGTGCTCGCGCTGCAAATCGCTCTGACGACCGTCATCATCCTCGGGGCGCTGTCGCTCATGACCAACCCCGCCGCCAACAGGCCGCAGAAAATCATCCCCATCGCTCTGGGCTTTACTCTGGTGCTTCTCATCAGGCGAATCGCGGAGCGCCTGCGCGCCTGGACGGACAAGAGATTTTTCCGCGAGGCTTACAACGCAGAGGTGATCTTGAGCGACCTGAGCGACAAGGTGCGCTCGATGGTCGAGACGGAGCCGTTGCTTGAGACGGTCGCGCGGCGTATCTCCGAATCACTGCACGTGCCGCGCGTCGCCATGCTGCTGCACGACGGCGGCTCCTATCGCCCGGCGCACGCGCTCGGCTACGACGCTCCGCCCGTGGTCTCTTTCCCGGAAAAGAGCGCGACCGTTCACCAGTTGCGGCGCGTCAACGAGCCCGTCCTCGTCTATTCGGATGATACGGACTCGTGGGTTTACAAGACGCCTGGGATGGACGGCGAGCGCGAGATGCTGGAAACGCTCGAAACGCAATTGCTGCTTCCGCTGACGGTCAAAGAGAAGCTGCCCGGCTTCATCAGCCTCGGCCCGAAGCAATCGGAAGAGCCTTATTCGAGCACAGACCTGCGCCTGCTTCAATCGGTCGCGACGCAGACCGGCCTCGCCCTTGAGAATAGCCAGTTGACCGCCGCTATCGCTTCCGAAGTCGCGCAGCGAGAGACGCTCAACCGCGAAGTTGAGATCGCGCGTGAAGTGCAGGAGCGATTGTTCCCGCAGGAATTTCCCCCCGTCGCCGGGCTCGATTACTGCGGCGCTTGTCGCCCGGCGCTCGGCGTCGGCGGCGACTACTACGATTTCCTTTTGCTTCCGAACGATAATCTCGGCATAGCCATCGGCGACGTTTCGGGCAAGGGCATTTCCGCCGCGCTCCTGATGGCGAGCCTACAGGCATCCTTGCGCGGGCAGGCGATGCAGGGGACGAACGACTTGGCGGCGCTGATGAGCAATGTCAATCGACTTGTTTACGACGCCTCGGCTGAAAATCGCTACGCGACCTTCTTTTACGCGCAGTATGAGCCCACGACGCGCACGCTCACCTACGTCAACGCGGGCCACAATCCGCCGATGCTTTTCCGCGAGCGCGAAGGCTCGCCGCAACTCATTCGTCTGGACGAAGCGGGCGGCTGTGTCGTCGGCCTGCTGCGAGATTTCCCCTACCGGCAGGCGGCCATCACCTTGGAGCCCGGCGACCTGCTCGTGGCTTTCACCGACGGCATCAGCGAAGCGATGAACCCGCAGGAAGAAGAGTGGGGCGAAGAACAGATGATCGAAGCCATACGCGCGTGCAAAGGTCTGAGCATCACCGATATGATCAAGCAACTGGTCAAAGACGCCGACGCCTTCGCCGCCGGAGCCAAGCAGCACGACGACATGACGCTCGTCGTCGTGAAGGTGATTTAAAGTCAGCATTGAATGACGGGCAAGAGCCCCTGAAAGGGGCGCTGGAATGTAGCCCACGGCGTCAGCCGTGGGAACAGACAGACAGAAAGATTGTCAGCCCCTTGAGGGGCGAAAGAAACTCAACTTGAATTTCTTTCGCCCCTCAAGGGGCTCTCTCTTTATGGTCTGCTCTATTCCCATGACTCACGTCATGGGCTACATTCCGCTCGCCCCTAAAGGGGCTGTGGGATGCTTCGGCGTTCTTGATTATCGTTCGTCACTTCGTCTTTGAGAGGCTTCGATAGATAGTCTGTATCCACGCATCTGTTTTGATAAAGCCCGTTCCCCATGATTGCCATTCTGCGGGGAGGCCGTCGGCTTTGATCTGATCGAGGGTTTTGCCTGCCGCCATTTTCTGGCGGACGATGGCTGTGGTTTCCGTGAGCATGCGGTGGTAGAGCCTGAGGTCGTCCAGCGTCGATAGGGGCCCATGACCGGGGATGATCTTTACATTGGCGGGAAGTTTTTTGATGATCTCGCCGACGTTCGTGACGACGCCTTCGACGCTTCCGCCGTTTTCGAGGTCGATGAAAGGGAATCTTCCGGCGAAGTAATCGTCGCCCATGTGGACTACGTTTGAGCTGGTGAAGAAGATAACGCTGTCGCCGTCCGTGTGCCCGTGCGGGAAATGTATGACGCGAATCTCTTCGCCGTTGAAGTGAATCGAGAGCGATTCGTCGAAGGTGATGACGGGCAGCGCCTCTTTGGGCGAAGCCTTGACCGTCTCTCCGAAAATCTGCTGGTCTGCTTCGAGCCGTTTGCGCACGTTGGTGTGAGCGATGATGGGAGCCTCAGTGCTGAAGCGTATGTTGCCGCCCGTGTGATCACCGTGCCAGTGTGTGTTGAGGACGAATTTCAGCTTTCCCTCTCCGAGCGTCTTTAAGGCCGCGCGGATTTTATCTGCGAGCGGCGCGAACTGATCGTCGATGATGAGAATACCGTCAGCGCCGACCGAGACGCCTATGTTGCCGCCAGCGCCCTGCAACATGTAGACATTTCCCGCCACCTTGATGACCTTGATCTCGACCTTCGAGTAATCCGGCTCCTGCGCGCGAACCGCGCCCACGCAGAGACACACGGCCAGCACGGCGTTGATGAGTATGAAACGTTTCAAAGTAATTCCCCCTTAAAGTGATCTGCGCTCGCCCGTCGCGCGTCAAAGTTATCTCGTCATAGCGCTTCGGGATTTTTGAGGATGGCGATGTAGGGCAGGTTGCGGTAACGCTCGGCGAAGTCCAGGCCGTAGCCGACGACGAAGGCGTCGGGAATCTTGAAGCCCAGATAGTTGATCTCCACGTCGCGCTCGCGCCGCTCGAACTTGTCGAGCAGCGCCACGAGCTTGACGCTTCGCGCGCCGCGCGCGTGAAGGTTGGCGATCATGTAGGAGAGCGTCAGGCCGGTATCGACGATGTCTTCGACGACGATGATGTCGCGGCCCTCGATCGGGACATCCAGGTCTTTGACGATGCGTACTTCGCCCGAGGTGCGCGTGCTTGAGCCGTAGCTGGAGATGGCCATGAACTCGATGGCGAGCTTGAGGTCGATGGCGCGCAGCAGGTCGCTGGCAAAGATGACCGCGCCCTTGAGGACGACGATCAGCAAGGGATTGAGCCCACTGTAGTCGCGGGCGATCTCTGCGCCCAATTCGCCGATGCGGCCCTGTATCTGCTCGGCTGAGAAGAGCGGTTCGAGATTGGTGTTGTTGAATTCCGATGCGGAGTGCGTGGCGGATGCGGATGTAGACAAGAACGTATTCTCCAATCAAAATTGATTACAGATCACTCGTTCGGTTCCGTGGAAGCCCGGCGCGCAAAGTCCTATCGGCTGACGTGCTCTGGCGCGCCGTTGCGCGTATGGCCTCCGGTGCGACATACTATTGAAGCTCTCCCCCAAGGTCAATATTAAAGAGCGCGAAGGCCGTAAACAATTCAGGAAGCTATCGCTGAAAGGGGAAGAATGTTGAGATACGCGATCAGAATCGTGTGTTGTGTCTCGCTGCTGTTTTTCGGCCTGCTGTTGGGCCCGGCGGCGCGGCAAAGCGTCGCGTCGGCGCAGACAGCCGCGCAGGTTCCGGCTGTTCAGCCCACAGCGCCCGCCAATATCAGCGTGCGCGCTACGGAGAGCGCTGTTGATGAAAGCATCGCTAATGACCCGGCGGTTGAAGCCGTCATCACTCCGTACAGCGCGAAGGTGAAGGAGTTGAACGCGCCGATAGGTAAGCTCGTGGGCGGGTTGAAGAAGGGCGGAATGGGCGGCGGCTCGCTCGGCAATTTCGTGGCCGATGCGCTGCGCAGTCGCGCCGAAGCCGTGCTCCGAAAGCCAGTCCTGCTCGCCGTCATCAACAGCAGCGGCCTGCGCAAGAACCAGATCGCGGAAGGCGACATCAGCTCCAGCGACATTTACGAGCTGCTTCCGTTTGAGAACGCGCTCGTCACGCTCGAACTGAGCGGCGAGCAGTTGCTGCGCTTCCTTAACCTGACGGTTGAGCATCGCAATGCGCAGTCGGGCGCGCGCATCGTCTATCGCACCAACAAGGAACTGAAGAAGAGCGAGCTTGTCAGCGTCAAGCTGCGGGACGCGGGCGGCGCTGAAATTGATATTGACCCGAAAGCCACCTACACCATCGTGACGATCGACTACCTGGTCAAGCGCGGCGGCGATTACAGCGTCTTGCAGGAAGGCAAAAACGTGCGCCCGCTCTCGCTCACGATGCGCGACGCCGTGCTCGAATACGTGAAGGCCGAAACGGCTGCGGGGCGGCCCATCAAGGCCATGCTCGACGGGCGTTTCCGTTACGACAGAACCGCACAGACGCCTGAGACCGAGGAGGAGCAGCCATGACGTTCACTCGCAGACGATTCCTCGGCGCATCAGCAGCCGCCGTTGCCGCGACGACGACAGCGACGCTCGCGCGCTCTTCAAATCTCTTTGCGGCATACACTCCCGTGCGCTCCGTCGCGGCCATGATCGCGCCCATGCTTGAGCCCGCCGAAGGCGAGACGCTCATCACCATCCTGCATACGAACGACATGCACTCGCAGATCGACCCGCTCCCGGCCAACGATCGTTACGCGGGCAAAGGCGGCATAGCGCGGCGCGGAACCCTCGTCAAACGCATCCGCAAGGAGCAGCCGAACACGCTGCTCATCGACGCCGGTGATTGTTTTCAGGGGACGCCCTATTTCAATCTCTACAAGGGCGTCGTCGAATACAAAACGATGTCGGCGGTCGGCTACGACGTGGTGACGCTCGGCAATCACGATTTCGATAACGGCATCGAGGGGCTGGCCGAAGCGATGAAGTCCGCCACCTTCGAGTTCGTCTCGGCCAACTACGACCTGAGCGGCACGGCCATCGCCAACCGCGTCAAGCCTTACGTCGTGCGCCAGTTGGGCGGCATCAGGGTCGGCATCTTCGGCCTCGGCATCAAGCTCGAAGGCTTGAACCCGCCGGAGAGTTTCAAGGGGCTCAAGTATCTAGACCCGGTGCGGATGGCGCGCGGCACTGTCCGCCTGCTGCGCACGCAGGAGAAATGCGCGATGGTCGTCTGCGCCTCGCACCTGGGCTACTACCCGCAGCCGAAGGGAGACGAGCTCGGCGACTCGCAGGTCGTCGCGCAGGTGGACGGCATAGACTTTATCGCCAGCGGCCACACGCATACTTTTATGAAGCAGCCCGTCATGGCAAAGCAGCCCTCCGGCAAAGACACCGTCATCTTTCAGGTCGGCAAGAGCGGTATCTTCCTGGGCCGCGTCGATTTCACCGTGCGCCGGAACAAGGTGACGGCATCCGCTGGGCGCTTGATTGATCTAAGCGACCCCGCGCTCGCCGCATCGCTTGACGAAAGGATGGAAGAGCAAGGATGAAGGATAAAGGCGGCAACGATGAAGTAAAGACATCTCAAATCTGAGATTCAATATTTCAAATTACTTTCATCGTTGCCGCCTTCATCCTTGCTTTTGACGCTTATGGCAGACGACCAACAGACACGTGATCGTGTGCGGGCGCTGGTGCGCGATGTGCTGAACAATGCGCTTCCGGCGGAAGATGAACCGGAGGGCGGGAAGACGAGCGGTGCGGCTGCGCCGGAAAGCACGGGAGGCTTGGGCGGAGCAGCGGACGCGCCCAGGAGTCGGTTTATTCAGACCGCGCCGGTTGCGCCTGCGGAGTCTTCCGCGCCGCCGGAGTACACGCGCGACGAATCGTCAAAGATGGTGATTACGGAGACGGATGTGCACGGGCTCGAAGAGGGCGCGCGGCTGCGCATCGCGGAAGGCGCGCGCCTGACGCCCCTTGCCGCCGACATCGTGCGCGAGCGTCGGATAGAGCTTGTGCGCCGCGTCTCTCGTCGCGGCTCGACGAAAGCCAGGGTCGTCGCCGTCGGCTCAGATCACGGCGGCTACAAGATGAAGGAAGAGCTGAAAACCCTGCTCGGCGAGTTGGGCCATGCGGTGCGGGATTACGGGACGAACTCCGAAGAGGCGGTCGATTATCCCGACTACGCGCATGCGGTCGCGCGCGCCGTCGCAGACCGCACGGCGGATGTCGGCATTATCGTTGACGGCGCTGGGGTGGGCTCATGTATGACGGCCAATAAAGTGCCGGGCGTGCGCGCCGCCGCCTGCTATACGGTCGCCGTCGCCAAAAACTCGCGCGAGCACAACGACGCCAACGTCCTCACGCTCGGCAGCGGCACGATCAACCTCGCCGCGATGCGCGAGATCGTCACCGCATGGCTCTCGACCGAGATTAGCGAAGAGCGTCATCGCAAGCGCGTCGCCAAGATCAATGCCATCGAGCGCCAGTATAGTTGCTGATCGCGTCGCACGCCGCAAGCAAATCTGTTGAAGACTTCATCCGTCCCCGAAAGTTTCCCGGCGTGGGCATAAGCTCGCCGTCAAGCGCATGCGCGCAGGCGCACAGCACCTTTGCCATTTGCGCTGGGAGAGAAGATAATCGGGGGCGAGAATCATTCAAATCAACGGGAGCAGAATATGTCGTATTCGCACAATGGCGATCTCGAACACCTCGTCGAGCAGATTACGGATGTGATCGTCGCGCGCCTCAACGGGCAGGGCGACGATCAGGCGGCGATGTGCGGGTGCACGTCCGAGTGCTTCAATCGCTGTCCCGAGAGGATGCACAGGGTAGTGGATGCGGGCGCGGCGCGTATCGGGTTGGTGCTCGGCGAGACGGCGCGCGCTGGTGATTGGGCGAGCCTGATCGATCACACGCTGTTGAAACCGGAAGCGACAGAGGCCGACATCAAACGATTGTGTGAAGAGGCGGCGCGCTTTCGTTTCGCTTCCGTCTGCGTCAACCCGACCTGGGTGCGCGCTTCGGCCTGTCACTTGAGCGGTACGGGCATCCCCGTCTGTACCGTGATCGGGTTTCCGCTCGGAGCGACCTTGCCCGATGTCAAGGCTTATGAAGCGCGGCGCGCTATCTTCGATGGCGCGCGCGAAGTCGATATGGTGATCAACGTCGGCGCGCTCAAGAGCAATGACGACTGCGCCGTCGAGCACGACATACGCGCCGTCGTCGAGGTCGCGCACGAGGTCAACGTGACGTGCAAGGTGATTATCGAAACGGCGCTGCTGACAGACGAAGAGAAGGTCAGAGCGTGTCTCGCGGCCAAACGCGCCGGGGCCGATTTCGTCAAGACCTCGACGGGATTCGCCAAGGGCGGCGCGACCGTGGCCGACATAGCGCTCATGCGACAGACCGTCGGCTCAGAGCTTGGCGTCAAGGCTTCCGGCGGCGTGAAGGGCCTTGAGGACGCGCGGGCGATGGTTCAGGCGGGCGCAACCCGCATCGGCGCGAGCGTCGGCGTCAAGATCGCGCAGGAAGCCGCAGGAGTCAAGGTCGGCGGCGCAGCAGCCGCAGCCTATTAGCATTTTGGATGTCTGGACTGGCGAGTGACGAAAGTTGAGAGGCTGAATTCTGAAGTTCAAGCTTCACGAATCGTTAATCCGAAACCCGAAATCCAAAATGTCTTTCCTCTCTTGAAAAGCATGGCTTTCGGGTCTATGCTCCATTCGTTCCAGTAAAATCCAGAAAAGCATGAGGGTCGAACAATGGCAGCAAAGCATAATGTGCTGGCAGTGATTCTGGGCGGAGGCGTCGGCACGCGGCTCTTTCCGCTCACGCATCAGCGCTCGAAGCCTGCCGTGCCTTTGGGAGGCAAGTACCGGCTGGTTGATATTCCGATCTCGAACTGCATCAATTCGGATGTCATCAAAATCTTCGTACTCACGCAATACAACTCCGCTTCGCTCAATCGTCATATCGCGCGCACCTATCGTTTCTCGCCCTTCTCTGACGGCTTCGTGGAAATCCTCGCCGCCGAGCAGACGCCGGAAAATCGCCAGTGGTTTCAGGGCACGGCGGACGCTGTGCGCCAGGTGCTCCCGCACATCCGGGATTGGGGCATAGACACGCTGCTGATTCTCTCGGGTGATCATCTCTATCGCATGGACTATCGCAAGTTCTTAGCGCGCCATTACGAGACGGATGCTGACGTGACCATCTCCGTTATCCCGATCAGGCCCGAAGGAGCCTCGGAGTTCGGCCTGCTCAAGACGGACGCCGAAGGGCGCATCATAGAGTTTAGCGAAAAGCCGAAGGGCGAGGCCCTCGAAGCGATGAAGGTCGATACGGCCAACCTGGGCTTAAGCGCTGAGGAAGCGCGGGCGCGCCCCTTCCTCGCCTCGATGGGAATCTACGTCTTCAAGTATGATCAGTTGGAACGGATTCTGGCGCAGGATGATTCATGGCTCGATTTCGGGCGCGAGGTCATCCCGGCGATGATCGAGACGGGCAACGTACAGGGCTACATGTTTGACGACTACTGGGAGGACATCGGAACGATCAACGCCTTCTACCATGCCAATCTGGATATGACCGCGCCCGTCCCGAAGTTCAACTTCTTCGACGCCAACGCGCCGATCTACACACGCGCACGCTATCTTCCGCCCTCAAAGGTGAACAATTCAGAGATCCGCGAGTCCTTCATCAGCGAAGGCAGTATCATCAACGGCGCGAAGATTTCTAAATCCGTCATCGGCCTTCGCAGCCGTCTTGAGAAGGGCTCGATCATAGACGCGACGATCATGATGGGCGCGGACTATTACCAGACCATCGATGACATGCGCGCAGACATTGCCGCCGGCATCCCTCGCATAGGCGTCGGCCCCGGCACAATCATTCACCGCGCCATCATAGACAAGAATGCGCGCATCGGAGAGGGCGTGCGCCTGGTCAACGAGAAGGGAATCGAGCACCTGGACAGTCCCGACGGCAGCTACTACATACGCGACCGCATCATCCTCGTGCCCAAGAACGCGACCATCAAAGACGGAACGATAGTGTAAGGATGAAGGCGGAAGGCGAAAGGATGAAGGATGAAGGATGAAGGAAAAGCTTTTAAGCATTTCTTTCATCCTTCATCCTTCATCCTTCATCCTTGCTTTTAGTTTGACGCTACGAAGGGTCGCTTGCGTAGCTCTGGTTTTGGCGGCTGCGCGGCGTCGTCCTGCGAGGCGGTCGCTGCGCCCGGCGCGGCAGTTGAGATGTAGCTGTCGCGGGCGCGCACGATCAGGCCGGGACGGTTGACGCGCACCCTGATCTGGCGTCGCTGCCCTGCCTGTGCAGACATCTTAGGATAGTAACCGAGGCTGTACTGGCGACGCAGTTCTTCGGCGATGAGCCCGAACGACTGCGAGAGATTGCCGATGCTGTCGGCGCGATAGCCGCGCGCGCCCGTCTTCTCGGCCAAGGCCCGCAGGTAAGCGTTCGCTATCTCGTAGTCCCGGCGGCTTGTGCCGAGGCCCCCGCCTCCGCCACCTCCTCCGCGACCCATGCCCACACCGCCGCTTCCCAGTATATCGATCAACACATCCAGCGGGCTGTTGCCTGAGCGTCGCCTCGGATAAGGCCATGAGCCGCCGCCGCCACGTCCACCGCCGCCGCTCATGTCCAGATAGGTGTCGTACTGTACGGGATAGATGAGCGCATCAAGCTCTTCCGCGTCGCGCAGCGTGCTCTCGTAGCTGGCGCGCTTGCTCGTCGTGTCAACCCCATCCGTGAAGAGGACGATGGCCTTGCGTCCGGGGATGCGATTCAAGCGCTGGTTGATGACCAGATCGATCGCGTCGTAAAGCTTCGTCCCGTCGCCCGTCCGCGTCTGGCGAATAGCATTACGCAACTGGTAACGATCGTTGGTCGCTTCGGCCAGCACTCTCACTTTATCGTCGAAGGAGACGACCATCACGCGGTCGTCCGGGCGTAGCTGGTCGACGAAAGCCAAGGCCGCGTCCTGTATCTCGTCCATCTTGAAACGCGTCGAGCCGCTCGTGTCGATCACGAGCGCGACCGTGAAGGGCTTTTCGACCGAAGCGAAATAGGCGACATCCTGCTCGACGCCGTCCTCGAAAATACGAAAGTCAGGCTGGCGCAGGTCGGGCACGTACTTGCCCGCGCGATCCATCACGCTCACGGGGACGGAGACGAGCGCCGTGCTGACGCGCACTACATCGCCCTCGCCAACCTCTTCCGGCCCGTTGTCCACGCCCGTCGATGCCTGCGGGGTCGTCCCGGTCGATGTTGTCTGGTCGGTCTTCGCCCCGCCGAGCACGGGCGGGCGCGATGGGCTCGTGGTGGTTGTCGTCGTAGGCGGCGCGGAGGGCGCGGGCTCGCTCGCGGTCGTAGTCTGACCCACACGGCGGGCACGCGTCTGCGCCGCTCCCGATTGTGCAAGAACGAGGAAAAGGGAGAGGAGCAGGGAAAAGGCTACGATCTGTCTCATGTCTTTGTAAGCTCCTATGCGGGCAGCGCCACCGTTCGGCGACGGCGCTAGTATTCGTTTGATGCACATCACGGTAAAGAGATGCTTATCATTTTGCGAGGCGAAATCGTCGCAGGAGGGGAGAAACGGACGCCGACAGCATAATACCGTTGCGGTCATCAGGCAAGCTCTCGGAATCCGAGCGCGACGCAAGTACGCGGCCCCGTTTGACGAACGCTGAACGCCGGCGGGCGAGATTTTCACAGGCCGCGTCCCTCGTCCGGGAGCGCGCGCGCGGATTCAGTTTGGACGAGCGCGGCCCATGAGCGCTTCCGCGTGCTCTATCCCGGCCTGTAGATTCCTGCGCGTCGTCACGTTCTTCAAATCGACGGCCAATTTGACAAGGATTTGTGCGACGCTGCCGCGAATACCCGTGATGATGATTTCCGCGCCGAGCAATTGCACCGCCTGCGCCGCCATCAGAAGTATGTTGGCGACGTGAGTATCGACGGCCCTGACTCCCGTGATATCAAGTATGGCGACGCGCGCGCCGCTCGTGGTCACTCCCTTCAACAAGGTCTCAAGCATCTGCGCGGCGCGTTCCTTATTCATCACTCCGATCAGGGGCATGACGACGATGCCGTCTTTGATCGGGATCAGCGGCGTGGACAATTCCGCCAGCAGCGAGCGCTGCATGCCTATGATCTCTTGCTGTAGTCTTTCGCGGTCTTCCTCTGAGCGCTTGCGCTCTATGCCGAGAGCGATTCCGTTGGCGACGGAACTCATCGCTTGCAGCGTGGCTTCCGAGAGGGCTTTGCGCGCGAACATCGCCATCACTCCCACCAGATTGTCGTCAACAATCAACGGATAACCGGCGAAGGCGACCATTCCCTCGCGACGGGCCCACTCCTGGTCGCCGACGCGCTCGTCGCCCAAGACCTCGTTCGTCAGGTGAGGCTTGCGTTCCGCCGCGATGAGGCCGATCTTGAACTTGCCGACGGGCACGTGCCCGTGCGGGCCGTCGAGGTGCGTGTACATGCCTGCGCTCGCCTGCAAGATCAGGACGTGCTCGTCCGCGCTTAATGTCCAGATGCGTGCGAAGGCGGCGTCCAGATGTTGGACGATGGCTTCGGCGCAGCGCCCCAGCATGTCTTTAATAGTCGCGCCCTGTGTCAGCGCTAATCCGATGTCCGCGCCGAGCATGGCTGCGTGCGTCTGTTCGGCCAGGGCTTCCGCTGCACGCTTGCGCTCCGTGATGTCCTGAAAATAGACCGACAGTCCGTCCGACGAAGGGAAGGCGCGAATTTCGAGCCAGCCATCGAGCGGCGGGTAAAATATCTCGAAGGCGACGGGCGTTTGTTCAGCGACGGCCCGGTGATATTGCTCGTAAGCCTTCGTCCCGACGAGATCGGGAAACTCTTCCCAGATATTCTTGCCGATCAATTCCTGCGGGCTCTTGTGCAGGCGCGGCATGAGCTCGGCAGCCCTGTGATTCAGAAAAGTAATACGCCACTCGCCGTCAAAGGCCATGACCCCGTCAGTGATGCGCTCAAGAATACCGATGGTCTGTGCGGTCGCTGTGCGCAGATCGTGTTCCTCGCCGGACAACTCCGCATCGCGCACGTCGCCTGCCGCGCGTATACTCGCCGCCGCCTGATTCTCCAATGTCATGACCGATTCCCCTTAACCCCGACCCGCTCAAGTTTTATCGCTCTGGCCCTGAGACCAAGCTATCTCATTCTATACATTCGGCACAAGCATTTGAGGGCAATACTGACTTAGGGCGCGCTGGTCTCGATGGCGTTGAAGATGAAAGGGAACGTGCCCCACGTCTGCCCTCTATGCTGCGGGCGAAAGCCGAAGAGGACGACACGACCGCGCCCCATCGGAACCTCCGCGAGCGCGACCTTGCCCGCGATGCGATTCTCGCCGAGCAGCCAGCCGGAGCGCAGCACGCCCTGTTCCGAATAGCGCGCGACGACGCGTACGCTCTGCGCGTCAGTGACCTCAAAGGCAGAGCTATTGATGAAGTAGGCGTCCACCTTGCGCGGCATCGCATGGGCCAGAGGATGCGCCGCGTCCACGTCGAGCGAGAGGATAGAGCCGGGACAGTAGAAAACGGACGACTTGATGTCTTCGAGCACGTTGCGCAGAGGAAAGGGCACGCGCTTCGACGTACTGCCGCTCTTCGAGGAGGGCAGAGTGAAATTCTTGATCGCAAGCTCACTTGAGGCGTCGAAGCAGATGAGCGTGCCGCCCTCTTCGACAAAGCGGCGCAGATTGTCCACACCTGCGCGCGTGATGCCGCCGGTAAACTCCTTTGGATACGTGTCCGGCTGGTTGCCTTCGATGATCTCCCTGGCGCGCTGCGACGGCAGGATGATCACGTCGTAGTCCGCGCGCAGGTTCCCACGACGCACGTCACCGTCAAGGAGCGTTTTGTAAGGCACGTTGAAGGTATCAAAGACCCAGCGCGTCCAACCTTCATCCATCGAAGCCATCCAGCTTTTATAAAGCCCTGTGCGCACGGGGCGCTTGATGGGATTGGGAATGACCGGAATCAAATCCCGCTCGACGGGGAGTCCCAAATCGCGATGCACTTCCGCCTGATTCTGGATGAGCTTTAAGCGTCTTTCCGAGGCGGGCTCCTTAATGTTGGCGACGGCCTGAGTCGCGACGCCCATCTGCATCGGCAGCGTCCAGCCGGCGACATCGTATGGACGCTCGGCTTCGCCGCCGGGCGCGCGCCTGTCCGGGTAGACCTGCGGCTCAAAGAGTGCGCGGACGTTTGCGCCGTAAGGCTGGGCGACGAAGACTATGTAGCTGCCCGCCGGTATCTCCTGCGCCGCGTCGCCTGCGGGACTGGCAAACGTGCCCTCGATCGTTTGCGGTCGCCCCTGCCTGTCATATCCGGCGGGAAAGCTGACCTGTTGTGCGCCTCGCGCCGTCGGGCTGAACTCCATGTGCAGCTCTCGATCGAGCCTGTAGACTTCGACGCCCTGCGCGACGAGCACGCCGATCATCCTCGCCAGAGCCTCATCGCGGCTCTCCCCGGCGGGTATCAGATAGGCCAGCGGTTGATCTGCGGTTGCGGCGCGATTGACGTTGGCGCGGCCCAGCTCATAGAAATCGCGCAGGTATTCTGCGCGGTACTTCGCCGCCAAAGACAGTATCGAACGCGAGGCCAGCATCTCCATCGACATGATGTCGCGCGGTCGCCAGATGCCGCCCGGCCAGGGGTCTGGAAAGTTCGTCGCGTTCTGCAAGGCAGAGGGCATGCCGCGCGTCGTCGCTCTCTGTAGCTGATCGCGCGTGACGGTGATGGGCGTCATCAGCTTGGCACTCGCGGCCTCGGAGAGAATGCCTATCGAATTGTGATAATAGGGGGCCGTGCGAAAGCCGCCGTGCCACCACGTATCATAGAGCGCGTTGGTGATGACGCCGCGAAAGTTTGCCGCCTGAAGGTCTGCCGCGACCTTGTGACCGATGAGCCCGACTTCTCGCAGCAGCAGCGGCGCGATCTCAGGGTTCGGCGGGTCGTAGAAGGGCGGGATGAAGAAGCGCGAGCCGGTCGAGCCCTGCTGATGCACGTCGTAGACGATCTGCGGAAACCATTCTTTCCAGAAGAGGGCCGTGATGGCCTGCGTCTCTTTGAGATTGAGCATGAACCAATCGCGGTTATCGTCATGACCGGCGTAGTGGTGGTAAAGTTCCGGCGGCTCTTTGCCCTCGAAGGGTGTCGAGAGCGTGCGGCGATACCAGTCGGCGACGATCTGCACGCCGTCAGGGTTGGCCGAAGGTATCAGGATGAGAATGGTGTCGCGTAGAATCTCGCGCGTCGCGGGGTCTTCGGCCGTCGCAAGCTCGTAGGCGAGCTGCATGGACATCTGCGAGGCGACGATCTCCGTCGAGTGAATCGAGCAGGAGATGGCGACGACCGTCTTGCCTTGCTCGATGAGACGGTCGCGCTCCTGCTCGTCGCGGACGGTGCGCGGGTCTGCGAGCTTGCGCTGGACGGCTTTGTACTTTTCCAGATCACGTATATTCTCTGGCGCGCTGATGAAGGCGACGATCAGGGGACGTTGCAAGGTCGTCTCGCCGATGGTCTGAACCTGTACGCGGTCGCTCGCGCGATCCAGCAGGGCGAAATACTCTCTGAGCTGTCGCCAGTCGACTATCGTGCGGTCATCGCCCGGCGTAAATCCGAGCACGGAACGCGGGCTGGGAATAGAGGCGGCTTGCGGGCGCGCGCGCGTCGCAGCAGCAGCAGTTGTTGTAGTAGTGGTAGAAGTGGCGTTGCTTTCTCTTTGCGTGACGGGCGATTGTCCACGGACGGCCAATGCCGCGAGGACTGTAATCCATACGAAGATAGCGAACACAAACCTATGACGAGCCATTCCGAACACCCTTCGAGTGAAATGGTTGACGATGGGAACATAGCTGCTACAGGGGCGCGTGAGAGCGAGTCTAGCACACGAGCGGGCCCATCACTGAGCGGACGCCTGCTCTACTGGTGGTCTCTCTTCGTCGCGGCGATGCTGCTGCTCATACTGGGGCCGCCCGTCCTACTGGTCTCATGGGCCGCCCGTCGGCACGAGTGGGTTTATCCGTTCGCCATTTTCGGCGCGCGCGCCTGGCTGCGCTGGAGCGGCATGAAACTTCGCGTGCGCGGGCTAGAACACCTAGACCCGCGCAGAACCTACGTCTTCATCTCGAACCACAGGTCTTATCTGGATACGGCTGCGCTCTTCGGCCATCTGGGGCGGCGCATAGGTGTGCTGGCGAAGAAGGAACTGTTGAAAGTCCCCATCCTCGGCCAGGGTATGGGCTACGTCAACATCACGGCGATCGACCGCTCGAACCGCCAGCGCGCCATCGAGACCGTGCAGGCGGCGACAGAGCTTATACGCTCAGGCATCTCCTTCGGCGTCTTTGCCGAGGGCACGCGCGCGCGCCCAGGAAAGATGCTGCCTTTCAAGAAGGGCGCGTTCTACATGGCGATCGAAGCGGGCGTCCCCATCGTCCCGGTCGCGATGAAGAATACAGACCGGCTGATGGGCAAGGGAACCGGCGAGGCCAAACGTGGAACGATCGAGATGGTGCTCTTACCGCCGATCGAGACGGGCGGGCCCTTGAGCGACGCCGATGTCGAGCGACTGATCGAACGCGTTCACGCGGAGATAGCCGGAGAACTGGAAAAGCAAGGATGAAGGATGAAGGCGGAAGGATGAAGGGAATGCTTCCTTGTCTTGAAAGCTTTTACTTCATCCTTCCGCCTTCATCCTTCATCCTTTATCTTACTTGGGATGGACAGGCGATAGAGGTTTTGTTCGCGGCTCTAAGGGTTTGGCCTCACCGTCGGCTTGGCCGTCGGTTTCGATTCGGGCTTCGGTGCGGTATCGTCTTCAATCCCGGGCCCGTCGTCGTCCGTTTCGATGATTCTCACATCGGCGCGGCCACGCTTGAAGTCAGAGTAAGTGACGCGCATACGAAAGTGCACGACCTGCCCGCTGTCGAAGACGAGGTCTTCGTCGGCGAAGGTATAGGTCGGGAACCAGTATCGCCCGTCTATCTGCTCGCGGTAGGTCTCAAAGGTGGGAAAACGCTGCTTGCCTTCGGGAATGCCCTTGCCGCGTACTTTGACGATTTGCAGGCTTTGATCATCCACCCAGATACGCCCTTTAAAGAACCGCTCGCTCTCCTTCTTCGGAGTGATCTTCGGCGCAACGTCGAAAACGTAAAGGTCAAGCTCGTCGATGTGCTCTTTGCCGACGTAGTTGAAGTTGTACTGGTCTAGCTTGGAGGCTTCGAGGGCGAACGGCTGGACGCCGCCCAGGTCTTCCAAATCTTCGTTCGTCACCGTCAACTCCGTGAGCGTCGGCATCGGGAAGAAGGATATTTTCTCGTAGCGATGGCCGCTGTCGTCGAAAGTGAAATACGAGACGCGATGGTATTCGCCGGAAATCTGGCCGCCCATCCCTATCGTCTGGATCACGGCGTCGCGCTTGAAGGCATACTGGTTGAGCGCCTGACGAAACTCCGTCTCTTTGGCAGTAAAGGCGCGAATGATTCGGTCAACGTTGACCGGCGGAGCAGCGGCGGCGGGCGGAGCGGCGGAAGAAACGTTCGCCTGCTGCGCCGTGACCGTGCCTGTGAGCGCCGTACCGGCGAGAAGAATCGCGGCCAGCGCAAAACTGTATAAGGGAAATCGCTTCATAAGGATTCGACTCTCGGATGGTCGAGCGTAAGCTCAACAAGGATTGACGGTTAACGTGTTATGCGTAGAAGAAAGCGCAAATCATTCAGATGCCTGAGGCGTGCGCTATGTTGCCAGTGCTTTGCTGACTTCCGTGCGTTTTGTCACCAGACTGATCGGTGCGGCTCACCCAAATTATGTTATACTCCTCCGCAGCTTTTCGCTCGGCCCCTTGGTTCGTTAGATTTCCGTCCCCTTTATTTCGATGACACAGATTCCGGTCAATCAGGCGATTTTTACAGATGCTCTTATCCGTGCTCAGAAAGCCAATGAGCGCGGAGACCTGACGGGCGCGCAAAAGCTGCTGCTTGAGCTGATCGCCGAAGGCAAGGACGCGCCCGGCAGCGAGCGCGACGTGCAGGCCCGCACGCTGCTGGCGGAAATCTACGAGGGCTTGGGTCAGTATGACGGCGCGGACGAAGCGCTGGCTCCCTACGACGTGCGCGCCCTGGACGATCTTGCTCCACATTTGCGCGGGCTCCTGCTCGTCGCCTTCGGCTCGCGCGCTTACTGGCAGAATGATTTCCCCCGCTCCGTGACGCTTCTCAACCGCGCGCTCGAATGCCTTGAACCGACCGGCGATGCCACCAGCCTCGCACGCGTCTATCACTGCCTCGGGCGCACCTACTGGGCGCTGGACGAGCAGCCCTTGGCGCGCGAGCATTACGAGATAGCAATCGAATGGGGACGGCGCTCGCATCGTGACCGCGCGCTGGCGATCACCTACATGAATCTGGGCTTGGTCGCGCGACACGAGGGCGATCTGGACGAAGCGGGCATGTGTTACAGGCGTGCGCTTCGCCTGCTGCGCCACACGGCTGACGAGATTAATCGCGCGCGGCTGCAAAATAATCTCGGCGTGATGCTGCTCTACCAGGGCAATTTCTACGAAGCGGCGAATGCCTCGCGCCGCGCCCTTGAGCATCTGACGGGCTCGCAGAATGGTCTGCTGCTCGGCATGGTCTATAACAATCTGGCTATCGTCGCGCTCTACATGGGTGAGTGGGCCGTGGCTGAGAGTCGCTTGCAACAGGCTCTGGGCATTGCGCGCAGCAGCGGCGACCGTCTCACCGAAGGAACCTATACAGAGACGCTCGGCCAGCTACGCACGCACCAGGGCCGCGTCAGCGAGGCCAACGAGCTGCTGCGCTTCGCCCTTGCGCGCGCCGTGGAGATGGGCAGCAAGAAGGACGAGACGCAGGCGCTGCTCTCGCTCGCCAAGCTGTGGCTCATGTCGCGCAACATGCACCTCTCTTTGACCTATGCGCGTAACGCGCGTGATCTGGCGCGCGAGATCAACGACGAGAGACTCGCCAGCGAGGCCGCGCTGCTCATGATCGAGGGCTATCGCCGCTCAGATAAATGGATGCCCGCCGAAGATTGGGCGAGCGTCGCGCAAAGCGAGCTTGAGCATCTGCCGTATCCTTATCTTGATACGATCCTGCAACGCAACCTCGCGAGCTTTATCTCAAGGCGACGCGACCCCTCCAAGGGCGAGCGCCTCTTTCAACAAACCGAGGAAGCGTTTCGCTCCATGAATGCCGCCTACCAGGTGGCCGTGACCATCTTTGAGCATGGCGAGAGCCTGGTCAGGCGCGGCGAATACCCTGCCGCTCACGAACGTTTTACGGAAGCCGCAAGGCAGTTTCACTCCTTCGGCGCGCAAGTGGACGGCGAGCGTGCCGAAAGTGAGGCGCAACGCGCAGCCGAGCGCATGGCCGCCTGGCAGATTCCGCCAGCGCCCTCCATCAACCTGATTCCGCCCGACGTGGCCCCTCTCATTACGCAAATCCTGAGCGCTTCTTCCGGGCGCGAGCGACTGTTGAGAGAGTTGATGTTCGCCGCCAAATCGGCGCTCGCAGCCGACAGCGCGGCCATCTTCGCCGCAGACGACGACGGGCAGCTTTACGCGCAAGCGACAATTGACCTGGACGAGCAGGGACGCGAGCGCGCGGCCAAAGCCGTCTCCGACCACCTGGCCGCGAAAGAGAGGGAAGCGGGCGCGACTCCTTCGGAGAGCAGCGCGCTCGGACTCTCTTCTTCAGCGCCGCGCGGCGCGCTCGACGAGCACTGTCGCACGCTCGCACCCCGTCGCAATGGCGGCGCTTTCGTCCTTTACCTGCACGCCCCGTCGCCCCTCTCCGACCGCCGCCGCGAAATCCTGGACGCTTTGACGGGCTGCGCGCGACTGGCCCTGCAAATGATCGATCTGCGCACGGACATGAAACGAGCACGCCCCTTCAACGCGATGGCGCTCCCCTCTGCTTCCGGGCTCTTCCCGAATATCATCGCCACAAGCTTCGTCATGCGCGACGTGCTCTCTCGCATGGAGCGCCTCAAGGATTCGGATGCGACCGTCCTTGTCCTGGGTGAATCCGGCACGGGCAAAGAGGTCATCGCGCGCGCCCTGCATGAAGAGAGCGGTCGGCGCGATAAGGTCTTTCTGCCCTTCAACTGCACGGCAGCGCCGCGCGAGCTGGTCGAAAGCCAGCTTTTCGGACACAGGCGCGGCACGTTCACGGGCGCAGTCAACGACCAGCGCGGCATCATCCGCGCCGCCGAAGGAGGCACGCTCTTTCTGGACGAGATCGGCGACCTCTCGCTGGAAGTCCAGCCCAAGCTGTTACGGTTTTTGCAGGGAGGCGAGATCATGCCCCTCGGCGAAGCGCCGCAGAAAGTCAACGTGCGCGTGATCGCCGCCACCAATCGCGACCTTGAGCTGGACGTGCGCGAAGGTCGCTTCCGCGAAGACCTCTTCTATCGCCTCAACACGTTCGTCATCAAAGTGCCGCCGCTTCGCGAGCGCCCGGAAGATATACCTTTGCTCGTCTCCTACTATTTCGAGGAGACGTGTCGGCGCAACAATCGCCAGCTTGCGGGAATCACGCCGGAAGCGATGAGTTACCTCGTGCGCTATCAATGGCCGGGCAACGTGCGCCAGCTACGCAGCGAGATCGAGCGCATCGTCGTCTTCGCCGAAGACGGTCAATCCGTCGGAGCAGAATCGCTCTCGTCCGACATCCTGCGCGCCGCCGCCCAGCAGTCGCCCGTACGCTTTCACCTGGATTTCTCCAAACCGATTGACTTTAAGGAGATCATGCTCGAAGTCGAGCGCCAGTTGTTGACGGAGGCGCTGGCCCGCTACAGCGGTAATATGACGCGCGCCGCAGGGCTTTTGGGACTCAGCCGACAGACGCTCAACTATAAACTGCGCCGCTTTGATGTCGCTCACAGAATCTCGGACGACCCCTCGGATAAAGAGCACTGAAGAATTCGCCCCGTCAAAATCGCAAAATTTTTTGCAGTCACGGCAAAATCTCCTGCACCCGCCATATAGCCAGTTAAAATGGGCACGCCAAGCTCACAAAATGGTTTCTAAAGAGTTGCGGGCCGCAAAATTCTTGTCATACTGAAACCCGGCCCTAAACCTGTCCGGCGTCAAAACACCCGCATTAACGGGCCTATAAGCGTGTCGGGGGCGGAATGCGCCCGTGGCACGGTGGTTGTAAGTAGGAGTGTCGAAGTTAAGAGGTCAAATCGTTAAATGGCGGGCAGGCCATACGACGCGACCGATCAAATTATAAATCGAATTTAGAAGAGGGGAATATGAGGAAACTGAAACAAGTTACAGGGGTAGTGTTACTAGCAGGGGTCATGAGCATAAGCGCTAACCTCACGTTGGCTGGCGCGATCGAATCACCGGGCAAGACCACCAAGGTGGCGTCCTCCGGCAGCGTAGAATCGCCGGGATTCTTCGACACAATTCTTATCATGGCAACACTCATAATGTAATGAGAGACGGCAGCGGCAAAGTAGTATTGGATTCCAGCGCCGACGAAGCGAGGCAAAAGTCTTTATATCGGCGGCTGGCGACCTCCCAACTTCCCGTGAACCTCTACAGCGCTAACGCGCACATGCAACGCACAGCGGCCGCGTTGCTCCACGGGATGAGACAGGTATCAGGCTCGTGGGAGGAGCTTGATGGTCGTCAGCTCGCCGACGATGTGCGCGGCGACCGCACGGCGCTCCTTCTGGCCGGAGCAACGGGCGGCGTCGCGCACACATCGCCAGCCGCGAGAGGACTGATCGCGGCGGCCGGAACGGGCACGCTCTTTCTTACTCATATTGAGAAGCTCTCACCGGCGGCGCAACGCGTCCTATCCTCCATCGTCGAGGCCGGACGCTACACGCCAATCGGCGATCCTTATCCGCGCTCCATCGGCTGTCACATCATCGTGGCATCGCACCAGCCGCTCAACATGCTGGCGCGTCACCTGATGGGCCCCTGGAATCTGGCAGACATACTGAGCCGCATCGCGCTCAGCGCAGAGAAGGTGATTCGCGCCTTCGAGGTGGAAGGTTTTTACGAATCTCACCCCAGCACATTTGCTGCGGCGAGCTGAATCAAGAGCTTGATCAAGGCAAAGGTGGGCCGGTGACGCGAGTTCCTTCCAACCGCGTCACCGAAAATTATTTGAAAAGGTCAGTACCGCCCAGGATCCAGGGCGGATGCTTTGCTCCCCAGAGCCCGACCGAAATCTCAGGCGGTACTGGCTACAAGGCATCGCGCGCGTGTGCTCTCTCGCCAGTCAGGCTCAAGAGCGAGCGGCGCTCAATCCACGAAATCAACCGCGACCGAGTGAGGGATAATACCGCGCTCGTAGCCTTCCGAGAGCAGCCGGCGGACGGCCTCACGCCCGCGCTCCGTATAATCCAGCGTCAGCTCGTTGACCCACATCGCGACGAAGCGATCGGCGAGCGCCGGTTCCATGTCGCGCGCAAACTGCATCGCGTAGCTGAGCGCATCCTCACGATGATCGAGCGAGTATTGAATGCTCTCGCGCAGGTAGCCGGAGACTTTGCTCATCAATTCCGTCCCCAGCTCACGACGGATGACGTTGCCGCCCATCGGCAGCGGCAGCCCCGTGCGCTCGTGCCACCATTCGCCCAGGTCTAAGACCTTGTGCAGCCCCAGGGATTGATAAAAGAGCTGGCCCTCGTGAATCAGGAGCCCTGCGTCGGCTCGCCCTTCCTGCACCGCCGCGATGATCTGGTCGAAGGGCACGACCTCGTAATCGAACTCCGGGTTAAAGATTCTGAGCGCAAGGAAAGCGCTCGTCAGCTTGCCCGGCACGGCGACCTTAAGCCTCGAAAGGTCTTCGGGCGAAAAGGGTTCGCGCGCGACGACGATGGGCCCATAGTTATCGCCGATGGATGCGCCGTGCGGAAGGAGCGCATACTTGTCGGCGATATACGCGTAGGCGTGAAAGCTGATGGCCGTGACATCGTAGACGCCACGCATGGCCTTTTCGTTGAGGCTCTGAATATCTTCCAGCACGTGCCTGAACTGAAGGTCGCCGGTATCGATCTTATTGGTCGCTAAGGCGTAGAACATAAACGCATCGTCGGAGTCCGGCGAGTGCGCGACTGTAATGGTGCGTGTTTCGGTTGCAGTGGTCATAAAAATACTGGTTGTGATTGCTCGATGGAGTGCGAATCAGGTTAAGACAACTTTGTCATATACTTCTTTGAGCGCAAGCCGGCACTGATAAGCATCTCCCCGAATCTCAACAATGTTCCTGCCGGGGATACCTCACGGGAAATTTACAGGCCAGCGGAAACACTGGCGGCGCTACTTATGCGGCGGTCGTCTCGCGCTCGACCCTGTTGTAGAGCGTGTCGCGCTCTACGGCAGAGAACCCGGCGTCCTCGATGAGCGTGATGATCTCCTGTTTGGTCATCTTGACTTCGCCTCCGGCTTCGACCGAATAGCTTTCCGTCAACTCGCCGCCGTCCGTGATCGTGCCGTCCAGATCGTTCGCGCCGTAATGAAGCGCGACCTGAGCCAGACGTTTGCCGAGCATCACCCAGTACGCCTTGATGTGCGCGAAGTTGTCCAGCATCAATCGAGAGACGGCGATGGTCTTTAAGGAATCGACGCCCGAAGGGCCCGGCAGGTGCGAAAGCTGTGTGCCGGGCGGGTAAAAGGCGAGCGGGATAAAGCACTGGAAGCCGCCCGATACGTCCTGCTGCTCGCGCAGGCGTATGAGATGGTCTACGCGATCTTCAATGGATTCGATGTGGCCATAGAGCATCGTGGCGTTGGTCTTGAGCCCTGCGGCGTGAACCTTGCCGGACAACTCAAGCCAGCGATTGCCGTCGCACTTGTGTGTGCAGATCATGGCGCGCGTCGGCTCGCGGAAAATCTCCGCGCCTCCGCCGGGGCACGAATCCATCCCGGCGCGCTTCAACTGCTCGATCACAGCTTCGTCCGACATCTTGTAGAAGTGCGCGAAGTGATCTAGCTCGACCATCGTGAACGCCTTGAGATGAAGCTGCGGGTAAGCGCTCTTCAATCCCGACAAAAGGTCTGTGAAGTAGCTGAAGGGCAGCTTGGTATTCAAGCCCCCGACGATGTGCAGCTCGGTCGCGCCCTCTTTTACGGCTTCGCCCGCTATCCGCAGCGAGTCCTGAATATTATGCGTGTAGGCGTCCGCCTCCCTGGGCGTGCGATAGAAGTTGCAGAACTTGCAGTCGGCGTAACAGACGTTGGTCGGATTGAAATGGCGATTGACGTTGAAGTAGGTCGTGGGCCCATGCATGCGCCGCCTGACCGTGTCGGCCAGTTTGCCGAGCGCCGCCAGATCATCGGTCGCGTAGAGCGCCAGTCCATCTTCAAAAGATAGCCGCTCGCCGTTCTCAACGCGGGCGGCTATCTGTTCGAGTTTCGAGTCGTGTGAAAACTTCATCGTGTGTTTATCTGAAAATATGTGTCGTGGCGAAGATCGCCGCGCCACCGAAGGTCGCAAACAGTATCACGCTCACAAAAGCGTTGGTGGTAAAGAAGGCCGCGTTCAGGCGCCGCAGATCGTCGGCGCGAACAAGCGTGTGCTGGTAAACGAGGAGCGCGCCGGTTGCGACGACGCCCAAGAGAGCCAGCGGCCCTAAATGCGTCACCAAGTATAACGCGACGAGCGTGACGAACGCATCCGCGTGGAAGAGTCTGGAAATCCAGAGCGCGCGACGTATGCCGAGTTTCTCAGGTATCGAGTGGAGCCCGGCGGCGCGGTCAAACTCGTAATCCTGGCAGGCGTAGAGCACGTCGAAACCGGCTGTCCAGAGAAGCACGACGAGCGAGAGCAAAAGCGGCACGGGGCTATCGAGCGCGCCGCGCACGGCAATCCAAGCGCCCGCCGGAGCGATCGAGAGACACCAGCCGAGCACCAGATGCGAGAGCATCGTCCAGCGCTTCGTGTAGGAATAAAGAAGCACGGACGCGAGCGCGACGGGGGCTAGCATGAGCGCCAGCCGGTTGAGCATCGCCGCCGCTAAAATGAAGAGACCGGCGGAAACAATGGTGAAGGCCCAGGCGAAGCCGACCGAGAGCGCGCCCGCAGGAATCGCGCGGGAACTGGTGCGCGGATTGCGCGCATCGTATTCGCTATCGGCGATGCGATTGAACGCCATCGCGGTCGAGCGCGCCCCGACCATCGCCAGCGTAATCCAGAAAATCTGCTCGATCGTGGGCAGTCCCCTGGCCGCCAGCACCGCGCCCAGAAAAGCGAAGGGCAGAGCGAAAAGCGTATGCTCGATCTTGATCATTTCGAGCGTCGTTCTGATGTTTCGTGCTGTAGCTGTCAACATAATCTTTTACGGGGCCGCGAGTCCAAAGCCGCACGCTCTCTCCCTGTAAGCATCCCGCGACCCCATCCTCAAGCCCCTACAAAGCAAAGGCCGCGCCATGCGAAAAGCGCCAAAAAACAGGGCTTTTCGTGTTACCTCTCTTGGCAATTCGCCATTCGCCCCGCCCCTTCCTCGCACTCTGCCAATACTAAATACAGTGACGAGTGATGAGTGACAAGCAAGAGAAAGCATTTAGCTTTTAACCCGTCACTCGTCACTCGTCACCGTTTTATTTTCCCCTTGCCAGCGAGTCGCCTGTGAGTGGGGCACGGCGAACTGGTCGAGGATACGAAAGACCAGATGATCTACGAGCGCTTCGATCGTCGCCGGGCGATGATAAAAGCCCGGGCTGGCGGGGAGAATGCGCGCCCCGGCGTGGGCCAATCGCAGCATGTTCTCCAAATGAATCGCGTTGAGCGGCGTCTCACGCGGCACTATGACGAGCTTGCGCCCTTCCTTCAGGGTCACGTCCGCCGCGCGATGAATAAGATTTGTGCCCGCGCCGGAAGCGATCGCGCCGAGCGTGCCCATCGAGCAGGGAACGATGATCATCCCCGCCTGTATGTGAGAGCCGGAGGCGGGTGTCGCCGCCAGATTGTCGAGGCGATGAAGACGGATGAGCTTGGAATCGCGGGGCAGGCCCAGCCACTCGTTGATCCGT
The DNA here is from genome assembly GCA_036522655.1 of Pyrinomonadaceae bacterium. Classification (GTDB taxonomy): domain Bacteria; phylum Acidobacteriota; class Blastocatellia; order Pyrinomonadales; family Pyrinomonadaceae; genus DASQYE01. The sequence goes on along the minus strand of DATDFK010000015.1, from coordinate 43,531 downwards.
TGGTCGTTCGCCTCTCGCAGGTCTGCTCCAAGCTCGACGCGCGCGACCGTCTGCGCCGATGCGGACATGATCAGGTTGATGCGCTCAATCGCGCCGCTCGCCGCCAGATAATGGAGCGTGCGCTGCGCGTAGATCGAGCCGGAGGCTCCAGTGATGGCGACGGTCAGTTCCATGAAAAGAGGTTCAAGGCCAGAGGCACTGATAAAGATGGCTCGCTTGAGTCCGCTGATCCGGCCTGCGCGATTCTACGTGGCGTCTCGGGCCGAGCGCAAGGCGTGTGCATTTCGAGGCGAGCCCTTTGGAATGCTAGAATGGCCCATCCCGAGGGATCAGAGTTCAGAGAGAGAAACGATTGACGCAATGAGTTTGACGGAGATAGAGCGGCTGCTGCGCGCTCACAGAAGCGGCGAAGTGGAGACCAATGAGGCTGCACGGCGGATAAGCGATCTTCATTATGAAGACATAGGCTACGCCAGAGTCGATCATGATCGCGCCGCGCGCCAGGGGTTTCCAGAAGTCGTCTTCGGCGCGGGCAAGACGCGCGCGCAAGTGGTCGGCATAGTCGAGAGATTGATCGCGCGCGCGCCCAACCTGCTTATTACGCGCACTGACGAAGGGACATTCGGAGAAGTGCGTAACGTGGCGACGGATGCCGAATGGCACGAGTCCGCGCGATTGATACGGATTCGCAGGGACAGGACTGAGCTGGGCTTGGGCGAGATTACGGTCGTGACGGCGGGCACGAGCGATATTCCGGTGGCGGAAGAGGCCGCGCTGACTGCCGAGACGATGGGCAATCGTGTGCGCAGAGTCTGGGATGCGGGCGTCAGTGGAATTCATCGCATCCTGGCCGAGCGCAGCCTGCTCAGGAGATCGCGTGTCTGTATCGTCGCCGCCGGGATGGAGGGCGCGCTCCCGTCGGTCGTCGGCGGGCTCGTGAGCGTGCCCGTCGTCGCCGTTCCGACCAGTATCGGTTACGGCGCATCGTTGGGCGGCGTCGCGGCGCTGCTCGGCATGCTCAACTCGTGTGCGTCGAATGTGACGGTCGTAAATATAGACAACGGCTTCGGCGCGGGCTTCGTCGCCAGCCTGATCAATCGTCGCTGGGAAGAGCCGCCGGAGTAAATCGCCGGGAAAGAAATTAACAGAGAGGGAAAAGCAAGGATGAAGGATGAAGGATGAAGGATGAAGGGAATGCTTCTCCGTCTTGAAAGCTTTTACTTCATCCTTCATCCTTCCGCCTTCATCCTTTCTTAAGTCCGCTTCATCATTCGATCTATCCCGAGTAGAACTTATCTTGCTGCAAATCCCGCTCACTCAAAGACGACACGAGAAGGGGCGAAGCGCGTCCGCGTTTGTTCTCATAGTGCTGGCGATCACGACCAGTGTGCTTCCGCTGGCGGGGTGCGGCGCACGGCGCACGCCGAATCTGGAACGCATCTTCGCTCAAGCCAGGACGCGCACGGGCAAGCGCCCGCTGATCATCATTCCGGGCATTCTCGGCTCGCAGCTTGTCAACTACGAGACGGGCGAAGTGGTGTGGCCTTCCATCTTTCGCTCGTCCGATGACGGCTTGAGCCTTCCTGTCTCGACCGACCTGGCGGCGAACCGCGATAAGCTGGTCGCGAGAAAGATCGTCGATACGATCCGACTCGCGCGGCTCGTGCCGGACGTGTACATCTATCACGAGCTACTGGAAGCTCTCAAAAAGTACGGCGGATACCGCGAGGGCGATTGGGCCAACCCGGGCGCGGACGGCGACCACGATACCTTTTATGTGCTGCCTTACGATTGGCGGCGCGATAATGTGGAGACGGCGCGCGATCTGGTTCAGCGTCTTGAGACCTTGAAGCGCAAGCTCAACAGCCCAGACCTGCGCTTCAACATCGTGGCGCATTCGATGGGCGGCCTCGTCGCGCGTTATGCGGCGATGTACGGCGACGCGGACTTGCCCCTCGAAGCCCGCGTGTCTCCGACCTGGGCGGGCGCGGCACACATCAACAAGATCATCATGTTCGGCACGCCGAACGAAGGCTCTATGAACGCCTTCGCCATTCTGCTCGAAGGCTACTCTGTGACGGAGGGACTGCGCAGACCCGTGCGGCTGCTCAACAAGCTCTCGCGCGAGGACGCTTTGACCACGCCCGCGATCTTTCAACTGCTGCCGCACAGAGCGTCGGCTCGCTTCCTGGACGAGAATTTGAAGCCCTTAGAGATAGACCTTTATGACCCGGAAGTATGGCGGCGATACGGTTGGTCGCCGATCACTGATGAGGAGTTCCGTCGTCGTTACGCGAACGGCAAACCCGTCGGCGACTATGCGCCGTTTACGGGCGGCTCGCTCAAGGAACTGGACGCTTATTTCGACACCGTGCTGCTGCGCGCAAAGCGTTTTCATGAGGCGCTGGATGCGACCTCGGACGTTGAAGCGCCGGTCGCCATGTTCGCCCTCGGCGGCGATTGCGAAGAGACGCTGGAAGCGCCCATCCTGCTGCGCGACGAAAAGCGCGGGGGGTGGTTGACGATCACACACCCGCGCGAGTTTCGTACCTCGACGGGCCGCCGCATCACGCGCCGCGAGGCGACGCTCGCCATGTACGCGCCCGGCGACGGACGCGTCACGCGCCGCTCGCTGCTCGCCGAAGACCTCGCCGAAGGGCGTCGCAAAAGCTCCCTCTTCAACACGGGCCTCCCCATCGTCTACGCCGTCTTCGCCTGCGACCTGCACGGCGACCTACAGAATAACAAGACTCTTCAGGACAACGCCCTGACCGCGCTCCTCAGCGAAGCGATAAAATAAAGGATGAAGGCGGAAGGATGAAAGTAATTTGAAATATTGAATCTCAGATTTGAAAAGTGATCTGAAATATTGAATCTCAGATTTGAGATGCCTTTACTTCATCCTTCATCCTTCCGCCTTCATCCTTGCACTATTGTGCCGGGATGGCTGTGTAAAGCTCGTCGGCGAGGTCTGGGTCGAGGGTTCTGAGGATGTTGTATTGTTCGAGCGCGCTGTCGCGATTGCCGAGTGCGATGTAGCCTTTGCCGAGATTAAAGTAGGCGCGGGCGTAGTCTGGCTTGAGCAAGGTCGCCTGCCTGAAAGCCGCGACAGCATCTTCTCCGCGATTCAACTTGACGTAGACTTCGCCCAGATTGTTGTAAGCTTTGGCATCGCCGGGCTTGAGCTGGACTAGGTGGTTGAATGCCCATGCCGCGTCCGTAAAGCGGCCCGCGCGCGCGTAGACCGCAGCGAGCCGCTCGTAGGCGTTCGAGTAATCGAGCCGCAGCCGGACTGCCCGCCTGTAAGACTGTATCTCGTCGTCCGTGCGCCCGAGCTTGCCGTAGGCCAGGCCGAGCGCGTAATAGGTCTCGGCGTTGTCGGGGTCGAGTCGGAGCGCCTGCTTGTAGGCGTCAACGGATTCCTTGAACTGGTTAGAATAGAAATAGGCCAGGCCCATGTTGAAGTAGGACTCGGCTGAATCGGGCCGCAGGTTGATGACCTGCCGCGATGCCTTGAGCGCCTCGCTGTGGCGGCCCAGCTTCTCGCTACAGAAGCCCGTCTGGGCCCAAGCCTCCGCGTATTTCGGGTCGGCGTCCGTCGCCCTTTTGAAATAAGCCAGCGCCGTTTCGCAGTCGTCCCTTGAGAGGAAGCCGAGGCCCTGCGTGTAGAAGCGTTCGGCGGTCGCGCGCTGGCTCCTGACCGTGTCCTCTGCGAGCCCGCCGAGCGTGCGCAGCGCGATGGTCTGTCCCTGCAACTGCGCGACCCGCTCCGATGGGATGGCGAAGTTGAGACTCTGGCCCTCGGTCAGTTGAAGCGTCGCGACGCCGATGACCTGGCCCAGCATATTGACGACGGGACTGCCGGACGAGCCCGGCGAGATGGGCGCTGTGATCTGAATGATGCGACCGAAGTTCGGAATGTCGCGCACGGCTGAGACGATGCCGTCCGAGACGCTTCCCTCAAGGCCCAGCGGATTGCCTATGACGACGACGCGCTCTCCCTCCTGCGGCGTCGTCCGCACCACCGGAAGAGGACTGGCAAGCGCGGCCGGAACGTCAACCTGCAAGAGCGCGATGTCGGCCGCGCCGTCTACGGCCAGCACGCCGCGCACATTGTAGACGTTGCCGCTCGTCAAATGGACTTCCGCCTTGTAAGCCTTCTCGATGACGTGACGATTGGTGATGACGCGATCAGGCGCGGTGAAGAAACCGCTGCCGCGCGCAAGCCTCTGGCCCTTCCCGTCGTAGGTGACGATGGAGACGACCGACGGCTTGATGCGCCTGACCAACTCAGGCAAAGCATCCTGCGCGCGTCTGGGGGAAGCAACGGCGAAGAGAATCGCCAAAGCCAATACCAATATCTTGACTCGTTCCATTACCAATCAGAGCATTTTGGATTTTAGATTTTGGATTAGGGAGCGGATTGAGCGGGCTTAACAGTCTGCCTTTCAATCCAAAATCTAAAATGGTTACAGTCCGGCCAGGGCAAGCTTCTGCACGCGCTCGACGATGTCGGCGAGCTTGACCTCTTCGGTCTTCTTCGTGCTTCTCTCGAAGAGCTCGACCATGCCGTCCGAGATTTTCTTGCCGATGGTGATGCGGTAGGGAATGCCGATCAGGTCTGCGTCCTTGAACTTGACCCCGGCGCGCTCGTCGCGGTCGTCCAGGAGCACGTCGAGCCCACGCTGCTGCAAAGCCTTGTAGAGCTTCTCTCCGGCTTCGCGCAGCTCGTCCTGTTTCATGTTCGTGATGGTCACGACGCAATCAAACGGCGCAATCGCTTTGGGCCAGATGATGCCGTCCTCGTCGTGATGAAGCTCTATGGCGCAGGCCATGAGGCGCTCCACGCCTATGCCGTAGCTCCCCATCACTACAGGCACTTCCTTACCGTCCTGCGTCAGCACCGTCGCGCCCATCGAAGCGGAATACTTCGTGCCGAGCTTGAAGATGTGGCCGATCTCCAACGCCTTGTCGATCTCAAGCTTGCCCTCCGCGCACTGCGGGCAGCCCTCGCCGGACGTGACCGTGCGCAGGTCAGCCCACTGGTCAACGGCTATGTCACGCGAGATGTTGACGCCGCGCAGGTGATGATCGTCCTTGTTTGCGCCCGTTGTCATATTGCGGCGACCTTTCAGGGCCAGGTCTGCGAGTATGCGTATCTCTCGCCCGCCTTCGCGCGCACGCGCCTTGGCCGTGACGCCGCCGAGGCTTCCGGCGCTTGCGCCGAGCAGGTCTCGAATCTCTTCCGGGCGCGCCGGTCTCATCTCCGCGCCCGCGAGCGCGTCCGAGAGCTTCGTCTCGTGCAACTGGTGATCGCCGCGCAGGAGCGCGAGCACGAATTGAGACTCGCCTTCGTGCGTCGCCACGTAGACGAGCGATTTGATCTGGCGGTCGGCATCCGCGCCGCCCGGAAACGTCGTCAGGTCTTCGATGGTGCGTACGCCCGGCGTGGGAAACTCCACGGGCGCATCGAGCCCTATGCCGTCTTTGACTTCGGGCAGACGCGACTGGGCTTTTTCCAGGTTCGCGGCGTAGTTGCAGTGGTCGCAGGTCGCGATCATGTCTTCGCCGGCATCCGTCTTGACCATGAACTCGTTGGAAGCGGAGCCACCCATCGCGCCTGAGCTGGCCTCGACGATCGTGTACCTGAGCCCGCAGCGATCGAAGATACGTTTATAGGCTTCGCGCTGATTGTCGAACGCGCGGTCTAGCCCGGCCTGATCAACGTCGAACGTGTAGGCGTCCTTCATGATGAACTGGCGCACGCGCAGCAGCCCGGACTTGGGACGCGGCTCGTCGCGGAATTTCACCTGAATCTGATACCAGACCTGCGGTAGCTGCTTATAGGAACGAAGCTCGCCGCGCGCGATCGTGGTGAAGACCTCTTCGTGCGTCATCCCCAGGCAGAGGTCTGCGCCCTTGCGGTCTTTCAAGCGAAACAGGTTATCGCCCATCACAGCCCAGCGGCCAGACTCTTCCCAGACCTCGCGCGGATTCAGTGCGGGCAGAAAGAATTCCTGTCCGCCGATGCGATTCATCTCCTCGCGCAGTATCTGTATGATCTTCAGCGAGACGCGCTGTGCGAGCGGGAGCAGGGAATAGATTCCGGCGGCGAGTTGGCGTACCAGCCCTGCGCGCAGCAGGAGGCGATGCGAAACGACCTCGGCGTCAGCCGGGACTTCGCGTAGCGTCGGGATAAAGTATTGTGACCAGCGCATGAGTAGATGCTCTCAGACTCCTTAAAGGACGATCAGTTTGGGCGACGACTACTCATTCTCGCGCAGCAACGTCAGGTAAAGCAACTACAGCCGGGGCAGCAAGCGCCCCGTCAATCCTCGCCCCCGGACGAAGACGACGAGCCGCACGAAAAGCGCCCTCCTTCACCCCGTTTATTCCCGCCGCGCTCTTTCACTGTTTCTCGTTGCGGGCGGCCAAAGGCGTGATGTACCATCAAATATCTTTGTGCCGTCCATTCGCGTCAATCCTGAAGGGCTTCGGAAAAGATGAAAATAGCACTCGCCAGTGACCATGCGGGCTACGCAGAGAAAGAGCGCCTCAAGCCTCTGCTGCAAGAACTGGGCGTCGAATACGAAGACTTCGGCGCGGTCTCCGAAGAGTCCGTCGATTACCCTGACTACGCGAGGCGCGTCGGCGAAGCGGTCGCGGGCGGGCGCGTCGAGCAGGGCCTGCTCGTCTGCGGCTCCGGCACGGGGATGGCTATCGCCGCGAATAAGGTGCGTGGAGTGCGCGCGGCGGTCGCATGGTCGGAAGAGGTCGCGCGTCTTGCGCGCAGGCATAATGATGCCAACGTGCTCGCCATCGGCGCGCGCACCACACCCGAAAGTGAGATCGCTAAGATCGTGCGCGCGTGGTTCGGGGCCGAGTTCGAGAACGGGCGACACGGCGCGCGCGTCGAAAAGATCAGGCGTATCGAAGAGCAGTCTCAATCGTCCGCAGACGAAGAGGAGAAGGAATGAGTGATAAGTGGAATGCGCCGCTCAGTGAAGTTGATCCGTTGATTAGCCGTACGATTGATGACGAGGTCGCGCGCCAGTCGGGCGGGCTTGAGTTGATCGCGTCGGAGAATTTCGTCAGCGAAGCCGTGCTCGAAGCGATGGGCTCGGTCTTTACCAACAAGTACGCCGAAGGCTATCCGCGTAAGCGTTACTACGGCGGGTGCGAGTTTGCGGACGTGGTCGAGCAGACGGCCATCGATCGCGCTAAAGACCTCTTCGGCGCGGAACACGCCAACGTCCAGCCGCACTCGGGCGCGCAGGCCAACATGGCCGTCTACATGGCCGCCATACAGTACGGCGACCGGATTCTCGGCATGAACCTTTCGCACGGCGGTCATCTGACGCACGGCCACCCGATGAATTTTTCAGGCATCAGCTACAAGGTGGCGGACTACGGCGTCTCGCGCGAAACCGAGCAGATCGATTACGACCAACTGCAACGCATCGCCGAAGAGCACAAGCCGAAACTGATCGTCTGCGGAGCGAGCGCCTACCCGCGCACGATCAATTTCGAGCGCATAGGCGAGATCGCACGCAGCATCGGCGCGCGCATGTTCGCAGACATAGCCCACATCGCCGGGCCCATCGCCGCCGAGCTTCATCCCTCGCCCGTGCCGCACGCCGATTACGTCACCACGACCACGCATAAAACTCTGCGCGGCCCGCGCGGCGGTCTCATCCTCTGCAAAGAGGAGCACGCGGCCGAGGTTAATCGCAAGCTCTTTCCGGGCGTGCAGGGCGGCCCGCTCGTACACATCATCGCCGCCAAGGCGGTCGCCTTCGGCGAAGCTCTCCGAAGCGATTTCAAGGAGTACCAGCAGCGAGTCTTGAAGAACGCCAAGGCGCTCGCCGCAGAGTTGCAGGAGCAGGGCCTGCGCATCGTTTCCGGCGGCACGGACAATCACCTGATGCTCGTCGATGTCTTTATGGGAGGCAAGGGAATCACCGGCAAGGACGCCGAAAAAGCGCTCGATGCCGCCAGCATCACCGTCAACAAAAACACCATCCCATTCGATACCAACAAGCCCTTCGTCACTTCCGGCATTCGCATCGGCACACCGGCGCTGACCACGCGCGGCATGAACGAAGACGAGATGCGCACCGTCGGGCGACTCATCGCGGAAGTCCTGCACGACCCGCAATCCGAAGATGTGCGTCGCAAAGTTCGCCAGTCGGTCTCGGAGCTGACGGCGCGTTTCCCGCTCTACCCGAACCGCCTCAAACAGAGAGCGCCGGAACAGGAAGCGATGGGCGCGGATTAGCATGGAAAAGATTTTCGGGCGCGACGGCTTGATCGCGCGCACGCACCCAGAGTACGAGTATCGCCCGGGCCAGATAGAGATGGCCGAGGCGGTGCTGCGCGCCTTCGGCGAGAAGCGTCACCTCATCGTCGAGGCTGGCACGGGGACGGGAAAGACGCTGGCGTATCTCGTTCCGGCGATTGCGGCGGCGGTCTCGACGAGCGGGCGCGTCATCATCTCGACGGGCACGAAAAATCTGCAAGAGCAGTTGATGGAGAAAGACATCCCCTTCCTGCAACGTGTCCTGCCGCGCAAGTTTACCGCCGCCTATATGAAGGGGCGCAGCAACTACGCTTGTCTTCAGCGTATCAAGCGCGCGGAGAATTCCCCCATCCTCGACGGACTCGAAGAGATGGATTACTTCGACGAGGTCAGGCAGTGGGCCAGGGACTCGCAGGCGGGCGACCGCGCGGAGCTTGTCGGGCTGCCGGAAAACCTCTCCTTCTGGCGTCACATAGACGCGCGCTCGGAGACTTGCCTCGGGCAGAAGTGCCCGGACTTCGACCCGTGCTTCATCACGCGCATGCGACAGCGTGCGATGGACGCCGACATCGTGATCGTTAATCATCATCTCTTCTTCGCAGACCTCGCGCTGCGTAACAGCGAGTACGGGCAGGTGCTGCCGGATTATTCGGCGGTCGTCTTTGACGAGGCTCATCTGGTTGAAGACGTGGCGGCGGAATATTTCGGCGCGCAGGTTTCCAGTTACCAGATGGAAGACCTCGTGCGCGACCTCGCGCTGCTTCCCATCACGAGCGTCGATGCCAATAAGGAGTTGACGCGCACGGCCGGGCGCGTCACACGCTTCGCCGATAATTTCTGGATGGGCTTTCGCGAGAGCCGTGGAGAGGAGGGGAGATTCCCCATCCTGCCCGGCACGTTTGCACGCAGAAAGACGAACGGCGAGATAGAGGCGACCGCGCTCGGTGAAGCTTACATGGGGCTGGACGGCGCGCTCTCAAGGATGGAGACGACGCTGGACGCGCTCAGGGAACAGCCTCCCGAAATCGAAAATCTGACGCGGCGCATTCGACAGCTTCGCTTCGATCTACAGTTCATCGTCGCCGGAGACGATCGGTCTTTCGTCTACTGGCTTGAGCGGCGCGGGCGCGGGGCCTTCCTGCGAGCCTCGCCCATAGACGTATCGGGCCTGCTGCAAGACAAGCTCTTCGAGCGCGTCGAGACGGTCGTGCTGACTTCAGCGACGCTCGCCAGCGCCGGAAGCTTCCAGTTCATACGCGAGCGCCTGGGGCTTTCGGAGGCGGACGACCTCGTCGCGCCCTCAAGCTACGACTATCGAAACCAGGCTGTGCTTTATCTTCCGCAACGTATGCCCGACCCGCGCTCGCCGCAGTGGGCCCAGGCGGCGGCGGCGGAAGTCGTCAAAATCCTGAACGCGACCGAAGGGCGCGCCTTCGTGCTTTCGACCAGCTTCGCTGGGATGCGCGCGCTCTATGAAATGGTCGCGCGCGAAGTGACGTATCCGTGCTTGCTGCAAGGCACTGCTTCCAAGGCCGGGCTGCTGGAGAGATTCCGCGAGACGCCGAACGCCGTTCTGTTCGCCACGTCAAGCTTCTGGCAGGGCGTGGACGTGCGCGGGCGTCAACTCTCCTGCGTCATCATAGACAAGCTGCCGTTCGCCGTCCCCTCCGACCCGGTGGTCGCCGCCCGGCAAAGGTACATAGACGATCAGGGCGGCTCAAGCTTTTACGAGTACAGCGTGCCGCAGGCGATCATCAGCCTCAAGCAGGGCCTGGGCCGGTTGATTCGCAGCGCGACCGACAGGGGCGTGCTCGCCGTGCTCGACCCGCGCCTGCGCACGAAAGGTTACGGGCGCATGTTCCTTGAAAGCCTGCCGCCATGCCGCATCACTTCCGAGATAGACGATGTGGCACAGGTGTTTGAAGAAAACGAGACGATAGCGCGATAATAAGAGCGCTTGTTTGATTGAAAGCCGGGGCGCTTCGGAGAAAGAGTCGTCAAATTTACCAGGGGATTTTAAGCGAGCATGGCCGGACAATTTGAAGTGATGATCGAACGTAACTTTTCCAGCGCGCACCAGTTGCGCGGCTACAAGGGAAAGTGCGAGAACCTGCACGGGCATAACTATCGCGTGGAAATCTATGCGCGCGGGGCGGAACTTGATAACATCGGGCTGCTGGTCGATTTCGGAGAATTGAAGGAAGCCGCCGACGAGGTCGTACAATACTTAGACCATCGCAACATCAACGAGCTTGCGCCCTTTGACGAAGAGTTGAATCCGTCGGCGGAAAATCTGGCGCGTTACATTCTTGAGCGCGTCGCCGCGCGCGTCGGCGATGATCGCGTCAGCGTCTACAAAGTTCGCTGCTTCGAGACGCCGACCAGCGTGGCGACCTACCAGGTGGATTAGACTCTTTTTGAAAGCTCTTTGATGTGAGGATGCCGTCGGGCTTTGGCGTGCGCTTTCCGCAACGCTCAGGGCGTGGCCGATTCTTCCGCCTCTTCTGCGGCGGCCTGCCGTGTCTCCCATGTCGCGCGCGCCTTTTCGTCCGAGATATGTATGCTCGGGCTCCCGCCGATCATCATGGCCGTCAACTGATAATCACCGCAAACGAGTTGTTGCCCGCCGCGCGATCTTGGTTGCCACGCGCCCGTGAGCCCGAGCGCGCGGCTTATCCCCGGCACAAACTCTTCCATCGTCTTCCATTTGAAAGACGCGTTATACCCTATCCAGAGAGATGTCAGATGCCCGTCGAAGAACTCAAGGGAAACGGTTCGCGCGCCCTGAAACCCTGTCCTGGCGATCGCCGGGTGAAATTCCGGTGAGAAGCTGGTCTTCGACATGCCCGCAGCATCCTTTGGGCCCATCTCAAGCGCCGGTACACGCGCTTTAACCTCCGCCACAGTCATGCCCGGATGAAGGCCGTATAGCTCCTGCGCTTCGGCTGCCTGCGCCGGATTGAGCGTACACCTGTTGGTCGCCTGCGCCGCAGAGGCGACGGCGCAAGCGAGCAGAAGGCAGAGGATTAATAGCGTGCGAATAAAACTCATAGGCTTCCGGGATTTAAGGCGAGACGAGCGCGCCCACGTCTATGTGGTATTTTCTGATCTTGCTGTAGAGGCGCGGGCGATAGATACCGAGCAGGTTGGCCGCCGCCTGCTTATTGCCGCCTGTCCTTTGCAGGGTCTTTTCGATGACGAGCTTCTCTATGTCTTCAAGCGTCATGTTGGGCGGCACGTCCCAGGTCGCGCCGGCCTGTGCGCCTTCCGGCAGCGAGCCGTTATCGAAGGGCAGGTCAACGGGCTCGATCTTGTTGGCTTTCGCCAGCAGTACTGCGCGCTCGATGACGTTCTGTAACTCGCGCACGTTGCCCGGCCAGGAGTGCGCGAAGAGACGCTGGTAAGCGGCCTGCGAGACACCAGTGATCGGGCGGTCGTACTTCTGCGAGTACATCTTCAAAAAATGTTCCGTCAGGAGTTGTATGTCTTCGGCACGCTCGCGCAGCGGCGGAACGTGAATCGTGATCGTAGAGATGCGATAGAAGAGGTCATCGCGCAGGAGTCCGTCGCGGATAGCATCGGCGGGCATGCGATTGGTCGAGCAGATGAGGCGAAAGTCAACGGCGTAGGTTTTCTCCGAGCCAATCTTGCGATAGCTGCGCTCTTGCAGCACGCGCAGGAGCTTCGGTTGCAGCTCGATCGGCATCTCCGCGATCTCGTCCAACATCAGAGACCCACCGGCGGCGTGCTGCACCAGACCTTCCTTGTCGGCATGCGCGCCTGTGAAAGCGCCCTTCGTGTGGCCGAAGAGTTCGGACTCGATCAGCTCTTTGGGCAGCGCGGCGCAGTTGACCTTGATGAACGGTTTTTTCGAGCGCAGGGAGTTGTAATGAATGGCGTTGGCGATCAGTTCCTTGCCTGTGCCTGACTCGCCGACGATCAGGACATTGGCGTCGGATTTGGCGACGGACTCGATGGTCTCGTAGATGGTCTGCATGGGCTTGGAGGAGCCTATGATGTTGAAGTATTCGGCCCGTGTGGAGAGCTGGCGACGCAGGCTCTCGGATTCAGCCATCAGCTCGCGGCGTTCGAGCGCCTTCTCGACGAGCGGCTGCATCTGCTCGAAGTCGAAAGGCTTTTCGACGAAGTAGAAAGCCCCGGCCTTTGTGGCTTCCACCGCGCGCGCCACCGTGCCGTAGCCCGTGACGACGATGATCTCGGTGGCGGGCCTGGCATCCTTCATGTGGCGCAGGACATCGAGTCCATCCATGTCAGGAAGCTGTAGATCACAGATGGCTAAGTGATGCCCGCCGCGATCGAACAACTCGATGGCCTCAGCGCCCGTCGCCGCCGTGTCCACTGTATATCCTTCTTCGGCCAGATTCTGCTTCAGCGAATCGGCCATCATCGGCTCATCATCAACCACCAGAATACGTGCGTCTTTATTTTGCAACTTACCCCCCTAAAGCAGTGATGAGCGACGGGTGACAAGTGGCGAGCGAAAAGACAAGCAGTCGGCTTGTCACTCGTCACTGGTCACTCGTCACTGTTTTTAATTGGCAGGCGAACTCTGAGCAGTCCCGTGTCGGGGGCTGCTGCTCCGCCGTGCGCTGCGATGATCTTGGCGGCGAGCGACATCCTGAGCGCATCGCTGCCAACAAATGAATGAAACGGGTCAACGCCGTCCGTCGATCTCACGCCGCGCCACTCGATGACGGCCATGTGCCCGTCGGCGGTCTCTTCGCGGCGCAGGTAGACCAGCAGCGCGTCGTTATCCTCGGCGCGACGCAAGGAGCCAGCGCCCGCCGTGATCGTTTTTAGAGCTTCCGTGATGGCTGCCGTATCGAACTCGCCTTCGAGCGGGCCCGTGGGCGGCTCAAAGCGTATGCCCGGCGGATTGGAACCGTCGCTGGCCGTAACGGTCGCCAGTATTTTGACCAGGTCAACGCGTGGCTGGCGTCTGAGCTCGACCGGGCGGCCATAACGCACCAGCACCGTCATGTCGGCGGCTGTGCGCTCAAGGCCGTTGATTAATTTTATGATCGTCTCCTGCTCGTCTGCCGGTCGTTCGCTCTTCTCCATACGCTTGCGCAGGAACGTGGCATAAAGTTTGAGACCGTTTAGTTGGTTCTTCAGGTCGTGGACGATTTGGACGGACGCGCGCCCGAGCTCTTGCAGGGTGTCAACGTCCTGTGTTTCCGATATTAACGGCTTCATATTGCTCACGAACCTTCGCGACTGGCACGCTCCATACGCGAATTCGGACGGGCCGTAGGCCGCTTCGCGTGTATGGATAGAGCCCAAAATGGGCAACTCTTAGTGTCGCGTTTCGATGCGGCATCTTAGCAAAAAAAAGCACCGTATGCTAGTCATGCATACGTGTTTACGCATGCTGCGAACTCTGGTAAGGTGTCGCAACTCAAATATAATGGATAGAGGTGAGTAAGCCAGGTGAGCAACAACGGCACGCTTGCGACCGTAATGGTGGTCGAAGATTTTGAAGATAACCGTTTTATGATGAGGCGGTTACTGGAAATGAGCGGGTATCACGTCTTGGAAGCGGTCAACGGCCAGGAGGCCGTCGAGATCGCCCGGCGCGAGCGTCCGAACCTGATTTTGATGGATTTAAGCCTGCCGCTATTGGATGGACTGGCCGCGACGCGCCGCATACGCCAGGAAGAATCTTTGCGCGATGTCCCGATTGTGGCCGTTTCCGCTCATGATACAGCCGATTTTCACGCCGATGCGCTCGCCGCAGGCTGTAATGATTACGTCACCAAGCCGATTGATTTCGATCAGCTTGAGGCCCTCTTAGAGAAACTCTTGCCCAAACAACAGTGAGCCTCGACAGGGCTCACTTCGCCTTCCTCTCATGCCCGAACAATTCATCACATTAATACGGCAATACGAAGAGGCCATCATCAGCACATGGATGGATGAGCTTTACAGAGACCGCCGCACGGAATTGCCCGCGCGCCTCTCCTACGCACAGCTCGTCAACCATCTGCCGGAACTCCTGGAGGAGTTGGGCCACATACTCGACGCCGCCCCGAGCGATCTGGAAACGGCGGAAGCGACCAGAAGATTGCGCTCCCACGCACAGGTGCGCTTTCACCAGGGCATCCTGATCGATGAAATGGCACGCGAGTTGATGACTTTACGCCGTGTGCTTGAAGATTTTTTGTGGCGCGAGGGCTTCAGTGTGGTTGAAGGCAACCTGCGGGAGTTGCGCGCCGCGCTCATGCGCGCCAACCGTTTTATGGAAGAGATGCTGGCGCAATCGCTGGTAATTTACGCCGCCTCGCTGCGGCCGCCTGTGGAGACGCGCACTTCCGTCTGGCCGCCGCCGCGCCGACGCAAGACGGATTTCACGGAGAGCTAGAGAGAGAAAATGATCCGACCGGGCAGAGCAACACCGTTGCTGCGCAGTGTACGCACCAAGCTCTTAGTCATGCTTGCCGTGCTGTCTCTGCCCCTGCTCGTTTTAAGCCTCTACCAGTTGAACAACTACCGCCGGAACCTGAACGACCAGGCGGCCACCATCGCGCACATCAAGACCAACGCCGCCGCCGGAGCGCTCAAAGCCTGGCTCGATCATCGTTCGTCTACGCGTACGGATACCACGAGCGCTTTGCCCGACGACGAGGCGCGGAATCTGTACGGCTACTTGCAGCGTAATGCTTCGCCGGAGGCGGGAGACATCGTCGTCGTCTACGACGAGCAGGGACGCGCGCTGCGTAATCCTTCGGCTGATGGGCCCATTCCGGCGACGAGCCCTCTGGCTTCCGGCGCTCAGCGCTTGAAGTGGAGCGACGGCATCACGCGACTGACGAACGCCGGGCGCGTCGAGCCTTCGGGCTGGACGGTCGTCGTCGGGATTCCGCTGGCGGAGAACACGAGCGCCGGACAGGCAGGGATAGCGCTGGCGGCGACCTGGGCCTTCACGCTCTTCGCTTCCATCCTGCTGGGCTTCTGGGCGGTGGGGCGCTTCACCAAGCCTCTGAGAAAACTGGCGTCTTCGGCCTCGACCTTCGGCGAAGGCCATTTGCAGGAGCGCGTCGCCGTCGAGACGCAGGACGAGGTCGGCGCGTTGGCCCAGAACTTCAACCTCATGGCGGGGCAGCTCGAAACCAAGTTCAAGGAGCTGCAAACGCAGGGCGCTTTCATCGAAGAGGTGCTCAACGGTCTGCCGCTCGGCGTCGCCCTGCTGGACACGAGCCTGATCGTACGCAAAGTCAATCCGACGTTCGCGCGTTTCGTCGGGCGCGATGCGCCGCAGCTTTCCGGGCGCGGGCTCTACGAAGCGGCAGCCGGGCTCGCCGTCTTAAGCGATGTCGTGGAGGACGTGCGCCGCTCGCGCAAGCCCTTCGTCGCCTACGGCCTGCCGCTCAACCTGGTGGCGCGTAGCCGCGCCGAGAAGGACAGGGACGAAGCCGACGGGGGAAACTTCTGGGACGTGACCATCTGGCCCGTGACGGAGCGAAGCGCCGGGCGCGGTGATCTGCTGCTCGTGTTGTCGGAAGTCTCAAAGCGCGTGCGTGCCGAAAAGCTGGCGACAGCGGCCTTCGCTTCCGAGCGCACGCGCGCCGCAGAGCTTGAGAGCGTGATTAACCAGATGAACGAGGGCGTGGTCATCATAGACCGTCACATGCGTTACAAGATCAACCCGGCGGCAGCCGAGATCATGGGCCGCAAGCGCAGCGATTTTCGAGACTACGCGCAGGGCCTCATCACGGACATGGCGCTGCGCAACATGGAGAGCGGCGAGTTGAAGCCGGAAGAGACGCCGATCATGCGCGCCCTGGATAGACGCGAACAGGTCTCGGGCGAACAATTGAAGATCGCGCGCCCGGACGGCGAAGAGCGCGTCATAGCCATCAGCGTGACGCCTCTCACGGGCGAAGACGGACAGCAGGAGGGAGCCGTCGCCGTCTTCCGCGACATCACGGAGAACGTCAGGCAGCACGACGAGCTGGTCGCCGCCTATGATCGCTTGCGCGAGCATGATCGCTTGAAGTCCGCCTTCGTCTCGAACATCTCGCACGAGCTGCGCACGCCCTTAAACGTCATCATCGGCCTGTGCCAGTTGCTCGTGCGCGACAGGCAGTTGCCGCTCGCGCCCTTGCAGGACGAGGCCGTGATGCGCATGGAGCGCAACGCGCGCTCGCTGCTTGAGCTGGTCAACGACCTGCTCGATTACTCGCGGCTCGAAGCCGGGCGCGCCGCGCTTCATCTGGAAAACGTCGACGTGCGCGAGGTCGCAACCTCTATCGTGGAGGATTACGCGGGCCCGATGGAGGAAAAGCGCATCGGCGTGAGTGTGGATATATCATCCGATCTGGGCCCGGTGTTGACCGACAGGCACAAGCTTGAGCAGGTGCTCTCGAACCTGATCGGCAACGCCGTCAAGTTCACCTCGGTCGGCGCGATCACCGTGACGGCGGGGCTGCTCGATCGTGAGCGCTGGTTTCTCGAAGTGAGCGATACCGGCATAGGCATCTCAAGCGATGCCCTGAGCTACATCTTCGACGAATTCCGGCAGGTTGATGATCGGCTTGCGCGTTCCTACGGCGGGACTGGGCTGGGGCTGGCGATCACGCGCAAGATCGTCGAGCTGCTCGAAGGCGAGATCAACGTCGTGAGCGAGCCGGAGGAAGGCAGCCGCTTCCGTATCGTGTGGCCTTTGAAGGTGCGGCAGCGCACGGGAACGGGCTCGCTCGTTGAAAAAACCGTGCCTGCTCCGACCGACATCAGGGACTTGCGCTCGCGCGCGCGTTAGTGATAAGAGAGAAGCTCGCATCTTCCGCCAAAGTTCTAAAAACCCTTTTTCCCGGCCCCTCTGCCGCCAACGGCTCGACGGGCAGCGGGTCGTCAATCAAAGAGGTGGTTCAAGAGATGTCTTCGAGCGAACGAAGAAATGACGAGACGGACGATTCGCGCCGGGTGATCTTTATCGTCGTCGGAATCGTCTCGGTCGTATTGATCGCCGGTCTGGCGTACTGGATGACGCGGCCCGGCACGCAGACGAGCACCGGGCCGCAAAGGCTGGAAGGCGCGCTCCGCCCGGGCACGCCGGAGTTTGAGCAGTACAAGTCGAAGATCGTGCTCGACAAACCGGAGGCGACCGAAGCGTCGCGCCCAATAGGCGACATCGTGATGACGCTCACGACCACCGCGCGCAACTTCACCGGACGCACGATCAGCGGTCTGGAAATCTACGCGGCGGTCGTCGATCTACAGGGCAAGCCCGTCAAGGAGCGCACCATGATCGTCATCCCCAGCCGCCGCACGGGCCAGGCCGAGCTTGAGCCCAATCAGACGCTTGAAATTCCCATCATGCTCGAAGGGATGAGCAAGCAGGACGACCGCGCCAACATCAAGATGGAGGTGGCCGCCATCAGATTCAAATGAGGAAAGAGCTAGAGGGTAGCCCGCTTCAGCGGGCGATAGCATGTGGCCTGCGGTGTAAGTCGCGGGCCACATTCTTTCAAGCGCTAAACTCCGGCTATACTTTGCAATTGCGACTCCACGCGGTAAAATTCACGCGTTGTTGTCATACCCTTAAAATCATTGACCGATGGTCGGCAGTCCCTGCGTTGGTCTGGCAGGATAGTGCTGCGCGCTGGAAGCTTTGTGTGTTAATTCGTAATTCGGGAGAGCTATGATGGGCGATAGTATGGTCAAACTTAAATCGGAGTCGCAAACTGCGGATAAGGGCGCGGGGCCATTCTCGGAGCTACCGCAGGCTCCCAAACACAACCCCACGGGTGAGGCGATCGAAAGAGCCAAAGCAATTGGCGAACAAAAGATCATGACGGCTCTTTCGTCCTTCGCCACGATGCCGCAATCAACTTCGATCATCGCCAATCCAGTCCTGCATCACACGCAGGTTGATTGTAACGGCACGCAGGTCACGCTCGACATACGGTCTTTCACGATTCGCGGCCTCGTCCCCGAAGCAGACATCGTCAACGGCAAGGCCGGCCCGATGGACGTGATCTTCGTCGGCCTTCTGGGCCGCGAGCCGCGTGCCCTCGAAGGCAACTCGACAGAGAAAGAGACGCTGGCCTCTCTCATCGATCAGAAATTCTTCACCAGCCTCGGCGTTGACGGGGCGGGTCTCTTCGGGCCGTCGCTCGTCTTGCAGATCGCAAATTTCGTCCGGGAGTATCCGCGCTCGGGCCCCGAAATCGCCATTCAATATTTCTCGACATTAAGGAAAGCTCTCAAGATCAGGGAGAAGCAGGAAGACGCCGGGCTAAATGAAGAGCGAGACCCGGCTGAGTTGCTCACAGAGATGATCACGGTTCATATGGAGAACGTCGCCATCGGCGCGGTCGCGGCCTATATGAATCACATCTTCGATGAAGGAGCGGGCCTCGGCGCGCAGGAGCTTTCCGATTCCGCCCGCCGCTTTATCGAAGAAGAGCGGGCGCGCGGCAGAAATGCTTTTCAAGTCTGCTACAGCCTCATCCTCGGTCGCCATGCGAACGAGAGCGAGTGCCGGATTCTTGAACGGATGGGGACTATTCAAATCCATCACGGCTCGGCGGGCTCAAACATGGTCGCGCGCTACATGGCGACGCTGCATACGCTCTCGGTCTCGGACTTTTTCACGGCCTCGCAGATGGCCATGGACGGCGCGCGCCACTTCGGGGCCATACACGACATGACGGCCTTCGTTCATCAACTGGAGTCTAAGTCGGTTGACGAGCGTCGGGAGACGATTCGCGGAAAAGTGCTCGGCGGAGGGTTGCCGACCTTCGGACACCCGGAGATTGCCGCCGCAGGTCGCGGCAACACCGTGCAACAAGACCCGCGCCCGGCCATCTATATCGACCCGCTCTTCACCGCCATCAGCGAAGGCCAGGTGACACTCTCGGAGCGACAGCGCGAGCGGCTCGGGATAGCGCGTCAGATTTACAACATAGCGTTTGTCGAGGGCGTGCTCAAGCCGCAAAGAGAGCACGAAGCGCCGCTGCGCCTGACGGCCAACACAGACTTCGGCGCGTGGTGCGTGCAGGAGGGGCTCGGCATCGAAGAGACCAATAGAACTCTGCTGACTTACATCTTCCGGGGCTTCGGGTGGATGATGGACGCGCGCGAGCAGTTGCAGCAAAAGATGATACGGCCCGTCATCGCGCCCGACCCGCAGATCATCCCCACCGCGAGCGATGACCCAACCATCCCGCATCTCGTCGAGAGAGTGCATCGGAGACTAACTCGCGAAGACCCCTTCGGCCCTGACGAGGCTTAGCCGATATAGCGAGCGCGTCGGCACAGCCCCTTGAGGGGCGCAGGAATGTAGCCCAAGGCGCAAGCCCCGGGGAACTTGTAGCCAAACATCGTGGAGCCCCGAAGGGGCGTAAGAAACTCAACTCGCATTTCTTACGCCCCTTCGGGGCTCTCTCTCTTTATGGTCTGCGCTGTTCCCATGACTTGCGTCATGGGCTACACTCCGCTCGCCCCTCAAGGGGCTGGGGAATTCTTTTCAACATGCCCTTCATAATCTTCTGATTGTAACTCCGGGCGGCGGGCGAAACTGAAATGCTTCCGGCGGCGCGATGAAATTCTCGCGCACATTCGTTAAAGAGACCTCGGATGATGCGCCCGCTTCGTCCACGATCTTGATTCTTGAGATCGTTCCATCGGTTAAGACTTCTAAATAAATCTCGCGCAGCCCCTGAATGTTGGCTCGCGGAACCAGGCGGAGCGTGCGTGTGTCGCGGGATGCGACCTGTTGGTCAATCAATGTGATGGAGCGAAACACGCGGCGCAGGCTCGTGTTACCGAGCAGGAAGAGGAAGGGGAAGCGCGCGTCCGAGACTTGCGAGGCGTCGGCGTGTGTCGCCTCGCGGTCTGCCGGAACATAGAACCAGACCTCGCGCCCGTTGACGATAAAGAGCTTGCCAGGCTTTGGATCATACTCCCAGCGCATGCGTCGCGGGCGTTCCAGAAACAGCCTCCCGCTTTCGCGTCGCGTGCGTACGCCGGGCCCACTGTATGTCTGCTCGAAGTCCGCCGCGAGCCCACGCATACGCCCGTAGCGCGTCTCAATCCGCTTGATAAGATCGTCCGCCTCAACCTGCGACTGCGCAGTCGGCGAAGGTGTTGCTGAAACTGTTGAGATGCGGACGTAGAGGCCAGCCATTCCGTAGAGCATCAACAGCACAAGCGCGCCCGTCCGTCTTTTCCCCCGCCTTGTCATTTGCACTTCGCTTTCAGTTTTCGCGCATGAACAACTCTTCGAGCGATTGCTTGACGGGCTGGACGGAGACGAGTCTTGCGCCCGCCTTGCGCAGGGCTGCGAGCACGCCGTCCACATCACGCTCGTCGGCGACCTCGATGCGCGCCCCTCCGGCGGTCTGGCTGACCTGCGAGCCTGCCAGCGGCGGAAGATGGCCCGCGATTGCATCGGCGTCCGCTCCGGCGGCGACGATCTCTATGCGCGGGGATTCGCCCGCGTGCGCGCGCAATTCTTCCAGGCGTCCCGTGTGGGCCAATCGCCCGCGCCGCATGATCGCAACGCGGTCGCACAGCACTTCGATGTCGGAGAGGATGTGCGAGCACATAAAGACCGTCTTGCCTTCGGTGCGCAGCGAGGCAATGAGGTCGCGCACCTGTCGTCGGCCAATCGGGTCAAGACCGCTCATCGGCTCGTCAAGGAAAACTATCAAGGGATCGTTGACGAGCGCCTGCGCGAGCCCGACGCGCTGCAACATGCCCTTCGAGAACTTGCGCAACTGCTTGTCCCAGCTCTTCTCGTCCAGGTGAACGCGCGCCAGCAGTTCCCGTGTGCGCCTTTGTCGCTCGCTTCGCCCGTAGCCGAAAAGCTCCGCGCAGTATTCGAGAAACTCGCGCGCCGTCAGGTAATCATAGAAGTATGGATTCTCCGGCAGGTAGCCTATGCGCGCGTGCATTCCCGTATCGCCGATGTCGCGCTCAAGTATGCGCGCGCGCCCCTCTGTCGGATAGATGAGCCGCATCAGGAGCTTGAGCGTCGTCGTCTTGCCCGCGCCGTTCGCGCCGAGGAAGCCGAAGATTTCTCCGCCCTCGACCGCGAGCGACAAGCGATCGAGCGCCCGCACCTTGCGCTTACGCAGGAAGCCCACCTCGTAGTCCTTCGTCAGATTTTCTATCTCCACAACCGCAGCCATATTTGTCATCTATGAACGATGCAGAACAAGCGATGTCAAACTTGAAATCTCTGATTTGAAATCCTGAATCGCAAATCTAAGGATCAACTCTTTCATCGTTGCCGCCTTCATCCTTCATCCTTTCACTTATACGGGACTTGAGAACGCCCGCTCAGATCAACGTCGCAACCCTGATTGACGAGCACGTAAGGCGTATCGGACGGGTCGAGCGGAGCGCCCGTCGCGTCTTGCCTGAGACCGACGGCGCGCAACGCGGCGGCCACCTCTTTCCATGTGGATGCGCAGCGTCCGGCGCGCTCGGCATAGAGTCGCAGGACTTTTCGTATCACGTCGCGCTCGTCGAATGAATCGAGCTGCATCAAACGCCTGACGGCCATCTGCCTGATCTGCTCGTCGTCCGATTGCTCATACATGCGCCGGTACATCTCGCGTGCGGTCGCACGGCTGCCGCCCTCCGCCGCCAGTCGCGCGCTCATCGCAACCATCCAGGGCGCAGCGCCCGTTATCCGCGCGCCCTCCTGATAGATGGCGCTCGCCCGCTGGTAATCTCCGCGCTGCCAGTAGATGTAGCCCAGATGATGATAGAGACGCCACGCCGAAGGATTGGCCCCAATCCCTTTCTGCAAAAGCTTGACGGCATCATCCACGTTGATCTCTGGCAACACCACAGCGCCGTACTCGTAGGCCGCCATGAACTGCGGGTCGAGCGTCGTCGTCGTGTCCAGCAAAGGATAGAGCAGTCGCAGGTCTAGCGAGCCCAGCTTGTCCAGTTGCACGTCGGCGTGCTCGGTCTGGTGCTTGATGATCTTGCGCCCGACATATTGCAGCGCGCGCATCCAGTACCAATCGGCGACCAGGCCATTGAAGCCAAGACTGACGCGGCGAGCCGCTGCGCCCGTCACGTAGAGCCGCTCCTCTTCGAGCGCCGTGTTCTGTGGAGGACGATTCGCGTCCATCCAACGGCTGAGGCCGAAGACCGCGATCATCCCCAGCACAATCACGAGCGACAACAAGACTGTCTGCCGCAACTGAGAGGAACCGCCAGCGCTTCCTTTGTCTTTGTCCTTTGTCATCACTTGAAGTTGCGACGATTGAAGATGAGCGTCGCGGCCGAGAGCAGCACCGTGCTGTAGATGAGGGCGTAAGCGAAGGCGCTCAGCATGGCCGCCCCTGTCGGCGTCTGTCCGTAAGCAGCCGGTGTGATGAAACTGTAGTTCGAGAGATTCGGCAGCAGGTAATAAAGCGCGCCGAAGAGGAAGCGCGCGCTCGTCGTGCCCATCGAAGCCGCGAAGCTTTTGAGGTCGGCGCTGAAGTGTCCGATGATAAAGACGAAGAAGGTCAGCAGCGCCGAGAGCGAGGGCGTCGAAAAAGATGAGAAGAGAAGCGCAACCGCAGTCAGAATCATCAGCTCCATGAAGATCAGCAGCACGGAGGGCCAGATCGTCAGCGCGAGCGGATTCCAACCGCCGCGCACGTAGATGAGTGCGAGCGTTACGCCAAGCCCCATGACGGCGACGTTCAGGCCGAGCGTCATGCAGAGGCCCAGGTATTTACCGACCAGGAACTCGCCGCGCCCGACGGGCTTGGAGAAGATAGCGTAGACCGTGCGGCGCTCGATCTCTTTATAGACGAGGCCGACGCCGACGAAGATGGCGATGAACGTGCCGAACAGCAGCATCGCGCTCAGGCCCAGATCGACGATGATCTTAGGCTCCTGTCCCGCCGACAATTCGCCGACGAAGATCGACACGACCGTCAGGCCGAGCACGAACAGCACAAGGTTATAAAGCACGCGATCGCGCACGGCTTCGCGGAAAGCATTGCGCGCAATCGTCCACATGCGACCGAAGCTTGTGCCGCGCACGCTCCCGGCGGCGTTCGCCTCGTGGGCGTGGGTGGCGGTCTCGTTTGCTGTCGCTCGCTCAGTGGCGCTCACTAAGGGCTCGCTCATCTCTGTGTTGGTTCTTGTGAAGCTGACCCGATCCGCGCTCGCCTCGGTGGAAGGCGCGGCAGCTGAATAATAGCATAGCTCTCGTGTATCCATGTTTTCGTGTGATGTCATGTAGGTCTTTTAAGGTTCGTGATACTATGAGCGGACGCGAAGAGGGGACGGCTGAGAAGCGAGTGAAACGGGCGAAACAAGACCGAGCCAACACATACACGGGCCCAGTCCTGCTCGTCTGGGGCGTGTCGCTCATGATCGCTTTTCTCAGCTTTCGCGGCACGGATGTCGGAAGACTTCCCGCGCTCGCAAGCTCTTTCTTTCGCTCATTCTCCGCTTCCTCACCGTTCGGTCTGACTGCTCTCTTCAGTAGCGCGATCGGCGCTCTCATCGCCGCCCTGATCGTTCTCTCCTGGTTCGGCCTCGGGAGTCTGCTCGTGCGTTTGGCCGAGGGCCAGCGCGCCGCCGTTGAAGATGCTAAGGAGACGCCGTCGCGCGCCTTCGAGTGGTCGAGGGCTTGCGCGCTCGGTGCGGGCGCATGGTCGCTGCTGTGGTTCGCGCTCGGCCTGATCAGGGCTTATCGCAAACCGTTCGCCTTGATCGCGCTGCTCGTCGGGCTCGGTCTGTTCGCGCTCGCCTACATGCGTGGCAGGGGCGAGCGACGAAACGACGAGGTTACGGATGGGCCAACGCGCGCGGCGCTCTTTCTTATCATTCTGAGCCTGGCGCTGGCTTTTGTGGCGGCGCTCGCGCCTCCGACCGCCAAGGACACGCTGCTTTATCACATATCTCTGCCGAAGCTTTTCATAGCCGCCGGTGGGTTCACCGATGCGCCGAACAATATTGCAAATTTCCTGCCACTAGGGGCCGAGCTGCATAGCGTGTGGGCCATGCTCCTGGGCCAACTGTGGAGCGAGCGGGCGGCGGAGGCAGCGTCGGGCGCGACACTGTTCGCTTTCTTTCCGCTGCTCCTGGCATTCGTCTACGGCTGGGCCCGCAGTCGCGGGCTTGATCGAGCGTGGGCGACGATCAGTGCGCTCCTGATCGCATCCGTGCCGACGGTTTATGCGGTCGCCGCGAGCGGCTACATAGACCTTGCGCTGACGTTGTACGTGGCGCTGGCGGTCGCCGCCGTGGCCCGTTGGTGGAACACGCTTGGTAGAGAGCAGCTTGTCTATGCGGCGCTGGCGCTCGGGTTTGCGCTCTGTCTCAAGCTGACGGCCATCTTCGTCGTCTTTCCGCTGGCGCTGGTCGTTCTTCTGCGGGCGCGTCAGGCGCAGAATGAGGCAGGTGATAAGGGAGATGCTTCCGTGGGGCGTATCGCGATGGGAGGCATACTGGCGCTCGTGCTCGCGGGCGTGGTGGCGAGCCCCTGGTACATCAAGACCTGGGCCCAGACGGGAAGCCCTGTGTTTCCGTTCTACCTGAATATCTGGAAGGGAAGCGCGCCGGGTTGGGACACGGAGCGCTCGCTTTTGTTTCAAGAGCTTAATTCGAGATACGGAGGCTATCCGAAGAACGGGCTGGATTACGTCGTCGCGCCCGTGCGTCTCTCCTTGATGGGCCAACCGGAACAGCCGGCCTATTATGACGGCGTGGTGGGTGTGGCGTTTCTCTTCGGGCTGCCGCTCATCGTCTGGGCCTGTTGGAAGCTGGGGCTTGATGTGGAGTTGCGTATCGCGTCGGTGGTGTCGGGCGTGCTCTTCGTCTTCTGGCTCTTCTCAAGCGAGCAACTGCGCTACCTGTTACCGGCGCTGCCCGGCCTGGCCGTGAGCGTAGCCGCTTCGTGTGCGCTCATCGCGGGCCGTGGCAGAGGGGGCGTGCGCATCATACAGTGGACGCTCATCATTATCGCTCTCGCAGGATGCCTGACGACGCTCGCCTGGTTCGCGGAACAGAACCCGCTGCGCGTCGTGCTGGGCGGCGAAGCCAGACGCGATTACCTCGCGCGACGGCTCGATTACTATCCTTATTACGAGATCGTTAATACAGAGTTGCCTGCGCAGGCGCGCGTCTGGCTCATCAACATGCGCCGCGACACTTACTATATCGAGCGACCATACTTCTCCGACTACATGTTTGAGGACTACACGATCAAGCGGTATGTGGACGAGGCCAGGACGGCTGCCGACGTGCGCGCGCGTGCGCGAGAGGCCGGAATCACTCACCTGCTGGTGCGCCACGACGTACTGCTCGATTATGACCAGACGCCGATCGTTGACGAGCGCCGCTCGCGCGAAGAGAATCTTGAGAAGATGAGGATACTGAAAGATTTCTTAACGGACGGCACGAAGGTCATTCGCAGCGACGGGAAGTTTATGCTCATCGAACTGCCCGCTCGTTGAAAACGATCGAGCGAGTTGGCCGAAGCGATAGTAAAAGGCAGGCGTTGTCGGGGAATAAGAAAGGGGCGAGCCGATTGGCCCGCCCCTTCCGTGTGTTGGGTTTAAAGCTTCAGCGGTATTAGTTACCGATGAACTTGATAGCGCCCGTGGGCGTGTCAATCTCGGCTGCTGTCAGGGTTGTGCCCAACGAGCCTGCCGTCGCGTCAACAACGAAGTTGCCGCTGGAATTGATACCAAACCTGCGCGTGCCGGTCTGCGTCATGCCCGAAACTGTGGTCGGGTTGGCGGTTGCGAAGAAGGTGGACTGGGCCGTGATCGCACCCGTCACTGCATCCACCGTGGCCGCTGTCGGGGTCAAGCCGAAGGTGTAACCGCTCTTGGTCGTACCGGCCAACTGCGCATCGATCAGGCTTACGGCGCGAAGG
The DNA here is from genome assembly GCA_036522655.1 of Pyrinomonadaceae bacterium. Taxonomy (GTDB): domain Bacteria; phylum Acidobacteriota; class Blastocatellia; order Pyrinomonadales; family Pyrinomonadaceae; genus DASQYE01. Next base: position 17,363 of record DATDFK010000015.1, on the reverse strand, counting down.
TCGCCCAATGAACCGTAGTTGCCGTTCCCAGACGTTGACTGGTAGGTCGCCTCGCTGCTGTGGAGGGTACGCATGGAAGACTGAGCGGAGCCTTCGTTGGCAGCACGGCGGGAAGCGAGGAGGTTAGGGATAGCGATGGCGGCGATGATGCCGATGATCGCAACCACGATCAACAATTCGATCAGTGAGAAGCCTTTTTGGTTTTTCCGGGTCTGCATTTTCATACTCCTTAAGTATTCTTTCCGCGTTGATCCTAGTTGCCGATGAACTTGACGTTACCCGTCGGAGTGTCGATCAGAGCCGAGGTCAGGGGCGTGCCCAGAGCAGCTGCCGTCGCGTCAACAACGAAGTTGCCGCTGGAATTGATACCAAACCTGCGCGTGCCGGTCTGCGTCATGCCCGAAACTGTGGTCGGGTTGGCGGTTGCGAAGAAGGTGGACTGGGCCGTGATCGCACCCGTCACTGCGTCCACTGTGGCCGCTGTCGCCGTCAGGCCGAAGGTGTAACCGCTCTTGGTCGTGCCCGCGAGCTGCGCGTCGATCAACTGCGTGGCGCGAAGGTCGGCCAGTGCGCCATAGCTGCCGTTGCCGGAGGTGGCCTGGTAAGTAGCTTCGCTGCTGTGGAGGGTACGCATGGAAGACTGAGCGGAGCCTTCGTTGGCAGCACGGCGGGAAGCGAGGAGGTTAGGGATAGCGATGGCGGCGATGATGCCGATGATCGCAACTACGATCAATAGCTCGATCAGGGAGAAGCCTTTTTGGCCGGTGGTCTTTTGCATTTCTTTCGATAGCTCCTTAAAGTGAAGGGTCAGTAGTTTGTATTTCCAGCGCTATCGGGGGCGTCTCAGGCTCGCATGCCGCGCAGCGCTCGATTGTCAGTGCATCACTTACAAACCTTGTGCCATGACCTCAACGCACCGGATTTCAAAGCAACCGCCTTGTTTTCTCGCCCGTATGCGAATAAACCGCTCGCGGGCCTTGGCGGCTGCGGGCACAAATTCCCGTCGGCTGACAAATTCCGTCAGTCGCATAGTGACGGAATACGTCAAACGGCGGGAAGTGTATGGAGGTTGAAAAAGGAGTGGGGAGAGAAAACGGGCGGGGCCTGACGGGTTATTTGAGTGCGGGGCTGTTGGCATCGGCGGGCGCGCCCGATTGCGTATGGATGACGCCGGTGGCATCGATGAAATAATGTTCGGAGGAGGTCGGCTGGAAAGCCGGTGTCGCCGTCGCCTCGTAATTCAAACTCGGGTCGGCGTTAACCGTGATGGTGAAATTGTAGTTGCTCTTGTGGCCGTTACTGAGATGCCCGTCGTTAAGATAACCGGCGGTCGAAAGCATCGAAATGTCGCCATATCTGGCGTAGGCAGTGTGGTAGGAGACCTCGCCCGAATGAATCTGGCGCAGGGAATTGAGCGCCGAGGATGCATTGGCCGATTGCTTGGCGAGCTCAAGGTAGGGAATTGCAATCGCCGCCAGGATGCCGATGATCGCAACGACTATCAGCAACTCGATGAGCGAGAATCCTTTTTGTGATTTGCGGCGAGAAATCATGGCTTTAATCGCTTGCGCGCTCTCTTCTAAAATTTCTTCCCTTGAAAGAAGGGCTGACATCGTGGCTCGTTGTTGCAAGAGATATGCCAGATAATCGCGCAAAAACGCATGGCCCGGCCCGCGAGAACAGTAGAATCAATCGCCCTGATGGCCGTCGGCGCGCACGTTCCGGCACACTCCTGATCTCTCTACTTTTGTCGTTGCTCGTGGGCCCGAGTGGTTGCGGGCGTGAGTTGACGACGACGCCGGGCAAGGCGACGGAGATTAACGCGGCGGCGGCGGCGAATCTCTCCGATGCCTTTAACGAATTGGGAAAGCAGTTCACGGCACGCACGGGAATACGAGTCGTCTACAGTTTCGGCGCGACGGCTGATCTGGCGAAGCAGATTGAGAACGGCGCGCCCTTCGACCTCTTCGCGGCAGCCGACACGGAGCATATCGAGCAGCTTAATCGTCAGGGACTGATCGTGCCGGGCACGGCGGCGCTCTATGCGCGTGGCCGCCTCGTCGTCTGGACGGCGGCGGGAAGCAACATCAAGCTCGATCGAATTGAAGACCTGCGCGGCGCTCAAGTCGAGCGCATCGCCATCGCAAGGCCGGAGGCTGCGCCCTATGGCCGCGCCGCCGTTGAAGCTCTACGCGCGCTCGGTCTCTGGAAAGAGGTGGAATCAAAAGTCATCTACGGTCAGAACGTCTCGCAGGCCAAGCAGTATGTGGCGACGGGCAACGCCGACGCGGCGCTGCTCCCGCGCTCGCTCGTCCGCGAAGGCGAAGGCCACGCCATCGAAGTTGACGAGCGCCTTCACCAGCCGATCAACCAGTCACTAGCAGTCATCCAGTCCTCAAGCAAACAGCAGGCAGCACGCCTCTTCGCTCAATACGTCCTCGGCCCCGAAGGACAATCGCTCCTCGAACGCTACGGATACATGAGAGCCGTGACAGGTGAGAAGTGAAAAAAAGCCTTCATTTCTTCAATGTTGTTTAGTACAGAGGCCGCTTCAGCTAGGCTTTGCCCGACAATTCGTGCGGGCCAACAACATTTTGAGATTGAACGGATCAAGCCGGACAATATCTTGTAGTTATTTTGAATTGTCGGGCAAAGCCCTTACTCGTCGCTCATCACTTGTCACTCGTCACTGTCTTGAGGTCTTGGCCGTCCGTGCTGACGGTGACAGTGCCGCGCTCGCCGGTCGTCATGACTTGCGCCCCCGCGCTCTGCCAGCGCTCGATGACTTCTGGTCGCGGGTGTCCGAAGGGAGAGGTGAGGCCGACGGAGATGACGGCGAGCCCCGGGTGTGTCGCCGTCACGAAGTCCTGCGTGGAAGAGGTCTTACTGCCGTGATGCGCGACCTTGACGACATCGCTGCGAAGATCGTCGCGCGTGGCGAGGATCAATGCTTCGGCACGCCCCTCGATGTCCCCTGTGAGGAGAAACGTGCGCTCGTTGAAACGCAGGCGCAGCACGATGGAATCGTCGTTGTTGGAAGGGGCAGCGAGACTCTCGTTGCGCGCGGGCCAGAGCACGTCCGCGACGACCGGGCCGAAGCGCAGGCTGTCGCCGCGACCGATGAGGTGCACGCTTATGCCCTCAGCCTGCATGGTCTGAGCGAAGCGCGCGTACTCCGGGTCTGTCTGCGGAGCGCGTGCGACGAATGCTGCGCGCACACTGAAATTCCGCGCGACATCATTGAGGCCGTCCATGTGATCGGCATCGGCATGCGTCGCCAGAATGTAATCGACGCTATCGAGCCCGCGCCACCATAAGTATTCCGACACGACCGCCTCGCCGATGCTGCGCGTATCACGCTCGAACGGCTCTGCCCGTTCGCCTGCGCCACTTTCAACGCGCCGCGTAAAGGACGGATGACCGCCGCCGTCCACCAGCAGAGTAGTCCCGTCCGGCATCGTGACGAGCGCCGCATCGCCCTGGCCGACATCAAGAAAATCAACGCGCAGTCTCCCGTCGGGTCTCCCGGCGCTCAGCGGGTGGCCCACAATAATGACGAGCGTGATGACGAAGGCGAGCGCGGCGTACCCTGGTCTGAGGTGCAGGACAGCTTTTCTCTCATCAACCGCAGCCGGCGACCGCAGCGGACGCCAACGCGCGAGCCGCCGGATCAGAAACGAAAGAGGCAGGTAGTAGAGGCCGTAGATAGTGGCGGCGCGTCCCGAATACTCCGGCAATCTCACGGAGGCTATGTGCGCGGCTGCGAACGGGTCTACGCTGTGAATCATCAGCCAGCCAGTCCATTCCGAGAGTTGGACGAGAGGCGCGGCCAATGTCGCGCTCAACTGAGACAGGAGCAGGGCGGCAAGCGCGAGGATGGAGAGCACGGCCATCAGCGCGCCGACTACTATATTCAAGATCAGGGATGCGAGCGACAGGCGATGAAAATAGAGTATGAGGAAGGGCAGCAATCCCAACTGCACGCTGGCAGAGACGACCAGCGCCGACAACGCGTAGCGCAACACACGCTGCACACGAAGCCGTTCAAGCCTGGCCGCCCAAGCCGTCTTGAAGAGACGATATTGATAGGGCGAGCGCGCCATCTCGCGCGCCCACTCCTTCTCGTTCCAGAAAAGCGCCTCGCCTAAGCTGCGCCACCACTGCGGGCACTGCGGCGGGTAAGGCGTGGAGAGCGTCGGACGCCATGCGCCCACCTCTTCCAGTCTTTGAAGGAGCGGCCACGCGACGGCGACGATCATCAGCACGGAGATAAACGTCAATTGAAACGACGGGTCGAACAGGTCGCTCGGACGCCACACGAGCAGGACGAGTCCAGCTCCGCCGAGCGCGTTGAGGCTGTCGGCGCGGCGCTTTAGCAAGGGCGCGAGCGTCACGACCGTAAACATCAAGGCCGCGCGCACGACGGACGACTCAGCCCCCACCGCCAGAGTGTAGGCCCAGAGAAAGAGTGTGGAGGACGCGAACTGCCACCCGCGTCGCTTCGTCCACCAACCCAGCAGCCAGATGATCAGGCCGCCGATAAAAGAGATGTGTAGTCCGCTGATGACCAGCACATGAAACGTCCCACCGGCGCGAAAACGCTCCGACGCGCCGCGCGAAAGCCCGTAGCGATTACCGAGCAGCGCTGCGCCGAGGACGCCCGCCGTCTCCGCAGAAAATCTCGTCCCTATCTCCGCCAGCAGACGCTGCCGCCACTCGTAGAGCCAGTAGAGCGGAAGCCACACGCGCTCGTCGTCAAGCCTCTCGATAAGAAGCGGGCTCTTGATCGCTCCCGTCGCGTCAAGCGAGCGTTGTTCGAGATACTCCGTCAACGAAGAGACGCCGGGATTGCGAAATCTCTCTGTGCGATCAAGCGCCGTCATCACGCGCAATCGCGCGCCGTAGCGCAATTCCAGCGCCTCGTACTCGGCGCGCGCCGCGACGCTCGGAACCGTGGCCGCCAGTCGTATCGTCCCCGAAGCCTCGCGCTCTGTCTCTTTGAACCTGATCTTGTCGACGCGCAAGGTGAGATAGAAACTTTCCGGCGCAGGCTCCGGCGCGCTCGTCAAGGCTCCCTCTATCTCGACGGGATCGCCCGAAGCGATGACGCCGTCCTCTAACAATCGTTCGAGGCGATGCGACGCGACGTTGCGCTTTTCAATACGAGCGCACATCGCGCCCGCCCAGAAGAAAGCGAGCGAGACAAACAACGTGGCCCACGCCGAGCGCCCGCGCACGCGACAGAGAAGAGCCAACACGGACGAGAGGGCGCAGCACGCAAGCGCCAAGGCAAGCGAGCGTGCGTAGAAACGCGCGGCGACGATACCGGCGGCGTAAGCGAAAGCCAGCAGCGCCAGCGGATGATTCGAGAGAGGCGGTCGGGTGGAAACCGCTTGAAGCATTATTAGTAACCCGAGTTGCGAAGCATCATCGGTGACCCGTGGTGCTCAGGTCTGTTTACCTTACATTGAGGGATTCAGCCGCCATGAGCGGCGTGCGCTTGAAGCCCTGTCCGATCCGCATAATCAAAAGGGAGTGAGGCTAACATGGGTTAGCAGCGTTGGCGTGAGTAAGATATGTGTGGGCGGCGTGCGCTGTCAATGGTCGCTCGAAGTCATGCTGCGTCGGAAGCACTCATTTTAAACGGAATGCTGTTGAGCAGTCGCCGGGGTTTGCGACCGCGAGCAACAGGGGAAGGTGCGTATTGTCTAACGCGCAAGCGGGATGATAGGATTCGCGCCAAGCAAGACAACGCATGGCGATAGGAATCAAATGAAGCTATCCGTCCAGATATGGCTCCGAGTAGATTGTCGCCGTCGGGGCCGCTCAAGAGCCGGGGCAAGATGAGTAAAAAACTGCTGGCCTGGTGCGTGCATCTCTACACGGCGTCTGGATTGGTGGCGGCTGCCGGGATGGCCGTCCTCATCGTGCGCGGTGGGGACGAGGCGTTTCGCCTGGCCTTCGCGCTGATGTTGGTGGCGACTTTTATTGACTCGACCGATGGCTGGCTGGCGCGCCGTGCACGCGTCAAGCAAGTTGTGCCGGGCTTTGATGGCCGCAGGCTGGACGACATCGTTGACTTTCACACTTACACGACGCTTCCGCTGCTGCTCATGTGGCGGGCCGGGATTCTGCAAGGCTGGCAAGAGTGGTGGCTGCTCTTGCCACTGCTCGCCAGCGCCTACGGCTTCTCGCAGGTCAACGCCAAGACGGAGGACGGTTTCTTTCTCGGGTTCCCCTCCTACTGGAACATCATAGCCTTTTATCTATACGTACTGCGCCTGCCTTCCTGGCTGTCGCTCGCGCTCATCATCCTCGCGGCGCTTCTGACTTTCATCCCCACGAGGTATCTTTATCCGTCGCAGCGCGGGCCGTTCAGCCTGTTGACAAGCATACTGGCCGTCATCTGGGCTGTGCTGCTCCTGCTGATACTCTGGCGTTGGCCCAAAGGGGCAAGCACGCTCGTGCTGATCTCGCTCACGTTTCCCATCTACTATATGGTCGTGTCCTGGGCCATCACGCTCATGCGCTGGCGGAGCGGTGAGGGCGCGGGCGTGGCCTGATCGTCACGTTGAAGAGATACAAAGTCGAGAGGGAATCGCGGTGGGCTTTGCTCAGATTGGGCCAACCAGCACCCGTCCACCCTTGATGCGCTGGACATTCCTGCGCGCATCTTCGTCATCACAGAGGACGCCGGAAACTATCTGCGTCTCGTCGCGGTAGAATTCCACGAGCAGGCCGAGCATACCTGCGTCGCCTTCGGAGAGTTCGGCAAACCGGACGCCGAAGCCGACACGCTTGAGCACGTGCCTGACCTCTCCTTCGAGGAGCATCCAACGCTCCGTCGGAAGACGAATGCGTATGGAGATTCGCTGGCCAGCAGTCGCCTCCGACTTGGTCTGCACGAAACATCCCTTCGTGCTCAGGCTCGTGATCTTTCCCCCGCGCAGAGATTCGTCCACACCCCACAGGATATAAATGGCCGTATCAATCTCGACGCGTTCCGCTTCTCTTGAATATTCCATAACCCCCGGCTGCCCAAGACCCTTGACGGCCATTACGCTCAATCTCTCGCTCACTCGCCGCTAAAAAAAGAGGAGGTCGCCACGACCGTGTGAGGTGACAACTGTCGTTTAAGCAAAAGTCGCGTTGATCGTAGCAGACATCTTTGCTTCGTATCAATTCTCCATCATTCAGTCGGACGAGTTGGTGGATGCCATCTGGAAACCGCCCTGAGTTTTAATGGATGTGGCTGAAGTCGGCGGTTCTCTAAAGTCTGTGTAAGTGGCTATAATCAACCATTCAGTCCCGACAGTCGAATCTGGTTATAAGTCTGCATCTGCGGGGAGCTTTCTATGAAGCCGGTTAAGCGGTTGTTTGTTCTGTGTTGCGTGACGCTGCTCTCAGCCTTTGTCTTGGCGCAAGCCTTCGAGTCTCCTGAAAGTCAAAGGGTTAAGTACAACTTCAACTCCGGTTGGAAGCTCTATGTCGGCGACCCGGCGGGAGCCGAAGGCCCTGGCTTCGACGATGCGGCATGGAGGGACGTGACCACGCCGCACGCATGGAATGAGGATGACGCTTTCAAGAAAGACATCAAAGACCTCTCGACCGGCGTGGTCTGACACCCGCGCGCGCACATCATAGGCCACTGGAACTACGCGCCGGGCACAAGGAAGAATGTCTACGTCGTGTCGAGCGCCGATAAAGTCGAGTTGTTCGTCAACGGCAAATCTTTGGGCATGGGCGATCAGACCAGCAGGTTCCTCTTTACCTTCAGGAATGTCTTGTGGCAACCCGGCACTCTCAGGGCCGTGGGTTACGACGCCGCAGGCAGAAGGGTCACGGAAACATCAAAGAAGACCGCAGGGCAGCCGGTTGCGTTGCGCCTCACACCGCGTACGGGCCCACGCGGCCTTCGCGCCGACGGCGCAGACCTTGCGCTCGTTGAGGTGGAAGTCGTTGACGGCGCGGGCAATCGCTGCCCGACGGCTCTGAACATGATTAACTTCTCCCTCAAGGGGCCGTCGGAGTGGCGCGGCGGCATTGCACAGGGGCCGGACAACTACATCCTCGCAAAGAGTCTACCCGTAGAGAACGGAGTCAATCGCGTCCTTATTCGTTCGACTCCGAAAGCAGGTAAGATCGTCCTGAGCGCGACCTCCGAGGGGCTCAAGCCAGCCTCCATCGAAATCGACTCGCAACCCGTCGAGGTGCGAGGCGGCCTGTCATCCGAAATGCCCGATGCCGGTCTGGTCTCTAATCTTCAGCGAGGCCCGACGCCCCTGGGCCCATCATTCACCGTCTCGCGCAGGGCGGTACGCATCGCACGTGTCACGGCAGGCGCGAACGAAGCTCAGGCCGCACGGAGCTTTGATGACGACGAGACCACAGAATGGTCTAGCGATGGCAAGATGACTAACGGGTGGATCAGTTATGACTTCGAGCAACCGTCCAGGATCAGCGAGGTGACGATGAAGCTTTCGGGGTGGCGAACGCAGTCATATCCGGTTCGCATTCTGGTGGACGACAAAATCGTCTTCGCAGGCGACACGTCGCGCAGCCTCGGATATGTGACCTTCGCCTTTCCGCCCGTGACGGGCAGGAGTGTCAGGGTAGAACTCACGGGCAGCGCCAGTAACCGCGACGCCTTCGGCAACATCATCGAGATACCCGGCACGCCAGACCCGCAGTCATCCGCCGGTAAGGGCGGCGCTAAGACCACGCTCAGCATTATTGAGGTTGAGATTTACGAGCCGCCCGCCGGAGGCGAAATCAGCCCTCGTCCATGATCGGCTTCCTATAGCGGTTCTCAATCGAGTGGGCCAACAGGTCAGTACCGCCAGCTTAAGCCGGGCGGGTTCCGACGCCGCTTGAGACCCGCCCGAGACCTTTGGCGATACTGACCTGATGCTATGCCACATATGAAACTGTCACTCGCCGTCATCATCTACACCGCCGTCGCCGCCTGTCTTCTAACCCTGCCAGCCGAGCGTGCGGAGTTAAAAAGCGCGACCAAAGGCAAACTTGAACGAAGCCGCGTTCAGGGCTCTGAGCTACCCAAACCAGACCGTGGCTCTGTGCCTGAATCGAAGCTTTATGATTATGGCGTGATGGGCCCACCGGCGACCGCTGCGATCGTCGCGGCGGCTGACGCGGCAGTCACTAAGCCGCTGCCTGCGGGGCCGTTTGCGCCGACCTGGGATTCCATCGCCAGGAACTATAAAACGCCCGCGTGGTTTAATGAGGCCAAGTTCGGCATCTTCATGCATTGGGGGCTTTACTCAGTCCCGGCTCATCGGAGTGAATGGTATGAGAAGCACATGTACGCCGCCTTCAGCCAGTGGCACGCGGAGAACTTCGGGCCGCAGGAAAAATTCGGTTACAAGGATTTCATTCCGCTTTTCAAACAGGAAAAATTCAACCCTGACCAGTGGGCGACTTTGTTTAGAAAGGCCGGTGCAAAATTCGTCATGCCCACGGCGCAGCATCACGACAACTTTGCGATGTGGGATAGCGACGTGACGCCCTTCAACGCCAAAAAAATGGGCCCAGGGCGCGACCTGATCGGCGAGCTGGGCGTGGCAGTGCGCAAGCAGGGAATGAAGTACGGTCTCTCTAATCACGGCGTCGAGAACTTCACCTTCATCAACCCGTCCGCCGAACTCAACGCGCGCCTGAAGGCCGCCCGAGCAGACCTCTACGACCCCAAGTGGGCCGCGTTCTACAACGTCGCCGACCGTAGCCCAGAGGCCATGACCCGTTTCCTCACCGATTGGGTCAACCGTAATCTGGAGTTGATTGATAAATACCAGCCAGACCTGCTGTGGTTCGACAACGGGGTGAACTTACGCCTGCTCGACCCGCTCAAGCTGCGCGTCGCCGCTTATTATTACAACCGTGCGCGAGGCTGGGGGAAAGAGGTCTCGATCAGCACCAAGTATGTCGCCTACGCCCCGAGCAACGACGACACGAAGCAGATCGGGTCGATCATAGATTTTGAAAAGGTCGGCCTTCGCTCGCCCGCAGGCATTCGCCCGTCTCCATGGATAGTTGACGACACCATCGGCAGCACGTGGGGCTACACGACGGGCATGAAAGTGGCCAGCGCCGACAGCATTCTGGGCAAACTCATAGACACCGTCAGCAAGGGCGGCACATACCTGCTCAACATCTCGCCCAGGGCCGACGGAACCATTCCCGAAGAGCAACAGAAAACGCTGCTCAACATTGGCGCATGGCTGGCGATCAACGGCGAAGCCATTTACGGAACACATCCCTGGACGCAGTTCAGCGAAGGCGGCGGACGCAACACGCCGAACTGGCGATTCACGGTCAAGAACGGAGCGCTTTACGCCATTGGCACTGCCGCGCCCGGCTCGGAAGTCACCATCACATCGCTCGGAAAGTCTGTCGGCAGGGTGGAAAAAGTTGAAATGCTCGGAGCAAAGGAGCCACTGAAATTCAAGCAGGACGAAGCGGGCCTCAAAGTGAAACTCCCTTCCCGGCAACCGGGCAAAAATGCTTTCGCCCTCAAAATCATTCAGCGAGCAGATGTCCTAAAAACAGAAGTTGATGCGACTGTATGAGGTAAAAACTGCCGATTTACACAAGAGTCATTGAGAATATATACAAAAGTCAGTGCGAACAGTTTGGTAATATACAAAAGTGCTTGCGACGAGTTTGGTGGCAGCGCTTGCTACATTAGGCTCCTTACATACCCACTGATGGGACTTTCTAATCGCGCTCAATCGTGAGTTTCGCGGCATCTCCTTCCTTTCAGAAAAGCAGGTGATCAAGCTAGTCCTCAAAGACTTCTTTTTTTATGAAGTCGAGTCGTCTACCCACTTCTTCCATCAATTTTTTATCACCGAACTCTTTAGCAAGTTGATAAATATCCTTCACGGCATCAAGGGATAACAGGCCAATATCTAAAGGAGAAAATTCGTAAATCTTCCTATTAGCAGCATCTCCATGCCCATTACTCTCATTAGACTTTTCATCAATCTGGCTATCAAAAAATTTGTCAATGAATTTATAGTCACCTAAAGCTCGTGCCAGCCTAAGCATTTCTATGATTAAGTCGGGAGAAAGAATTCGTGCATTTATTCGGTCTCGCAGATCGTGTAAAAAGCGCTCCTCGAATGTTCTGTATTCGATTTCACGTGCTAGCCGGACAACCTTAAGTGCTACTTCCGGCGATACAGCTAACCAATACTGTAGGTTAATACTTGAAAAGAATGCTTGGGTAAATCTACCAAAGAAAGATCGGACTTTAGCTTCTTCGGCAAAGCGAATTGCTTCAACTGACACCTCAGTCGGTATTTCCCGTAATAGACCTTCCTTCTGTATATAATCTAAGAAATCCTCAGTAAACCCCTTGAAGAATCTTTCGTCGCTTGTTTTTCTTGCTAGCTCAATAATTTTAACAAGTATCTTGGGCTCTACTTTCCACAAAAGACATGGATCCCAAATATGTTCAAAGAAATGACCAGTAAGTCTTTCCAAGAAACTTCGACTACCAGTGACATCAGCTAACTCAATAGCTCTCACGACTAGCTCAGCAGGCGCATTCCTTTGAAGCGCTGCTGCTGAAAAATGCTCAAGACATGCGCCTGAAAAGCGGATAAACGTACTTCTTCTTTCATCTTTATCAACAGTCCCTTTTTTTGCCCTTGTCATTAATCGAAAATCTTCTATAGCGGCACCCACAGGTAAATCTTCTAGATCTTGCAATTGTCTATCTGGGTACTCATTGAAGAACCCTTCTGGGTCTTTAAGGCTGCTAGTGTTGTTAATTAACTTCAATGCCTCCACCAGGAAGGGAGGCGGAATGTCTTGTAAGGGTATAGAAGTAATATACTCTAAAAATGCGGCAGAGATCTTCCTTACTATATCTTCACTATCTGTCTCGTTGGCTAAGCGAAATACCTCTAATGCTACATTTGGTGATTCTTTAATTATTGCCTGAATAGAAACACGTTGTATAAATATACTTAGAAAGCGGACGAGAAATATTCTGTCGCCTGTTTCCTTGACCAACCGAAGTAAATCGATCACCGTTCCAAGCTCCACCCATTGGATACGGCCAAACCAAGCGAGACATTCCTGAAGTATCTTTTGCCGTTCAGGATAAGCAGAGATTTTACCGGATAAATATTTTAATCGCTTGATAATAACTTCAACATTAATCTCAAGGTTTTCACTATCCGCGAATTTCGCAATATCAGACAGCTCGATAATATTGTCTTCGAGGCTATCATATGATAGTAGCCCCCCGAGACTTGAGGTTATGTTATCAGCGAGAGCTAAACTTAGATGTAGAATTGAAGCACGTCTGCTTTTACTCAATGGAATGCTAAAAGACTCTTTGGAATTCAACACTATTTTAGAGCCATCCCGTTTTGCAGACCAGATAGCAGTTAATCCTCCGAGGCTATCAAGTGAAAACCATGAGCGCCAAAGATGGGTCAAACGGTCCCAAGCGCGTGTTCCATCAGCATGGTGAGGGATGGATGTCTCATCAAACATGTATTCTTCGGGAGAGAGCACAGCCCTTAGAAGAACTAAGTTCAAGCTGTAAATTGCTAAGTGTCCTTTTAGGGGGACATCAATAAAAGGTGTTTTATTACTCTTCGTCATTACTATAGGTAAATCGTTACTTGTGAGTATTCGATCAATCTGATTTGACACAATACAATCAAAATCTAGAAGGAAATCTTTGTAGCTCCTGTTTTCATAGTTCAGCCTATGTCCGAGCCATTCACGCATCATAGCGAGAATGACAGGCCGAGAGTACAGAGGTGTATACATCAAACAAGCGAACCAAGCATCAGGAAGGGCATTTGCGTCTTCCAACTTGCGTAGCAGTGTTGGATGCAGATCCTCATCTAACCTTAATTTATGCAAGATCCGAGTTTCAGCAAGTACCTTGCGGATGATAAAATCGGCTGTAAGGAATTCACCGAAAGTGTTATGCAAGAATTCAAAAGCAGAATCTCCTTCTCTATCGGTCATAGACTCCGCTTTATGAGTCGATCTTGATTCATGGACGAAAAAAAAGCTCCCTAACACTAAGTCTGCTTGAGAAAGGGGTCGCCCATCTGACGCTTCAAGAGTCTTCTCTAACTGAAAAAACCGTATATCTGAATTTAGTTGTGTAGCACGAATATGTAATCTCCTTCGATTAAACATTCCGATAGATGCAACACCGAGGCGTTCCATCTCCCTTTCGATGTCATAATCCCGCTCCTTGCTAGTAAGGAATTTGAACGTTTCGTCTTTCGTTCGTTCCCGCTCAATAAATCTACGCAGAAGACTACTGTAAAGGACTGTTTGATCGAGATTTCCTTTTTTGCGAAGCTGATTGTCTTCTGAATCATATAAAGCTAACATTAATAAAAGTAGTGGTTGTCCAGCTAGAGACATAACCTTGCTATTACCAACAGGCAGCTCAAACGGATAAATCTGTGCATGTTCAAAATATTCTTGGTTTATTGAATTCCATACGGAAATCCATTTCTTTCTCTTACTGTCATCAAATTCTTGTAGAAGGATGACTGTAGCTCCATGTGGAAGTTGGGCTTTATTAATTAAGGTTATCCTACTTGTAACGACTACTCTAATTGGATTTCGCCCCAGAGAGATTTCCCTTTCCTGAAACTTTTGAGCTTTTAGCAAGTAGCCAGAGAAGACCTTCCCGCTTGCTTGCAATAATTCATCATAGCCATCGAAGAGCACTAAATCAGGACGATTTGAAGGGTGATCAGTAAGTTCTGTCCACTGAACTGTTCTACCTGTATCCTTATGAATTTGCTCCTCTATTTGAACTGTGATTTCATTTTCTGCTTGGATATCTCGCAATTCAACGCGTACCGGATTGTGTAATGGCGAAAAAAGTCTCGCAGCTAGAACCTGCGTCAACAGAGATTTTCCTGATCCTGGATGCCCAAGTATGATTAATGGTGTGCGTGTGCTGTAGGGAGAACTGAAATAGCTTAACAAGAAGGAGCCTAAATCATTTCTCATTTTGATTTTCTGCCAAGTAGTCTCTTTTTCCAGGTGTTCGTTACCGGTATAGCGTATTGTCTTAAATGACTGTGGAATAAAAATATCTGCTCTTTTGGGATACTTTAGAGTAGGTTTGCCTTCTTCTGGAACGTAAGAATCTTCAACAATAGGCTGGTTGATCAACTCCTTATAATATCTGCCCAGTTCTTCTAGAACTTTATTGGCTTGTCCGGTTTCCACGTAAATCGCAAGAGACTTGATCGTTTCAGCTAAAGTTTTGAAGCCAATATCGATTGTACTTTTCTCCGCTCTTGAGAGAGCAATACGGCTTTGTAGTGATGCAGACATTTTTCTTAACTGTGCTCGCGTCCTTTTATGCTCATGGAGATTAGCCCATATATAAAATTCCTCGTATTTGGCAGCTAACTGAAAATATTGCGCCTCGAAATAATCGAACGAGATCTGCGGGAGCTTTTTAGCGATTTCCAGTACCCGCCTCTGCGTAAGCTCTTCTGATGATTCCCAAAACGCTAAGCCTTCTAGAAAAGTAAAAAAGCCTTGGGTCAACTCTTCATAAAAAGCTATGAGCCGTTGTTTATGCTGATTAAAGCTTTCTACAGGATGAGGTAAAGAAACCTGACGATCCTGGATATCGACTTTTGGAAGCTTTATAGATTTATCATCTGATGAATATTTAGCTCTTAGGCGCGCGAGAGCGGATTCTGAAAGACAGAGCTTTTCGCTTGCATTTAATCCTACTGACTTCTTTATTTCTGGAAATAAGACATCAATAGCTTCAAAGAAAGCCGTATAACAGATGAGGCAATAAGCCATCTCCATACGACGCTGCTTTGCAAGACTATCTTTATCCTTTTTTGCTGTAATCCGCTCGAATAGCGACTTGCCGATTTTAGTTAGTTCGTTTTTGGTGCTGAGTAAACCCAATAAAGACGCGGCTGCGGCAGGATAAGAGGCAAGCGCTACCGGTGAAAGGATCAAGACGAGCCCGAGCAATAGATCAACCTTTTCAATTAATTTTGGATCATCCTCTTTAAGGAATTTACATACTTCTCTAAACGTCAGATCAAATTCCATAACAAGGCTCCTTGCCAAGAGAAACTAACTGTGTCCATTGAAGAAAGTTTGCAGTTCTTTCAATGTCTTATTTAGCCTGCTTGCCCAAACCAATACGAGATTCGACTACTAAAAGGAGTTCTACCAGAGGGCTTGTATGATCTTTTGTAAGTTACATTGTCTGTTGTTTAGTAGCACAACTTTTGCTGAGTTGCATCAACTTTTGTTATTTATCAGTCTCTTGCTAAAAATAGAAGCCGATGCAACTAGGAACTACAAAAACCGTGGTTTTGCACAACGGTCATTGCGAATATATACGGACGTTGGTGCGACAAATTTAGAAATACACAAAAGTGCTTGCGACGAGTTTTGTAACTCCCGGTCATGAAATGTCGTGCAGGATCATTTATATCTGGCCAGATATAAACCATCAGATGAATAAATTATTTTCGGCAATAATTTTCATAAAAGGGTCAAAGGGTGCCCCTACCAAATCAGCGCTATCTCGTCTCTTAGGATTAGCTGTGCTACGTCGGGATTATTTTGTTGAATATAATTCATTGTGTGTTAACACGCATATTTCCCCGTCGTAATTCGACCTTAGCTTATCAATCAGCCTAATTGTGCTTTCGCCCCACTTAGGTTTTGAAGTCGCAAAAACAACTCCATCTATCGAAAGCTTCTTGCATAGCTCTTCATAGAAAGAGAATTGTGCAACATCAATTTTATCGCTACTTTTTGCTTCTCCGATATATAGCCCTCCATTTGATAAGCATAGTATATCTATATTTTTATAGTGTTCCGTAGTACCACTCAAATAGTAAACATCTGAGTCATACATCCACTCAAAATGCCCATTACACATGTTTTTTAAATAATTTAAAGCAAGTAATGGAACTTCCATATTGCCTTCTAACCCTTGAAACAAGACCTCGGGTAACTTGTAAAGCCAAAGCGGATTAGAATGAAAAATCTGAGATTGAAAGCATCGGTAACACTCGAATGTCTGCCCCACGTGGTCTACTGGATACCAAGCACTGAAAGAACATGCTTGGCACTTTAATAAAAATCCTCGTTCTAACAATTCCTTTTCTAGAAGTTCCACTGCTTCCTCTGGGAGTAAATCGCTTATGGTATTGAAGTATGTTTTAGTATCAGAAGGGACTTGACTTCCTAGGGCTTCTAACAAATGCAAATGGCTCAGGGCTCGCCGTTTCACAGGACTATTTATTATCCAACCTGACAAGCTTTCGTTCCTGTTATTTGATAAAAGATTCAATAGCCCTAGATATGGTGGTTTCTGTAAATAAGTCGAGGCAATCTCAAGGTTGCCAGCCCGCCGGACGAACTCCTTGTGATACCTAGCTGCACTACTATTCTCAATATGTAAAAAACCAGCCGATTGAAACAAAATAGAAAAAGTTTGATCTGGAGAAGGCTTGCTGAACTCGATTGGCTGATTGCTGTTGAACTGAGCCCTGAGGTGATGCTCCTTGGTGATACGGAATTTTGGCACCGGAAAACGCTGAGTCTCATTATCTTTCTTTAGATGGTAAAAAGTATTTTCAATTGCTTGAGGGGCGATCAAACTATCAAGAAGAGCCTTGCTTTGAGGCATCATCATTCCAGCCCATTCAAGCGTAACTGCGTATATACTGCCAGACTTAAAATCTTGCTGGGGTAATGGTGAAATAAAGGCGCACTTAGATGAATGCTCCAGCACATTGACACGCTCTTGTCTTAAATATGGCCGGATGTAGTTGTATTCTAATAGATTGGAGGAATCCAAAACACTTAGCTCAGGAAAGTTACGAACTCTTTTCTCCTGAATCTAATCCTTGATGGTACATTCCCCGCAGCTTGCTGCGGAACTATACTGTACGAATGAGCGACTTCATTCGTAAGGAACATAACGTTAGCTTATTGCTTTACCATATTGTCTGCCCGGCCAAATACCGCAGGGCTGTCTTTACGCCGCTGGTGGATGAGAAGCTCAAGGAAATCTGCGAAGAGATAGCCCTGCGCTACGAGATAGAGTTCATAGAGATCGGCACGGACAAAGACCACGTGCATTTCCTCGTGCAGAGTGTGCCGAAGTACAGCCCGAAGAAGATCGTGCAGACAATCAAGAGCATCACGGCCAGGGAAATATTTCGCCAACTGCCGGAAGTCAAAGAGCAGTTGTGGGGCGGGGAGTTCTGGTCGGATGGATACTTCGTCAGCACGGTGGGCACGCACAGCAACGAAGAAACGATAAAGGAATATATCAAAGAGCAGGGGAG
>DATDFK010000014.1:0-6882 GCA_036522655.1 Pyrinomonadaceae bacterium | reverse complement strand
GGCGACGGGGTGCTGCTCAGCGACGGCGTGCTGCTTTCCGACGGAACGATCGCCGGGGATTTCACAGCCGATGCGCTCGACGCGATGGTCAACGGTGACAACACCACCTGCATGAAATAAATCCCGTCCGGGGCTGCAAAGACAAGTCGGAAGCGCCTGAGAGTTCGGGCCGGTCTCAACGTTGAGAACCGGCCCGAACTCTTAGGTGCTTCCGACTGTATGATCTTACGTTTTATGAGCTGGCGGTGATCGGCTTGCCGCAACGGTTGCAGAAGCGTGCCGACGGGTCTCTCTGTTCGGCCCCGCAGGAAGGGCAGGAGAGACCAACGCGCATGTTGGCCCCGCAGGTCGAACAAAAGCTCAGGCCCGCGCTGTTGGCCGCGCCGCACGTGCCGCAGCGTCCGGGCATCGGCGGGACGTAGCCCCCGGCTTTATGTGCGATGTGGCCTTCGATGATTTTCCAGGCGTCTTCCGTGAGCTTGTATTGCGAGTAAGCGCCGAGCGCTGGCAGGGCTAAGAGCAATCCCCATGAAAGAATCATGGCGGCGGCGGCGATCGCTGCCTTGTCGAACCATTTCTGCATGCCTATCTCGACGCGCGTTCCGCCGTGCTCGGGCGTAATCTTGATCGTCAGCGCCGTCGCGAGTCCCGTCAGTTCGCGCAGGGTGCTGGACTTGCGCGCCTGCAAGACAGACGTGCGCGAGACCTGCATCGTCTGCACTTCGTAGTCCTCGTCGAAGAGGTCGCGCAGTTCCTTCATCAATTGCGTCGTATCGGCCTCGACGCCCGGGTAATATCTGTTGTCCATCTGGTAATCCTTGAAAACGAATGGAGGAAAACTGCAAAGGCTTCAGCCTTTATCCTTTTTATGTTTGTCCGGCTGCGGCTCGTCCGGCGGAAGCTTGTTGGCAGCCGTGATGATCTCCTGCACGCCCTCAAGAGCTTTCTCAAGCGCGTCCCGTTCCCGCTCATCCTTCAACTGGTCGCGCATGGCCGTGAGCTGCGGCAGAAAGCGCGTCGAAGCCTGGGCCAATATGCGCAGGGATTTCGGAATCAGGTGGCTCTTGGAATTATGCGAGCCGACATCCTCTATATTGGTCACGGCCTCTTCGAGAATGCTGGCGATGTCGCCGAGCAACTCTGCGCGCGTTCCCGTCGGAAAGTCGCCCCACTTCTCCGCGTCCTTCTGCGCCTGCTTGGAGGTCGCGGCGCTAGGGTCTGTGAGGGCCAGCAGTCTCCTCTCAGCCGCTTTGGCAAAGACCTCCGTGCGCTTATCGAGCGCCTGCGCCTCGCGCACAAGGTCTGCTTCCTTCTCCGTCAAAGGGTCACGACGCGCGACCCCGAGCGCCATCGCGTTGGATGGTGCTGTCAGGGCGCAAGCGAGAATCCAGACCAGACCGCCGACGAAAAGCTTTTTTGATCTCATGGTTGATTATCGGGAGGCGAGGGCACGGACGCATCCGTCTTGGTCTGATCGTTCAAGGATTGATCGTCGCCGTCGGTCTTTATGTCGCTGGCGAGCGCATTGCCGAAGAAGGAGTTGAGGGCTTCGGTGCGCGCGTGGAAGGCGAAATCGAGGATGGTCTTGACGTTGATCGCGTGCTCGGAGGGCGTCAGTCGCCGGATGGCCTCTATGCGTGCGCCCTGCGCGCGTAAGCTGATCTCAAGCTTCCTGTAGACATCGCGTATCTTACTCTTGTTGGGCTCTCTTTCATTTAAGAAGACGAGAAGATTTTCGACGAGCCCCTGATAGTTTCCCAACTGCTCGCAGGCGGCGTCATATTGCTGGCCGTTCGCCAACTCTTCCGCGCGGGCCAGCCGGGCGTCGGCCATCTCCATCGTCGCGCGCATGCGCGCCTTGGTGTCGCGCGTCGCCGCAAGCTGTGTACGTTCGTTGCGCGAGACGGAGACGAGGGGCGGCGGCGCAGGCATGAACTGCATGCTCCGATCCTGTCCCTGTGCGTCGGGAGCCGTCAAGCAGATGATGAATCCCATGAGCGCGCAGACACTCACGGCGGTTTGCTTCGGTACGGAGAGGCGTGAGTAACACATCGGCTTATTTCTTCTCTTGCTTATTCTTCTTTACGTCTGGGCCCTGATGAATGAACGTCGCAGCACGAATAGTAAATCTTCTCGCGTAATATTACAAAGCTTTTGTCTACACGCAACAGAAAAATAAACTTCGTGACACGACTTCACTACTCCTTCTTCTTGCGTTTGACCCCTTCGCCGCGCGCTATCTGGCGACGCAGCGAGGGAAGTCTTAAATTGATCTTTTCCATCTCCAACTGATTATCTTTGGGATTGGCCCGCGCCAGGAACGTCTCGTAAGCCGAGAGCGCCTCCGGGTATTGGCCCAGATAATCGTGCACCGTCCCGATAAAAAAGTAGGCCACCACGAGGTCTGGCTTGGCCGCGAGCAGCCAGTTATATTCGCCCAGCGCCTCGGCGTAGCGCTTCGACTCATAGAGCGCCGTGGCAAGGTTGGCGTGCGCCGCATAGTTGTCGGGCGCGATCGAGAGAATGCGGCGCGCAATGACGATCGCCTCGTTGAATCTTCGCGCCTGTACGAGCGCCGCCGTATAGCCGGTCGCGTAGTCCAGCGAACGCGGCTCAAGGTCTGAGGCGCGATGATAGTATTCCATCGAGCGCGCAGGGTCGCTGACGCGGTAACAGGAGCCCAGTCGCGCAAGCAGCGCGGCGTTACGCTGGTCGTTTTCCAAAAGCTTCTGTAGCGCCGCACAGCTTTCAGGATCGTTCGTCTCCGTGTCGCTCGCCAGAATCGCATTCCTCAAGGCGACGACTTCCGGCAGTTGTTTTGAAGCCTCGTCCAGCGCCTCAAGCGTTCTCTTCGCCTCCTCCTTTTTGCCCGCCTGCGCCTGTATTCTGGCCAGCATCAGAGCGGCATCGACCGACTTGGGCGCGGCGCGAAGGGCGGCGCTGGCATCCTCCATCGCACGCTCGAAGTCCCCGGCCTCGGCTCGAAGCTCTGCGCGTTCCATGCGCGCGGCGAAGTCAGCGGGGTTAAGGCCGAGCGCTCGGTCGAAGCTTGACAGCGCCGCCCTCTTTTCACCGAGCGCGTGCTCGATTGAGCCCCTCGCAGACCAGAGAGCGCCCGTCGCCTCGTCGCTTGCGGTGGCCTGTTGCAGTTGGCCCAGGAGTTGTTGCATGGAGGCGTTCGGCGCTTTCTTGCGTAAGTACAGGTCTGTCAGCGCCAGCAGCACAACCGGGTTTCGAGCATCCAGCTTCAGCGCCCGCTCAAGAGCGACCTGCGCTTCGTCCAACCGTTTTAATCGCACGAGCAGCGTGCCCAGGGCGGCTTGCGGCAGCGCCCACTCGGCTCGCAACTCTACGGCCCGGCGCAAACTTTTTTCCGCCTCCGGCAAACGACCCAGAGCGATGAGCGCCGCCGCCCTCTGGTATTCGGCTTCGGGAAACTCCGGGCGTACCTTGATCGCCTCTTCATAGAATTCGAGCGCCAGCTCAAGATTGCCCTTCTGGTGTGCGTCCTGCCCTTTATCAAAGAGCTTGACGGGGTCAACGGCAGCATCGCCGAAGCCGTCATCATTTTGTGCACAGGCGAATGAGGCACAAGAGAAGAGAAGCGAGAGCGCCAGGACAATGAGTGCCGGATGACGAAATCGAAACAGCATTCCGAACAGCTGCGACTTTCCGATTATTTAATCTTAGCGAGAAGTGAAACCCCGGGGGAGGAACTAATCTTAACACGCACCCCTGCACAGGAAAAGCAAAGGATGAAGGCGGAAGGATGAAGGATGAAGTAAAAGCTTTCAAGACGGAGCAGCATTCCTTTCATCCTTCCGCCTTCATCCTTCATCCTTTGCTTTCGGTTGCGCTTGCGTTGTTGCATGCGATAACATGCGCCGCACGTCGGGAAACGTATCCTATAAATATGAATTGAAGTTTGCGGTGTGAAGATCAGGCGCTTCCTTTGCCTGAGACTGGAATAAGCTGTGAGTAATTACGTGATCGAAGAACTGGCGGATGAAGAGCGGGAATCGGCGCTTCAAGTCGAAGATGTTTCACCAGAGGCTGAAGCGAAAGAGCAGCGCCTGCGCGCGCTCTTTCGCGAGATGGGCTCAGTGCTCGTCGCCTTCTCGGGAGGCGTGGACAGCACCTATGTCGCACTCGTTGCAACACGCGAGTTGGGCGCGCGGGCCGTGTGCGTGACCGGAGAGTCGGCGAGCCTGGCAGAGCACCAGCGCGCCGAAGTCGCCCGCCTCGCAGAGCAGTTTCGCCTGAACCAGATAACTATCGGCACGGAAGAGCTGAACGACCCGCGTTATCTCGCCAACGCGTCGAACCGATGTTATTTCTGCAAGACGGAACTATACGGAAAGCTCGCGCCGCTCGCGCGTGAGCGCTCGCTGGCTTTTATCGTTGACGGCTCGACGACGGATGACCTCGGCGATTTTCGTCCCGGACGGGCGGCGGCCAGCGAGCACGGCGTTCGCAGCCCTCTCATCGAGATAGGAATGAGCAAGCTTGAAGTACGCGCTCTGAGTCGCCGCGCCGGACTGCCGACGTGGGACAAGCCCGCTAGCCCCTGTCTCTCCTCGCGCATCGCCTACGGCACGCCCGTCACCATCGAACGACTCGCCACAGTAGATCGCGGCGAAGAGCTCATGCGTGCCCTCGGGTTCCGAGAGTTCCGCGTCCGTCATCACGATCAGCTCGTACGATTGGAGATTGCACCCGCAGAGCTTGATCGCGCGCTGCGACGCGAAGTTGTTAACGAGCTCGCCGTACAATTTCGTGCGCTCGGCTTTCGCTACGTGACGCTGGACTTACACGGCTATCGCACGGGCGCGATGAACGAAGCCTTAACAGCAGTGACAGGGAACAAGTGACGAGTGACAAGATGAAAACGCTTGTCCGGGCTCGTCGCTTGCCACTCGTCACTCGCCACTGTTTTGTAGGAGACTATTATGTCAAGTGCTATGGTTGATGACGTGCGAGAGATCAAAGAGGACAATCCCTTTGAGTCGATGATGTCGCGCTTTGATCGCGCGGCGCAGTTGCTCGACCTAGACCCTGACCTCTACGCCGTGATGCGCGTGCCCAATCGCGAGCTGAAGGTCTACATCCCGACGCGCATGGACTCCGGGCGCATAGAAGTCTTTGAAGGCTATCGCGTCCAGCACAACTTCGCGCGCGGGCCCGCCAAAGGCGGCATACGCTACTCGCCCGATGTGACTTTGGACGAAGTGCGTGCGCTCGCAGCCTGGATGACCTGGAAATGCGCCGTCGTCAATGTCCCGTTCGGCGGCGCGAAGGGCGGCATCATCTGCGACCCGACGCAAATGTCCACGGGCGAGCTTGAACGCATGACGCGCCGTTATGCCTCGGAACTGCTCGACTTCATAGGGCCGGAAAAGGATGTGCCCGCGCCCGACATGAATACCAACGAGCAGACGATGGCGTGGATCATGGACACCTATTCCATGCACGCGCGCCATACCGTGACCGCCGTCGTTACCGGCAAGCCCATTGATCTGGGCGGCTCCTCGGGCAGGCGCGAGGCGACCGGGCGCGGCATCCTCTTTGTAATCAACGAAGCGGCCAAAAGATTCAAGATGACCCCGCCCTCGACGCGCGTCGTTGTACAGGGCTCCGGCAATGTCGGCGGCATCGGCGCGCGCCTTCTACATGAGGCTGGCTATAAAGTGGTTGCCATCTCGGATGTCCACGGCGGCATTTACAACCCGAACGGCATAGATATCCCCGATGCTCTCAAGCACTTACAGCAAACACGCTCCTTTGACGAATTCCCGGGCGTCGAGCGCGTCAGTAACCAGGAACTCCTTGAGCTTGAATGCGATGTGCTCGTGCCAGCCGCGACCGAAAATCAGATTACTTCGCAGAACGCTGATCGCATCAAGTGCAAGGTGCTGGCCGAGGGGGCCAACGGGCCGACCACGGCGGCTGCCGATAAAATATTGCACGAAAAGGGGATTTTCGTCGTCCCGGATATTCTGGCTAACGCCGGAGGCGTGACCGTCTCCTATTTTGAGTGGGTACAGGATCGGATGGGCTATTTCTGGCGCGAAGATGTCGTGAACGAACGGCTTCAGGACAAAATGGTCGCCAGTTTTAATGATCTGTGCCGCTATGCCGATGCACATGCGGTGGATACGCGAACCGCCGCTTATATGCTGGCGATTGATCGCGTCGCCTACGATACCAGGATGCGAGGCATCTACGCGTGACGGAAAAACAACATGTTTTTCACGCTAAGTTGTGAAAAAGTCTTGATTTCCACGCCAAGGTAGAGTATGGTTCGCCGGAATTCAGTGTGTGGCATCCTGTTTAGTTAACGACAGGGCTTGGCCACATGATCTGAATCTTGACAGTTACGCAACTGTTTCGTATAAACAGAGCGCAACGGATTCGCAGTACAAAAAGAACAGTCGGGAGGCGTAAGGGGATAGTTCCACCATCCCTATGCAAGCGCACGAAACGCTTGTCCCCTCTCGCTGCTCCGCTCCATCTACAAGAGATATTCGGTCGTAAGGGCGGTAGCAGTTCTACTCTGACTTAACTCTTTGCACGCTTGTAGTTGGAGCGCCCGCGCCCCGGTCGTTGGGATAAGCGCGATGTCTGTCGGTTAGCAGACCTGGTTTCTGTAAATGAATAAATCGATGAATGAAAGACATCCACTCAACCCCACTGGCTTTGATGGCACGGGCTATCCATTCGCTAATTTTCTATACTCATTTCGCAGGAGGAATGCGATGAGACTCGCGAGAAGAGCGCTCTTGATGGCGTTCATGTTACTGGTGCTTCTGGCTGCTTTAGCCTCGGCCCAGACTCAGAGGTCGGAGACCGACCCCAGAAATCAGGCTCCGACGGTCGGCACGG
>DATDFK010000013.1:0-74157 GCA_036522655.1 Pyrinomonadaceae bacterium | reverse complement strand
GTCGTGCTCGGCTCCGGTTCGATACCGCATCTGGGGCGAGTCAGTCTTGACGCTCGCGTGCTCTCCTTCACGCTTGGTTTGACGTTTGTGACCGGGATAGTCTTCGGACTCCTGCCCGCGCTCCAAGCCTCAAGGCCGGATTTGAACGAGACGCTCAAGGAGGGCGGTCGTACGGGCACGGGCGGCGCGGGTCGCCAGCGCTTGCGCAGCCTGCTCGTCGTCTCCGAGATAGCGCTCTCGTTAGTGCTGCTGCTCGGAGCGGGCCTGCTGGTTAAAAGCTTTATCCGTTTGCAGCAGGTCAATCCCGGCTTCGATCCTCAGAACGTGCTGGCGATGTACGTCTTTTTACCCGGCGCGAAGTACCCGGACGACGCCAAGCAGGTGGCCTTCTTCGATCGGGTCGAGCAGCGCGTGGCCGCTCTGCCCGGCGTCGAATCCGTCGGGATGGTCAGCAATCTTCCGATCAGCGGAAACTTTGATCAGGTCTCTTTCTATATCGAAGGGCAGCCCGTCCAAGGCCCCGGCGATGTCCCGGATGTCGAGCGCTACTATGTCAACGCCGATTATTTCAAGGCGCTCAGGATTCCGCTCCGAACGGGACGCGCCTTCGGCGCAGAAGACCGCGCCGGTGCTCCCGGGACTGTCATCATAGGCGAAGCGACGGCCCGTCGTTTCTGGCCGAACGAAAGCCCTCTCGGCAAGCGCGTCAAGCTCGGAACCCTTGAGAGTCCTGACCCCTGGCTCTCGGTCGTCGGCGTAGTCGGAGATGTCAGGCATTACGCTCTCGACATAGCTCCTACGCCGCAAATATACCTGCCCTACACGCAGGCTCCCTCTCAACAGATGACGCTGCTCGTGCGCGGTAGCGGCGGCGCGTCCGCCCCCGAAAGCCAGGCGGCCTCCGTGCGCGATCAGGTCTGGGCCGTCGATCGAGATCAACCCGTCTACAACATCAAGAGCATGGAGCGTGTCGTCGCCGAATCGACGGCGCAACGCCGCTTCACAGTGCTGCTCGTCGGCATCTTCGCGGCGGTCGCATTGATACTGGCCGTGATCGGCCTCTACGGCGTGATGACCTACATGGTCACACAGCGCACGCACGAGATAGGCATACGCATGGCCTTAGGCGCACAGGCAAGCGATGTGCTCAGGCTGATCGTCGGCCACGCCATGATGCTCGTCGTCATAGGCGTCTGCCTGGGTCTCCTCGCAGCCTTCGCCATGACCCGCGTGATCTCCGGTTTTCTTTACGAGGTGAGCGCAACCGACGCCTGGACTTTTGCCGGAGTGCCGCTCCTTTTGTGCGCGGTCGCCGCCGCCGCGAGCTACATCCCGGCGCGGCGCGCCACGCGCGTCGACCCGATGATCGCACTCCGTTACGAATGAAAGGATGAGGGCGGAAGGATGAAGGATGAAATGAATGCTGCTCGTGCTTGAAAGCTTTTACTTCATCCTTCATCCTTCCGCCTTCATCCTTGCTTTTGAGGGCTGAGATGGGAATCCTCTTACGGGACTTACGCTACGGTGCGCGCATGCTGGCGAAGAGCCGGGCTTTTACGCTCGTGGCGGTGCTCGCTCTGGCTCTGGGCATCGGCGCGAACACGGCCATCTTCTCCGTCATCAATGCCGTGCTCTTGCGCGAGCTTCCCTACGCGCAGCCGGAACGTGTGGTCAGGGTGTGGGGAACTAACTCTCAGCAGAGCGTGCCGCGCGGTCAGGGCGACTATTACGATTTCAATATCTCGCCCAACGACTTCATAGACTGGCGCGCGCAGAATCACGTCTTTGAATCCATCGCCGTCTTCAGCAGTCTGGGCAGCGTCACCCTCACCGGGCGCGACGAGCCCGTCCGCCTCAGATGTCCTGTCGTCTCGACGGAATTCTTCACCGTGCTCGGGGTGCGGCCCGCGCTCGGTCGCTTCTTCCTACAGGAGGAAGAGCAGCAGGGCAAACATCGCGTCGTCGTCCTAAGCCATGCGACGTGGCAGGGGCGTTTCAATTCAGACCCGAACATTGTGGGCCAGACTCTGACGCTCAACGGCAGCAGCTACACGATCGTCGGGGTTGCGCCGAAAGAGTTCGAGCACCCGAGGCCCAACCCGGCCACAGAGCCCGAGATGTGGAGGCCACTCGCGCTGCAACTGGAAGCCGTAGAGAGAAATAATCACTGGCTGCATGCCATCGCGCGTCTCAAGCCCAACGTGACCACCGCGCAAGCTCAGGCCGAGATGAATCTCATCAACGCTCAACTGGAGCAGCAGTACCCTGACTCCAACGCGGGCCGTGGTATCCGTCTCAGCTCATTGCACGAAGCGATGGTGGGCAATGTTCGCTCTGCCCTGGGCGTGCTGCTCGGGGCCGTCGGGTTCGTGCTGCTGATCGCGTGCGCCAACGTGGCGAACCTGCTGCTGGCGCGCGCCTCCGTGCGACAGAGGGAGATGGCGATTCGCGCGGCCCTTGGCGCGAGCCGTTGGCGCGTCGTTCGTCAGCTTCTCACCGAAAGCCTTTTGCTGGCCTTGATGGGCGGGGTCGTGGGGCTGCTGCTCGCTTTGTGGACGACAGACCTTCTGCTCAAGCTCGGCGCGAACGAGATACCGAGGCTCAGCGAAATCAGGCTCGACGGGTGGATGCTGGGGTTCACGGCGCTGGTGACGTTCGTGACGGGCATCATCTTCGGCCTCGTCCCCGCGATCACGTCGTCGAAGACAGACCTTAACGTCTCGCTCAAAGAGGGCGGACGCTCGGACATCAGCCAAGGCCGCCAAAATTTCAGACGCCTGCTGGTCGTCTCCGAAGTGGCGCTCAGTTTAGTGCTGCTGGTCGGCGCGGGGCTCATGATGAAGAGCTTCTGGCGGCTGCAACACGTCGAGCTGGGATTCAATCCAGAGAACCTGCTGACGATGAACATCGCGCTGCCGCAGACTCGCTATCCAGACAAGAGCCAGGCCGCTCTCTTTCAAGAGCAACTTTTGGAGCGCATCAACGCGTTGCCCGGCGTAACGTCCGCCGCCTCCGTCAGCATACTTCCGCTGAGCGGCGGCAACTCCTGTGACGGAGTGATGATCGAAGGCCGCCCGCCCGCCAACCCTTCGGACGTGCCGTGCGTAGAGGTGCGCGACAGCAGCCCCGATTACTTTCGCACGATGGGCATCCCGCTCATTCGCGGGCGCGGGTTCGACGAGCATGACAGGATGGACGCGCCCGCCGTCGTCGTCGTCAACGAGAGCTTTGCGCGCCGTCTCTTCCCCGGTGAAGACCCGATAGGCAAACGCATTGACCATAGCGCGCCGGGTGTGACGCCCGTGTGGCGCGAGATCGTCGGCGTCGTCGGCGACATCAGGCATTTCGGCCTCGACACGGAACCGCGCCCGGAGTTTTACGAGCCGCAGATGCAAGCGCCCGGTTGGGGGACGGCGCTCGTCGTCCGTTCCGACTCAGACCCGGCGAGCCTTGCCGCCGCCATTCGCGGCCAACTGCACGCGATGGACAAAGACCTCCCCATCTATAACCTGAAGAGCATGCGCGAGCTCGTCTCGGAATCGGTCGCGGAGCCGCGCTTTCGTACGCTGCTGCTCGCCACCTTCGCCGCCGTCGCGCTCCTGCTCTCGGCCACGGGGCTTTACGGCGTGATGAACTACTGGGTCACGCAGCGCACGCGCGAGATAGGCGTCCGCATGGCCTTGGGCGCGCAAGGCGGCGACGTGCTGCGGATGGTTGTCGGGCAGGGAATGGCGCTCGCGGGCGCGGGCGTTGCGGTCGGGCTCATAGCCTCTTACGGGCTGACGCGCGTGATCAACAGCCTGCTCTTCGGCGTCACGGCGACAGACCCCCTGACGTTCACGGTCGTGCCGCTACTGCTGTGCGCGGTCGCTTTCGTGGCGAGCTACATCCCGGCCCGGCGCGCCACGCGCGTAGACCCCATGGTCGCGCTTCGTTACGAGTAAAAGATCAAGAAACGAGTCCCAAGCAAAACCGAATCGCCAGGATGTCCCAAGCGGAATCGACACAGGGAAGGACTAAAGCATTTTGGATTTTGGATTTTAGATTTGAGATGTTGGATTTTGGATCGGCGCGCCTGCGAAGCTTAAAAGCTCGCCTCCGACATTCAAGACGGACGAATCGTTAATCCAAAATCTGAAATCTTGAATCTGAAATCTTAAATTCAAAATTGAATCGTCCCTGTTGATTTTCTTCTCTTGTCATTCGGGAGTTCTTTAGATGCTCTATCTGACACAGGCCGAAGCAAAGGCTTGTGAGGGCTACCCGTTTAGCCTGTGAGAGAGAGAGCGTGTGAGCAGAGAGGTGATGTGATGGGCACATTGATTCAAGACCTGCGTTACGGCTTTCGCATGCTGGTGAAGAATCCCGGCTTCGCTTTGATCGCTATCCTGGCCCTGGCGCTGGGCATCGGGGCCAATACGGCCATCTTCTCCGTCGTCAATGCCGTGCTGCTGCGTCCGCTGCCTTACGCGACGGCTGACCGGCTCGTCTATGTTGAGGCCGTCAATCCGGCGCAGGGGATAACCAACAGTAACGTTTCGCCGCCGGATTTCAGTGACTGGAAAAATCAGAGCCAGACCTTTGAGGACATGGCGGCCTTCATCACGGGCGGGGCCATTCTATCCGGCAACGCCGAGCCGGAGAGAGTCCCTGGGGCATACGTCACCGCGAGCTTCTTTTCCCTGCTCGGAGCGAAACCGGCGCTCGGTCGCGCCCTCGTCGCCGAAGACGACCGGCCCGGAGCAGAGGACGTAACGGTGATCAGTCATGGACTGTGGCAGCGACGCTTCGGCGCTGACCCAAACATCCTCGGCAGCAAGGTGAACATCAGCGGCACAAGCACCACCATCGTCGGCGTCATGCCCGCCGGTTTTGAGTTCATGGAGCCGATGGACGTTTGGCGACCCATCGGGCTGGATTACGCCAAGGAGCGGCGCGACAATCGTTACCTTCAGGTGATAGCGCTCCTCAAGCCCGGCGTCTCGATCGAACAGGCGCAGGCGCAGTTGAACAGCATCACTCAGCGCCTCAGCCAGTCTTACACGGAGACCAATACGGGCTGGGGTACGAAGCTGGTGGGATTGCACGAGCTGCTTGTCGAGGACGTTCGCCCGGGACTACTGCTGCTGCTCGGGGCCGTGGGCTTTGTCCTGCTGATCACGTGCGCCAACGTCGCCAATCTACTGTTGGCCCGCGCCGCTTCGCGCCGTAGAGAGATCGCCGTGCGCGCGGCCTTAGGCGCAAGCCGCCTGCGCGTCATTCGACAACTGCTGACCGAAAGCCTGCTGCTCTCTTTGACCGGAGGCACGCTGGGCCTTCTGCTGAGCATCTGGCTGACAGACCTTCTGGTCTCGATCAGTCCGGCGAATTCGCCGCGCCTCGATGAAGTCAGCCTCGACGGTCGCGTGCTTCTCTTCACGCTCGTCGTGACGTGTCTGATAGGGCTGCTGTTCGGTCTCGCCCCGGCCCTGCAATCCTCGCACGTCAATCTCAATGAAGCGCTCAAAGAGGGAGGGCGCGGCTTTTCGGAAGGCTGGCGGCGCAACCACGTGCGCAAGCTGCTGGTCGTCGCAGAGGTCGCACTCTCTCTGATGCTGCTGGTCGGGGCCGGTCTGCTGATCAAGAGCTTTATGCTGCTCAGAGAGACCGATCCGGGTTTCGATGCCGCGAATGTTCTGACGATGCGCGTGAGTGTGCCGGGGGCGAAGTATAAGGGCGCGCAGAAGGCCGAGTTCTTTCAAAGGCTGACGGAGTCGGTCGCGGCTCTTCCGGGCGTTGAATCGGCTGGCGCTGTGTTGAGCCTTCCGCTTGGCGGCAGCAACTACTCTGTGGGTCGCTCCTTCATCCCGGACGGTCGCCCGCTCACGCCCGAGGAATCCATCAACGCCAGCTATACGGTGGCGACGCCGCAGTATTTTCGCACGATGAAGATTCCGCTCATCGCCGGACGCCAGTTCACAGAGCGCGATAACAAGGACGCGCCGCAAGTGATCGTCGTCAACGAGACGCTCGCGCGCCGCTACTTTCCGGGTGAGAGCGCCGTCGGGAAACGAATCCGTGTGTGGCGCGATGAGGATTTCACGCGCGAGATCATAGGGGTCGTCGGCGATACCAAGGCCAATGCGATGGACGCGGAGATGGGCCCACAGATGTACGTGCCGCACTTGCAGGACGCGGGCTGGGGCGGCATGTCGCTCGTCGTCCGCACGACGACCAGCACGCCGACGGCTCTCGCCTCTGCCGTGCGCGGCGCTGTCCTCGCGCTCGATAAAGATCAGCCCGTCTTCAATATCAAAACGATGGAGGACATCGTCTCGGCATCGGTCGCCAATCGCCGTATCTCCATGCTCATGTTCAGCGTCTTCGCGAGCGTCGCGCTGCTGCTGGCGGCGCTGGGGGTCTACGGCGTCATCTCTTACTCCATCGCGCAACGCACGCACGAGATCGGCCTGCGCATGGCCCTCGGCGCGCAACGCCGTGACGTGCTCATGCTGGTGCTCAGGCAGGGCATGAGTCTCGTCCTGGTCGGCATCGCGGCGGGGCTCGCGGCCTCCTTTGCCGTCACGCGCCTGATGGCGAGCCTGTTATATGAAGTGAGCGCCACAGACCCGCTGACCTTCGTCGGAGTCGCGCTGCTTCTGATGACCGTGGCGCTGCTGGCATGCCTGATTCCTGCGCGCCGCGCCATGAAAGTAGACCCGATGGTCGCGCTCAGATACGAATGAAAGGATGAAGGATGAAGGATGAAGGATGAAGTAAACCCTTCGACCTCTTAAATGCTTTTTTCATTCTTCATCCTTCCGCCTTCATCCTTTCTCTTAAGGAGCTTGTGATGGGAACACTCTTGCAGGATGTGCGATATGGTTTTCGGATGCTGCTCAGGCGACCGGGCTTTACGCTGGTAGCGGTCTTGACGCTGGCGCTGGGCATCGGCGCGAACAGCGCCATCTTCTCTGTCGTCAATGCCGTGCTCTTGAGACAGTTTCCCTATCCTCATGCGGAGCGTTTGGTGACGATGCGCTCGAATATGTCGCTGCCGGATTTGGCGGACGTTCAGGCGCAGAGCCAGTCGTTTGAAGAGTCGGGCGGCGTCGTGCTTCAGGCGCTGGATTTCACGGGCGGCGCAGAGCCCGTACAGGTGCAGGCCGGGCTCTCGACCGCCGGGATATTCAACGTGCTTGGCGCGCAGCCGATCCTGGGGAGAACGTTTACGACGCAGGAAGACCGCATGGGCGGCGAGCGCGTGGTCGTGCTCAGCTACGGATTCTGGCAGCGCCAGTTCGGCGGGGACGCCTCGATCATCGGCAAAGAGATTCCGCTCAGCGCGAACAACTACACCGTGATCGGAGTTCTTCAGAAGGATTTCGACGCGCCGCGCGAGAGCCCTGAAGTGTGGGCCTCGCTCAGAGTCGTCAATCCGCTGGCTGCCGGGGCGCGCGGAGTTCATTTCCTTCGTACCTACTGGCGGCTCAAGCCCGGCGTGACCCTCGCTCAGGCGCAGGCGGAACTGACAAACATCGACCTGCGATTGGAGCAGGAGTATCCGGCGGAGAACAAAGGACGGCGCTCGAAGCTCATGTCGCTGCACGAGCGCGTGGCGGGCGATACGCGCCCGGCCCTCTATATCTTATTCGGCGCAGTCGGCCTTGTGCTCCTGATCGCGTGCTCTAATTTCGCCAACCTGCTTTTGGCGCGCGCCACGTCGCGCGAGCGAGAGATAGTCATCCGCGCTGCCCTTGGGGCCGGACGCGGGAGGCTGATTCGACAGTTATTAACCGAGAGCGTTTTGTTGTCGTGTCTGGGCGGAGCGTGCGGGCTCTTGCTCGCGATGTGGGGGCTTGATCTGCTGCAAACGCTCAAGCCGGCGAACCTGCCGCGCCTCTCGACGATTTCGATCGACGCCTACGTGCTCTTCTTCACGCTCGCGCTCTCGCTTTTGACCGGGCTCGTATTCGGGCTCGTCCCGGCGCTGAATGCCTCGCGCCTCAACGTCAACGAAGCCTTGAAGGAAGGCGGGCGCAGCGCCACGGCAGGAATCGCCCGTCACCGTCTGAGCAATCTGCTGGTCGTGTCGGAGTTGGCGATCGCGCTCGTGCTGCTGGTCGGCGCTGGCCTTCTCATTAAGGGGTTCTGGCGATTGCGCGCGGTCGAGCCGGGCTTCGCCACCGAGAATCTTCTGACCATGAGAATCGAGCTGCCCGCCGAGCGCTATAAAGAGATTCCGAGGCAGACGCAGTTTCGTGAGCGAACGCTGGAAGCGATCAACACGCTGCCGGGCGTCGAGGCGGCGATGGTCAGCGAGATACCCTTGGGCGGCGATGCGCTCTTTCACAACTTCGTCATCGAAGGACGCCCGCCCTTATCTCCGGGCGAAGAGCCGGAGCTTCATTCGCGCAGCGTTAGCGGCGACTATTTCCGCACGATGAGAATCCCGCTGATCAAGGGGCGTGGGCTGACGCTTCAGGACAGGGAGGGCGCGCCGCTCGTCGGCGTCATCAACGAGGCGATGGCGCGCGAGTATTTTTCCGGCCAAGACCCTATCGGCGCGCGCGTCAGGTGGGCCCGCGAAGAAGGCGAGCCGAGGTGGATCACGATCGTCGGCGTCGTGGGCGACGTGAAGCACTTCGGTTTGGAGCAGCCGGAGCAATCGGCGCTCTACACGCCCTACGCGCAATCCTCCCAGCCCTGGAAGCGTTGGATGAGCGTGGTCGTCAGGAGCAGTGGCGACCCGGCGACCATCGCCAGCATGGTCAAGGCGCGCATCTGGACGGTCGATAGCCAGTTGCCCGTCACCAAAGTGCGCACGATGACGGACGTGATGGCCGCATCCGTCGCCGCTCAGCGCTTCATGATGATCCTGCTCGGCCTCTTCGCCGCCATCGCCCTGATTCTCGCCGTCGTCGGCATCTACGGGTTGATGTCTTACTCGATCACGGAGCGCACGCACGAGATAGGCATTCGCATGGCCCTCGGCGCGCAGGGGCGCGACGTGCTCAAGATGGTCGTCGGCCAGGGATTGAAGCTGATCACTGCGGGCATCGCTCTCGGGCTCGTCGGAGCCTTCGCGCTGACGCGCATCATGACGAGCCTGCTGTTCGGTGTGAGCACGGTTGACCCGCTGACCTTCGCTGCCGTTTCCGCTCTGCTGGCGTTGGTGGCGCTCGCTGCCTGCTACATCCCTGCGCGCAGGGCGACGAAGGTAGACCCGATGATCGCGCTTCGTTATGAATGAGAGGTCACACGAGATGAGAACACTCTGGCAGGATATGCGTTACGGCGTGCGATTGCTCATCAAGCGTCCCGCCTTCACCGTCATCGCGGTGTTGACGCTCGCGCTCGGCATAGGCGCGAACACGGCCATCTTCTCCGTCGTCAACGCGGTCGTGCTTCGTCCGCTGCCTTACGCTCAGCCTGACAGGCTCGTGATGATCTGGGAGACGATGCCCGGCAACGACAGGCGATGGGTCGCGCCCGGCAACTTCATCGAGTGGCGCAGGCAATCGCAGGCGTTCGAGCAGATAGCCGCTTACAGCAACGCCAGCCTCAATCTGACGGGCGAGGGCGAGCCCGAAAAGCTGACGGGCGCAGCCGTCACCCCGAACGTCTTCACAACTCTCGGCGTCGAAGCGGCCCTTGGCCGTACCTTTCTAGCGGAAGACGAACAGCGCGAGGGCGAACGCGTCGTGGTTCTAAGCGACGGTCTCTGGCAGCGGCGCTTCGGCGCAGACCCGAATGTTTTGGGACGAAGCCTGACGCTTGATGACAAGAGCTACGTGGTCGTCGGGGTGATGCCCGCGAGCTTTCGTTTCCCAGTGCAGAGCGAGTTGTGGGTTCCGGGCAATCATGGCAGCGCCGTCTCGCCCTCGCTCGCCGCGCAGTTCCCGGACTCCGATCTCTCAAACGACCGCGACATACATATCTACAGCGCGATCGGACGGCTCAAGCCGGGGCATACGCTCGCCGAAGCACAGGCCGAGATGAAGGCCATCGCCGGGCGACTCTCCGAAGCATACCCTGAGACGAACGGCGGGCTCGGCGTCAATCTTATTCCCCTGCACAGAGAGATAGTCGGCGGCGTCTCGTCCATACTTTTTATCCTGCTCGGGGCGGTGGCTTTTGTGCTGGCCGTGGCCTGTACGAACGTGGCCAATCTTCTGTTGGCCCATGCGACGCAGCGTGAGCGCGAGCTAGCCATACGCATCGCTCTCGGCGCTGGACGCTTGCGACTGATTCGGCAGATGTTGACGGAGAGCCTGCTGTTGAGTCTTGCGGGCGGCGCGCTCGGGCTCCTGATAGCGATGTGGGGCGTCGATCTCTTCGTGGGCTTAAGCCCGGGCGACATTCCGCGCCTAAACGAAGTCGGGATGGATGGCCGCCTGCTCGGCTTTACGCTTCTCGTCTCGCTCGTCACGGGGCTCGCGTTCGGGTTGCTTCCGGCGCTGCAAGCGACGCGCCTCGACCCACAGCATGCCCTGAAGGAAGGCGGGACGAAGGCGACCGAAGGCGGAAGGCGTCTGCGCGTACGCAACCTGCTGGTGATTTCCGAAATCGCTCTGGCGCAGGTGCTTCTGATCGGAGCGGGCCTGCTCATCATGAGCTTTCTGCGGCTGCAAGCGGTCGAGCCCGGCTTCAACGCTTCCAACCTGCTGACCGCGCGTTTGTCGCTCTCGGTCACGAAGTATTCCGATCAGAAGAAGAAGATAGCCTTCTACAACCAGTTGCTTGAGCGGCTGCAAGCGACGGCGGGCGTGCGCTCCGCCGCGCTCGTGATGAATCTGCCGCTGAGCGGCTCGAACATGAATCGCGGCTTTATCGTCGAGGGAAGGCCAGAGCCCAGGCCAGACGAAAACGTGACGGTTGATTATCAGGTCATTAGCTCCGGCTATTTTCAGACGATGGAGATACCCGTGCTGCGCGGGCGTGCCTTCACAGACCGCGACGTTGAGGGGTCGCCGCGCGTCGCCATCATTAACGAGATTATGGCGCGCAAATATTTTCCGGGTGAAGAGCCGCTCGGAAAACGTATAGCCTTTGGAGACCCGAGCAAGGAGGAGTCCTGGCGCACCATCGTCGGCATCAGCGGCAACGTCCGGCACGAAAGCATTGACGAGCCGCCTTTCCCCGGCGCTTACACGCCTTACGCGCAGGATAGAGAATCTTGGCCGCGCGTGGCCCTCGTCGTGCGATCGACCGGCGATGCGGCGGGGCTCGCGGCGGCGGTGCGGCGAGAGATGATGGCGATCGATCCGGGGCAGCCCGTCTCGAACATGCAAACGATGGAGCAGTTGATGGCCGCGTCCATCACGCGCCCGCGTTTCATCATGATGCTGCTCGGCCTGCTCGCTTCGATCGCGCTCGCGCTCGCCGTCGTCGGCATCTACGGGTTGATGTCTTACTCGATCACGGAGCGCACGCACGAGATAGGTATCCGCATGGCCCTCGGCGCGCAGGGGCGCGACGTGCTCAAGATGGTTGTCGGCCAGGGATTGAGACTAATCCTGATCGGCCTCGCCGTCGGATTGGTTGGAGCCTTCGCGCTGACGCGCATCATGACGAGCCTGCTGTACGGCGTGAGCGCGGTTGACCCAGCAACTTTCGTCGGGGTCTCGCTCCTGCTGGCGGTCGTCGCTCTGCTGGCCTGCTATCTCCCGGCACGCCGCGCCACCAGAGTCGATCCGATGGAAGCGCTCAGATACGAATGAAAGGATGAAGGATGAAGGATGAAGGATGAAACAAATCCTTCCACATCTTGAATGCTTTTTTCATCCTTCATTCTTCATCCTTCATCCTTAAGTTTCACTGGAGGTAATGTGATGGGAACTCTGTGGCAGGATATTCGCTTCGGCGCACGAATGCTGTTTAAGAGTCGCGCTTTTACTGTGGTGGCTATTCTCTCGCTGGCGCTGGGGATCGGCGCGAACACGACCATCTTCACGCTGGTCAATGCCGTGCTGTTGCAGCCGTTGCCGGTGGCGGAGCCAGCGCAGTTGATGTCCGTCTACGGCACTGATCAGAAGAACCGTGGCAACCAACTCGATTACGCGCCTATTTCATATCCCAACTACGTAGACTATCGAGACCAGAACGATGTCTTCTCGGGGCTGCTGATTTTCGGCGGGGCGGCGATGAGTTTGTCGGGCACGGGAGAGCCCGAACAGATCAACGGCTTGATCGTGTCCGGTAACTACTTCGACGTGCTGGGCGTCAAGGCGAAGCTCGGGCGCACCTTCCTCCCCGAAGAGGATAAGACGCCGGGCACGCATCCGGTGGTCGTCGTGAGCCACGCACTGTGGCAGCGACGACTCGGCGGCGACCCCTCGATCGTGGGAAAAACCGTCATGCTCAACAACCAGGCGTTCACCGTCATAGGCGTGACGCCGGAGAGCTTTCGCGGGACATTCGCTATCGGCGCATCGGACTTCTGGGTTCCGATGGCGATGCACGATCAGGTGTTGACCGGAACCTTTCTCAAATGGTTCAACGAGCGCCGCGCGCTGCTCTTCAACGTCATCGGTCGTTTGAAGCCGGGCGTCTCGATGGCGCAGGCGCAGGCTTCTATGGAGACCATCGGTCGGCGGCTTGAGCAGGAGTATCCGCAGGCGAACGAGCAGCGCAACGTCACGCTTGTGCCGCTCGCGCAATCGGCAATCAATCCCAACCAGCGAGAGCTGTTCGTGCGCGCCAGCGGAGTGTTGACGACGGTGGTCGGGCTGGTGCTGCTGATCGCCTGCGCCAACGTGGCGAATCTGATGCTGGCGCGCGCCACAGCCCGCCGCAAGGAGATAGCCATTCGCGCCGCGCTCGGCGCTGGACGCATGCGCATTATCCGTCAACTGCTCACGGAGAGCCTCTTGCTGTCTGTGCTCGGCGGAGCGTTGGGTCTCTTCCTGGCTTACTGGAGCCTAGACCTTCTGTGGGCTTTCCGCCCGCCCTTCTTCAATCAAAACGCGCTGAGCCTGAAGCTTGATGGTCGTGTGCTCGGGTTCACCATGCTGTTGTCGGTGCTGACGGGCGTGGTGTTCGGGCTCGTGCCCGCGCTCCAATCCTCGCGCACAGACCTCGTTACGGAACTCAAGGACAAAAGCAATCCTCTTAACCAGAGCAGGCGTCGTTTCAACCTGCGCAATCTGCTCGTCGTCGCCCAGGTGGCGCTGTCGCTGGTGGCGCTGGTCGGCGCTGGTCTTTTCCTGCGCAGCCTGCGCAACGCGCAACGGCTCAACCCCGGCTTCGAGACCGAAAAGCTGCTCGTCATGTCTTTCGATCTGGGCGCGCAGGGCTATAACGAAACGCGCGGGCGTGAGTTTGCCCGCCAGGTTCAGGCCAGAGTCGAAGCGATACCGGGCGTGCGTTCGGCTGCCCTGGCCTCGAATGCGCCGCTCAATGGCGGGCTCATGAGAAGCGTCTTCATCGAAGGGCAGGAGCCGCCGCCCGGTGGCCGTGGGATTCTCACGCTCGTCAATACCGTGAGCACGAAATATTTCGAGACGCTGCGCATCCCCGTCGTCAGGGGGCGCGACTTCAGCGAGACCGATCAGGCGAATTCCGTCAAGGTGGTCGTCATCAATGAAGCGATGGCGCGACGTTTCTGGCCCAACGAGGATGCGGTCGGCAAGCGCTTTAAATTCTTCGGCGACGACTTCCAGACGGAGGTCGCGGGCGTGGTCAAAAACAGCGATTCGATCACCCTCGGCGAAGACCCAAGGCCGCTCGCCTACATGCCTCTCGCGCAGAACTACGTGCCCGGCGTCACGCTGCACGTTAGAACCGACGGCGACCCGAAGACCGTGCTCGCCACCGTGCGCCGCGAGGTGCAGGCGCTCGACACGAATCTGCCGCTCGTGGCCGTGTCTCCCATCTCCGAAGTTCTCGATCAGGTGTTGTGGGCTCCGCGTATGGGCGCGGCGATGCTGGCGATCTTCGGCCTGCTCGCGCTCACTTTGGCTGCGGTCGGCATCTACGGCGTGCTCGGCTACTCCGTCACACAGCGCACGCACGAGATCGGCCTGCGCATGGCCTTGGGCGCACAGCGCAGCGACGTGCTCAAGATGGTCATCAGCCAGGGCATGATTCTCACTTTGATCGGAGTCGCGACGGGGCTCCTGGTCTCTTTCCTGCTGGCGCGTTTTATGGCGAGCCTGCTTTTCGGTGTCACGGCGACAGACCCCTTGACGTTCATCGCAGTATCGCTGGTGCTGGCGGTCACGGCTCTGCTGGCGGCTTTCATCCCTGCGCGCAGGGCAACGCGTGTCGACCCGATGATCGCGCTCCGTCACGAATAGGAGAAAGTAGAAATGGCAACACTCTGGCAAGATTTGCGCTACGGCTTTCGGATGCTTTTGAAGAGCCCTGGCTTCACGGCGGTAACGATTCTGGCGCTGGCCCTGGGCATCGGTGCGAACAGCGCCATCTTCTCGGTCGTCAACGCGGTGCTGCTCAAGCCCCTGCCGTTCTCGACCGCCGAGCGGCTGGTCTTCATCTCGGAGTGGAGCCAGCAGGTGCAGAACATGTCTGTCTCCTATCCGAATTTTACGGACTGGCGTGACCAGAATCGCTCCTTTGAGCAGCTCGCGGCGTTTCGCGGCGCGGGCCTTATTCTGACGGGCGCGGGCGAGCCCGAACGCCTTGACGGGCGCGAAGTCTCCGCCAGCTTCTTTCCCGTGCTCGGCACTAACCCTGCGCTCGGGCGCAACTTCGCGCCCGCCGAAGATCAGCCGGGCGGCAATCGCACGGCCATCATCAGCCACGGATTCTGGCAGCGCCGCTTCGGCGCAAACCCCTCGATCATCGGCCAGCCCGTGATGCTCAATAACGAGAGCTATACGATCATCGGCGTGCTGCCGCGAGACTTCGAGTGGCAAGCGCCGGTCGATGTCTTTGTGCCCATCGGGCTCGGCGCGGACAAGATGCAGGATCGCGGCAATCATCCGGGCATCTACGTGGTCGGGCTCCTGAAGCCGGGCGTGACGGTCGAACAGGCGCGCGCCGAGATGGAGAGCATCGCCGACAGGCTCGCGCAGCAGTACGTGAAGTCGAACGAGGGCAACAGCGTGCGCCTCGCGCTCTTGCAGGACTTCGCCACGAAGGAGATTCGCCCGGCTCTGCTCGTCCTGCTCGCGGCGGTCGGCTTCGTGCTCTTGATCGCGTGCGCCAACGTCGCCAACCTGCTGCTCGCGCGTTCGGCTTCGCGCTCAAAGGAGATAGCGATACGCACGGCGCTCGGCGCTGGACGCTGGCGTCTCATTCGTCAGCTTCTCACAGAGAGCGTGATGATGTCGCTTTTGGGCGGACTGCTCGGACTGCTGCTGGCGATGTGGGGCATCAAGGGACTGCAAGCCGTGATCCCTGACGACGTGCCGCGCCTGCTCGTGATGAACATCGGTTTGGACGCGCGCGTCGTCGCCTTCACGCTCATCATCTCCGTGCTCACGGGGCTGTTGTTCGGCCTCGCTCCCGCGCTTCAGGTCTCTAAGACCAACCTGAACGAATCTTTGAAGGAGGGCGGGCGCGGCGCGACGGCTGGCGCGAGCCGTCAGCGAGTGCGTAATACGCTGGTCGTCTCGGAAGTGGCGCTGTCGCTGCTGCTGCTCGTCGGGGCGGGTCTGCTCATCAAGAGCTTTCTCAATCTCAGTCAATCGGATGTCGGGTTCGACCCCGACAATGTTCTGACGATGCGCGTGGCGCTGCCCGAAGCGCGCTACAAGGAGAATGAGAAGATCGTCAACTTCTATCAACAACTCTTGCAGCGCGTGCAGACGTTGCCCGGGGTGGAAAGCGCTGGTCTCACACGAGGCTTGCCGATGAGCGGCGGCATAGAGAGCGGCATCACGATCGAGGGCCAGGAGGTCGCCAATGTCAAAGACACGATCGTCGCCGTCAACCTCTCCGTCTCGCCGGACTACTTTCGCGCGATGGGCATCCCGCTCATCAAGGGGCGCTACTTCACGGAACAGGACAAGACGGGCGCGCCCGATGTCGTGCTCATAGACGAGATGCTGGCGGCGCGTTTCTTCCCGAACACAGACCCGCTCGGCAAGCGACTCAAACTCGGCGGCACTGAGTCGCCCATGCCCTTGATGCAGATCGTCGGCGTGGTCAAGCACGTCAAGCACTACGGGCCGGACGAGGAAGGACGCGTCGAGATTTACCGTCCCTATTTCCAGTTGCCGCAGGTTCCAGACGCGCAGTACGGGCGCAGCATGGTGCTGGCCGTGCGTATGAAGACATCAGACCCGGCGAGCATGACGACGGCGCTGCGCAACGCCGTGCGCGAGATAGATAAAGACCAGCCCGTCTCGAATGTACAGATGATGTCGCAGGTGGTGGCGGCGGCCATCGCGCCGCAGAAGTTTGCGACGTGGCTGCTCGGCCTCTTCGCTGCCGCCGCGTTGCTGCTCGCCGCGATAGGCATCTACGGCGTGATGGCTTACTCGGTGGCGCAGCGCACGCACGAGATAGGCGTGCGCATGGCCTTAGGCGCGCAGCGCAGCGACGTGCTCAGGATGGTGGTCGGGCAGGGAATGAAACTCGCGCTGATCGGCGTCGGGGCCGGGCTCGTCGGCGCGTTCATCGTCATGCGCCTGCTCTCAAAACTGCTTTTCGGCGTGACGGCCACAGACCCTTTGACGTTTATCGTCGTCTCCGTCCTGCTGGCGGGCGTGGCGCTCCTGGCCTGCTTTATCCCCGCACGACGGGCAACGCGTGTCGACCCGATGGTCGCGCTTCGTTATGAATAGGAGAAGTAGAGATGTCAACACTCTGGCAGGACTTGCGCTACGGCTTTCGGATGCTGCGGAAGAACCCGGGCTTTACGCTCGTGGCGATACTGGCGATAGCGCTGGGCATCGGCGCGAACACGACCATCTTCAGTGCCGTCAACGCGCTGCTGCTGCATCCGTTCTCCTTCGCCAATCAGGAGCGGCTGATGATGGTCTGGGAGCGTGTCCCGGAGGCAGGGATTATGCGCAGCTCTGCCGCGCCCGGCAACTATCTGGACTGGCGCGATAATAATCGTGTCTTCGAGGCGATGGCGGCCTTCAACCCGCGCGCTTTCAATCTCACAGACGGAGATCAGCCCGAGCGTGTCTCGGGCGCGCGCGTGTCTCCGAGTTTCTTCACTGTGCTGGGCGTGCACGCCGCGCAGGGGCGCACCTTCTCTGAAGACGAGAGTCAGCCCGGCCACGAGCAGGTCGCGCTCGTCAAGCAGAGTCTCTGGGAGCGCCACTATGGTTCCGACCCGAACCTCGTGGGCAAGCAGATCATGGTGGACGGCAAGAGCTACACCGTCATCGGAATCCTCCCGGCGGAATTCAAATTCCCTGTCAACGGCAGTGAGATATGGACGCCGCTCGCCTTCGATGCCAAGGAACAGAGCGTGCGTGGTAATCATTATCTGCAAACGCTTGCGCTGCTCAAGCCCGGCGTCACCAAAGCACAGGCGCAGGCCGATATTGACGCCATCTCGCAAAGGGCGCAGCAGCAGTTCCCGGAAACGAATGGTGGAAGACTGGCCCTTGTCGAAGGGATGGATGCGTCCTATACGAGGGGCTCTCGCATCTACCTGCAAGTGCTGATGGGCTCGGTCATCTTCGTGTTATTGATCGCGTGCGCTAACGTCGCCAACCTGCTGCTCGTGCGCTCGACCTCGCGCCAGAAGGAGATCGCCGTCCGCATGGCCTTGGGCGGAAGCCGCTGGCGCTTGATTCGCCAACTGCTCACGGAAAGCATCGTGCTCGCCACCATCGGTGGCTTGCTCGGGCTTCTGTTTTCGGTCTGGGGCGTAGAATTTATCAAGGGCGGGATGCCGTCCGGCTTCACGCAGTTTATTCCGGGCTGGGACAACCTGCGCCTTGACCCTTCCGTGCTCATCTTCACGCTCGTCGTGACGCTTGTGACGGGCGCAGTCTTCGGACTCGCCCCGGCGCTGCAAGCCACCAGGCTCAATCTCAACGAGGCGCTCAAAGAGAGCGGCAAGGGCACATCCTCCGGCGCGAGCCGCAATCGCCTGCGCAGCCTGCTCGTCGTGTTCGAGATCGCGCTCTCGCTCGTGCTGCTCGTCGGCGCTGGCCTGATGATCAGAAGCTTCATTCATCTCATACGCTCAGACCTCGGTGTTAATCCGAACAACCTGCTGACGATGGAACTCTCCATCCCGAGGGTCAAGTATCCAGAGGAGCAGCAGCGCGTCAACTTCTTTCAGGAATTGGTGGGGCGCATACGCAACTTGCCCGGCGTCGAGCAGGCGGCGGCGGTCAACTACGTTCCGATGGGACGCAGCAACAACTCCGCCACCTTTCAAGTCGAAGGCCAACCGGCCCCGCCCAAAGGGAAAGTGCCCTACGCGGATTATCAGATAGTGACGCCGCACTATTTCGAGGCCATCGGCACGCCCATTCGACAGGGACGCGCCTTCACCGAACAGGATAAGAAGGACACGCCGCTCGTCCTCATCATCAACGAGCGACTGGCCCGACGTTACTTTCCAAACGGCGACGCCCTGGGCAAGCGTCTCGTCTTCGATGATAAGGAAGGCGGGCTGGAAATCGTCGGCGTCGCCGCCGATGTCAAAAACGATGACCTTGAGGAAGAAGCCAACCTGACCGTCTATCGTCCCTTCTTGCAGGAGCCGTGGTGGTCTATGGCCTTGATCGTGCGCACCACTTCCGACCCCGTACAGCTTGCCACGACGGTGCGCAACGAGGTGCGGGCCATCGATCAGGAGCAGCCCGTCTATAACGTCAAGACGATGCAGCAGGTCGTCGACGAATCGATCTCGCCGAAACGGCTGACGATGTTCCTGCTCGCCTTCTTCGCCTTCGGCGCGCTGGTCTTGGCCGCCATAGGCATCTACGCCGTGATGGCTTATTCGGTCACGTCGCGCACGCACGAGATAGGCATTCGCATGGCCTTAGGCGCGCAGCCACGCGACATCCTCAAGCTGATCGTCCGGCAGGGCCTCGTCATGACGGCGATCGGGGTCGTCTTCGGCC
Source organism: Pyrinomonadaceae bacterium (assembly GCA_036522655.1). GTDB lineage: Bacteria > Acidobacteriota > Blastocatellia > Pyrinomonadales > Pyrinomonadaceae > DASQYE01. The sequence continues at coordinate 55,171 of DATDFK010000013.1, read as the reverse complement.
TGCTTGGAGCTTTCCTCCTGACGCGTGCGATGACGGAGATGCTGAGCGGAGTGGAGCCGACAGACCCGCTGACCTTCGGCGGTATCTCTCTGCTGCTCTCGGTGGTGGCGTTTGCGGCCTGCTACATCCCTGCGCGCAAGGCCACAAAGGTAGACCCGATGATCGCGCTCAGGTACGAATGAAGCGCGAGTGGTGAAAAGACGCGCGAGTGATGAAAGGAGACGGCGATGGAGACCTTGTTCAAAGATTTGCGTTACGCGATTCGGATGCTGATCAGGAAACCGGGCTTCACTCTTGTCGCGGTCTTGACGCTCGCGCTCGGCATCGGCGCGAACACGGCCATCTTCTCCGTCGTCAACGGTGTGCTGCTTCGCCCCCTGCCGTTTCAAGACCCGAACAGGATCGCTACCTTCTGGCAGAGCAACCCGAGGGGCGGAGTGCAGCGTGAAGATGTCTCGCCCGCAAACTTTCTTGACTGGCGAGAGCGCAGCCGCAGTTGTACGGAGATGGCCGCCGCGCTCCCCTCCGGCTTCAGCCTGACGGGAGGCGAGGAGCCGGAAGCTTTGCGCGCGTGGCAGGTGACGACCGGCTTCTTTGAAATCCTCGGCATCAATGCTCTCTACGGGCGCACCTTCGCGCGCGAAGAGTTTCAGCCCGGCAATGATCGCGTCGTCGTCATCGGCCACGGCCTCTGGCAGCGTCGTTTCGGTGCTGACCCGAAACTCGTCGGGCAGAAGCTTATTCTCAACGGGCAGCCGTACACGGTCGTCGGCGTGATGCCGCCCGGTTTCGAGTTCGGCCCCGAAAGAGAGATATGGTCGCCCTGGGTCGTCGTCGAGAGCGACCGGCAGATACGCGGCTCCGCTTACATCAAGGTCATTGGGCGGCTCAAACCCGGCGTCACCATCGAGCAGGCGCAGCAGGAGATCAAGACGATCGCCGCCGCGTTGGCCCATGAGTATCCGCAGACCAATAGCGAAGTGAGCGCGACCGCCGTGCCGCTTCCAGAGCAACTCGTCGGTCATGTGCGCCCGGCGCTTTTGATGCTGCTGTGCGCGGTCGGGCTGATGCTCTTAATTGCTTGCGCCAACGTCGCCAATCTACTGCTGGCCCGCGCATCGACGCGCCGTAGGGAGTTTGCTATCCGCGCGGCCCTCGGCGCTCGGCGCGGTCGTCTGATCATGCAGTTGTTGACCGAAAGCATGCTGCTCGCGGCTTTAGGCGGGATGGGCGGCATCTGGCTTGCGAGCTGGGGCGTCGATGCGATCATCGCACTCAGTCCCGGCAACCTGCCGCGCATCAATCAGGTCGGCATTGACGGTCGTGTGCTGCTGTTCGCGCTCGGCGTGTCGGCCTTCACGGCGCTGATCTTCGGGCTCGCTCCCGCGCTACAGTTCTCCAGAACCGACTTGCAGGAATTTCTCAAGGAAGGCGGGCGGACGGCGAGCGCAGGGATGGCCCGCCATAGCCTGCGTCATCTGCTGGTCGTTTCGGAAGTGGCCATCGCGTTGATGCTGCTCGTCGGCGCGGGCCTGCTCGTGCGTAGCTTCGTGCGCCTCTTGCAGGTCGATCCGGGCTTTACGACCTCGAAGGCTCTGACGCTCGAAGTGCACGTCTGGGGCAGGGCGCGCACGGCGGAGCAGCGAGCGGCCTTTTTTGAGCAGAGTCTTGATCGCATCGCGGCGCTGCCCGGCGTCGAGGCCGCTGGCGCAGTCTCGGCGCTACCTTTCCACACCAACCCGATCGACATCAAGAGCGAGTTCAGCATCGAAGGGCGAGCAGCGCCCGCGCCCGGACAGGAGCCGATCGCCTACGCCACCGTCGCGACCTTCGATTACTTTCGCACGATGGGCATCCCCCTTCGTCGCGGTCGTCTCTTCACACGCTTTGATAACAAGGAGGCCGCGCCCGTCGTGCTCATCGGCGAGACGATGGCCCAACGCTTCTGGCCCGGCGAAGACCCCGTCGGGAAAAAGATCAGCCTGCGCTTCATGGGCCAACAGACGACGCGCGAGATCGTCGGCGTCATCGGCGACGTGCGTCATACGGGACTCGACAGCGACCCGCGCCCCGAGCTCTTTCTGCCTCATCTACAGGAGCCCTACGGCTCTATGACCTACGTGGTGCGCACGAGCGTTGACCCGCAGGCGCTTCTGCCGGCCGTGAAGAAGGAGATCTGGACGGTCAACAAGAGCCAGCCCTTTTCCAGCATCGCGACGATGGAGCAACTCGTCTCGCGCTCGCTCGCAGAGAGACGGTTCAGCCTGCTCTTCCTGACCACCTTCGCCGCTATCGCGCTCGCTCTGGCGGGCGTCGGCATCTACGGGCTGATCAGCTTCAACACCAGCCAGCGCACGCACGAGATAGGCGTGCGCATGGCGCTCGGCGCAGACCGCCGGGACATCTTTAAGCTGGTCGTCGGGCAGGGCATGGCATTGACTCTCGCCGGAGTGGCGCTCGGATTGGCGGCGGCCTTCGCCCTGACGCGCTACCTGTCGAGCCTCCTATACGGCGTGAGCGCCACAGACCCGCTGACCTTCGCCGGTGTCGCCGCGCTGCTCACGCTCGTCGCGCTCGCGGCCTGCTACATCCCGGCACGCCGCGCCATGAAAGTAGACCCGATGGAAGCGCTCAGATACGAGTGAAAGGATGAAGGCGGAAGGATGAAGGATGAAGTAAAAGCTTTCAAGAACGAACAGCATTCCTTTCATCCTTCATCCTTCATCCTTCATCCTTATTTTTCAGCCCGGAGGATTTGAGGATGCGGAGTCTGTGGCAAGACTTGCGTTATGGATTCAGGATACTGCTCAAGCAGCGTGGCTTTACGACGGTTGCGATCATTGCGCTGGCGCTGGGCGTGGGTGCGACGAGCGCCGTCTTCAGCATCGTCAATGCGGTGTTGCTTCACCCGCTCGCCATCGAAGAGCCGGAGCGCGTCGTCATGCTGTGGGAGAATAATCCGGCGAGGAATCATGCGGAGGTCGAGGTCTCGTATCCGAACTACGTTAGCTGGCGCGAGCGTAACCACGTCTTTGAGGAGGTCGCCGCGCTGCCGTCCGTCAACTTCGACATGACGCTCACGGGCAACGGCGAGCCGCAGCAGGTCGAAGCCTCAACCGTCTCCGCAAACTTCTTTACGCTGCTCGGCACACGCGCCGCCCTCGGGCGCACCTTCGCTCCCGAAGACGAAAAGGCCGGCGCACCATCCGTCGTGCTGATTAGCGACGGGTTGTGGAAGCGTCGCTTCGGCGCGGACGCCAACGTGCTGGGCCAACGGCTGACGGTTGAGGGCGAGAGCGCGACGATCATCGGAGTGATGCCCGCTGACTTTGATTTCCCGAAGGGAGTCGAGCTGTGGGCCCCTTTGACGCCAGCGCCCGGCGGCTGGACTGAGCAGCGCGGGTTTCGCGTACTGCGCGCGATGGGCCGATTGAAACCGGGCGTCTCGATCGAGCAGGCGCAAAGCGAGATGGATGGCATCGCGCGTCAACTCGCGGAGGAGTTTCCGAAGGAGAATAAGGGCTATGGTGTGACCGGCATTCCTCTCATCAAGTCCATCTTCGGCAATGCGCGCCCGGCGCTCTTCATCCTGCTCGGGGCGGTGTTTCTGGTTCTGCTGATTGCCTGCGTCAACGTCGCCAACCTGCTGCTGGCGCGAGCGGCGACGCGACAGAAGGAGATCGCGCTCAGGCTTGCGTTGGGCGCAAGCCGCGTGCGTTTGATCAGACAACTGCTGACGGAGAGCGTGCTGCTGGCGCTTGCCGGTGGGACGATCGGATTGCTTCTGGCTTCCTTCGGCGTCGAGTATCTGGTGACGCTCGCGCCGCAGGACATCCCGCGCATAGCGAGCGTTGGAGTCAACGCTAAAGTCATCATGTTCGCGTTTGCGGTCTCATTTCTGACGGCGATTATCTTCGGGTTGGCCCCGGCGCTTTCCGTCTCGAAGCCGGACTTGAACGAAGCGCTCAAAGAGGGCGGCGGCAAATCGCAGGGCGGCGCGCGAAGTAAGCGCCTGCGAGAGATGCTGGTCGTCTCCGAAGTCGCGCTGGCCGTAGTGTTGATGGTCGGGGCGGGGCTGCTGGTCAGAAGCTTTAATAATCTGCAACGCATCGATCCCGGCTTCAATGCGGAAAATGTTTTCACCGCGCGCGTCGCGCTCGTGCAATCGAAGTATCCAGAGGGCGCGCAGCAGAAAGCCTTCTTTGAACAACTCCTTGAGCGCGTCAAGACTCTGCCCGGCGTTGAATCGGCGGCCGTCGTGCTGATGCGCCCGCTCTCAGGAACGGTCGGCTGGGATCCGCCCTTCGCCGTCGAAGGCCAGACGCCGGAAGAGCAGACGGCCAATCCTTACTCCAACTACGAAGCGATCAGTCCCGATTATTTCCGCACGATGGGCATACCCTTAGTGCGCGGGCGCGACTTTAACAACCAGGACAGGGGCGACGCTACGACCGTTGTCATCATTAACGAAATGATGGCCCGCAAGTACTGGCCGGGTGAAGACCCTGTCGGCAAACGTCTCAAGTTCGGGAAGGCCAACTCGAACGCTCCGTGGCTGACGGTGGTCGGAGTGGTCAAGGATGTCAGGTATCGCGAATGGGATGCGGTGAGGCCGGACATCTACGTTCCGTACTTGCAGAACAGCGAATACCGCACGGACTTCGTTATCCGCACAAAGGCCAATCCGCTCAGCCTGACCGAGAGCTTTCGCCGCGAGGTCTATGCGCTCGATAAAGATCAGGCCGTGGCCGCCGTGACGACGATGGACAAACTGGTCTCGTCTGCGCTGGCGCGACCGCGCTTCAATACCTTATTGCTCACGATCTTCGCTGCGCTGGCGCTCTCATTGTCAGCCGTCGGCGTCTACGGCGTGATGGCCTACACGGTCATGCAGCAGACGCACGAGATAGGCATACGCATGGCCTTGGGCGCACAGGTGCGCGACGTGCTCAGGATGATTCTGGGCCAGGGCATGAAACTCATCGTCATCGGTTTAGTCATCGGCGTGGCCGGAGCGTTCGCGCTGACTCGCTTGATGGCGAGTTTGCTATACGGCGTGACGGCCACAGACCCTTTGACCTTTACGGGAGTTGCGGGGGTGCTGGCGGTCGTGGCCATCGCAGCTTGCTATATCCCGGCGCGGCGCGCCACGCGCGTAGACCCTATGGTCGCGCTGCGCTACGAATAGGAGAATGTAGATGAACACCTTGTTGCAGGATTTGCGTTACGGCATACGAATGCTGCTGAAGAATCCGGGCTTTGCGGTTGTCGCCGTGATCGCGCTGGCCCTGGGCATAGGGGCCAACGCCGCCATCTTCTCCGTCGTCAATTCAGTATTGCTGCGCTCGCTGCCCTATAATGACCCTGATCGACTGATCGTCTTAAGAGAGAATAAGCGACCGCAATTCCCCGAGTTCTCCGTCTCGCCCGGAAACTTTCTGGACTGGCAGAAACAGAACACCGTGTTCGAGAAGCTCTGTGCGATTCGCGGCTTCTCCTACAACCTTGTGGACACGGGCGAGCCTGAGCGCTTGCGCGGTTCGCGCGTCTCGGCGGGCCTCTTTGAGATGCTCGGCGTCAAACCGGCGCAGGGCCGCACCTTTCTCGCCGAAGAAGATCAACCCGGGCGCGACGCCGTCGTCATTCTCAGCAATAGTCTCTGGCAGAGACGATTCGGGGCCGACCCGAATATTCTCGGGCGAACGCTGACGCTCAACGCGTCTCCCTACACGGTCATCGGAGTGATGCCGCCGAACTTTCAATTTCCAGACCGCGAAACGGAACTCTTCACGCCCGTCGCCTTCGACGCAAAGCAGGCCGAACAGCATGGCGCTCATTACATCTCCGCTATCGGGCGGCTCAAGACGGGCGTGACCATTGAACAGGCCCAGACGGAAATGAGCGCCATCGCCTCGCGGCTCTCGCAGCAGTACCCGGACTCGAATGCGGGCTGGGGGGTGTCGCTCTTCAAGATGCAGGAGTACGAGTCGCGCGACATTAAACCGGCGCTGTTGGTCTTGCTCGGCGCGGTCGCGCTCGTGCTGCTGATCGCTTGCGCCAACGTCGCTAACCTACTCTTAGCGCGCGCGACGGCGCGGGCGAGAGAGATTGCCATACGCACTGCGCTCGGCGCGAGTCGCTGGCGTGTCATTCGTCAACTGTTGACCGAAAGCATTCTGCTCGCGCTCGTCGGCGGCGGTATAGGGTTGCTGCTGGCCGTGTGGGGAGTGGACTTGCTGCTGGCGCTCGCGCCGGAAGATTTGCCGCGCGTCAATAATGGTGCGCTCGATGCCCGCGTGCTCGGCTTCACCATCCTGATCACTTTGTTGACGGGCATCGTCTTCGGGCTCGTGCCTGCGCTGCAATCGTCAAGGCCGAATCTCAACGAGACGCTCAAGGAGGGAGGGCGCGGCACGACGGGCGGGCATCATCGCGTGCGCGGCGCGCTGGTCGTCACCGAAGTCGCTCTCGCGCTGATGCTGCTGATCGGCGCGGGCCTGCTGATTCGCAGCTTCTATCGCTTGCAGCAGGTCGATCCCGGTTTTAATCCGAAGAATGCTCTGGCCGTCACCGTCTCGCTGCCCGCGAAGAAATACGCGGAGGAAGATCAGCAGGCGGCCTTCTTCACACAGTTGATCGAAAAGGTCTCGGGGCTTCCCGGCGTGGTGGCCGTCGGGGCGACTCAATCGCTGCCGATTCAGGGCGACTACGTGCTCGGATTCAACATTCAGGGTCGCCCGCCGGATGCTCCCGGCGAAGAGCCCACCACTAATTACTATGCTGTGAGCCCAGACTATTTCAAGGCGATGGGCATTCCCTTGTTGAGAGGACGGCTGTTCACGGAGCGTGACAAAAAGGACGCGCCGCGCGTGGCCGTAATCAACGAGACGATGGCTAAGAAATACTTTCCCGATGAAGACCCGATCGGCAAGGGCATCAACGTCACGAACGGCCCCGAACGATTCCGCGAGATCGTCGGCATCGTCGCCGACGTGAAGCAGTACGGGCTTGATCGCCCGACGACGGCGCAAACCTACGAGCCTTTCCTGCAAACGCCCTTCTCCGGCATGACGCTGATCGTCCGCACCGAAGGCAATCCGACAGCATTGAATGCGGGCGTGCGCGGGCAGGTTCTCTCGATTGACAAAGACCAGCCGGTCTCGCGCAGCAGGTCGCTCGAAGAGGTCATCGCCGAATCGGTGGCCAAGCAGCGCTTCGCCATGTTGCTGCTCGGAATCTTCGCCGTCGTCGCGCTCATCCTGGCGGCGGTCGGCCTCTACGGTGTGATGAGTTATGCCGTCACGCAGCGCACGCACGAGATAGGGATACGCATGGCGCTGGGCGCACAACAAAAGGACGTTCTCAAGCTGGTCGTCGGACAGGGGATGATACTGGCGCTGATCGGTGTGGGCGTGGGGATCGTTGCATCGCTTCTGCTGACGCGCGTGATGACGACGCTGCTATTCGGCGTGACGGCGACAGACCCTCTGACCTTTCTGGCGATTCCGTTGCTGCTCGCGGCGGTGGCGCTGGTGGCCAGTTTAGTGCCCGCCCGTCGTGCGATGAAGGTCGACCCGATGATCGCGCTCAGATACGAATAGGAGGACGTGATGGGGAGTCTGCTGCAAGACGTGCGCTACGGGTTTCGACTGTTGCTCAAGCGGCCCGGCTTCACAATCATCGCGGTGTTGACGCTTGCGTTCGGCATCGGCGCGAACACGGCCATCTTTACGGTGGTCGATGCCGCACTGCTGCGCCCGCTTCCTTACAGGGAACCTGACCGCCTGGTTCATCTGTGGGAGACTTCGCCGCAGAAAGAGTTCAGCGAGAGGGAAGCTTCATACGCTGACTACCTGGACTGGAAAAAGCAGACGCAGGTTTTTGAAGATTTGGCGGGCTTCAGCTTTCGCAGTTTCGCTCTCACCGGGCGCGAAACGCCCGAGCTCGTTTCGGGGGCCGCCGTCACCGATAGCTTCTTTCGAGTGCTCGGAGTGGAGCCTGTTCTTGGCCGCAGCTTTCAACCGGGCGACGAACTTCAGGGCGGGCCGCGTCTGGTCTTGATGAGCTACGGACTGTGGCAGAGCCGCTTCGGCGGCGACCCGTCGATCGTCGGCAAGCCGATCATCTCAAGCGGGAATAGCTATACGGTGATTGGCATTCTTCCGGCGAGCTTTAAATTTGCTCCCACCCCGGCGGCGGAGCTATGGACGCCGCTCACGCCCACGCCGCAGCAGTTGGAGAGGCGTTCGTGGCACTGGCTGCACGTGATCGGTCGTCTCAAACCGGGCCTCAGTATCGAGCAGGGTCAGGCCGAGATGGCTGGCATTGCGCGCGCCATCGCGGAGCAGTACCCGGACTCGCATACGGGCACAGGCATCAAGCTCGTCTCGCTGCATGAACAGATCATCGGGCGGGTCAAGCCGGTTCTCTTCGCGCTCGTCGGCGCGGTCTGTTTCGTCCTTTTGATCGCGTGCGCCAACGTCGCCAACCTTTTGCTCGCGCGCTCGGCTGCGCGGCGCAAAGAGATAGCGATTCGCACGGCGATGGGCGCGAGTCGCTGGCGTTTGATCAGACAGCTTCTGACGGAGAGCGTCATGCTGGCGGCGCTCGGCGGAGCCCTGGGCCTGTTGTTGGCCGCGTGGGGCGTCGATCTTCTGGTGGCCGCCATACCGGACTCGCAGCTCGTCTCTATGCCTTACTTGCAGGGGCTCGGGCTTGACGGGCGCGTGCTTCTGTTCACGGCGGCGATCACGCTCTTGACCGGCTTAGTCTTCGGACTCGCTCCGGCCTTTCAATCTTCGAGCCTCAACTTGCAGGAATCGCTCAAGGAGGGAGGCCGCACTTCGGCGGCGCAGACGCGACAGGGCCTACGCCATTTGCTCGTGGTCTCGGAGATCGCGCTGGCGTTGGTGTTGCTGGTCGGAGCGGGCCTGATGATGAAAAGCCTGCTCCGGCTGCTGGCGGTTGATCCCGGCTTCAAGCCCGAAAATCTGCTGACCATGCAGGTATCGCTTCCGCCCGGCAAATATTCGGAAGACGGTAAGGTGATAGCTTTTCACGGGCAGCTTATGACGCGCGTGGAGAATCTGCCGGGCGTCAAAGGCGTCGGGACAGTGAGCCTGCTGCCGATGGTGGGCGGCGATACGCTGCACATCATCGTCGAGGGGCGGCCCGCCCCGCCGCCGGGCGAAGAGATCGAAGTCAACTTTCGCACTATCACGCCGAGCTATTTCGATGTCATGAGCATTCCGCTTGTCAGGGGACGCCGGTTTGATGACCGCGATAAGCAGGATGCTCCCGGCGTGGTCGCCATCAACCAGACGCTCGCGAATCGCTTCTTTCCGGGTCAAGACCCGATCGGGCAACGTCTGGCCCCCGCCAACGGGACGGCTCCGCCCGTCGAGATCGTCAGCGTCGTGGGCGACGAGAAGGTCAACAGTCTGGACACGGCGACGACTCCCGTCATCTATGTCCCATACCTGCAAAACCCCGACCCCTACCTCAATCTGGTCGTGCGTACGACCTCCGACCCGCAGGCTTTGGCCGGGGCAGTGCGCGGCGAAATCAAGTCGCTCGACCCTGACCTGGCGGTGTTCGGCGTGAAGACGATGGAGCAATTGATGGAGGGCGCGTCCTCGACCTTCTTACGCCGCTATCCGGCGTTTCTGATCGGCGTCTTCGCGGGCGTCGCGTTGCTGCTGGCGACGGTCGGCATCTACGGCGTGATCTCATATTCGGTGACACTGCGCACGCATGAGATAGGCGTGCGCATGGCCTTAGGCGCGCAAAGGTGGGACATCTTCAAGATGATTCTCGGCCAGGGGTTAGTGCTGACGATTGCGGGCGTCGGCCTCGGCCTGGCGGCTGCGCTCGTCCTGATGCGCTTTCTCTCAAGCCTGCTGTTCGGCGTCACCGCAAGCGACCCGCTCACATACGTCGCGGTCTGCTTACCGCTCATCATCATCGCCCTGCTCGCCAGCTACATTCCCGCGCGCAAGGCCACGAAGGTAGACCCGATGGAAGCGCTCAGATACGAATGAAAGGATGAAGGATGAAGGATGAAGTAAAAGCATTCAAGATGTGGAAGGATTTGTTTCATCCTTCATCCTTGCCGCCTTCATCCTTGCTCTTGAGGAGAAACTTGTGATGGGAACACTCTTGCAGGACGTGCGCTATGGTTTTCGGATGCTGCTGAAGAAGCCGACGTTTACTGTGATGGCGGTTCTGACGTTGGCATTGGGCATCGGGGCCAATACGTCCATCTTCTCTGTCGTCAATGCCATCCTGCTCAAGGAGCTTCCGTACAGGGAACCGTCGCGGCTCATGTGGGCCGAGACCGTTAAGGAGCAGAACGGGCAGCGCAGGTCTTCCGCCGTCTCGCCTGCGGAGTTCTGGGAGTGGAAAGAGCAAAGCCAGACCTTCGAGCAGCTCGCGGCCTTTCGCGGCGACGCGCTCAGCTTGAAAGACCCTGAGCAGCCGGAAGCCCTTGCGGGCGCGCGCGTCTCCACCAATTTCTTTCAGACGCTCGGCATTGGGCCCATGCTCGGGCGCACCTTTGCACAGGAAGACGAGCAACCGAATGCGCCGGAGGGAGTCGTCCTCAGCTATCGCCTCTGGCAGAAGCGCTTCGGCGGCGACCCCTCGATCGTCGGACGCTCCCTCGATACTGTCGAAGGCCAGAGCGTCGTCATCGGAGTGATGCCGCCGGATTTCAAATTCCCGAGCTTCGCCGAAGCATGGCTTCCGTTCTCCAGAACTTCGAGCGAGATGCGCGTGCGCAATCGCTACTTTCAAGTATTCGGTCGGCTCAAATCCGGCCAGACGCTTCAGAGCGCGCAGGCCGAGATGAAGACCATCGCCAGCCGCCTCGAAGCGGAGCATCCAGACTCTAACAAGGGCTGGTCGGCTCAGTTGACGCCGCTCAGAGAGAGATTGACGGGCGAGACCAAGCCCGCGCTCCTGGTGCTGCTCGGCGCGGTCGGCTTCGTCCTCCTGATTGCGTGCGCGAACGTGGCGAATCTATTGCTGGCGCGTGCGGCGACGAGACGCCGCGAGATGGCGATCAGGCTGGCGCTGGGCGCGACACGCGCGCAGTTGTTACAGCAGTTATTGATCGAGAGCGTATTGCTGGCGCTCCTTGGTGGAGCGATAGGTCTCTTGCTGGCCGCGTGGGGTGTGGACTTGCTCGTCGGTCTCCTGCCCCAATCCAAAGAGGTCTACCAGTTTCCGAACGCGGTCGGCATTGACGCGACGGTGCTCGTCTTCACGCTGCTCGTGTCCGTGTTGACAGGGATTCTGTTCGGGCTCGTTCCGGGATGGCAGGCTTCGCGCCCGCAGGTCAACGAGTGGTTGAAGGAGGGCAGCCATTCGACCGAAGGCTCGCGCAGCCTGCGCGCGCGCGGCGCTCTGGTCGTCATCGAGATTGCCGTGACGCTGGTGCTGCTCGTCGGCGCTGGCCTGCTCGTTCAAAGCTTCGTGCGCCTGCGGCGCGTCGAGTTGGGCTACGACCCGCACGGCCTTTTGACGATGTGGATTTCGGCCCCGTTCTCCAGGTATCCGAATGACGAGAGCAGGGCGCGGCTCTACGGGGAAGTGCTCGAACAGGTCAGGCATGTGCCCGGCGTCGAAGGCGTCACGCTGACGAGCGGGATGCCGTTCGGCTTTCTCTCCTTCCCCTTCAACATCGAAGGCGACCCGCTGCCAGCGGGCGATGTGGCCGTCCATTACAGCGCGATCAGCCCGGGTTATTTCGATGTCCTGAAAGCGCCTGTGCAGGCGGGCCGCGATTTCAGTGAACGCGATGACCGGCGCGCGCCGCAGGTTGCGATCATCAACGAAGCGCTGGCCCGGCGATACTTTGCCGGTGCAGACCCGTTGGGCAGAAAGATTTCGATCAGCTACATGGGCCAACGCGCTGTGCGCGAGGTGGTCGGCGTCGCCGGTAATATCAAGCAGGATGAATTGGGAATGCCGGCAGAGCCGGAAGTCTATGTGCCCTTTCAACAACAGCCCTGGCTCGGACAGGCGCTCGTCATACGCACACGGAACGCAGACCCTTTGAGCCTGAGAAAGGATGTGCAGCGCGCGATCTGGTCTGTGGATAAGGATCAGCCCGTCTCGCGCGCCGAAACGGTTGACCAGATACTTTCCGAACTGGTCGCGGAGCCAAGGCTGTACACGCTGCTGCTCGGCGGCTTTGCGGCGCTGGCGCTCTCGCTGTCAGCCGTCGGCATCTACGGCGTGATGTCTTACACGGTCACACAGCGCACGCACGAGATAGGCGTGCGCATGGCTTTAGGCGCGCGCCCGCGCGACATTCTGAGAATGATCGTCAGGCAGGCGATGGTGCACGCTCTTGTCGGAGTCAGCCTCGGAGTCTCGGCATCGTTGGCCCTGACGCGGCTGCTCTCAAGCCAGCTTTTCGGAGTCAGCACGACAGACCCGCTGACCTTCGCCGCCGTCTCGCTCGGACTGGTCGGCGTGGCTTTCATGGCGAGTTTCATTCCGGCTTACCGCGCGACGCGCGTAGACCCGATGATCGCGCTCAGATATGAGTAGATCGAATTTGAGGGGAGAGAAATGATGACAACAATCTGGCAAGACCTGCGGTATGGATTTCGGATGCTGCTCAAGAAGCCGGGCTTTACGGTCGTGGCGATACTGGCTCTGGCCTTGGGCATCGGAGCGAACACGGCCATCTTCTCGGTGGTCAACGCTGTGCTGTTGCGCCCTTTGCCGTTCGCGCAGCAGGAGCAGCTCATGCAGGTGTCGAGCCTCGATGTCAAAAGGGGGCGCGGTCAAATACCGACTTCCTATCCTAATTTCGCGGACTGGCGCGACCAGAATCAGGTCTTCGATCACATCGCCGCCTACACCGAATCGGTCGCTATCCTGACGGGTGTCGATAATCCCGAACAGCTCGACGGCGTATCGACTTCGGGCGATCTGTTCGCGGTGCTCAAAGCCAATCCGGCGATGGGACGCACCCTCACCCCCGAAGACGAGAAGCCCGGAAGCCCGCGCGTCGCCGTGATCAGTTACGGCTTGTGGCAGCGGCGCTTCGGCGCTAATCCCGCGCTCGTGGGCCAACAGGTGATGCTCGACGGCGTTAACACGACGGTTGTCGGCATCATGCCGCAGGGGTTTGATTTTCCGCTCAGAGCCGAGAGGTCGGAATACTGGATGCCGCTCGACCCGAAGAGCGAGACGAACATGGAGCGCGGCGCGAATTACCTGAGCGTCATCGCGCGCCTGAAGTCCGGCGTCAGTATGGCGCAGGCCCAGGCCGAGATGGAGACCATCGCCGGCCGTCTGGCGCAGCAGTACCCGGATAGAAACACCGGGCGCACCGTCAAGCTCTCCTCCATGTACGAGAGCGTCGTCGGCAATATTCGACCGGCGCTCTATATACTGCTCGGCGCGGTCGGCTTCGTGCTCCTGATCGCGTGCGCCAACGTCGCCAACCTGTTGCTCGCGCGCGCCGCATCGAGACAGAAAGAGATGGCGATTCGCACGGCGTTGGGCGCGGGAAGATTTCGTATCGTCCGACAATTGTTGACGGAGAGCGTGCTGCTGGCGGTCGTGGGCGGGGGACTGGGTTTGCTGCTCGCCTTCTGGGGTCTGGATTTACTGATGGCCGTTATCCCGACCGATTTTCCGCGCATGACGGAGATAGGGCTTGATGCGCGCGTGCTGGGCTTTACGCTCGGCGTGTCGCTCCTGACGGGCATCGTCTTCGGGCTCGTGCCTGCGCTGAGGGCTTCGCGGCTGGAGTTGAACGAGTCGCTCAAGGAGGGAAGTCGCGGCTCATCCGAGAGCATCAGTCGCAATCGCGTGCGTAGTCTGCTGATCGTCTCGCAGGTCGCTCTGAGCCTTGTGCTGCTCGTCGGCGCTGGCCTGCTCATACGCAGCTTCAAACAGTTGCAGGATGTCAATCCGGGTTTCGAGCCGCATCGTGTGCTGACGGCCAGCGTCGCGCTCCCCGATGCCAAATATCACGAAGAGAGCCAGATGAAGGCGTTCTTCAAGGAGGCTCTGCAACGCGGCGCGGAGGTTCCGGGCGTCGAGGCCATCGGAGGCGTCAGCCCGCTTCCGCTGAGCGGCGACATGGCCATGAGCGGCTTGACCATCGAAGGACGCCCCACTCCCGGCCCCGGCGAACGTCTCATCACGCACTCTCGCATCATCACCCCGGACTATTTTCGCGCGATGGGCATCCCACTCATCAAGGGACGCGTTTTCACAGAGCAGGACACGGAGGATGCTCCGAGGGTCGTCGTCATCAACGAGTCGCTGGCGCGCAAGTATTTTCCCGGCGAAGAAGCGATAGGCAAGCGCATCGACGTAACCGTCGCCGAGAACAACATGGCGGAGATCATCGGCATCGTCGGCGATGTCAGGCACATGACTTTGGACAAAGATTCCGGCGTCGAGTCTTACTTCTCCTATCAACAGGTTCCACTGCCCTTCATGACGCTCGTGGCGCGCTCGAAGGCGGACAACCCTGCGAGCCTGGCCGCAGGCTTACGCAATGCGATCGAGCAGGTGGACAAAGACCAGCCCCTCTCCGACATCAGGACGATGGAGCAACTGCTGGCCGATTCACTGGCCCGCCGCCGTTTCAACATGCTGCTCCTGGGCATCTTCGCCGCGGTGGCGCTCTTGCTGGCGGCGGTCGGCATCTTCGGCGTCATGAACTATTCGGTCACGCAGCGCACGCACGAGATAGGCATACGCATGGCTTTAGGCGCGCAGGCGAGAGACATTCTACGGATGGTCGTCAGCCAGGGCATGATTCTCGTGCTGGCGGGCGTCTGTCTGGGGCTCGTCGGCTCATACCTTCTGACGCGCCTGATGAAGAGCCTGCTGTACGGCGTGACGGCCACAGACCCGCTCACGTTCGTCGGCGTCGCGCTCGTGCTATCAGCCGTCTCGCTCGTGGCGTGCTTTATTCCCGCACGCAAAGCGACAAAGGTAGACCCGATGGTCGCGCTCAGGTACGAATGAAGGATGAAGGCGGAAGGATGAAGGATGAAGTAAAAGCAATGAAGAACGGGAAGCATTCTTTTCATCCTTCATCCTTCCGCCTTCATCCTTTCATAAAGTGGAGGACTTGTGATGAGTACATTATGGCAGGACTTGCGATATGGATTTCGGATGCTGCTCAAGAAGCCGGGCTTTACGGTCGTAGCGATACTGGCTCTGGCATTGGGCATCGGTGCGAACACGGCCATCTTCAGTGTCGTTAACGGCGTGCTGCTGAGGCCGCTGCCGTTTGAAGACCCGGACAGGTTGGTGCGAATCGGCGAATGGAGCCAGCAGGTTCCGGGGATGTCCGTCTCGTATCCGAACCTGCTCGATTGGCGTCAGCAGAATCAGGTCTTCACACAGATCGCCGCGACGCGCTTCAATAGCTATAACCTGACGGGCGTGGACGAGCCCGAGCGCTTGCAGGGCAGAGATATCACGGCCAATTTTTTCGATGTGCTCGGCGTCAAGCCCGCGATGGGCCGCAACTTCTTACCCGAAGAAGATCACGCCAACTCGAACCGCACCTGCATCATCAGTCACGGCTTATGGCAGCGACGCTTCGGCTCTGACCCTGCGATCATCGGCAAACAGTTAACGCTGAGCGGCCAGAGCTACACGGTCATCGGCGTCATGCCGCAGGCTTATCGCTTCGGCACGCCGACAGATGTTTTCGTTCCCCTCGGGCTCAAAGAGGCCGACGAGATGATCGCCCAGCGAGACAATCATCCGGGGATTTACGCTTACGCGCGCCTCAAGCCCGGCGTCACCTTCGAGCAGGCGGAGGTCGAGATGAAGGCCATCGCCAGGCGGCTCGCGCAGGCTTATCCAAAAGAGAACACAGACAACAGCGTGACCCTCATCCCTCTGCGCGAATATTTCGTCGGCGACATACGCACCTCTCTGCTCATCCTGCTCGGCGCGGTCGGCTTCGTGCTCCTGATCGCGTGCGCCAACGTCGCCAATCTGCTCTTAGCGCGCGCGACATCGCGGACACGCGAGATTGCCATACGCACGGCGCTCGGCGCTGGACGCCTGCGCATCATCAGGCAACTGTTGACGGAGAGCGTGCTGCTTGCACTCCTGGGCGCGGGCGTCGGGTTGATGCTCGCGCTGTGGGGCATAGACGTTCTGCGCTCTGCGAGCATCGATGCCATTCCGACGGTCGCCGAGATCAAGCTCGACACGAGCGTCTTTCTTTTCACGCTCGCCGTTTCCGTCCTGACGGGCGTGATCTGCGGGCTGGCCCCTGCGCTGCAAACCTCCAAGCCCGATTTGAACGAAGCGCTCAAAGAGGGCGGGCGCACGGGCACGGCGGGCAGTGCACGTCATCGCATACGCAACGTGCTGGTCATCTCCGAAGTGGCTCTCTCCTTAATACTCCTTATCGGGTCGGGCCTTCTGATCAAGAGCTTCCTGATCCTGCGTGAAACCGAGACGGGATTCAACCCGGACAACCTTCTGACCATGCAGCTCGCTTACTCTGCGCGCGAGGGCGAAGGACTGAAGGCGGCCAACTTCTTCAAACAGGTCGAAGAGCGAATCAAGGCGCTGCCCGGCGTCGAGTCGGTCGCGCTCTCGAACGGCGTTCCGATGTTGGGCTCAAGCGAGACCTCTTTCGCCATCGAAGGCAGGACGCTACCGAACCCGGATAAAAGACCCATGACCGTGCTCTTCGTCACGACGCCGGATTATCTGCGGGCGATGGGCATTCGCCTCCTGCGTGGAAGGTTTTTCACCGAGCAGGATACGCGCAGCAGCCCGATGGTCGCCGTCATCGACGAGGACTTCGCCCGGCAGCAGTTCCCGAACGAAGACCCGATCGGAAAATTCCTTGAGGGCAGTAAGAAAGAGAACATCCCGCACATCGAGATCATCGGCGTCGTCTCGCACGTCAAGAACTATGGGCTCGATACGCCCGGGCCCGTGCAGGCGGAGTTGTACTATGCCTGGAATCAAGTGCCGGAAAAATTCATGCCGGACGTTGCGCGCAGCACGAGCCTGTTGATACGCACGAACTCGGAAGCGTCCGCGCTGACCGCCGCCGTCCGTCGTGAAGTGCAGGGGATTGACCCGAACCAGCCGGTCTTCAACGTCAATACTATGGAACAGGTGCTCATGGATTCGCTCGCCTCGCAGCGCCTCTCGATGCTGCTCCTGTCAGTCTTTTCCGGTGTGGCGTTGATCCTCGCGGCGGTCGGCATCTACGGCGTGCTCTCCTATACGGTCATCCAGCGCACACACGAGATAGGAATACGCATGGCCTTGGGAGCGCGCGTGGTGGATGTCTTCAAGCTCGTGGTGGGCCAGGCGATGATGATGGTCTTGATCGGCATCGCCATCGGCCTTGCCGGAGCCTTCGCCATCACGCGTGTCATGTCAAGCCTGCTCTACGGTGTGAGCGCGACAGACCCGCTGACCTTCGGCCTCGTCTCGCTGCTGCTCGCGGCCATAGCCCTGATCGCCTGTCTGATTCCGGCGCGCCGCGCCACGAAAGTAGACCCGATGGTCGCGCTAAGATACGAATGAAGGATGAAGGCGGAAGGATGAAGGATGAAGTAAAAGCAATGAAGAACGGGAAGCATTCTTTTCATCCTTCCGCCTTCCGCCTTCATCCTTTCATAAAGTGGAGGACATGTGATGAGCACATTATGGCAGGACTTGCGATATGGATTTCGGATGCTGCTCAAGAAGCCGGGCTTTACGGTCGTAGCGATACTGGCCCTGGCTTTGGGCATCGGTGCGAACACGGCCATCTTCAGTGTCGTCAATGCTGTGCTGTTGCGCCCTTTGCCGTTTGCCGAGCCTGATCGGCTGGTGATCGTCTGGATGGATAATCGCCAGCAGGGAGTGAAGGAAGACATACACTCTTACCCGAACTACCTGGACTATCGCGATCAGAACAAAGTCTTCGAGAGCCTGGCGGCTTACAGGGGCACGAGCCTCAACCTGACGGGCATGGGCGAGCCGGAGCGCGTCCTCGGCGCAGCTTCGACCGCGAGCTTCTTTGACGTGATGCGCGTCGCACCAGTCGTCGGTCGCGTCTTCACTGCGGACGAAGACCAGCCGGGCCACGATAGTGTCATGATGATCAGCTACGGTTTGTGGCAGCGGCGCTTCGGCGGTGACAAAAATATTGTCGGCAAGAGCGTGGCCTTGAGCGGCGCGACCCGTACAGTGATCGGTGTCATGCCGCCGGACTTTCGTTTCCCCTTTAAGGATACGGACTTCTGGCTGCCGCTCGCTCCGCCTGCGGAGTTGAAAGACCAGCGCTCGGCGTTCTGGCTGGATGTCATCGGCAGACTCAAGCCGGGCGTGACGCTTGAGCAGGCGCGCGCCGAGATGGAGACGATCGCCAAACGTCTTGAGCAACAGTACCCGAATAGCAATACCAACTTCGGCACGAACCTCGTGCCCCTGCGCGAGCAGACGGTGGGCCCGGTGCGCCCGGCCCTGCTGATACTGCTCGGCGCGGTCGCCTTCGTGCTCCTGATCGCGTGCGCCAACGTCGCCAACCTGCTGCTCGGACGCGCCGCCGCGCGCGAGCGCGAGTTTGCGATTCGCATGGCGATGGGCGCGGGCCGACGCCGCATCATTCGCCAATTGCTCGTCGAAAGCCTGCTGCTGGCCTTCTTCGGCGCGGCGCTCGGGATAATGCTCGCCGTCTGGGGCCTTGACGCTTTGAAGCTCATGATGCCTGCTGATATGCCTAGAATAGATCAGATCGGCCTCGATGCTCGCGTGCTCGCGTTCACGATCTCGATCTCCTGCCTGACGGCGCTGCTCTTCGGCCTTGCGCCCGCGCTGCAAGCCTCGCATCCTGACTTGAACGAGACGCTCAAAGAGGGAGGCGGCAAAGGCGCTTCCAAAGGCGTGCGTAGCCGACAGATGCGTCGCGTGCTGGTCGTCGCGGAAGTCGCCCTTGCGCTCGTGCTGCTGGTCGGCGCTGGCCTGCTCCTTAAGAGCTTCAGTCGCCTACGGGACTTTAACCTCGGCTTTCGCCCGGAAGGTCTGTTGACGGCGAAGATTCAGCTTCCGGGCTTGAAGTACCGCGAAGACAGTCAGCGCAGAATTTTTAACCGGCAACTGCTTGAGCGGCTCTCCTCAACGCCCGGCATCGAATCCGCAGGCATGATCACCAGCGTCTTTCTCAGCAAGCTTCCGAACTCCACCAACTTCAGCATCGAAGGCCGACCGGACTTTCTGCCCGGACAGCGCGTCGAAGTGCCGCTCGATTCCATCAGCCCGAATTATTTTCAAGTGATCGGCACTCCCATCATTAAGGGACGCGCCTTCAACGATCAGGATACGGAGAACGCGCCCCGCACGGTCATCATCAACGAGACGATGGCGCGACGCTTCTGGCCCGGTGAAGACCCCCTCGGCAAACGTATCAAGTACGGCGGCCTGGACACGCCGGAAAGCGAGAGCCCCTGGCGAACGATTGTCGGCGTGGTCGCAGACACGCGGCGCACGGGCTTCGAGTCGGAAGTAAGATCAGAGACCTTTCTGCCGATGGCGCAGGAGCCGCCCGGCAGGACAACGCTCGTCGTGCGCGCCGCCGCCAATGCAGACCCGGCGGGCCTGGCCGCTTCCGTGCGCAGCGCTGTGCAGGCGATAGACCCGGAGCAACCCGTCTATGACATCAAAACGATGACGCAGTGGGTTTCCGAAATCATCGCGCAGCGTCGTCTCAACATGATCCTGCTGGGCACATTCGCGCTCGTCGCGCTGCTGCTCGCGGCGGTCGGCATCTACGGCGTGATGTCTTACTCGGTCACGCAGCGCACGCACGAGATAGGCATCCGCATGGCTTTAGGCGCGCAAAGCCGCGACGTGCTCAAGATGATACTGGGCCAGGGAATGGCCCTCACGCTCATCGGCATCACTATCGGCCTCATCGCAGCGCTCGCCCTCACGCGTTTGATGTCAAGCCTGCTCTTTAACGTCAGCGCCTTTGACCCGCTGACCTTCATCGCCGTCTCCGTTCTACTGACTCTCATCGCGCTCCTCGCCTGCTTCATCCCGGCCCGTAGAGCCATGAAGGTAGACCCGATGATCGCACTCCGCTACGAATGAGAGAAAGGATGAAGGATGAAGGATGAAAGAAATGCTGATGGCTTTTACTTCATCCTTCATCCTTCCGCCTTCATCCTTTTCCTCCCTCCTGCTACGTCGCCAGCCGGGGAATGATTCTTGCCTACGTTGGTATCGTCAATCGTTTTGGTCGCCGCTTTCGCCTTCAAAAGGCCGTTTTGAAAAATTGCCTCAAGGCGTCCGGGCCACCGACCTGTGGTGTTGAAAATCATGGCCCTTCGGGCCGATTTTGTTCCGGCGAACGCCGCAACGCTAAGGGGTCTGGCGGTGGCTCTCATATACGAATGAAGGGTTTGAGGGGTGAAGGTGTGAGTCTCAGATTTGGGATGCTCAATCTCAGATTTGAGAATTCCAGATTGCGGGCGTGCGAATACGGGGTTTGAGATTTCGAGGTTGTAAATCCGAGATTTCAGATGCCCGGGCGGCTTCCCCCTTCCAATAAGTGGAGACGAGCATGATGGGAACTCTCTTACAGGACTTGCGCTACGGCGTGCGCATGCTGGCTAAGAATCCGGGGTTTACATTGATCGCCGTGCTCGCGCTGGCCTTGGGTATCGGCGCGAACAGCGCCATCTTCTCGGTCATCAACGCAGTGCTGCTGCGCCCGCTCCCCTTCGAGAATCCCGACGATATTGTGACGCCTTGGGGGCGCGGCCTTGACGGCGGCGAGCGCACGGCGATCGTCTCCTACCCGGACTATCTGGAGTGGCGCGATCAGGCGCAAACCTTCGAGCAGCTCGCCGTTTATAACACCTCCGGCACGCTTCTCAGAGAAGGGAATGACCCGGAGGCGATCTCGGGCGCAATCGCCTCGTCTGAACTACTCTCGTTACTGCGCGTGAAGCCCGTGCTCGGTCGCGGCTTCACGCGCGAGGACGACAGGGCCGATAGCGCCCCCGTCATCCTTCTCAGCTATAACCTCTGGCAGCGACGCTTTAATGCCGACCCGAACATCGTCGGTCGCCAGATCAGATTGTCCAGCCGCAGCGCGATCGTGCTGGGGGTTCTGCCGCAGGGCTTCAAGTTTCCCGTCGACGAGGGGCGGATGGACTATCTACAGCCGCTCGCGCCCAACATCGGCGAATACCTCGGCAAGCGCAGCGCCTACTTTCTCAGGGTCGTCGGTCGTCTCAAGCCGGGCGTGACCATCAAGCAGGCGGAGACGGAGATGCGCGCCATCGGCGAGCGCCTTGAGCAGCAATACCCGGACGAAGGCTTCAGGCTCGGCGCGACACTCATTCCCCTGCACGAAGATATTGTCGGCAGCGTTCGACCAGCCTTGCTCCTGCTGCTCGGCGCAGTCGGTTTCGTGCTCCTGATCGCGTGCGCCAACGTCGCCAACCTTTTGCTTGCACGCGCCGCCTCGCGGCACAAAGAGGTGGCGATTCGCACGGCGCTCGGCGCGGGCCGCCTGCGCATCGTGCGGCAACTTCTGACGGAGAGTCTCTTGCTGTCCGTGTTGGGCGGCGGTCTGGGGCTGCTGCTCGCGATGTGGGGCGTTGACCTGCTCGTCGCCTCCACGCCCGTCGATATTCCGCGTTTGAAGGAAGTCGGTCTTGACGCCCGCGTGCTCTCGTTCACGCTTCTGATCTCTGTGCTGACCGGAATCGTCTTCGGTCTGGTTCCGGCCATGCAATCCTCCAAGGTCGATCTGAACGAATCGTTGAAGGAGGGCGGGCGCGGCTCAACCGAAGGCATCATGCGTAATCGCGTGCGCAGCCTGCTGGTGATAAGCGAGGTCGCGCTCTCGCTTGTGCTGCTCGTCGGCGCGGGGCTTTTGATCAGGAGTTTTATGCGGCTGCGCGAAGTCGATCCGGGTTTCAAAACGAAGAACGTGCTGACGACGAGCCTGTCTCCCTCAAAGGCCAAGTACCCGGACGTTGAGCAGCAGAAAAATTTCTATCGTGAAGTTCTACAGCATCTGGTGTCGCTGCCGGGAGTCGATTCGGTCGGGCTCGTTGACCCGCTGCCGCTCAGCGGCAATGCCTCGTCGGTCACGTTCAGCATCGAGGGACAACCTGTCGTTGCGGGAAAGCTGCTCAGCTCCAACCGTCGCATGATCAGTCCTGATTATTTCCGCACGATGAGCATTCCGCTGTTGAAAGGGCGCGCCTTCAACGAGCGAGACGCCCCGGGCTCGACGCCGGTCGTCGTCATCAACGAGACCTTCGCGCGCCGCTTCTTTGCGGGCGAAGAGGCGATCGGCAAGCGCATCGTGCTTGGCGCTGACCCGCGAGACAACCCGAACCCGCCGCCGCACGAGATCGTCGGCATCGTCGGCGACGTACATCATCAGGGGTTGGAGACGGAAGCCGGGCCGGAATATTACGTCTCCTATCAACAGACCCCGCCACGCCATGCGGTACTGGTGATTCGTACCCTGACCGACAATCCGTCGAGCATGATCGCGAGCCTGCGCAGCGCTATCAAGCAGGTCGATCAGGAGCAGTACGTCGCCGCCATCGAGCCGATGGATCAACTGCTCGCAGAATCACTGGCCCGCCGTCGCTTCAACATGATGCTGCTCGCCGTCTTTGCGGGCGTGGCCCTGCTGCTGGCTGCCGTCGGCATCTACGGCGTGATGTCTTACTCCGTCACACAGCGCACACACGAGATAGGCATTCGCATCGCCCTCGGCGCGCAAGCCCGCGACGTGCTCAAGATGGTCGTCCGCCAAGGCATGACGCTCGTGCTCGTCGGAGTCTTGATCGGCGTCGTCGCCGCCTTCTCCCTGACACGCATCATGAGAAGCCTGCTGTTCGGAGTGAGCCCGACGGATGTCGTGACGTTCGCGGGTGTGTCGATAGTTTTGGCCGGGGTCGCACTGCTGGCCTGCTTGATCCCGGCTCGACGGGCGACCAGGGTTGATCCGATGGTCGCCCTCAGATACGAATGAAAGGATGAAGGCGGAAGTAAAAGCTATCAAGCACGAGCAGCCTTCCTTTCATCCTTCATCCTTCATCCTTGCTTTTGGAGGTTTCGCGATGGTGATTAATGTTTTTATCTCGGCGGTGATGCTGTTGCTTGTGCAGGGGAGCATGGTTGTGTGTTCGGCCAGGGCGGCTGGGCCAACGTGTGCGTTCGTGAACGGCTCTTCGACGCAGACGAGAGCAAAGGTGGGAGATGAGCGTAGCACCTGGGTCTGGTCGCACAGGGACGACGGCGTGCTGGTGGAGATAAGAGTCGAGGGCAAGGTCGTCTTCACGGATGATTACACGGACATCAATGGTATTTCGGAAGACGGGCTCTTTCAGGCGAGGGATGAGCGCGGCGGCGTGGCTAGAAAGCTGCGCGTAGTGAGAGGCGCGGACGGTGGGCCGGAGCGCTCTTATTTCGTCAACGGTCGAAAGCGAGAGCTGGATGCCGAGGGCAGAGCATGGCTCGCTAAATTTCTACTTGAGGCCGTGCGCGCGAGCGGGCTTGATGCCAAGGCCAGGGTCATGCGTATCCTTCGAGAGCGCAGCGCGCGTGGCGTGCTCGATGAAATCTCTCTGATCGACGGAGATTACGCTAAGCGTATCTATTTCGAGACTCTCGTTAAAGAGGGCGGCTTGAGCGGCGGCGAGATGGAAAGCGCCTTGAGACAGGCCGCGCGACAAATCTCTTCCGATTATGAATTGGCGGTCTTCCTGATAGAGTCCACGGACAGCTATCTAGGCACGGACAAACTGATTCCGATCTTCTTCGAGGCGACCAGAAAAATCGACTCCGACTATGAGCATCATCGCGTGCTGTCCGCCGTGTTGAAGAAACAGCCGGGCAGGCGAGTCCTTTCGCCCATGCTTGAGTCTGCGGCGTCAATCTCTTCGGACTACGAGAAGGCAAGCTTTTTGATAGAGGCCGCTTCGCTCTATCTGGCCGATGTCAATCTGCGCTCAGCTTTCCTACAGACGGTCAACTCTATCTCCTCCGACTATGAGAGAGGGCGCGTGCTCTCGGTCGTGGCGAAGAAGACCCAGTCCGGCTCCGTATCTGATTAATCAATTCTAGAAAGGCGCTCTCTCTGATGGGAACATTCCGGCAAGACCTGCGATATGGATTTCGCACGCTGAGGAAGAGACCGGGCTTTACGGTGGTGGCCGTGATCGCGCTCGGCTTAGGCATCGGCGTCAACACCGCTATCTTCTCTGTGGTCAATACGCTGCTCATAAGCCCTCTGCCCTTTCGCGACTCGGAGCGGCTCGTCATGGTGTGGGAATTCAATCGCACGCGCGACAAGCACCAGAACGTCATCTCGCCCGCCAACTTTATGGACTGGCGCGAGCAGAGCCAGTCGTTTGAAGACCTGGCCACGTTTCGCGACGTGCGGCTGAGCCTCACGGGCGTCGGCGACCCCTTAGACGCTCCGGCGCAGCAGACGACGCCCAATCTTTTCTCGCTGCTCGGCGTCGAGCCCATCCTCGGGCGCAGCTTCAAACCGGAAGACGGCGCAGCTGATGCTCCTCCGGTCGTCATCATCAGCTACGGTCTGTGGCAGAGTCGCTTTGGCGGCGACCCGTCGATCATCGGCAAAACCGTCATGCTCAACGGCACGGGCGTCAACATCGTGGGCGTTCTCCCGGCAGGCTTTCAATGGTTCATCAAGAAGGGCTCGCTGACGGACAAACCGGCTGAGATATGGCTGCCGCTGTCACTCACGGAAGAACAACGTGTGCGGCGCGGGCGTTACATGATGGCGGTCGGTCGGCTTAAGCCCGGCGTCACGCAAGCGCAGGCGCAGGCCGAGTTGAACACCATCGCCGCACGTCTCGAACAACAGTACGCCGATTTCAATACGGGTTGGGGTGTGGAGGCTGTGCCGCTGCGCGAGCAGTTCGTCGGCGATGTACGGCCAGCCCTCTACGTGCTGCTCGGCGCAGTCGGTTTCGTGCTATTAATTGCGTGCGCCAACGTCGCCAACCTGCTGCTTGCACGCGCCGCCTCGCGTCATAGGGAGATAGCGATACGCACGGCGCTCGGCGCTGGCCGCCGACGCATTATTCGCCAACTGCTGACGGAAAGCGTGCTGCTCTCCATGCTCGGCGGCGCGCTCGGCCTGATGATCGCATGGTGGGGAACCGGAGCCATCGTCGCGCTGAGCCCTAGTGATCTGGTCAATCTCGATCGAGTCAGCATCAATCTTCCCGTACTCGGATTCACACTGCTCGTCTCGCTTCTGACGGGCATACTGTTCGGACTCGCCCCGGCGTTTGAGGCGACAAGGTTGAACCTCAGCGAATCGTTGAAAGATGGCGACAAGGGCGGCTCGGGCGGCACGCGCAGCCGCCGACTGCGCAGCGTGTTCGTCATCGCAGAGGTCGCGCTGGCGCTCGTCCTGCTGGCGAGCGCGGGGCTGATGCTCAAGAGTTTCCTCAGACTGCAAACAGTCAATCCGGGCTTTGAGACGGAGCGCCTGTTGACCATGCGCGTCGTTCTGCCGGGCCGCAAATACCCGGAGGAGTACCAGCGCACGGCTTTCTTTCGTCAGGCCGTCGAGCGCATAAGCCACTTGCCCGGCGTACGGTCTGCGTCAGCCGTCAGCTTCCTCCCGTTCGCGGGCTTGGGCTCTGCGACAAGATTTATGATCGAGGGTCGGCCCGCGCCGAAGCCCGGCGACTCGCCCACCACGGACGTGCGCGTGATCGATGCCAACTACTTTCGCACGATGAGCATTCCGCTGCTCAGAGGGCGCGGGTTTACGGAGCAGGAGGCGACGGAGAAAAGAGGCGTGATCGTTATCAACGAGACGCTGGCCCGGAAGTATTTCGCGGACGAAGACCCGATAGGGAAACGCATAACTGTGAACATGAGCGATAAGCCGACGCCGTCCTTAATCATCGGCGTGGTCGGAGACATCAAGCATGTCAGCCTCGATAGCGAGGACAAGGCGATGGTCTACTGGACGCATCCTGAGCTGGCGCATTCGTCCATGACGATCGTCGTACGCACTGAGGGCGAGCCCTTGAGTCTCGCCCCGGCGGCGCAACGCGAGATTCAGGCGATCGACCCGGATCAACCCGTCGCGGACGTACGCACGATGGAGCAATTGATCGCCACGTCGGTCGCGCGCGCACGCTTCAACGCACTGCTGCTCGCGCTCTTCGCCGCGCTGGCGTTGATTCTCGCTTCGGTGGGCATCTACGGCGTGATGGCTTATGCGGTCGTGCAGCGCACACGCGAGATAGGCATACGCATCGCGCTCGGCGCGCAAAGCCGCGACGTGCTCAAGATGATCGTCGGGCAGGGAATGATGCTCACGCTCATCGGCGTCGGTCTCGGTCTGGTCGGAGCGTTTGCCCTCACGCGGCTGATGTCGAGCCTCTTGTTCGGGGTCAGCGCCACAGACCCCTTGACCTTCGCCGTGGTCTCTTTCCTGCTCAGCGCGGTGGCCTTTCTGGCCTGCTATATCCCGGCGCGTCGCGCCACGCGCGTAGACCCTATGGTCGCGCTCCGTTACGAATGAAGAAAGGGATGAGGGATGAAGGATGAAGGATGAAAGTAATTTGAGATATTGAATCTCAGATTTGAGATGCTTTTACTTCATCCTTCCGCCTTCATCCTTGCCTTTGGAGGTCTTATTGATGGGAACTATGTTGCAGGACATGCGCTACGGTGTGCGCATGATGTTGAAGAGGCCGGGGTTTACACTGATCGCGGTGCTGGCGCTGGCGCTGGGTATCGGTGCGAACAGCGCCATCTTCTCGGTCGTCAATGCGGTCTTGCTGCGCCCGCTGCCCTATGAAGCGGAGGAGCGGCTGGTCACGATCGAGACGAGGAACGCGAACAGCGGCTCGATCGGCGGCGTGTTGTCGTATTTGAACTTCGCGGACGTGCGCGATCAAAGCCGGACGCTCGAATACGCCGCCGCCTACAGCCAGAGCGGAACATTCCTGGCGGCGGGCGACGAGCTTGAGCGACTGCGCGGAGTGGTCATCAGCGCCGACGTGTTCCCCATGCTCGGAGTCAAACCCCTCATCGGTCGCACGTACACGCGCGAGGAAGATCAGAAGGGCGCGCGCAAGGTCATCGTTATCAGCTACGGGCTGTGGCAGCGCCGCTTCGGCTCCGACCCTAAGATCGTCGGGCAGGAGATTCCGATCGGCACTAGGCCCGCGCTCGTCCTGGGCGTGATGCCTAAAGGCTTCAAGTTTCCCGTCGAGGCCGAGACGGTCGAGTTCTGGCAGCCGCTCGTCCCCAACCTTTCGGACACCGATACGCAGAGGCGCGACGCGCAGTGGCTTTCAGTAGTCGCAAAGCGTAAGGCGGGCGTGACCGAGCAGCAGGCGCAGACGGAGATCAGCACCATCGCCAGTCGGCTCCAAGCGCAGTACCCGGATACGAATACATCGGTCGGCTTCGCGCTCACACCGCTACATGAAAAGCTTGTCGGAGACCTGCGCACGGCGCTCTTCGTGCTGCTCGCGGCGGTCGGCTGCGTGCTCCTGATCGCGTGCGCCAACGTCGCGAACCTTTTGCTCGCGCGCGCCGCCGCGCGTCACAAAGAGGTGGCGATTCGCAGGGCGCTCGGCGCAAGCCGCTGGCGCATCGTGCGGCAACTTCTGACGGAGAGTATTTTGCTGTCGGTGATGGGCGGCGGCCTCGGGCTGCTCCTGGGCTGGTGGGGCGTCGATGTTCTGATGGCGGCGATGCCGACGGACATTCCGCTCGCGGGCGAAGTCTCGCTCGATTGGCGCGTGCTCGCTTTCACGGCTGCGCTCTCAATCCTGACGGGCATACTGTTCGGGCTCGCCCCGGCGATGCAATCCTCTAAGCTGGACTTGAACGAATCGCTCAAGGAAGGCGGGCGCGGCTCGACCGAAGGCGGCTCCGGTCGCCTGCGCAGCGCACTCATCGTGACGGAGATCGCCGTCTCGATGGTGCTGCTCGTCGGCGCGGGGCTTCTTGGCCAGAGTTTTATGCGGCTGCTGGACGTGTCGCCCGGATTCAATCCGCAGGGAGTTCTGACGACGGACGTGGTCTTCATTAATAAGAAGTATGCGGAGGACGAGCGCAAGGTGGCGACGCTGGACGAAATCCTGCGAAGCGCATCCGCGCTTCCGGGCGTGCAGGCGGTCGGCACGGTCGACCCCCTCCCGCTCGGCGGAAACTTCGTCGCCTACAGCTTCAACATCGAAGGGCGCGCGCCGTTTAATCCGAGCGAAGCACCTTCGGCTGATCGACGCACGATCACCCCTGACTACTTTCGCGCGATGGCCATCCCGCTCGTGCGTGGCCGCGCCTTCAACGCGCGCGACGCGAAGGACGCGCCGCCC
Source organism: Pyrinomonadaceae bacterium (assembly GCA_036522655.1). Classification (GTDB taxonomy): domain Bacteria; phylum Acidobacteriota; class Blastocatellia; order Pyrinomonadales; family Pyrinomonadaceae; genus DASQYE01. The sequence continues at coordinate 26,795 of DATDFK010000013.1, read as the reverse complement.
GTCGTCGTCATCAACGAAACCTTCGCGCGCCGCTTCTTCGCGGGCGAAGACCCGGTTGGCAAGCGTCTGCTGTTTGACGATGAACCGGACGCACCGGCGCGCGAGGTAGTCGGCGTCGTCGGCGACGTGCGCCACGCGGGTCTGGACGTAGAGGCGGGCCCGGAATTCTATTTGCCCTACGCGCAAGCGCCCGCCGTGCGCGCCACGCTCGTTGTGCGCACCACGGCCGCAGACCCCGCGAGCGTGATCACCCCACTGCGCGACATGATTCGCCGGATAGACAAAGACATTCCCGTCTACAACGTCAAGACGATGGGGCAACTGTTGTCGGAATCTGTCGCACGCCGTCGCTTCAACATGATGCTGCTCGGCACGTTCGCCCTCGTCGCGCTCTTCCTCGCGGCCATAGGCATCTACGGCGTGATGTCTTACTCCGTCACACAGCGCACACACGAGATCGGCATTCGCATCGCCCTCGGCGCGCAAGCCCGCGATGTGCTCAAGATGGTCGTCCGCCAGGGCATGACTTTGGTGCTCGTCGGAGTCTTGATCGGAGTCGTCGCCGCCTTCTCCCTGACACGCATCATGAGAAGCCTGCTGTTTGGCGTGAGCCCGACGGATGTCATGACGTTCGCCGCAGTGTCAATAGTTTTGGCCGGGATCGCACTGCTGGCCTGCTTGATCCCGGCTCGACGGGCGACCAGGGTTGATCCGATGGTCGCCCTCAGATACGAGTGAAAGGATGAAGGCGGAAGGCGGAAGGATGAAGTAAAAGCTTTCAAGACAGTGAAGCATTCATTTCAGCATTCTTTTCATCCTTCATCCTTCATCCTTCATCCTTGCTTTTGGAGGTGGTTTGATGGGGACTCTGTTTCAGGACTTGCGGTACGGCGTGCGGATGCTCTTGAAGAATCCGGCGTTTACTGCTGTGGTGGTGCTCGCGCTGGCCTTGGGTATCGGTGCGAACAGCGCCATCTTCTCGGTCGTCAATGCGCTGTTGCTGAGGCCGTTGCCGTTCGATGAGCCGCAGCAGTTGATGATGGTCTGGGGAGTTGCAAAAAACAGCGGCGACACACGGATGGTGCTCTCCATTCCAGACCTCAAGGATTTGCGAGAGCAGAGCCAGACCATAGAATATCTGGCTCCTTACAACGGCTCGGGCACGACGCTCGCTAACGGCGACGAGAGCGAGCGCGTGTTCGGCGCGAATGTCTCGGCCGACATCTTCCCCATCCTGCGAGTCAAGCCCATACTGGGCCGCGTCTTCACGCGTGAAGAGGACGTGACGGGCGGCCCGGCTGTGGTCGTCATCAGTCAGAACTTGTGGCAGCGCAGCCTCGGCTCAGACCCTGCGATCATCGGCAAAGAGATTAAGCTGGGCGGGAAGGGAACGACGGTCGTCGGCGTCATGCCAGCCGATTTCAGGTTCCCGATTCAAGGCGAGAAGTCTGACTACTGGCAGCCGATCTCGTCCTCGCCTGCCTATGTGGCCGCGAAGGATATTCGCGGCAGCCGTAGCCTGAGAGTCCTGACGCGTCTCAAGCCGGGCGTGACGCGGGCGCAGGCCCAATCGGAACTGGCGGCAATCGCTGACCGCCTCTCAGAGCAGTATCCTGACAGCAACACCGGGCTGACCTTCAACCTCACGCCGCTGCACGAAGACATCGTCGGCAGAGTCAGACCGGCTCTGCTGATCATCCTCGGCGCGGTCGGGTTTGTGCTTTTGATCGCGTGCGCCAACGTCGCCAACCTTTTGCTTGCGCGCGCCGCCGCGCGTCATAAGGAGATAGCGATTCGCACTGCGCTCGGGGCGGGGCGTCTTCGCATCGTGCGTCAGCTTTTGACCGAGAGCGTATTGCTGTCGGTGATGGGCGGCGGTCTGGGGCTGCTGTTCGCGATGTGGGGCGTTGACCTGCTGGTGGCGGCGAGTCCCGCCGACCTGCCTCGTATCAGGGAGATTGGTCTGGATACGCACGTGCTGGGATTTACCGCCGGGGTCTCGCTTCTGACGGGCATACTGTTCGGGCTCGTCCCGGCGCTGCAAGCTTCTAAGCTGGACTTGAACGAATCGCTCAAGGAAGGCGGGCGCGGCTCGACGGAAAGCCTGCGGCGCAATCGCGTGCGCAGCCTGCTCGTGATAAGCGAGGTCGCGCTCTCGCTCGTGTTGCTCGTCGGCGCGGGGCTTTTGATCAGAAGCTTCGTGGCACTGTTGAGAACCAGTCCGGGCTTCGACGCGCAGTCAATTCTGACAGTGGATATTCCCCTGTCCAGATCAAAGTTTCCAGAGCGCGAGCAGCAGACAGCCTATGTCCAGCAACTCCTTGAGCGCACGCGCCAGGTTCCCGGCGTGGAAGCGGTCGGGGCCGTAAACATTCTTCCGCTGAGCGGCAATAGCAGGGAATCGAGCTTTACTATCGAAGGCCGACCCGCCCCGCACGGGCAGGAACCGGAAGCGCAGGTGAGCACGATCAGCCCGGATTATTTCCGCGCGATGGGCATTCCATTGCATAGGGGGCGCGTCTTCACCGAGCGTGACAAAAAGGATGCGCCGCTTGTTCTGGTCGTCAGCGAGAGCCTCGCGCGCCGCAACTTTCCCGGCGAAGACCCCGTTGGCAAGCGTCTGGTGATCGACGAAGACCAGCCGCCCTACGAGATCGTCGGCATCGTCGGCGATGTCCATCATGAGGGTTTGGAGACGGAAGCCCCGGCCGAATATTACCTCTCATATTTTCAAGCGCCCGAGCGACAGGTGAATCTGGTCGTGCGCGCCGCGCCATCCACAGACCCGGCCAATCTTCAGGCGGGCGTCCGCAGCGCGATCAAAGAGGTGAACGGCGACCAGCTTATCTGGCAGACGAAGACCATGCGGCAACTGCTCGCGGAGTCCGTCGCCCGCCAACGCTTCAACATGATGCTGCTCGGCCTCTTTGCCGCGCTCGCGCTCTTTCTGGCGACGGTCGGCATCTACGGCGTGATGTCTTACTCCGTCACGCAGCGCACACACGAGATAGGCATTCGCATCGCGCTCGGCGCACAGACGAGCGATGTCATTAAGATGATCATCCGCCAGGGCATGACGCTGGCGCTCGTCGGCGTCGCCCTCGGGCTTGTCGCGGCCTACGGCGTGACGCGCGTGATGACAAGCCTGCTCTACGGCGTGTCGGCCACCGATGCGCCGACCTTCGCGGCAGTATCATTGCTTTTAGCCGGGATCGCGTTGCTGGCGTGCCTGATTCCGGCTAGACGGGCGACCAAGGTCGATCCGATGGTCGCCCTCAGATACGAATGAAAGGATGAAGGCGGAAGGCGGAAGGATGAAGTAAAAGCTTTCAAGCACGAGCAGCATTCATTTCATCCTTCATCCTTCATCCTTCATCCTTGCTTTTGGAGGTGTTTGTGATGGGAACTTTCTGGCAGGATGTGCAATACGGGTTTCGTATGCTCTTGAAGAGGCCGGGGTTTACGCTCGTGGCGGTGCTCGCTTTGGCTCTGGGTATCGGCGCGAACACGGCGATCTTCTCTGTCGTCAATGCAGTGCTGCTCAGGCCCCTGCCGTTTGATAAGCCGGAACGGTTGGTGATGGTGTGGGGCAGCGCGCCGCAACTAGGCTTTGATATTCTTCCGGCCACCGCCGCTGAATCTGTGGAGTGGCGCGAGCGGAGCCGCGCGTTCGAGCAGGTCGCGGCTTTCAAAAGCTGGTCTTGGAATATGTCCGGCATCAACGGGCCGGAGCAGGTCTCGGGCGCGCGCGTTAATGCGAGCCTGTTCCCTGCGCTCGGCGTCAAGCCGGTGCTGGGCCGCACCTTCCTGCCCGAAGAAGACAGAGTTGGCGGCGCGAAAGTCGTCATCATGGGCCACGGTCTCTGGCAGCGCAGCTTCGGCTCAGACCCTTCGATCGTCGGAAAAACGGTGACGCTCAATAATCAGAGCTACACCGTAGTCGGAGTCATGCCTCAGGGCTTCAAGTTTCCCGGCGGCGAGAATATGTTGCCGGGTCTTCAGTTCTCTCCGAAGACGGAGCTGTGGGAGCCTATGGCCTTCACGGATGAAGAGCTGAGCAATCGCGGGACGCATAACCTGGCCGTCATCGCGCGCCTCAAGCCTGACGCGACGCTGGCCCAGGCGCGCGCCGAGATGACCTCGGTCGCCGCGCACCTGGCCGAGCAGTATCCGAAATTCAGTAAGGGCCTCGGCGTCAGGCTCGTGCCCCTTCACGAACAGGTCGTCGGCGATGTCCGCCCGGCGCTGCTTATCCTACTGGGGACGGTCGGCTTCGTGCTCCTGATCGCGTGCGCCAACGTCGCCAACCTGCTTTTAGCGCGCGCCGCATCTCGCCAGAAAGAGATAGCCATCCGCACTGCGCTCGGCGCGAGTCGGCGGCGGGTCGTCCGCCAGTTGTTGACCGAAAGCGTTTTGCTTGCCATGTGCGGCGGCGCAGCCGGGCTCCTGCTCGCGCTCTGGGGCATAGATGCGCTCGGCGCTTTGATTCCCGAAAATATTCCGCGCGCACACGAGATCGGCGTGGATTCAAGAATGCTCGGCTTCACTCTCCTGATCTCGCTCTTGACGGGACTCGTCTTCGGGCTCGCCCCGTCGCTGCAAGCTTCCAGGACGGACATCAACGAAGCGCTCAAGGACGGCACGCGCGGCGCAAGCGCGGGCCCGCATCGCAATCGCTTTCGCAGTCTGCTCGTCGTCGCCGAAATCGCCCTCGCCCTTGTCCTGCTCATCGGCGCGGGCCTCCTGATCAGAAGCTTTATGAGCCTACAGCAGGTCAATCCGGGCTTCGAGCCGAAACAGGTCGTCGCGATGGAACTCGCCCTGCCCTTCATCGCTCCGTCGAATTACGCTGAGCCGGAGCAGCAGGTGGCCTTCTTCCAACGGGCGCTTGAGCGCATACAGACTTTGCCCGGCGTGCAGGCTGCCGCCATCGTCTCCAGTCTTCCTCTGAGCGGCGCTTTCGAGAGCACGGATATACTCATCGAAGGTCAGCCCGCCCCGTCGGACGACGAAGGCCCGCAGGCTAACTACACGATGGTAAGCGCAGACTATTTCCGCGTCATGAACATTCCCCTGATGCGAGGCAGGGGCTTGACCGAGCGCGACACGAAGGAGAGCCCCGGCGTGTTGGTCGTCAGCGAGACGATGGCGCGTCGTTACTGGCCGGGCGAGGAAGCGATCGGCAAACGTCTGACCATGGGTTTCGAGAAGACGCCGCGAGAGGTCGTCGGCGTTGTCGGAGACGTGAGGCAGAACTCGCTCGATGTCGAGACGCCTTTCGCTGTCTACCTGCCCTATCAACAATATCCCTACGCGGGAATGACGCTGGTGATACGCACGGCGTCAGACCCGGCGAGCATGGCGACAGCCGTGCGCCGCGAGGTGCAGGGGATTGATGCGTCCTTGCCCGTCTCCGATGTCAGAAGCATGGAAGAGGTCATCTCCACCTCCGTCTCGCAGAGACGTTTTAGCATGACGCTGCTCGGCATCTTCGCGACGGTCGCGCTGCTGCTCGCGGCGGTCGGCATCTACGGCGTGATGGCCTACTCCGTCTCAGAGCGCGTGCACGAGATAGGCATACGCATCGCGCTCGGCGCGGGAAGGGGCGACATCCTCAAACTGGTGGTGGGCCAGGGCATGATACTGACCCTGATCGGCATCGCGTCCGGGCTCGTAGCTTCGTTTGTCCTGACGCGACTGATGGCGAGCCTCATTTACGGCGTGAGCGCGACAGACCCGCTGACCTTCGCTGGCGTCTCGCTCGCGCTCGCGGTCGTCGCGCTCCTGGCCTGCTACATCCCCGCACGCCGCGCCACCAGAGTTGATCCGTTGGAGGCGCTTCGTTACGAATAAAAGCAAGGATGAAGGATGAAGGCGGAAGGATGAATAAACAGGTCAGTACCGCCTGCGGTAGCGGGCGGGTATTGCCACGCCAACGACCCGCCCGCTACCGCAGGCGGTACTGACTTGTCTTATTCAGGAGATTGAGAGATGAGAACGATGCTGCAAGACATGCGTTATGGATTGCGCGTGCTGATGAAGCGACCGGGTTTTACGGTGGTGGCGGTGCTCGCCTTGGCTTTGGGTATCGGCGCGAACACTGCGATCTTCTCTGTCGTCAATGCTGTGTTGCTGCGTCCGCTCTCGTTTAAAGAGCCGGAGCGCCTCGTCGCCGTGTGGGAGACCAACGATCAGTTGAGCGCGGAGATGCGTAATCGCAACGAGGTAGCGCCGGGCAATTTTCTGGATTGGCGAGCGCAGAATCAGGTCTTCGAGCAGATCGCCGCTCTGACTTATACGAGCGCTAACCTGTCTGGCACGGGCGAGCCCGAACGGATTCAGAGCCAGGCCGTCACGGCCAACTTCTTTCAGACGCTCGGGGTTCAACCGTTGATGGGGCGCGCGTTTCTGCCGGAAGAGGAGAGCTTGAGCAGCCAGCGCGTCGTCGTCATCAGTCATGAATTGTGGCAGAGACGCTTCGGCGCTGACCCCTCCCTGCTGGGAAAGACGCTCACGCTCAACGGCAATCAGACCATCGTCGTCGGCATTATGCCTCCGGCCTTTCAGCTTCAGTTCCCGACGAGCATGAAGGTTGAGATGTGGATGCCTCTGCGTATCGATCCGGCCAATGCCGGGCGCAAGGCACATTATCTATACTCGCTGGCGCGTCTCAAGCCGGGCGTCTCGATAACTCAGGCTCAGGCCGCGATGCGCGGTATCGCCGCCAGACTTCAAGAGCAATATCCAGAGACGAACGCCGAAAGGAGCACGAACGTCGTCTCCCTGCACAGGCAACTGGTCGGAAACGTTCAACCCTACCTGTACTTGCTGTTCGGAGCCGTCGGCTTTGTGCTATTGATCGCGTGTGCCAACGTCGCTAACCTTCTGCTGGCACGCGTCTCGGCGCGTCATAAAGAGGTCGCCATACGCATCGCGCTCGGTGCGAGCCGCTTGCGGCTTATCCGTCAACTGTTGACGGAAAGCATTATGCTCGCCGCGCTGGGCGGACTGCTCGGGCTGCTCCTGGCCTACTGGGGAGTCGACCTGCTCATCGCGCTGAGCCCGGCGGATGTGCCGCGCCTCGGCGAGATCGGACTGCATGGGCCCGTCTTCGCCTGGACGCTGCTGGTCTCGCTCCTGACGGGCGTGCTCTTCGGGCTCGCACCGGCTTTGCAAGCCTCCAAGCCCGACATCAACGAAGCGCTCAAAGAGAGCGGCGGGCGCAGCCCCGGCGGCCTCGGGCGCAGTCGCCTGCGTAATCTGCTGGTCGTCTCGGAAGTGGCGCTCGCGCTCGTCCTGCTCGTCGGCGCGGGCCTGATGATCAGAAGCTTCATGAGCTTGCAACGGACTAGCCCGGGCTTTGAGCCGAAGAACCTGTTGACGATGAACATCTCCCTGCCGAGAGTGAAATATAAGGAGCCGCAGCAGGCGAATGTTTTCTTCGAGCAACTCTTCCAGCGCATTAATGCCGTGCCGGGAGTTGAAGCGACGGGCGGCATAGACCCGCTTCCCTTGAGCGACAGCAACGAGACGACCGGCGTGCTCATTGAAGGGCAACCGGCCCAAGCCCCTGCCGAGCGCCCCGAAGTCGGCTCGCGCAACGTGACCCCCGGCTACTTTCAGACGATGCGTATCCCCGTCCTGAAGGGCCGCGCGTTCGCGGAGCAAGACCGCGAGGATGCGCCGCCCGTCGTGATCATCAACGACGTGCTGGCGCGTCGCTTCTGGCCCGGCGGTGACGCCGTCGGAAAGCGTTTAGGCTTTGAAGACGACGAGGGCAAGCAGGAATGGCGCGAGGTCGTCGGCATCGTCGGCAATGTCAAACATGAGAGACTCGATGCGGAAGCCAAGCCGGAGGTTTTTGTCCCCTACAGGCAGGCTCCCAGAAATTTCATGACCCTCGTCGTGCGCACATCCTCCGACCCTGCGAGTATGATCGCCGCGATACGCGAGCAGGTTCTGGCCATAGATAAGGATCAGCCCGTCTTCGACATCAAGACGATGGAAGAGCGTCTCTCGAAGGCGGTCGCGCAAAGTCGCTTTATCATGTTGCTGCTCGCGGTCTTCTCCGCGCTTGCGCTCGCGCTCTCCGCCATAGGCATTTACGGCGTGATGGCCTACACGGTCTCGCAGCGCACACACGAGATAGGCATCCGCATGGCTTTAGGCGCGCAAAGCCGTGACGTGCTGCGGATGGTCGTCCGTCAGGGCATGACGCTCGCCATGACCGGAGTCGTCATCGGTCTCGTCGCGGCCTTCGCGCTGACGCGCGTGATGACAAGCCTGCTCTACGGCGTGACGGCGACAGACCCCTGGACGTTCAGTGTGGTGGCACTGGTCTTGAGCGCGGTCGCACTGCTGGCGATCATCATCCCCGCACGTCGCGCCACGCGCATCGACCCGATGGAAGCGCTAAGATACGAGTGAAAGGATGAAGGATGAAGGATGAAGGATGAAAAGGGTTGAGCGAACGGCGCGTTGAGCCTGCGGCGCAAATTGCTTTTACTTCATCCTTCATCCTTCATCCTTCATCCTTGCTTTTGGAGGTTGCTTGATGGGAACACTCTTGCAGGACATGAGGTATGGTCTGCGTATGTTGTGGCAGCGGCCAGGGTTTACGCTTGTGGCCGCGTTGACTCTGGCCTTGGGCATCGGTGCGAACACGGCCATTTTCTCTGTCGTCAACGGCGTGCTCTTACGTTCCCTGCCTTACTTTGAGCCTGACAGGCTGGTCGTCTTATGGCAGGCCAGCGATCGAAACCCGAATATTCACGTCTCGCATCTCAACCTCGTTGACTGGCGCGAGCAGAGCCGCTCGTTTGAATCCTTTTCGGCTTACAGCGGGCGTTGGGGCGGGAAAATGACCGTCACCGGCGGCAACGAGCCCGAGCGCGCCTTCGCCGTCGCCGTCTACCAGGACTTCTTCAAAGTGCTGGGCGTCGCGCCCTTGGTGGGCCGCACCTTTTCCACTGAAGATCATCGCGCGGGCGCGACTCCCTCCGTGGTCGTCAGTTACGCTTTCTGGCAGCGACGCCTGAGCGGCGACGCAGACCTCACGAACAAGACGCTCAACCTCGGCGACGCCAGCTTTAATGTCATCGGCGTCATGCCGCAGAATTTCAGCTTCCCTTCGGACACAGACCTGTGGCTGGCCAAAGAACAACTCGGCAGCGACACCAGCACGCGCTCGTCGCACAACTTCGTGGGCATCGCGCGTCTCAAGCCGGACGTAACACTTGAGCAGGCGCAGACAGAGATGAGCGCGATCGCAGCGCGCCTGGCCGAGCAGTACCCGGAAGACAATCGGGGGATGGGCGCGCGCGTGGTCTCCCTGCAAGACCAACTGGTCGGCTCAGTCCGCCCGGCCTTGCTCGTGCTGCTGGCAGCCGTCGGGTTCGTGCTTTTGATCGCGTGTGCCAATGTCTCGAATCTACTGCTCGCACGCGCGCTCGGGCGACAGAAGGAGATCGCCGTGCGCACGGCGCTCGGTGCGAGCCCCTGGCGAATCGTCAGGCAGTTGTTGACGGAGAGCCTGCTGCTGTCTTTGATGGGCGGCGCGCTCGGGCTGCTGCTGGCCGATTGGCTCATGGGCCCACTGGTCGCTCTGAGCCCCGAGTCGCTGCCGCGTCTCGGCGAGATAGGTATCGATGGCCGGACGCTCGCTTTCACCCTCGGAGTTTCTTTACTGACGAGCCTGATCTTCGGGCTGCTACCGGCGGTGCGTTTTTCCACACCCGACCTGCAAGTGGCGCTCAAGCAGGGCGGGCAGACCCCCACGGGCGGCTCCAGCCTGCTGCGCAGCGCATTGGTCGTCTCCGAAGTCGCGTTGACACTGGTGCTCTTAATCGGCGCGGGGCTTTTGATGAAGAGCTTCTGGCGGTTGATGCAAACCAATCCCGGCTTCAATCCCGAGCATGTGCTCACGATGCAGATCGCGCTTCCGCAGAGCGAGTATAAGGAAGAGCAGCAGGTGGTCGCGTTCTACCGGCAATTGCTGGGACGCGCCGGAAGCGTTCCGGGCGTCGAAGCGGCGGGCATGATCAATAATCTGCCGCTCGGCGGCGTCAACATCAACGGCGGCTTCGAGGTCGAGGGACGAGCCAGAGAGCAGGGCGGCTACGGAGGTTTTCGCATCACGAGCCCAGGCTATTTTCAGGCGATGAGCATCCCCATCATCAAAGGCCGCGCGTTCACAGAGGCGGATAATGAGAGCTCGCTTCCCGTCGCCATCATCTCGGAGCGCGTCGCCAACGCGACCTTCCCCGGCGAAGACCCGATCGGCAAACGCATCCGATCAGGCATGGATGCCAGATCGCTGACGGATGCCATTGCCGAGAGGTGGATGACCATCGTCGGCGTCGTCGGTGATGTCAGGCATTCCGGCCTGGAGGGTAAAGCTTCGTCTGAGCTGTACGTGCCTTACATGCAGCGGCCCCGTCGTGCCTTTGAGATGACGGTCGTGCTGCGAACAGGTGTCGAGCCTGCGAGCCTCGTCCCCGTCATGCGCGGCGAGGTCAGGGCGATCAACAAAAACCTGCCGGTTGAGTTCGAGCCGATGGAGAGAGTCTTCGAGAAGTCTGTCGCCGGCCGTCGTTATAACATGCTGCTCCTGGGCACATTCGCGGCGCTCGCGCTGGTCTTGTCCGTGATGGGGATTTACGGCGTACTGTCTTACACCGTCAGCCAGAACACGCGCGAGATAGGCATACGCATGGCGTTGGGTGCGCAAAGCCGTGACGTGCTCAAGATGGTCGTCAGCCAGGGCATGACGCTCACCATGATCGGAGTCTCGATCGGCCTGCTGTCGTCGTTCGCCTTGACGCGTTTGATGACAAGCCTGCTCTACGGCGTGACGGCCACAGACCCGCTGACTTACGCGGTCGTCTCCGCGCTCCTTCTGGCCGTGGCTTTGCTGGCCTGCTACATCCCTGCGCGCAGGGCGACGAAGGTAGACCCGATGATCGCGCTCCGTTACGAGTAGAGCGGCTGACTTTTTTTCTCTAAATTAAATTCCGGGAGGGCGCGCCCGAAGAGAGGCGCGGCGTTCGAGTTGCGAGCCGATAACGATTACAATAAGACGCTGGTTGTCGCGCCGCATGGGCTCGTGCCGGTGTTGCGCGCCGACGATGACCGTGATAAGAATTTCGACCACTACATGAAGACTTCCGAAACATCTAACCGCCGGATTCTGATCGCAGACGATCAGCGCGACGTGCTTGAAGCGCTCCGGCTGCTGCTCAAAGGCGAGGGCTTTAAGACCGAGACCGTCACGTCTCCGGCGGAAGTGCTACCCAAGCTCGAAACGGGTGACTTCGATCTACTGTTGATGGATTTGAACTACGCGCGCGACACGACCTCCGGCCAGGAGGGCTTAGACCTCTTATCGCGCATACAGGCTGCCGACATCACACTGCCCGTCGTCGTCATGACCGCATGGGGCAGCGTCGAAGTGGCGGTCGAAGCGATGCGGCGCGGCGCGCGAGATTTCGTCCAGAAGCCTTGGGAGAACGCGCGCCTGCTTTCCATCCTGCGTACACAGATCGAGCTGGGGCAGGCTTTGCGACGCGGGCAGCGCCTCGAAGCGGAAAACCAATTGCTGCGCGAAGACGAATCGCGCCCGACCTTGATCGCACAGTCGCGCGCCATGCAACCCGTGCTTGAACTGATCGCTCACGTGGGCCCATCGGAGGCCAACGTCCTGATTACGGGCGAGCACGGTACGGGCAAGGAGGTCGTGGCGCAGACGCTTCACTCTATCTCGGCACGCACCGCGAAACCTTTAGTCACGGTGGACGCAGGCAGTCTTTCCGAAGGAGTCTTCGAGAGCGAGCTGTTCGGCCACGTCAAGGGCGCTTTCACCGACGCCAAGGCTGATCGCGTCGGTCGCTTCGAGCTGGCCGACGGCTCGACGCTCTTTCTTGACGAGATAGCCAACGTGCCCGTCAACAAACAGCCGAAGCTCCTGCGCGTGCTTGAGACGGGCGAGTTCGAGCGCGTCGGCTCGTCCAAGACGCGGCGCGTCAACGTGCGCGTGCTCTCGGCCACCAACGCCAACCTTGACGAAGAGGTCTCGTCGGGACGCTTTCGTCAGGACTTGCTCTTTCGTCTTAACACGGTCGAGATCAACCTCCCGCCGCTGCGCGAGCGAACGGAAGACATCCCGCTCCTCGCAGACCACTTTCTGCGCCAGCACGCGCAGCGCTATCGAAAAAGGCTGACCGGCTTCGACGACGCTGCAAACCGCGCGCTTTTGGATTATCCTTGGCCCGGTAACGTCAGGGAATTGGAACATGCTGTGGAGAGAGCCGTGCTGATGGCGCAGGGTGATAGAGTGGGCGTGCGTGACATAGGCTTGCAGCGCGGTTCGCGCGAGGGCTCGCGCCGCCTCGAAGATATGAGCCTGGAGGAAGTCGAAGCCTTCCTGATACAGAAAGCCCTGGCCCGCTTTGATGGAAACGTGGGCCAGGCAGCGCAATCCCTCGGCCTCAGCCGCAGCGCCCTGTACCGTCGCCTGCAACGCTACGGCCTATGAAAAAGATCAGATTTTGGACGGGAGACGAAATCTACGCTCCGTATCCGAAATCCAAACCCAAAGACCCTGGATTGACTCACGAGCGACGCGTTATCCTGATGGCCCTCCTGTCGGGCCTGCCGGGCACGTTCGTCTCGCTCGTGCTGTTATGGACGGGCGGATACACCACAAAAGTTCAGCTCACACTCACGCTCTTCATCGCGGCCATCTGGCTGGGCTTCGCCTTCGCCCTGCGCGAGCGCGTCGTTCGTCCGCTGCAAACTCTCTCGAATCTTCTGGCGGCGCTGCGCGAAGGCGACTATTCGATTCGCGCGCGCGGGGCCGACCACCGCGACGCCCTGGGCGAAGTGATGATAGAGGTCAACGCGCTCGGCGAAACTCTGCGCGAGCAGCGATTGGGCGCGATGGAGGCGACCGCGTTGCTGCGCACGGTGATGTCGAAGATCGACGTGGCGATCTTCGCCTTTGACCCGGACGAGCGTTTGCGGCTGGTCAACCGCGCGGGCGAGCGCCTGTTGGCCCAACCCGCCGAGCGTCTTCTCGGCAGCAGCGCCACAGAGCTAGGGCTGGATGATTGCCTGCGTGGCGCGGCGACGCGCACGCTGCAAATCACTTCCGACGAAGGCACCGGACGCTGGGGCGTAAGCCGCAGCACTTTCCGCGAGCACGGGCTGCCGCATCAATTGCTGGTGCTCTCGAACCTGAGCCGCGCTTTGCGCGAAGAGGAGCGCCAGGCATGGAAACGCCTCGTGCGCGTGTTGGGCCACGAGTTGAACAACTCGCTCGCCCCGATCAAGTCGATCGCCGGGAGTCTGGAAAGCCTGCTCGTGCGCGAGCCGCGCCCCGCCGATTGGGACGAGGACATGGGACGCGGCCTTGCCGTCATCGCGGCGCGCGCCGAAGCCCTCTCACGTTTTATGGAAGCCTACTCGCGCCTCGCCCGCCTGCCGCAGCCGCGCTTCGCTCCGCTCAATGTCAGCGCCTGGATAGAGCGTGCCGTCGGGTTGGAGACGCGGCTCAATGTCTTGGTTGCGCCCGGCCCCGAAATCACCATCCACGCCGACGGCGACCAGTTAGATCAGATGCTCATCAATCTACTGCACAATGCTGTTGACGCCGCGCTGGAAACGGGCGGCGCTGTCCGCGTCGGGTGGGCTAGGAACGGCACGCACCTCGACGTGATCATCGAAGACGAAGGGCCCGGACTCTCCAACACGGCCAATCTCTTCGTGCCCTTCTTTACCACCAAACCGGCGGGCACAGGCATCGGCCTTGTCCTCAGCCGCCAGATCGCAGAGGCCCACGGCGGCTCCCTCACCCTGGAAAACAGACTCACAGGCCCCGGCTGCCAGGCGCACATCCGTCTCCCACTTTAAGAGCAAGGATGAAGGCGGAAGGATGAAGGATGAAGGAAAAGCTATTAAGTTAGTGAAGCTTTCTTTTCATCCTTCATCCTTGCTTTTCGAGCCATCTTTTTAAGACTGAGAGTACGTAGAGTTTCTCTTCGGGCTCAAGCGCGTGGCCTTTGGGAATCCTGTGCCACTTCTCAAGACAGCCCCGGCAGCAGGTGGCGGTCGCGTGCTGCGCGATGAAGACCGGATGATTGCGCATGGGCGTTTGCTTGCCGTCGTTGGCGGGATGTGCCGGGGCCAGCCGCTTCTCTATAAAATCAGTCGCGTGTTCGAGGATGACGCCGAGCCCCTTCTGCCGCAGATAGTCCAGCTCTTTCCCGCGCAGGCGAAAGCGACGGCGAAAGTCCGAAGTGTTCAGGGCCGTGAAGACCTCATCCAAATCTCGCATCTCGAAACCCCTGAGCTTAGTCAGTGCCGCCTGCCGCACTGACCTTTCTAAAATAGAGATGGGCCCGAGGAGAGATATTGTTCCATCAGGCCGAAGGGCGCGCTCGTCAAAAGATGAGAGTAGGCGACGAGCCGCAGACCGCTATTGAGCGCGAAACGAATGGCCGTGTGGTTGACGCCCGGTATCATCAATCTCACCTGCGACGCATCAAGCGCCGCTTCACGACACGCTGCTTCGAGCAGAGCCTCACCATCATTCGGATGGGCCCACGCCGCCGGGCCGATCACTCCACGATTGATGTAGTAGTAACCGGCGATGCGACCGCCGCTCGTGAGTTGCCGTCCCTGAAACGTCGGCTGCGCGAGCCAGAACCTGTGATCTACTTCTCGCCCGGTGGCGCGCACCTGCCTGTCCATGTCAATCGCGTTTGCTATCTCCAGCGGTTGCGCTTCGTAACCTGCGCGCTGCTCCGTCAGTTCTCGCTGTAGCGGGCCGCCGAAGGTAAGTATCTGGTAGCCAGGCAGCATGCCTATCTTCATGTAGCCGGCCATCGCCGTCGTGTCAACCGACGACCAGGTGAAGAATGTATGCGCGCCCGCGCGCTCGCCTTCATCACGGACGAGCCGTAGGAGCCGCCCGCCGATCTTCTGCCGCTGGAACTCCGGGAGCATCCAGAAGCCGGAGAGAAACCACAAACGATCACGCACCACTGCATGACAGACAGCCGCTAATCGGCCGTCCACTTCGGCCACATAATAGATGCCCGTCTCGAAGGTGTGACGATAATAGGTCTCGATCACAGAGCGTTCCGGCGCGGGCGTATTGATGCCGTGACGCCGGTACATATCCGCGACAGCCGTCAGGAAGATTCCAACCGTCTCGTCTATCTCCGTTTCATGAACGGGCCTGTACTTAACCTCCATCCTCCATCACTCCATTCTCACGCTGGCGGCAAAGATCATACGCCGCTAAGACCTTTCCACTTCTACTTTCCAGACGCGGTCTGAAACCTGCTCTGTCTTGATGTCAACGTCGAGGAATTTCCTGATAATAGCGATATTGGTCGTCGTGTGCAGAGAGAGCGGGCCGGTCAGGTATGAGCCGCCTCCGGCCAGCGCCAGCGGAATGAGCAACTGGTCTGCCAGATGCTCACCTACAGGCGCGCCCGTCTCAAGATACTCCTCAGTCTCCGCGACAGCCCTTTCCGCAACCGTTTCGGCGCGCACTCCGCGCTCGCCAATCCCCGTGATGATCTCCGTCAGATGCTCGCTCTCAATCCTGATTGTCAGGACATTGCCCGGGCTGAAAGCGTTCGTCGAAGTGGCGACCTCCAACTGCTCATCGCTCCACCCCAGCCTCTCTCGTATGACGCCCAGCTCTCTGTGACCGATGCCGGGAGGGAGATTGACGACGAGAGCCCTTGCGCGCTTGCTGCGTATGGGCCCACGCTCGGGAATGTCCAGCCGCTTCAGCTCCGTCGCCGGGTCGATCGAGACCTCGAAGCGGCCTCCGCCGGGCGGGTAAAAGCCGTAGCGTTGAAGCTCCGCCCCGACCCTTGGGCCCATGCGGCTGACGAGCGGGAGAAACGTTTCGGCGAGAAATTCAAACGGCGGCGCGTGCACATTATGCGTTCCGCCTTCGAGCGTGATGCGGCTCGGGAGCGCGGCGATCATGAGCGGCGGAAGCACTGTCTGTAGGACGAGGGTGGCGCTTCCGGCAGTGCCGATGCTGAAAGTGTAATCGCCGGGCGTCACCCCGCGCGGGGTGAAGGTGAACTGCGCGGAGCCGATGCTCGCGCCGCTCGTCTCCGCGCGACCGATCTCGGCGGCTGAAGTCACCGCCGTCAGGTGTTGACGCTGAAGGCCCGGCCTGTCGCGCCTTGGGCGCACGCGCTCGATGCGAAAAGCTTTACCCGTCACCAAAGATAGCGCCAGCGACGTGCGTATGATCTGGCCGCCGCCCTCTCCGAATGAGCCGTCAATGATAATCATGATCGAGTTTCACCCGTCCCGCGCGTTCGTATATTCGGCACATCCTTTCAGAAGCGGAGCTTCTCGACGAGCCACTTGATTCAGCCATAAATCAAGCGCCTCACTCTTCGCCGCCTCCGCCCAGGCCGTAGGCGAGCAGGCGATTATCTTTGGCAGTGTAGAGCAGTGCGGTCGCTTCATCCGCGATGAAACGTTCGTCCGGGTCGCTCAAACGAACGGCGCGCTCGGTCGCTCCGGTATTGACGTTGACTCCGGCGAGCCCGCGCCCGCCTCTCAAGTCCGTGTAGTAATACATCCACTCGCCGCGTAGCGCGGCCAGACGACGCCGCCGCCAGAGAAAACGCGAGAGCCGCTCAAGCTGTCTCGCCGGGTCTAGCCGGTCGAGCAGTCGTTCCTGTATGTCTTCGCGCGAAGGGCCGGGGATGCTCGGCGCTCTGACGGTCGGCGCAGAAGGTCTCTGGCCCACGCGCGCAGCGATGCCGAAGGGCACGAAGCGCGTCGTCACGTAATCACGCGCCTGGTCTGTGGCGAGCGTGGTCAGATTCGGCATCGCCACACGCGAAGCAAGGCCAGACCAGCGCAGCGTGCTCAAAGTGCTGATCGATCGAGCGAGTTGTACGCCGCGAAAGGCCGTCGTTGCCGCTCCGCCATAACGAAAATAGAGCGAGGCGGCACGCGCGGCGATCGCGCCCAGCGTGCGCAGTAGCCCGCGTCCCGGCGGCTCGTGCCTTGCGCGCCACTTTTCGCGGCCGCTTGTAAGGTCAAAGCCCGCTATCTCGTCACGGCCACCGACGACCCCTTCGCCGCGCTCGTTGATCAGGACGAAAGCGGCCCGCTCGACGTGATGAGAACTCTTTGCGCGTCGCTTTCCGGTCTGAGCATCGAGAAAGATCAGGTCGTCGCGGTCGGCGATGATGATCGTCGAATCGTCGGGCATGGCGAGGTTGGTGATACCCTTATCCGCTCCCTTGTAACGCCAGAGGATTTTGCCGCTCGCTGTATCTATCGCGCTCACGCCGTAAGGGCCGCGCTCGACCGTTTCGCCGTCTTGCAGCCGCGTGAACTGCCCGCCCGTTCGCACGTAGAGATGATCACGCACGAGCACCATCTCGGGCGTCAATCCCAAATCCTTCGCCTCCCAAACCTCTTCGCCCGTGCGGCGCGAGACGGCGCGCACGTGCCCGCGCCCGGTCGTGTAGATGTAACGCTCGTCCAGCACAGGGTCGGCCTCCGTGCGCGCCAGTCCTTCCTCGTTGACGCGAAACTTTTCGCGCTGCCGCTCCTTGCCCGTACGCATGTCCAGAGACGTGACGCCTTCGTAAAAGAGGTAGAGGCGATTGTCGAGAAATACCGGCGGGCGATAATTATCGAGCGTGTAAGATGTCTTATCCTTTTCGCTCCAGGCGACCGGCATCATCTCGACTTCGCTTTCAAGCTCACGCTTCCAGAGTTCTCGCCCCGAGCCCAGATCGAACACGTGTGCGACGGGCTTGCGTTTGAACCCTTCGCGCGCACGCTCATCTCGCGCATCGCGCACAAGGACGACGGCCAGCAGACCTGCCTCAGTATCGACTGCCATCTGCATGACCGCGCCGCGCGCCTTCTCGCTTTGCCAGATGGTTTCGCCCGTGAGCAGGTCTGTCGCCTCCATGCGCGTCTTATCGCCGCGCTCAAGGCTTAACAGGACGAGGTCTGTGCCGGGCACTGGCGCAATGTCCGTCTCGTCCAGTCGCAGATTCTTGCGCCGCCACAGTATATCGCCCGACTCGCCGTCCACTGCGTAGAGCGAGCGCTCGGTTGCGACGACAAGCACGCCCAACTCCGTCGCCTGGTAGAAAAGAACGCGCCCGTCCAGCTTCGTAGACCAGTTCGGCGCTGCGGCGACGGCCCCCGAAAGCAGCAGCAGGAGACACGTAACCAGCGCGCATCCCTTCACAACGCGGAGCGCACTACGGTCTGGAAAGCCGGGCATGTATGATTCCCTTAACGATTCGCAAAGTTTACGCAGATTCATGTAACGTCAATACTCTCCGGTTGACTTGACTGGCCGAAACAGTGTGAACTGTTCAAACAGGGGAGCAGCGCTCGTCGCGCACTTTCATTTTAAGCTTTTATCTCATGATAGAGTAAAGCATAGAGTAAAGCGCCGTGCGAGAGCCGCTGGCAGGTTATGCTTTAGAGGGGAGAACTGATGAATAATCCAAACGAGAAACAAGGTCAAGCCGTGGATGCCGGTTCGGGCCCATCGCTGGACGAGACCACCGGACAACCCGTCGAGGAGGCGGAAGATAATCTCAGCCGTCATTCAACGAAAGACTCAAGCCCGCCCGTTGCAGAGCAAGGCCGGACGACAGAGAAGGGGACGACGGAGCGGCCACGCGCCGGGTCGGAGTTGAGAGATCAGGATGACGGCTCGAAGTAGCAGCGAGGATGCGGAGACTCGACGGCGCACAAGCTATGTCTACAATCTCGGAACAGGAATTCAAAAAGCTCTGCGACGACGCCTATGCAGACCGCCTTCAGATTTACGCTTTCAATCCGAACGTGAGCGGAAGAGAGGCGCTGCTATGGATGATACTGGGCTGTCTCGTGACACTGCTGAGCGTGCCCATCCTTGAACAGCCGAGCGTCTACGGCGGAGCAAGCGACGACCCGTACGGCGACGCCATCCTTGAAGTGTTGAAAGGTCGCGCGGAGCCGGACTTTGACCCGCAAACGCATCTCAGCGAATTGTCGCGGAGAATAGAAACCGATGGTGAAGAATGAGGATTCCGTTGTATAAATAGAGAGATCACTCTGTTCAAAAGGTGCATGGGAGAGGTTCTGTTAATGGAATATTATGAAAACGTTTTGGGGCTCGTCGGTCGTACGCCGCTCGTGAAGCTCAACCGGCTGACGCAGGGGCTGCGGGCGACTGTGCTCGCCAAGATGGAGAATCTCAATCCCGGATTCTCCGTCAAAGATCGCATCGGGCGCGCGATGATCGAGGCCGCCGAGCGCGACGGCACGCTCAAACCGGGCGGCACGATCGTCGAGGCCACGTCGGGCAATACGGGCATCGGCCTGGCACTCGCGGCAGCCGTCAAAGGCTATCGCTGTATCTTCGTCATGACCGACAAAGCTTCTACGGAAAAGGTTCGTTATCTGAAGGCGCTCGGCGCGGATGTCGTCGTCACGCCCGCCGCCGCCAAACCCGGCACGCCCGATCACTATGTCTCGACGGCCCAGCGCATCGCCGCCGAGACTCCGAACTCCTTCTACCCAGACCAGTATTCTCATCCGGCCAATCCTCTGGCGCATTACCAGACGACCGGGCCGGAAATCTGGGAACAGACAGAGGGCCACATTACGCACTTCGTCGCGGGCATCGGTACGGGCGGAACCATTTCGGGCACGGGTCGCTTTCTCAAAGAGAAGAACCCGAACATCAGGGTCATCGGCGCAGACCCTTACGGCTCCATCTTCAAGACCTACAAGGAGACCGGAAGAGTCATCGAGGCGACCCCTTATCTGGTTGAAGGCATAGGTCAACAGACCGTGCCCGACAACGTCAGCATCAGGTACGTGGACGAGGTCATCAATATTACCGACCGCGAATCCTTTGATCTCTCAAGACAGCTTGGCCGCCTGGAAGGGATATTCTGCGGCGGCTCGACGGGAACGAATCTGGCGGCGGCCCTGCGCGTGGCGCGCGACCTTGACGAACAATCGGTCGTCGTCTTCATCGTCTGCGATACGGGCGAGCACTACCTGACCAAGTTTCATTCGGATGAGTGGATGAAGGAGAAGCGGCTGCTTGAGCCACAGAAGATCACCGCCGGTCTGATCAAAGAGACGAAAGGACAGAACTCTCCACCGACGCTCATCACGGCGACTCCGGCTGATCTTGTCGCCGATGCGCTCGCCAAGATGAACGAGTACGGCCTGACGCAGTTGCCAGTCCTTGAGGACGGTCGCTCGGTCGGCTCGCTGCGCGAGAATCGAGTGCTCGGCAAAGTGCTCGGCAATCGCGAGGTGCTCGAATCTACGGTCAGCGAAGTGATGGAAGCGGGTTTCCCGGTTCTGGACGTGGACGCCAGCTCGGCGGAAGTCATACGGCAGCTACAGGTGAGCCCGGCGGTGCTGGTCGAAGAGTACGGGCGCATCACCGGCATCCTCACACGTCATGACGTGCTCGACGCGCCGACCGGCAATACGCGCAGTTAAGAGAAGCCGTCAACGAATAATGGCCGCTATTCCAAGCCCCTGAAAGGGGCGCAAGACTGTAGCCCATGACGCAAGTCATGGGAATAGAGCAGACGATAAAGAGAGAGCCCCGAAGGGGCGTAAGATTCTCAACTCGAATTTCTTACGCCCCTTCGGGGCTTAACTTCGTTTGGCAATGCATTCCCAAGGCTTGCGCCGTGGGCTACAATCTGCGCGCCCCTTTCAGGGGCTTACTGTGTCACTCCGGGTAATCCGCCCTGGCTACTCCTCCGTGTTGCGGCTCGGCGCTCTCTCGTAAAATGTGACCTTGAGATTTTCTTCGAGCGCGAGGGAATCAACCGGCCCGAATCCCTGAAGGTAATCCGGGGGCATAAAAGTGTCAGCGCCTTCGACTGTCAGCGGGACTGCGGTGACGATCCATCTCTCTATGTCATCGCGGAAGGCGCGGAAGACCTGATGGCCTCCGATGATGAAGAGGTCGCAGGCGAGATATGGTTTTAATGAAAGCACGGATTCGCGGTCTCTGAGACGGATGACGGATTCTTGCGGCGGCTCCACGTCGGGCGACCTGCTCAGGACTATGTTGAGCCTTTCTTTCAGCGGCTTCTTGAGCGAGAGCCATGTTCGTCGGCCCATCACACAGGCATGGCCCAGTGTCTGTTGCTTGAAGAACCGTAAATCCGAGGAGTAGTGCCAGGGCAGACTGCCGCCCTTGCCGATCGCTCCCTGCGTGTCTACGGCAACGATACCGATGATCGCCATCGCGCGCGGTGTTCCTTATCTCGAAGTCGAACTCTCTGATCGCGTCATTGTAGCGTTCGAGTTCCCTTGATGTATAGCGCGAGATACGAACCCGAAATTGACATCCATCACAATTGAGTCCAAGATAGAGCCGAATAGAGCCTGGCTCACTCCCTTCTCAGTCTTTCTGGAATTCCCCGGATCACCTGAAGTCAACAGCTCACCAACCGCGTGTCTGAGAAACCCTGAAAGCCTTAACGCTTAAACGTGGCCCGGTTGCGAGCAGAGAAAATTTTATGACTATTATCGGCAAGACAGAAGAACCCTTCATCGCCAGGTTGATAGAGACCGAATCGAAAGTCCTTTTAGAATTGATGAATGCCACTGACCAGACGCTCGAAGGTGTCGAGATTCTCACCGTTTTTCTCAAAGATGAAGAGATTACCGGCGGCGGCCCTTCACGCGCTCATATTAAATTTGAGGACATAAAGTCTATCCGTCCAAAAGAGAAAGCTATCCTGGCCCATCGAACCTGGATTGACGGCAAACCGACGGATGCCTCGCATGACCAGTTGGCACGCCTCAAAGTGATAGCGGGTGAAGTCAAACCTTACGTGCTGGATATTTCGTGGCAGGACAGGGAAGGGAAGACGCGCTTTCAACGGATAGCGATCGGACACTGACGAGCCGGTGATAAGCTACATCCGAGAGCTTTAACTCGGATTCGACGGGCGCGGGCCCGACAGTTTCGCCCGGTACTTCCAATCACGAAACGACACGGACGCTCTAAGGAAAGCTGACCATGATAATTTGTGAGTTCTGTTCACAGTATGGGCCGGATGGTAGATGTCGTCTCGGCCTTACTATCGCCAAGGGGATGAGTTGCCGCGAGTTTGGCCCCGGCATAGAGAGATTCTGCTCCAACCCGAGTGACTTCGTAGACCCGAGACAGATTATCCAGATGGCAACTTATTTTGGGATTAAGGGAACGGAGCTCAAGAAGGTAAAGCGTATGGCTGCGTCGGAGGAAAGCTCAAGGTCGCAGATTCCCGCCGACCGGGCAACAACCATCGTCTGAGACATTGAAGCGAAGCTCATCCCTGACGGGCGCGAAGCTCATTCTTTCAAGCTTTACCGCGACGATACGCACGCCGGACGCACTCACCATCGCTCCCCTTTTCAGTATCTCCTGCCTGAAGGCAATCTCCTGACTCCTGCCAGACCATAAAATACCAGCCCGGCGATGAGAGAAATGATTCCTCCGTATATTAATGCCATGCTCAAAGCAACAGGGACGGTCTCGCCACGGAGTAACGAGGTAAGCACGTAAATAAGCCCGCAAGCGACGCCGAACGCCATCAGCACCTGTCCGATAATCTTTCTATTCATCTTCTTAACCCCTTTCACAAGATGGTAGCCTGTGCAGGATGGACTGTCTGTGCGCTAGAGCACATATATGATATTCTCTCTTGCGCCTAGCTGTTTACATTGGAGTTGCTCCTCAAACGACCTACTTCCCATCGTTTCAGAGCCGTGGTTTCTCGACACGCCAAAAGCACTTTTTCAAGGGAAACACAGCTTGGAGACCACTCATGTCCGTCTCTGCCAGACCTCCTCATATGATTGAAAACAGGCTTCTCGCTGCGCTTCCCGGCGAGGAGTATGAACGCCTTCTCCCACACCTTGAGCCCCTCTCCTTTCCTCTCGGCGAGGTCATTTACGAATCCGGCGGACACCTCGATTACGTCTATTACCCGACCACGGCAATCATCTCTCTGCTCTATATCATGGAAAACGGCGCGACGGCCGAAATGGGGATGACGGGTAACGAGGGCGTTGTCGGCATCGCCCTCTTCATGGGAGGCAGCACGATGCCCAATCGCGCCGTCGTGCAGAGCGCCGGAGGCGTGATCAGGATGAAGGCGAAGGTGTTGCAAGACGAGTTTGCGCGGGGCGGCCAGTTCCAACGCTCACTGCTTCGCTATACGCAGGCGCTCATTACACAAATCTCACAGACGGCCGTTTGCAATCGTCTACATTCGGTGGAACAGCAGCTCTGCCGCTGGCTCCTGTTGAGCCACGACCGCATACAGGCGGACGAGTTAATCATGACTCAGGAACTGATAGCCGATATGCTGGGCGTGCGGCGCGAGGGCGTGACCGTGGCCGCAGGCCGGTTGCAGGATATGGGCCTGATCAGCTACGTCAGAGGCCGTATCAAGATTCTCGACCGCGAGAAGCTGGAAGCGACCGTCTGCGAGTGTTACCGCGTAGTTAAAGACGAGTTTGACCGCCTGCTCGGATAGAAAACCTCTTTGTTCTAAACCCCGCCCAGGCTATGTGTGTTAGCGCACGGACAGTTGCCCCGCCGCATGATATAAACAGCATAACTGTCCTTTAGACAAATTTTCGACACCTAGATCGAGCCCGACCCATCTCCTTCTTGCGCCGTCCGTTGTCTTCCGTGACGGACGGATACGAAGGAGACGCTATTGTCATCTCAAAAACGAACGGAACGCGTTGCTAATCGTTTGCTCGCAGCCTTGCCCGCAAAGGAATATCAACGCCTGTTGCCGGAACTGGAAGGCGTGAGCCTGAGTTTCGCCGATGTTCTCTGCGACCCCGGCGAGAGGGTTCGTCACGTCTATTTCCCCAACGACTCCATCATCTCTTTGCTTGCCGCAGTGGGTGAGCGCTCGACGCTCGAAGTGGGCATCGTCGGCAGCGAAGGCATGGTCGGCATAGGCGTCTTCATGGGCGTGGATGTCTCACGCAATCAGGCTCTGGTGCAGGGCGCAGGCACGGCCATGAGGATGAAGGCAGCGACCTTGCGCCGGGAGTCTCAACACTCCGGCGCGCTGCACCGCCTGCTGCATCGCTACTCGCACTCTCTATTGACGCAGGTTTCCCAGTCGGCTGCCTGCAATCGCTTTCACACGGTCAACGCGAGGCTCGCACGCTGGCTATTGATGACGCACGACCGGCTGCGGGCGGATGAGTTCAGGCTGACGCAGGAGTTCATGTCTAACATGCTGGGTGTGAGGCGCGAGGGGGTCAATCATGCTGCGGGTGCTTTGCAAAAGGCAGAGTTGATCAGCTACAGTCGCGGCATCATCAGAATCCTAGACCGTGCCGGACTGGAAGCCGTCTCCTGCGAGTGTTACCGGATAATTAAAGACGAAAGCGATGGCTATTTGACCAGGAGTTGATCGAGAAACTTCAGGCGAAAGCGCCCGCCGGGAAATTTGTTTGCCGGACTGGCCCATTATTGCAAAGGGGACTATTATGAACGAGAACGAAACATTACATGTGGACGCGAATACGGCGGAGTTCAAACAGGGAGTAGAAGCCGGGCTCAATTCCGAAGAGGATACGCGGAACTGGCAAGCCGGTAACGAGTTAGGCCGGGCGCTGAAAGATGATCGTCAGATAAAAGCGCTGGGTAAAGACCTGCCGCTTTTCCTTAGTGACGGCGGCACAGATGGCCGAAAGGGAAATGCTCAGGATGAGAAGGATGGGATAGGCGAATAACTGCGGCGTGTCTAACCGAAGCGATGCGTGAATGGCTCGGCCAGCTCGCAGGTAATGATATAAAGGATTCGTTATGTCTGAAGACGTACAGCCGGAAATCGTCAAATCAAATCCGCTGAGGCAGCGTTTTATCATCTATGCCGTCGTGCTGCTCGCGGTCTTTCTGCTCGGGCTCGTTCCAATGTGGCTCAAGGCTCGTGAGTCCGCCAAAAGCCTTGCGGAGTCGGAGCACCAACTGTTGCTTGTCAGGACGCAAAGCAATCTCGCCTCGGCAGTGATTGACGCACGACGAGGCGATTATGAGCCCGCGCGCCAGGCTGTCAGCCAGTTCTTCACATCCCTGAATGCGGAAATTGATAAGGGTGATGCTTCCGCCTTCACGCAGGCCCAGAGAGATGGGATACGGCCATTGTTAACCGGGCGAGACGACATCATCACTCTGCTTGCCCGGAACGACCCGGCTTCCGCTGACAGGCTCTCCGATCTGTTTGTTGCATATCGTAAGATCATGAACGGCTGAGATTGACGACAACCATTGCGCCCGTGAGCGCATCCTAAGCTTTAGTTAAATCCTTCTCTTGCGTATTGACGGTGATGCGCCCCGTGCCTGGAAAATGGCTGCGGCGTTCTGGGATAGTTCGAGAGCAGGCCGATTTTCACTTACAGAAGCCGCTCCGCAAAAGAGCATCCGAACCCGAAGCCTTCGCTGCTACCGTTTCATCGAAGCCACTTAGATTCGCAGCTTCTCTTTACACTCCTAATAGTGGAGAGGAAAACACATTTATGTCTATGAAACTTTACGTCGGTAATCTATCGTTCGAGACTTCGAGCGAGACTCTACAGCAACTCTTCGCAGAGGCCGGGACGGTCGAGTCGTCCGCAGTCGTGGAAGACCGCGAGACGGGCCGCTCACGCGGCTTCGGCTTCGTCGAGATGTCCTCTAAAGAAGAAGGCGCGGCAGCCATCGCGCAATTCAACGGCAGGGAAGTCAACGGTCGCGCGTTGAACGTCAACGAGGCCAAGCCGCGCGAGAATCGCAACGGCGGCGGCGGTGGGCGCGGCAATTACGGCAGATAGCTTTGAGCCGCGCAAGGTCGCGCGCTTTTTTAAGGCAGACCAGCGCCGCTGATAAAACAATAGAGCGCCCCGGCAACACGATAGTCTCGCCGGGGCGCTTTACGACTTTCATCGGCCTGTGTAGAAGACGGCTCAGCAGAGTTCTCAACCGGCTGAAGCTTTGCGTGGCGGGCAACGAGACATTATTCTTCGCTTATATAAACGTCGGGTTCGTTGATTTGGAGATGGAAAGCTTTTCTGGAGGCAAAAGCGATGGTGATAATCAAGGTGATACATAAAAGCTCGGGCAATCCCGTCAAGGGTAAGAAGGTGGCACTGGGGATTGATGCGCTCTTTTCGAGCGGAGTGACGCACGGCGAATGGACGAATGCCAATGGCGAGGCTCACTTTGATGTGAAGCCCAATCATGGAAAAGTTTTTATCGATAGCTCTCAGAAGTACGAGGGGCATTTATCCGGCGAGGTCGTGGTCTATATCTGATCGCACACCCGCGCCAAGAATCAAGCGAGTTCGTTCCAATGCTCACGCCCGTTATCCTTAGACCGCTACCGGCGCAGCGATGTGGGGATGGAATCTGTAATTGACGATCTCGAAGTCCTCAAACTCGTAATCTAAAATAGAATCCGGTTTTCTCTTGATAATAAGTTGGGGCAGCGGATACGGCTCGCGTGTAAGCTGCAATCTCACCTGCTCAAGATGATTGAGGTAGATGTGGCAGTCGCCGCCCGTCCAGATGAAATCGCCGACGCCCAGCTCGCATTGCTGGGCGATCATGTGAGTCAGCAGCGAGTAACTTAATAGATTATAGGGAAGCCCGATCAGCGTGTCGGCTGAGCGTTGATACAACTGACATGAGAGCTTGCCTGCGGCCACATAGAACTGAAAAAAAGCATGACAAGGGGCGAGCGCCATTTTGT
>DATDFK010000012.1:0-15672 GCA_036522655.1 Pyrinomonadaceae bacterium | reverse complement strand
GAGCAGCATCTGAAAGTGAGCCAGCATCCGCTCGATCGTGCTCGCATCGAACAGGTCTGTGTTGTAAAGCGGCGAGCAGATGAGCCCCTGCTCGGTCTCTAATACTTGCAGCGCTATGTCGAACTTGGCCGTCGTGTTCTCCCCGCCTTTGGCTGCACTCAACTTCAATCCCGGCAGATCGATCTGTTCGCGCGGTGTGTTCTGGAGCATGAATATCACCTGGAACAGAGGAGTGCGGCTCATGTCTCGCGCGGGCTGCAACTCGTCGACCAGCTTCTCAAAGGGTACGTCCTGATGCGCATACGCTCCCGTCGCCGTTTCCCTCACTCTCTTCAGCACTGCTCTGAAATCAGGCGCGCCACCGATATCCGTGCGCAGCACCAAGGTATTGACGAAGAATCCGATCAAGGGCTCCAACTCCGCACGATTGCGCCCGGCGATCGGAGTGCCGATCACGATCTCTTCCTGTCCTGAGTAGCGAGAGAGCAAGACCTTGAAGGCCGCGAGCAAGGTCATGAAGAGCGTCACGCCCTCACGCCTGCTCAGGTCATTGAGATTCTCCGCCAACTTCTTCGACAGGTTGATGGTTAGACGATTTCCGTTCTGGGTTTGAATGGGTGGACGCGGGCGGTCGGTCGGAAGCTCAAGCACGGGGGCAGCCGCGAGATGCTGCTTCCAGTAGGCCAACTGTTCTGCAATCCCCTGGTCGCCAAGCCACTGCCGCTGCCACGCCGCATAATCCGCATACTGCACGACCAATTCCGGCAGCGCCGACTCTTCGCCCGATGCGTACGTCTTGTAGAGTTCGGCTACCTCACGAATCAGGATGCCCATCGACCACCCGTCGCTGATGATGTGATGCATCGTCACCATCAAGACGTATTCACTTTCACCGCTGCGCAGCATTTTCATGCGCAACAGTGGCCCTTGCTCTAAAATGAATGGCTCGTTCCGCTCGGCGACGAACTTCTCTTCCATTATCCGCTCGCGGGCCGATTCTTCCTCATCTCGCAAATCCAATATTTCAATTTTCACCGGCTCGGCTGGCGAGATTACCTGGACGGGCAGTTCATCGATGATCTGGAAAGTCGTGCGCAAGGATTCGTGGCGTCGAATGACTTCTCCAAAGCTGCGCTCCAGGGCTGCAATATCTAATGCCCCTTCCAGCCTCACTCCCATCGAGATGTTGTAGAAGGCACTACCGGGCTGTAGCTGATCGATAAACCAGAGTCTTTGCTGAGCATAGGACATCAGCAACGGCTCTTCCCGGCTCACTCTCTTCAGCACTTCTAATGTCTTATGCTCTTGCCCGCTTCCGTCGATCAGCCCCGGTTCGATGCCGAACACTCTGGCCACGGCCGCACCGTATCGCTGCTCCAGATAGACCGCCAGCTCCGCTACAGTCGTGGCGCTAAAGATAGCGACGACGTGAATGTATTCTTCAAGCGTCTGTTGCAGCTTATTAATAAAGATCGCCGCCCTGATCGAATCTCCGCCGAGCGCGAAGAAGTTATCGTGCACGCCGACATGATCGATCCCCAGCGACTCCTCCCACATTCCGACCAGCATCTCTTCCAACGCCGTGCGCGGCCCGACGTACGCCTGTCCCAACTCCGGTCGCTCCTGATCCGGTGCGGGCAAAGCGCGTCGATCTACTTTACCGTTAGGCGTCAGCGGCAGCGCATCCATCATCACGAACACGGCAGGAATCATATATTCCGGCAGCGTTCCTGACAGCGCCTTCCGCAACTCATCGGCCGTCAGTGTCTCCCCGTCCTTGGCCACCACGTAAGCGACCAGACGTTTGTCTCCACGCTCATCTTCGCGCGCCACGACGACTGCTTCTCTGACTCGCTCCTGCTCTATCAGTCGCGTCTCGATCTCTCCCAACTCGATGCGGAACCCACGGATTTTCACTTGCTCGTCGATGCGGCCCAGGTATTCGATGTCGCCGTTGGCGAGATAGCGAGCGCGGTCGCCGCTGCGATAGAGGTGCTGGCCCGGTTCTGTGGAGAAGGGGTCAGGCACGAATCGTTGTGCGGTCAGCTCAGGACGGTGCAGATAGCCGCGAGCCACTCCGTCGCCGCCGACATAGAGTTCTCCGGCGACTCCCGTGGGCGCGAGGTGCATCTGTTTATCAAGCACATAGAGTTGTAAATCAGTGATCGGCCCACCGATGCAGCTTCCAGCGGAGGCGTCCAGATCGGCCAAGGTCAAGCGACGATAAGTGACATGGACGGTCGTCTCCGTGATGCCGTACATGTTGATCAACTGCGGGCGCTCATCCCCGTGCCTGGTCATCCACGGCTCCAGGCTCCGCAGGTCGAGCGCTTCTCCGCCGAAGATCACCGCTCGCAGCGCTAATCCTATTTCTTCTCTATTTAATCTCTGTTCGGCCTGCTGCAACTGCCGGAAGGCTGACGGCGTCTGATTCAATACCGTTACCTGCTCGCTCTCCAACAGGCGATAGAAGGCTTCCGGCTCACGGCTCACCCAGTACGGCACGACCACCAGTCGTCCACCGTGCAGCAGCGCTCCCCACATCTCCCACACCGAAAAGTCGAAGGCGTAGGAGTGAAACAGCGTCCACACGTCCTTGTCATCGAACGAGAACTGCTCGGCTGTCGCTGCGAACAACCGTGTCACGTTCGAGTGTGTGACCATCACGCCTTTGGGTCGTCCCGTCGATCCCGAGGTGTAGATCACATACGCCAACTGCTGCGCCGTCACCAGACAGCCCGGGTTCTCCGCCTGCTGTTGTTCGATCTGCTCCCACTCGCTGTCGATAGCGATGGTCTGTATGTCTCCGGCAATCCCCCCGGCGAGCAGTGATTGCTCGCCGATCAACACGCTGGCGCGCGAATCTTCGAGCATAAAAGAGAGACGTTCCTGCGGATAGGCCGGGTCGAGCGGCAGATAGGCTGCGCCCGCTTTGAGAGCGGCCAGCATGCAGACCACCATCTCGACGCCGCGCTGAAGGCAGATGGCGACGAGAGCTTCGGGCGGAAGAGAAAGAGAAAGAAGATGATGAGCGAGCTGGTTGGCACGCTCGTTGAGCTGTGCGTATGTTAACTGCTGCTCTTCGAAGCTGAGGGCGACTGCCGATGGGGTCTGTTGGGCCCGCGCTTCAAACAGTTCATGCAAGCACTGCGCTGTGCGATAGTCGCCGCCTGCCTGATTCGACTGTCTGAGCAGTTGGGTGCGTTCGTCTGCGCTCAAGAGTGGCAGCGATGAGATGGACTGCTGGGGACTCTGCGCGACGGCTTCGAGGAGCATGCGAAAGTGAGCCAGCATGCGCTCGATCGTGCTCGCATCGAATAAATCCGTGTTGTATTCCAGCGCCCCGCCCAACTCGTCGCGCGCTTCCGCCATCGCTAACGTCAAATCGAACTTGGCGGTTGTGTTCTCACTGCCTTTGGCTGCGCTCAACTGCAATCCCGGGAGGTCGATTTGCTCGCGGGATGCTGTCTGGAGCACGAACATGGCCTGGAAGAGAGGAGTGCGGCTCATGTCGCGCTCGGGTTGCAACTCGTCGACCAGTTTCTCGAATGGCAAATCCTGATGCGCATAAGCACCGAGCGCGCCTTCCCTGACGCGTCCCAGCACTTCTCTGAAACCAAGCTCGCCGCCGACATCCGTGCGCAGCACCAGGGTGTTGACGAAGAATCCGATCAATGGCTCCAACTCCGCTCGGTTGCGCCCGGCGATCGGAGTGCCGACGACGATCTCTTCCTGCCCTGTGTAGCGAGAGAGCAAGACCTTGAAGGCTGCGAGCAAGGTCATGAACAGCGTCGCTCCCTCACGGCGAGCCAGGGCCGTAAGCTGCTCTTTCACTTCCAACGGCACGCTGAAATAGGCACGACCGCCGGAGTAGGTCTGGACGGGCGGGCGCGGTCTGTCTGTCGGCAGTTCGAGAATCGCCGGGGCTCCCGCCAGTTGCTTCCTCCAGTAACCGAGTTGAGTGTCGAGCACTTCGCCTTGCAACCACTCTCGCTGCCAGTGCGCGAAGTCCGCGTATTGAATCGGCAATTCCGCGAGCGGCGACGGCTGACCGTCACGATAGGCCAGATAGATGTCCGCGAGTTCGCGTATGAGCACGCCCGTTGACCATTCGTCGCTGATGATGTGATGCATGGTCAAGAGCCATACGTATTCATCTTCGGAGAGAAGGAGCAGGCTGGAACGCACCAGCGGGCCGCGTGTGAGGTCGAAGGGGCGGCGCGAGTCCTCAATGATCAAACGCCGGGCCTCTGCCTCGCGCTCTTCCAACGGCAGCCCGGAGAGGTCTACGACCGGCAGGCTCAACGTCATGGACGGGGCGATGATCTGGACGGGTTGCTCGCCGACGATGTCGAATGCCGTCCGCATGACCTCGTGTCGTCTGATGACCTCGTTGAGCGTTCGTTCGAGCGTAGCGATATTAAGCTGGCCGTGAAAGCGCACGGCGGCTGGAAGGTTGTAGAAGGAGCTACCGGGCTCAAGCTGGTCAAGGAACCAGAGGCGCTGCTGCGCAAAGGAGAGCGGTAACAACTGGTCTCTTGAGACTGCGACGACGGGCGGCGCTTGCAGGCCGTACCCGTTGTTAAGTGCCGTCTCGATACTCAGCGAGAGCCCTGCGACAGTCGGCTCTTCAAAGAGATGGCGCAGTGATAATTCGATGTGGAAGGCTTCGCGTATGCGCGAGATGGTCTGCGTGGCGAGCAGCGAGTGTCCGCCCAGCTCAAAGAAATTGTCATGCACGCCGACCTGTTCGACTCCGAGGACTCTGGCCCAGATGCCGGAGAGCGTCTCTTCGATCGGGTTGCGCGGAAGCACGAAGCTCGTTTCGAGTTCGGGCCGCGACGCATCGGGCGCGGGCAGCGCCTTACGGTCTATCTTCCCGTTCGGCATGCGCGGCAGCGCCTCCATCAACACGAACGCCGACGGAACCATGTACTCTGGCACGCGCCCTTTGAGAAACTGGCGAAGCTCGACGGTCGAAGGCTCCGGCTGCTGGCGTGCGACGATGTAGGCCGCCAGCCTTTTGTCTCCAGACACTTCGCCGTAGGCCATCACGTGCGCCGTGCGTACTCCCGGGTGCTCGACCAGCACCGCTTCGATCTCTTCCGGCTCGACGCGGAATCCCCTGATCTTCACCTGCTGGTCAAGCCGACCGATGAACTCGACATCACCATCGGGCAGATAGCGCGCCAGGTCGCCCGTCTTAAACAGACGCGCGCCGGGTTGATTGCTGAAGGGGTCTGGAATCAGCTTTTCCGCCGTCAACTCAGGGCGATTCAGATAGCCGCGCCCGAGCGAGCAGCCCCCGACGTGCAACTCTCCCTGCACTCCGACGGGGACGGGCTTCAGTTGCGCGTCCAGGACGTAGACACGACGGTTGGCGATCGGACGCCCGATGGGTGTGACCTTCACGCGCTCGTCGTGAACATCTGGAATCGGATAGACGGTGATGATGCCGGTCGTCTCCGTCTGCCCGAACATGTTGATGAGACTCGTTTGCGGGCCGAATTCGTGCGACCAGTTTTTCGGGATGTCCGACCAGAGCGGTTCGCTGGCCGAGACGATCAATCGCAGTTTGTTCGTCAACATCTGCCGTCGCGTCGCCAGCGGCAGATCGCCCAGCAGGTGCAGGATGTTGCGCCAGTACGACGGAACGATGTCCATGATCGTCACGTCATGACGCTGGGCCAGGACAAGCAGCTCCAGCGGATTCTTCGTCTGCTCGGAAGTGGCGAGCACGACGGTCGCGCCCAAAGAGAGCGGAACCATCAATTGTCTGACGGAAGAGGAAAACGCGATCGAGGCGGTATGAAGATAGCGATCAGCGGGCGCGACGCCGAGCGCGAGCCGCATCGACTGCACATAATGGCGCAAAGCGTCGTGTGAAATGGCGACGCCCTTCGGCCTGCCCATAGAGCCGGACGTATAGATCACGTAAGCCACGCTATCGCCCATAGCGGGCTGATGAAGATCGTCTTCGCTCAGGCTTTCGATGGTGGGCCCATCAGTTTCGAGACAAACCACCTGCTGTTGCTGTTGCCCGAAGAAGTCTTCCCCGAGCGGCTTCGCCGTGAGCAGCACGGAGGGGCGCGCGTCCTCCAACATGAAGGCGAGGCGGTCTACCGGATAAGCCGGGTCGAGCGGGACGTAGGCTCCGCCAGCCTTGAGCACGCCGAGAATGCTGCTGACGAGATCGATCGAGCGCTCCATGTAGATGGCGACCATCACTTCGGGGCCGACGCCGAGAGTCCGCAGATGATGGGCCAGCCTGTTCGCGCGGCGATTCAATTCAGCGTAAGAGACGCGCTCGTCGCCGAAGATCACACTGTCGGCGTCGGGCGTCCGTTTGACCTGCGCTTCGAACAGCTCATGTATGCTCTGTTCTTCCTGGTAATCGATCTGCGTGTCAGTCCACTCGACGAGTAATTGTCTTTGCTCGGCGGGCGTTAGAATCGGCAGGTCACTGATGCGCCGTTCGGGATGCGCGACGACCGCCGCCAGTAGAGTCTCAAGATGGCCGAGCATGCGCTCGATGGTCGGAGTGTCAAAGATGTCCGTGCTGTATTCCAGGTAGCCGGTCAAACCATCAGGCCCCTCGACCAAAGGCAGCGACAGATCACGCCGGATGGCTCCATTATCGTGAGGCAGTAGATTGGCCGTCAGCAGTCGCGGCTTCTCGTCCGACTCCTCCGGCAGAGACGTGTGACCATTACCGGAAGATTTGGCATGACCGTTCTTCGAGGAACTCGGGTGGCCGTTGCCGGAGGCTTTAACCTCGCCACTATCTTGAGGCTTACCGTCTGCGCGCACGGGCGCGGTGTTCAGGATCAGCATCACCTGGAAGAGCGGGTTGTAGCTCAAATCTCGCACGGGATGCAGGGCATCGACGACCTTCTCAAAAGGCAATTCCTGATGAGAAAAGGCTCCGAGCGTGACCTCTTTGACGCGCTCCAGCAGTTCATAGAAGGTCGGATTCCCGCCCAAGTCCGTCGAGAGCACGATCGTGTTGGCGAAGAAGCCGATGAGCGATTCGATCTCGCGCCGGTTGCGGCTGGCGACCGCCGTGCCTACGCTGATGCGGTCTTGTCCGGTGTAGCGGAAGAGGAGCGTCTGAAAGGCTGCGAGCAGGGTCATGAACAGCGTCGCGCCTTCACGCTTGCTCAACTCCTTGAGCGCTTCCGTGAGCCCCCTTGAGAGCGCGACGTTGAGGCGCTCTCCGCGAAACGTCTGGACGGCGGGACGCGGCCTGTCGGTCGGCAGTTGGAGCACGGGCGGCGCGCCCGCCAGTTGCCGCTTCCAGTAAGCCACCTGCTGCTCAAGCACCTCTCCCTGTAACCACTCGCGCTGCCAGACGGCGAAGTCCGCGTACTGTATCGGCAGAGGGGGCAGCGGCGACGGGCGGCCATGCGAGAAGGCATCGTAGAGTGCGCTAATCTCGCGTATGAAGATTTCGACAGACCAGCCGTCGAAGACGATGTGATGGACGGTCAGCAGCAGCACGTACTCGTCCGCGCTCAGCCGCAGCAGGTTGAGCCGCATGAGCGGCCCCTCGCTCAGGTTGAAAGGTCTCTGCGCATCTTCGGATGCCAATCGCTGAACTTCGTTTTCCCGCTCGTCATCGGCAAACCCGCCGAGGTCTGTCACCGGCAGCTTCATGCTCAGCGCCGGGGCGATGACCTGCACGGGCTGCCCGTCAACCGCCGCGAAGGTCGTCCGCAGAGCTTCGTGACGGGCGAGGATGAAATCGAAGCTACGCTTCATCGCATCGACATCGAGCCCGCCGTTCAGACGTATCGCCGTATAGATATTATAGGCCGCGTTGTCCGGCTCCAGTTGGTCTAGAATCCACAAACGCTGCTGCGCAAACGAGAGCGGCGGAAACGCCCCTGTGTCCGGGCGGCGAGTGATCTTTTGCGTCGGCGTGCCGTCCCCGCCTTTGTCCCGTAGACGCTTGGCGAGAAGTTCACGCTTGGCCGGTGACAGCTCTGCGATTAGTTTGGAAACGTCACTCATCTAAGTCCTCTTCTGACTATCCGAATCGGCGAAGAAGCCAATCGGTGTTAGTCGCCTCGGCTTGATCTCAATCTGTTCTTGATATGTCCGGCCCTGTGACCGGCGGGGAAGGGTTTGATGTCGAAGGTGCAGGCGTTAAGCGGTCTCTGTCCATGAGGCCGGGAGAAATGACTCGATCAAGGTTCCGACGCCGCCTTCGTCGGCGAGGTCACACACGAGTTTGGCGACGGCCAGGTCTAGGACGCCGAGCCCGAACGGGCTGAAGACTGTAATCGCCGTGTCGTTTATTCTCGCCGGGGATGTACGGTTCAGGATGTCCGCCAAAGTGCACCTGACGAAATCCCTGCTGCCCGAGAGTTGTTCCGCGAGATGAATAGAGGTCTGCGCACGAGCCACATGATCGATGTCGTCTACGACGTTATCGCAATCGAGAATCGCCTCCGGCGATAAATCTCTGAGCGAGATGTGCAGCAGGACGCTTCCCTCGCGGCAGCGCGAGAGATCGTGTATGTGCGGCGTCGCAGCCGTCGTCGCCAGCGAGACGAGCGATGCTCTTTCAAGCACAGACTCCACATCACCGACGATCTCGACTTTGATGCCTTCGCGAAGTTGCCCGCACTTGTCCCTGAAATGCTCGGCCCGCTCCGCGCCCTTGTCAAAGATGACGAGCCGCTCTACCTCATCCGACGCGGCGGTGAGAAAGCGCGTGATTTCAAAATTGATCAGACCGCAACCGATGAGCCCGACCGTGTGGAGCGACCGCGCTTTGCTCAGCGTGACGGCGGCGAGTGCGGCGCTGGCAGCGGTTCGCTTCGCGCTGATGATCGAGCCCTCGATGATCGCGCGCGGTCTTCCGGTCTGCGCCGAGTTTAAAATTATCACGGCGGAGGCACGATCCAATCCCTGCTGTAGATTGCCCGGAAAGGATGACACCCACTTGATTCCGGCGATGTCGAATTCAGCGCCGAGATAAGCCGGGAGCGCGATAATCCGGTTGCCCGGCTCATCTGGAAAACGCAGGAAGGTCGAATGCGGGAGCGAGCTTGCGCCGCCGCCGTGTGCTTGATAGGCGCGCGCGACCTGTTCCATCAGCTCGCGCTCACGGCCTTCAAGAAGTGTGATGACTTCCTGACCTTTGAGAAGTCTGATCTCGCCGTCAGTCATGATTGTGTTACCAGTGTGTCCTGCCAGAGATGTTCGACCTCTCCGAAGTTATTGCGTACCCATTCGTCCGAATAGATCGTGTCCAGATACCTTTCGCCGCGATCGGGAAAGATGGCGACGCATATCGCATCGCGCGGAATTTCCGGGCTGATACGTTCGACCGCCATCATCACCGCGCCCGACGAACCGCCCGCCAGCAGAGCTTCCAGGCGCACCAGCCGACGACATCCAACGACACAATCGAGGTCGTTGACATGAACGCAGACATCATGCAAGTCCGGGTGATAAAGCTGCGGCTGCATGGAGGCTCCGTGTCCCGGGATCAATCGCTTCGCTTTCTTGCCGCCGAAGATCACGCTGCCCTCTGCATCGACGGCGAAAATTTTGGTCTTCAATTTATGCTCGCGGATGTATTCGGAGCAGCCGCGCAGAGTGCCGCAGGTGCTCGTCGCGCAGAAGAGATAGTCCGGCTCACGTCCGAGCGCCGTCACGATTTCGCTCATCGTCCGGCGATGAGCCCTGTTGTTGTATGTATTCGCATACTGGTTGGGCCAAAAGCTGTGCGCGGTCGAGCTGAGCAACTCCTGCACGCGATCAATCCGCGCCTGAAGATATTCGCCCGTCAGCGGGTCTGGCTCCGACACCAGATCGACCTGCGCGCCGTAAACTTCCAGGAGGCGAATGTTCTGCAAAGTCGTTTTCGGGTCGATCACGCAGATGAATCGCAGCCCGTGATAAGCGCACGCCTGGGCCAGGCCGATGCCCATGTTGCCGGAGCTGGATTCGATGACGACCGTCTCGGAGTTGATCTCGCCGCTCTCGACGCCGTGCGTGATGATGTTGAGCGCGGGCCTGTCTTTTGTGCTGCCGCCGGGGTTGAAGGCTTCGAGCTTGCCGTAGAGTTCAAAGGGGAGGTCTCTGATGATTCGTCTGAGCCGAACCAGCGGTGTATTGCCGATTGTCGATAAAATGCCGTCGTTCATATATCTCGCCCTCCGCGCGTGTGACGTTTGGCTAATTCCGGGGAAATGAATTGAGTGTAGATTTGCTTGCAGGCCGTGAGAGAACGGCGTACCGGCATGGCTGACAAAGTTGATAATTCATCTGCGAGAGAGACTACGGAAGCGTGACGCCTCCTGAGCCTGGCGACGACGGCTGCAACGCCCGCGAGCCCTTTGTCGCGCCGGATGCGCGATGATTCACCATGCCTGGTTGTACCAGTCGCGCAGCAGTTGAGCTTCCCGTTCGGGCGTCAGGCCGCGCCGCTCCGCGTCCGGCGGGCGCGACGCATCCCATTCGAGAGTGTCCTGAATGGTGTCGCGCAGGGCGTGGAAGGTCAGCCCGTTGGCGATGGCCTTGCGGCAATTGATAGAGGCCAACCCGATCATCGCGCTTTCGTTCGGATGCCACATCGGTAATTCATAAGTCGGCACGACCTTCTCGTCGACGAGGAATTGACTTCCGACCCAGATCAGACGAGCGTTGCTCCCAATCGTGTTGACGCACTCTTCGAGAAACGCTTGCATCGTCAGCACGTAGTCCGGCCCGGTGGTGTTATATGTTCCCGTCTTACGCGCTTCGATCAGACGTATGATCCAACCGGCCAAATCCCGCGCGTCGATGAATTGCACCGGACGGCTGGGACGACCCGGCGCGAGCACCTGCTTGCCTTGCGCAATCCTGTGCACCCAGTACGTGAAGCTGTCGTGATAGTCATATGGGCCCACGATCAGTCCGGCGCGCACGATGAGCAGTCTGCCCGGCAGGACTTCCCGCGCGACCTGCTCGCTCAGGGCTTTGAAAGAACCGTATAGACCCCTGAATTGCCGCGCCTCCGGCGAGTTGGGGTCGAACACCTTGATCGCTTCCAGAGCCTGGGCCTGTTCAGGTGTGAAGGACAGCGTCGGCGCTTCCTCGTCAATGCCGGGCATGATCGGCTCTGGATAAACATTAAAGGTAGAGATGTAGGTGTAGTGCTCGACGACTTCGGAGAGTAATTTCGCGGAGGCTCGGACGTGATAAGGAAGATAGCCGCTCGTATCGATCGCCGCATCCCAACGCCGTCCGCGCAAGGGCGCGAGATCGACATTACGGTCGCCGCGTATCTTCTCGACTTCAGGGTAGAGGTCTGCGTTGTGTTGCCCGCGATTGAAGAGCGTGACTTCGTGGCCGCGCGCGAGCGCCGTCTCCAACAGGTGACGACCGACAAACATCGTCCCGCCGAGAATTAGTAGCTTCATCTTAAACACCTCCGCCGACGAAATCTCTCAAGGGCGGCAACCTCTGCACTCGCTGCGCAACTACAAATCCGCGCTCTTCCGCTCACAGTGAATACGCGGCCATCAATCAGGATGCGTCGTAATTCGTCATCTCGTCTGCTTCCGTGATGAGTATCGCCTGCGCATCCTCTTCGGATATATCGCCCAACTCGGCCAGGATTTGTGCGATCTCAGCTTCATTGGCCTGCTCGGTTTGAGCCTGCACGATCGCTTCGGCGAGGGCCGCCATGACCGGGCGCTCAAATATTTGCCGGAGGGGTATCTCGACATGAAAGGCGTCACGAATTCGGGAGATGACCTGCGTGGCGAGCAGCGAATGGCCGCCCACGTCGAAGAAGTTATCGTGAATGCCGACGCGCTCGACGCCCAACACTTCGGCGCAGATATTGACCAGGATGATTTCGGTAGGCGTCTGCGGCGGCGCATACGTCTGGTCAAGCTCGGGCCGCGACTGATCGGGCGCAGGAAGCTTGCGACGGTCTATCTTACCGCTGGCCGTCAAAGGCATTTTGTCGAGCACGACGAATGCCGACGGAACCATGTATTCCGGCAACCTTCCACGCGCGTGTTGCCTCAACTCACTCGTCTTACCATCATCCTCCCACACGACATAGGCCACCAGCCGCCGCTCTCCTCGCCCATCCCCGCGCACCTCCACCACCGCTTCCTTCACCCCCTCGTACCCGCTCACCACCGCTTCCACTTCTCCTAACTCAATCCGATAACCTCGCACCTTCACCTGCTGGTCGATCCGTCCTATGTACTCGATCGCTCCATCTGATCTGTACTTTCCCAAGTCTCCCGTCCGATACAGCCTCTCTCCCTCGCTCCCGCTGAGCTCGTCTGCTACGAACTTCTCCGCCGTCTTCTCCGCATCTCCCAAGTATCCTGCTCCCACTCCTACTCCACCGATATAAATCTCTCCCACCGCTCCCACCGGCACTGCTCCTCTGCCTTCATCCAACACGTACAGCCGCGTGTTCTTGATAGGCTTCCCGATCGGCGCTCCTACTCCTTCTTCCTCTCCTAACCGATGATATGCCACCACGTCCGTGCATTCTGTCGGCCCGTAGGTATTGACCACCTCGGCACGCGTCCCCTCCCACTCCTGCCATCCTTTCAACCTTCCTACTGCAATTCCTTCTCCTCCGAGAAAGACTTCTCGCAGCGTCCGCAGCCTCTTCCATCCGCCCGCTCCACCGTGCTCAATCAACGGATAAAACGCGCTCGGCGTGCAGTTCAATAACGTAATCCCATAGTCTTCGATCAAACTCGTGATCTGCTGCGCATCATAGAGTTCCGTTGGCGGCAGATACAGCGTCGCTCCCTTCACCAGCGGGGCATAGATGTTCTTCTGTGTCAGATCGAAGCTCAAGGAAGTGATCAGCAGCACGCGGTCGCTGGCCTCGATGGAGAACTCAGAGATGTACCATTCGAGCAGGTTGACCACTCCGCGATGATAGACGCCAGCTGCCTTCGGTCTCCCCGTCGACCCGGATGTGTAGATGCCATAAGCAAGATGCTCTGGAGTGACATCGATGATCGGATTAGCCGTGCTGTGAGTAGCAATCAACTCAGCATCGGTATCCACAGCCAGCAGTGGAGCGCGATGCGCAGGCAGTCCCTCTCTTAATCGCTCGGTCGTGACCAGTAAACTAACTGGCACATCCGAGAGCATCAACTGCAAGCGCTCCTGCGGATAGGTCGGGTCAAGCGGCAGATAGGCTGCTCCGGCCTTGAGAATCGCCAGCAGCGTGATGACCATCTCGGGAGCGCGTTCGAGGCAGAGGGCAACCAGCGAGCCGGGTGTGATGCCAACGGAGAGTAGATGATGAGCGAGCTGATTGGCGCGCGCGTTGAGCTCAGCGTAAGAGAGAGAGCGACCATCGTAGACGACAGCAGCAGCGTCGGGAGAGCGTTGCACCTGCTCTTCGAAGAGTTGATGCAGACACAGGTGTTGGGAGAAGGGAGCAGCGGT
Organism: Pyrinomonadaceae bacterium; assembly: GCA_036522655.1. Lineage (GTDB taxonomy): Bacteria > Acidobacteriota > Blastocatellia > Pyrinomonadales > Pyrinomonadaceae > DASQYE01. The sequence continues at coordinate 2,238 of DATDFK010000012.1, read as the reverse complement.
GTCGTTCCAGAGATGCAGCAGTTGATGCAGCTCTGCGGGAGAGAGCAATGGAAGCGAAGAGACGCTGTGATCGGGATAGGTGACGAGCCCTTCGACCAGAGTGTGGAAGGAAGAGATCAGACGCTGGATGGAAGAGCGATCGAACAGGTCAGTATTGTATTCAAGGCGACCGCGCAGCCCGTCAGGCAATTCCACAAGGGTGAGGGTAAGATCGAACTTGGCAGTATTGCCTGGAGCATCGAGCATGTTAAGGCGCAGTGCCGGGAGTTCGAGGGCCTGAGCGGGAGTATTTTGAAGGACGAACATGACCTGGAAGAGAGGCGAGCGGCTCATGTCGCGTTCGGGTTGTAACTCTTCGACGAGCATCTCGAACGGCACGTCCTGATGGGCGTAGGCTCCGAGCGTCACCTCTCGCACCTGCTTTAACAATTCTCTGAATGTGGGACTGCCCCCGAGGTCTGTGCGCAGCACTAAGGTGTTGACGAAGAAACCGATCAGGGGCTCGACTTCGGCGCGGGTGCGGTTGGCGATGGGAGAGCCGACGACGATGTCCTGTTGACGGCTATAGCGCGAGAGCAGTGTCTGGAAGGCGGCGAGCAATGTCATGAACAGCGTGACACCTTCCTGCCGCGAAATTCGCTTGATTTCTTCCGTCAGTTCCGAATCGAAGTGGAGTGAATCATGTGCGCCGTGATAGGTCTGGACAGCCGGGCGCGGCCTGTCTGTCGGAAGTTCGAGGAGCGGAGGAGCACCGGCGAGATGCTCTTTCCAATACGAAAGTTGGGCTTCGAGCACTTCGCCCTGCAACCACTCGCGTTGCCAGTGAGCGAAGTCCGCATATTGAATCGGCAGCTCCGGCAATGGTGACGGCTCTCCCGCAGAGAAGGCATCATAAAGCGTCGTCACTTCTTTGACGAGGACGCCGATTGACCATCCGTCAGAGATGATGTGATGCATCGTGAAGAGCAGTATGTGATCATCTTCTGCCAACTTCAACAGACTCACTCGCAGCAGTGGGCCCACAGACAGATCGAAGGGGCGTCGCGCCTCTTCTCCTGCTAGCCGTCTCGCTTCGCTCTCTCGCTCCTCTTCACTTAGCCAACGCAGGTCGATCTCTCTGATTACCACCGACTGCTCTTCGCTGATGATCTGTCGTGGCCGCCCATCCACACTCACGAAACTCGTCCGCAGCGCTTCGTGTCTCCGGCTGATCTCGTTGAACGTCTCTGTCAGCGCCGAGACATTGAGCCGGCCACCAAGACGAACCGCCGATGGCATGTTGTATGTCCATCCTCCGGGCTCCAACTGATCCAGAAACCATAACCGCTGCTGCGCAAATGACAGCGGTAACTCCTCTCCTCTCTCCACCTTCGCCAATGGCGGTGCCGACCCGATCCCTTCTCCTCTCCGCAACTCTTCTTCGATCACCGCTCCTAACCCCGCCACCGTCGGCGCTTCGAACAATCTCCGCAACGCCACTTCCACTTCAAAACTCTCTCTCACTCGCGACAATAACTGCGTCGCCAGCAACGAATGTCCTCCCAGGCGGAAGAAGTTGTCATGGATGCCCACCTCCTTGACTCCCAGCACACCGCTCCACAGTTCGACCAGCACTTCTTCGACCATCGTGGTAGCGCCGACGTATTCGCTCTCCAGTCCGGCGCGACTCTCGCCGGGAGCAGGCAGCGCACGGCGATCGACCTTGCCGCTCATCGTGCGTGGCAACTCGTCCATCACGATGAAGGCCGATGGTGTCATGTAGTCGGGCAACTCTGCGGCTATCGCCTGGCGCACTGCTGGCAGTTCCTCCGGCGCGTCGAGCACGACATAGGCGCACAGGTAGTTATGGCCAGAAGCATCCTCGCGGTCGATGACGGCCACATCCTTCACGCTCTGATGAGCGCGCAGCAGATTCTCTATCTCAGAGAGTTCGACGCGATTGCCCCTGACTTTGACCTGCTGATCGCGTCTGCCGAGATATTCAAAGTTACCGTCATCAAGCAGACGCGCCATGTCGCCCGTGCGATAGACGATGTCTGTGGGGTCAGAGCTGAATGGATTCTGGATGAAGACTTCGGCGGTCAGCTCGGGTTGGTTGTAATAGCCGTGCGTGCGGTAAGGCGTCTGTATGTAGATTTCTCCAACGGTTCCACTAGAACACGGCTCGCCGCGCTTGTTGAGCAACAATGCCTGCGCTCCTTCGATCGGTTTCCCGATCGGTATCGTCTGCCGCTCCTC
>DATDFK010000011.1:0-121848 GCA_036522655.1 Pyrinomonadaceae bacterium | reverse complement strand
GGCTCGTCGCCGTCGGCTTCCTCGTTAACGCCTTCGCCCGGCTGCTTCGGGATGAAATATCCGACGGTGCGATTGTCTTCCGTAAAGTAGGTGCGGGCGACGCGCGCCGTGTCGGCGGCGGTGACCTTCGCGATGTTGGCGGTGTAGTCCTTGTAGTAGCGCCAGTCGGCGACGGCCTCTGCCTCGGAGAGGAGGACGGCGATGGCGTAAGTGCCGTCGCTGTTATAAGCCTGCTGCGCGATGATCTGCTGTTTGGCCTTCTCCACTTCCTTGTCGGTCAGCCCCTCGCGCGCAACCTTCTCAAGCTCGCCGAGGATGACCTCTTCGACCTCTTTCGGCTCGACGCCGGGACGCACCATCGCCATCGCGTTGAAGAGACCCGGATCGCGATGCTGGTCTGTGTTGGTGTGAACCTCCACGGCGAGCTGTGTTTCGACGAGCGACTGGTAAAGTCGGCTGGTGATGCCGTGCGAGAGCGCCACCGACAACACGATCAGCGGGTAGATGTCGTTTTGGGCGGGCGGGTCTGCGGCGCGCGCCGCCAACGCCTCGTTAGAGAGGACGTTCATCTGTCCCAGCACGCCCGGCGTGTGAAATGCTATCTGGACGACGGCCAACTCGCCGACGCGACGAATCAACAGCCGCCGCTCGCCCTGCTGCTCGGGCTCTTCCGTATAGACTTCCGGGATGGGCTCTTCCGATGAAGGGTACGCGCCGAAGTATTTATCGATGAGATTGAGCACGCCCGCGCGCTCGAAATCACCGACGACGATGGCCGTCGCGTTGTTCGGATGATAGAAGGTGTCGTAGAAAGCTTTGAGGCGCGAGGTCGGGACGCCCTCGACATCTGCGCGCCAGCCGATGGTCGGATGATGATAGGGATGCTCGCGGAAGGCTGCGGCGTAGACGGCTTCGTCCAGCACCTCGGTCGGCTCGTTCTGTCCGCGCTCAAGCTCGTTGCGCACGACGGTCATCTCCGACTGCCTGTCTTCGTCCGCGATCAGCGAGTTGCGCATGCGGTCGGCCTCAAGACGTATCGCCAGCTCGATCTGATCGGAGGGGACGGTCGCGAAGTAGTTCGTGCGGTCGTACCAGGTGGTCGCGTTGAAGTCCGCGCCGATCTTCTGCAAGGTGGCGGCGATCTGCGTATTGTTGGCCTTATTGAAGGTCGGCGTCCCCTTGAACATCATGTGTTCCAGGAGGTGCGTGGAGCCTGTGTAGCCGACCGCCTCATTGCGCGACCCGACCTTGTAGAGCACCAAGACAGTCGCAACGGGCGCAACGCGATTCTCCATCAACAGCACCTTCATGCCATTGTCCAGCCGGTATTCCTCTATCCCATCCGCCGCCGTCACAAATTTGACGCCGTCAGGTAATTGTTCATTCTGCACAGTGATGATTGTCTCCTTGAATGTTCTAAGAAGAGACTACCTAAAGCGTTTCCTATAGGGCAAGCCGGGAGACGGGGTTGAAAAAGTTCCCGGGCCCCTGAAAGGGGCGACCGTCAGCGCGCGCTCTTAGAAATTTTCCAGCACGAGGAGCGCGGTCTCGCCGCCGCCCGATGAGACGTTGCAGAGCGATGAGGCCGAGAGGCGCACGAGCCCGCCTTCCACTTTGTTGAGAAAGAGGAAGGGGTCGAAGTCAATGAACATTTCTTCGGTCGCCAACGCATCAGCCGTGAACATAGGGACTCGCGCTTTCTCTACGGCCACGCGTTCCTGCACGACGAAGGGCGCGGCGAGCGCTAACCGGACGGCTTCCTCCCAGGCTTCGGCGTCCGTCTCCCAGCCGATGACGATGCCATGACCGCCATAATCGTCGTTGGGCTTCAGTATCAATCGCTCGCGCTCGCGCACGAGCACGTCCATCAACTCACGCCGCTCGCCATTGTAAGTTGTCCAGCCCTCGCGCACGCGCCGCGTCCACGGAATGTGACGGCGAATGCAAATGAGTTGTTCGGGCGTGAAGAGATGCTCGTAAGCGGGGTCGCTCAAGATTGCGAAGCCAGCCTTCTTGTGCGCCAGCTTCGAGCGAAAAGAATTGGCCATGCAGACCTTGTGTTCCGCGTAGGCGCGCGCGAGCGGATGCGTCTCGTCGTACTTTTCCAGAAACTCGTGTATGACGACGCGCTTGTAGAGAATATCTATGCGGAAGTCTGCGGCCAAGAGCGTTTCGCCGTCGTATCTCAGGGCGCGCGGGTCGGCGATGATTGTCGCGTAGCCTTCCGCGTCGAAATACTCCTTCAAGACCTCGAACTCCGTCGCCGTCGAGACGCCTTCCCAATCCACAATCGCTATCTGTGGTCGCTCCGCCTGGCCTCCCCAGCGACGATAGGTATCCAGAAGCGCGCGCAGCAGGCGACGGTGCGGGCGCGCCATCCAGTGTGCGTGCCGACTCAGAAATTCCTTCATGTGCGGCAGCCCGAAGAGAACCTTTTCCAACTGCATCTGATCGGCCACGCCCGCCGGGCTCTCCGCGTTGTACTCAAGGAATTGAAAGTCGTCGCCGTTCAGGTAAGCGTCGAGCCGACTGGTCACGCACAGCCAGGGATAGCCCGGATCGAAACGGGCCATCGTCCGTTCGCGCTCGGTCAGCTCCAACTCTCCAAGAAGCTTTGGGTCTGCGAGCGCGGCCTGGGCCATGCGCTCGAAGGCGGAGGCGAGCGTCTCGGCGGCGCGCGCGACTCGCTCGTAAAGCGAGCGCGCGACGATGTGCGGACGAAGAAAGGGACAGGTCGGGCGCGCATCATGAACTAGACCAAGCTCGCGTTGCGACTGAAACAACTCCGCGAACAGTCGCGGGTTGACGGTGGGGTCGCGCGCGATGCGCGTGTCCAGCCACTCGACGGCGGAGCCAAGCGTTTGTGAAGACATCCATTCATCTCCGGCGGGCGAGGGCGCGCTTGAATCTAACTGAAAACGTCCAGAAGGTGCGGTCAGCACCTTATCACAGAATCGAGCAGGCAGTCCCGAATTCGTTGCCGGTGGAAACCACTCGCCGGTCAATAACAATTTAGTGGCGGACGCCGAGTTAATAGTCTAAGATTCCAGCCACACGAAAGCCCCCTTGTGAACTGTTGATGGAATGCGGATGCTTGTCGCCGCTATCGCTTTAGCGCTCTGACAAGAGATAGCCGCGCGCGCTCCGAGAAGTATTTATGCTGAGACGAAAAAGCATCGCCACGCTGCTCATACTTTCGTTCATGTTCGTGCAGCTATCCTGTCGCGGATTGCTGGGTGATCGTGGCGCTGAGACAGGGACGACCGCCAACGGACGACCCGCCCCGCACTTCAAGGCCGGGTTCAATCTTTTCACGCCCGAGCAGGATATAGAGCTTGGCAAAAGATCGGCACAGCAGATCGCACAGCAGGTGCCCATCCTGCGCGATGAAAGGATCACGGCTTACGTACAGGGATTGGGCAAGCGGCTCGCGGCGAAAGCGCCCGGCTATCCTTTCACTTACCAGTTCGCCGTCATCGCAACCAAAGAGATCAACGCCTTCGCGCTGCCCGGCGGTTATATCTTCGTCAACGCGGGCACGCTCGCCGCCGCCAAAAACGAAGGCGAGCTGGCGGGCGTCATCGCGCACGAGATTTCACACGTCGCGCTGCGTCATGGAACCAACCAGGCATCGAAAGCCTACGTCGCACAGCGCGGCATAGACATCCTTCGCACCGTCGCGGGCGGAAGCCGCAACGCCGACGAGATCATCACGACCATCGGCGGCACGGGCGCGAACATGGTCTTTCTCAAGTTTGGTCGGACGGCCGAAACACAGGCCGACGTGGAGGGCGTGCACGTGATGACCGACGCGGGCTACGACCCGCGCGACATGGCGAATTTTTTCAAGACCCTACAGGAGCGCAGCGGCCAGCGCACGCCGGAGTTTCTGAGCGATCATCCAGACCCCGGCAATCGCATCGCGACCATCAATCGAGAGATGCAGAGCCTGCGCGTCAGCTCGAACCCCGTGCGTAACTCGAACGAGTTTCAGCAGGCCAGGGCTCTCCTAACCGGGCAGGGCGCACAGCTTAATTCGACGAGCCAGCCCCAGCGCACAGGCCCCAGCGACCCGGACAACAATAAGCCCGGCGAGCGCCCGCCAGTACCTTCGTCCTCGATGGCGGAGTTTCAGGCGCGCGATGGTTCATTCGCACTGCGCTACCCTGACAACTGGGACGCGCTGACCGCCGACGAAGTCAACATGATCTTCGCTCCGCGCGGCGCATACGGGCAGAAGGATGAATCTGTCTTCGTCACACACGGCCTCTTCGTCGGGGCGGTCGCGCCGTCCTCAAACGATCTGGAAACGGCGAACACTCAATTCATACGCCAGCAGATAGAGATGAATCCAGATTACCGCGTGGCGCGCGCACCGCAGGCCATCAACTTCGGCGGGCGACGCGGATACGCCACAATCGTCGCGGGCCCATCCGCCGTCACGGGCGTCATAGAGATCGACGTGGTCTACACGACGGCCACCGCCGACGGCAAGCTCTTTTACTTAATCACGATGGCTCCCGAAGATGAGTTTGAGACATACAAACCCGCCTTCGACCAGATAATCTCCAGCCTTCGATTGGCCGGATAAAAAGAGTCTGCCGGGGCGGCTCTTAGAGTGTATTTAAAAGCCCCTGCAAGGGGCGCAAGAATGTAGCCCAAGGCGCAAGCCTTGGGTAACTCATAGCCAAACATAGTCAAGCCCCAAAGGGGCGTAAGATTCTCAAGTTGAATTTCTTTCGCCCCTTCGGGGCTCGTTGCTCTTAACCAATCTTGATTCCCACGGCTGACGCCGTGGGCTACATTCTGTCGCCCCTTGCAGGGGCTGACAATCTTTCTTATGGCTCGTCTCCCGGCCCGCTCAATGGAAGCTCTATGACGAAGGTGGAGCCTTCGCCGGGCGTGGACTGGACTCTCACTTCGCCGCCGTGCGCCAGCGCCAGATGCTTGACGATGGCGAGCCCCAGACCCGTCCCGCCCATATCGCGCGAGCGCGCCCGATCTACCCTGTAGAAACGCTCGAAGATACGCGCGGCGTGTTCCGAGGAAATGCCGTCGCCCGTGTCCGTGACGCTGATCGCATCGCGCACTCCGCGCGTGTGCCTGATGGTCACGGTTCCGTGCTCGCGGTTGAACTTGATCGCGTTGTCAATCAGGTTCGTGAGCATCTGTTCAAGACGGCGCGCGTCGGCCAGAACACGAGCATCCGTCGCGACTTCATTGCTGAGCGTGACGTGGCGCGCGCTCGCGCGTGATTCGAGCGCCGTCGCCACATCGCTGACCAGCGCGTGCAAGCGAACGGGCGCGGCCTCGACCCGCTCGGTTCCGGCCTCTATGCGCGAGAGTTCCAGAATGTCGTCAATGAGATTGTGCATGCGCTCGGCGTTTCGGCGTATGACGGCGAGGAAGCGAACGTTGTTCTCGGCATCATCCAGCGCGCCGTCTTCGAGCGTCTCGACGAACGCGATGATCGCGGTCAGCGGCGTGCGCAGCTCGTGCGAGACGTTGGAGAGAAATTCCTGGCGCACTCTCTCAAGGCGTTCCAGCCTCGTGATGTCGAAGAAGACGCCGATGGCTCCGCGCGTATTTATCTCGCCGCTCAGGTGAAGCGGGACGACGCGCAGCCTGAAGGTCTGGCGATCAGCCGCCTCCATCAAGACCTTGGCATCGGCCCGGCGGTTCCGTGTCAGCGCGTCGGAGAATGCCGTATGAATCGAAGGATTACGCGTCAACTCGCTCAAGCGTTTCTGTTCGAGCGGGCCTTCGACGTGGCTGAAAATCTCGCGCGCCGCACGGTTCGACGCCACCACTCTCATCTGCTGATCGACGACCAGCATCCCCTCGCCCATGTTCTTCATCGTCGCTTCGAGCAAAGCCGAAGCGGGCACAGCCGCGCTCCCCTCCAGAAGGATTTGCTCCGGCGCGCTCGCCGCCTTCGTCTGACGCGCCGCTCTTCCCTCATGCCCGCGAAAAAGCAGCCGCCCGAAGGCTATCCCCGCGAGCACAGCGAAAGATATGACGAGCCCCATGCGCGCGCTCCAAGGATGCGCGACCAGCAGCACCGCCAGACTCACACCACACAAAAAAAGCGCAAACCACAGACGATCAGACATAAAGAAAGCATTGACGAGTGACGAGCGAAAAGCTTTTCCTTGCTCGTCACTCGTCACTTGTCCCCGACTTTAAAGCGGTAGCCGACGCCGACGACCGTTTCGATCGAGTCGCCGCATGGGCCCAGCTTTTGTCTGAGGCGACGAATGTGGACATCCAGGGTGCGCGAGTCGCTGTAGTATTGATGACCCCAGACATCGTCCAGCAGGCGCTGGCGCATGGCGACGCGGCCCGCGCTTTTGACTAACAGCGAGAGCAGCGCGAACTCCTTGCGCGTCAGCTTCACGCTCATCCCTTCGCAGACGACTTGCATCTCCGCGAAATCAATCTGAAGCCGACCATCTTCATAACGCGCGACCGTCTGCTCGTCCACGCGTCTGAGCACCGCGCGCACTCTCGCCATCACCTCGCGCACAGAGAAGGGTTTTGTGATGTAGTCGTCCGCGCCGAGGTCTAGCCCGGCGATGCGTTCCGTTTCCGAAGCGCGCGCCGTCAGCATGATGATCGGCGTGCGGCGCGTTGCGGGCTCGCGTCGCAGCCTGCGACACAACTCCGTGCCGCTCATCCCCGGCAGCATCAAGTCCAGAATCACCAGCGCGGGCGGATTCCTCGCGTCGAGCGCCGCCTCCAACCCCTTTTCGCCCGTTTCGGCGATGCTTGCGGCGAGGCCGTCGCGCTCCAGATTGTAACGCAGGCTCTCGGCTATATCGGGGTCGTCCTCGACGATCAGTACGGGTCTTTTAATCATTTGTGAACTTTGCCGGAAGCCTCTCCGTAATGCCTAAGGCTCTCCGTAATGCCTTGCGGTAAGAGTATACTACTACCGACGGGGGAATAATTTTCAATTGGAGTCTCTCATGTATTGTCCCAGATGCGGTCAGCAACAGGTTTCCGATGATATGAAGTTTTGTTCGCGCTGCGGCCTTCCGCTCGGCGGTTTGAACGAGTGGCTGGCGAGCGGCGGCGCGATTACCGTCGGCGAAACGCAGACGCCGCAGGCGGCCCGGCCTTTGCTGCAACGCAAGGGCGTCAGGCAGGGAGCCAAGCTGATGTTTTTAAGCGGTGTGCTGGTTCCCGTTCTGTTCGGTCTGAGTCTCATAGTCGATCATCCGGGCCCGCTCCTGGTCTCCGTCTTCATCTTTTTCGCGGGCCTCGCCATCATGCTTTACGCAAGGCTTTTCGGCGAAGACGTGTTACCGGCCAGGACGAGCCAGGCGCAGACCGCACCCATCGAGTTAACGTCGGGCCCGGCCTCTTTTCTTCCACCCGCACAGGCTCCCTTGAATCCCCCCGGCAGACAAAAGATGAGGACGGCGGAGATGGCTCAGCCCCCCAGCGTCACCGATCACACGACGAAATTACTCGATAGCGACTAGGGCTTACGCCCCCTCGGCCGGTTAAGAGAAACGGCGATGACGAGTTACTATATCGCCTTCATCCCGGCACGAGCCCTCGCTTTTTAAGAGCGACGGCCTACGGCCCCCGGTGTGAAAGAATAATATTTGAGGGGAAGTTAAAAGTGATCGAAGGATACTCGAACATAAAGCTGCGAAGGCTCTCGTTCTTTGCGCTCCTGTCGCTCGTGCTCTTTATCTGCGCGTGCCAGCGGCAGCAGAGCCGGACGACGCAGGCCGCCAAAGTTGACGAGAATGCTTACCGGCAGGAGATCGACAAATGGCACAACGAGCGCGCCTCGCAGCTTAGAAGCGAAGACGGCTGGCTCACACTCGTCGGACTGTTCTGGCTCAAGGAGGGCGAGAATCGTATCGGGAGCGACCCGTCAAACCAGATCGTCCTGCCGCAGGGCAAAGCGCCCGCGCACGCCGGTTCGCTTTGGGTTGAAGGGGGAGCGGTCAGGCTTGAGGCTGAGCCGCAGTCCGGTATCACCAGCGACGGCAAACCCGTCACGACGCTCGCGCTCGTGTCCGACGCCGAAGGCAAGCCGACCGTGCTGCAACTGGGCACGTTGAGCTTTCATGTCATCAAGCGTAAAGACCAGTTGGGCCTGCGCGTCAAGGACAAGGATAATCCGGCGCGGACGCAATTCGCCGGGCTCGATTATTATCCGGTCTCGCTGAACTGGCGGATCGACGCCAGGTTCGAGCCCTATAATCCGCCGAAGAAGATTCCGATCGTCAACGTGCTCGGGATGGTCGAGGAACAGCCGTCGCCGGGTCGCATCGTCTTCGATGCGGCGGGAAAGACCTACAGCCTTGACGCCATCTCCGAAGAGGGCTCGCAGGAACTGTTCGTCATCTTCAAGGACGAGACCAGCGGGAAGGAGACCTACGGCGCGGGCCGTTACCTTTACACAGACCCGGCGAACGCTTCCGGCACTGTGCTTCTGGATTTCAACAAGGCTTACAATCCGCCCTGTGCTTTCACGACCTACGCGACGTGCCCGCTGCCGCCGAGCCAGAACCGCCTCGCCCTGCGCGTCGAAGCGGGCGAAAAGCAGTACGCCAAGCCTCATTGAAATCTGCCGGGGCGGCCATAGATGAAAGGGGAGAAGCTTTCACGTTGAAAGCTTCTCCCCTTTTCGCTTGAATCACCGTTTGCCCGGCAGGCTTAAGGTCTTCGGTTGCTGTTGTTGCCGTTGTGGCTGTTGCCCGAAGCGGTATTGCCGTTACTGTGCCCGTTCGAGTTCGTAGAGCTGACCCCCGCAGTGTTGGCGTTGCCGTTGTTGTTAACGACGGTGGCAACATTGGAATTGGTATTCGGGCGTGGGCTTAGGTTGGCGTTGGTTTCGACCACGCCATTCCTCGTCGCATTACTATTGTTAGCGTTCGTCTGGTCGCCGCCATTGCAGCCAGCAAGGAAGCTGGCAAGAATGAGCGCGACCGGGAGAGCCAAGGTTCGTCGCATTGAATTCCTCCTGTGCATTGCTCAGGTTTAAGTTTGATCGAAGCGCGGCTCACACTCTTCGGCGCTCACTTTTTCAGCCGAAGATTTCTTCCGCGCCTCTCTCGTTCGGACTCAAGCTTCCGGCTACCCTGCTCCGTTCAAGAACGAAGGCAGGGTAGCCGAATTCCGAAGACCTGAGCGGTGTCTGAAACCAGAGTTTAGCGGTAAACGTGCTCGCCGCGATTCGACTTCCAGTCGTTCTCGAAATACTCCGCATCCTCGTCCGAGCGTGCGTTCACTCCCATCACGATGCCGCCGCGCTTGATCCCTTCCTCGTAATCCTTCACGCGCTCTTCCGGGATACCTGCGCCGACCAGCGCGCCGATAATACCACCAGTCGCACCTCCTGCGCCCGCGCCCGCCAGCGCCGCCGCAATCGGCCCGGCCACGATCAGTCCCAGCCCCGGCAACGCTACCGACGTGCCGATGGCTGCAATCGCCGCCAGAGTTGCGCCGACCGTGCCGCCGATGGCAGCGCCCGTGCCCGCGCCTTCCAGCGCCTTGTTGCCAAGCTCCGTCTCACGGCCGCCGACGAAATGCTTGTCGCGCGTCTCGTCCGACATCAAGAGATTGACATCATCCTGGGTATAGCCACGGCTCGTCAGCGAACCATAGGCGCGCTCGGCGCTCTCTCTGTCGTTGAACAGTCCGGTTACAGTGCGTGAGCGTCCCGTTGTTGCTCCTGTTGTATCTGCCATTTCTCAATCCTCCAATTTCTGAGATGTAATTTAAGATAACGTCGCGGTCTATCACTGACTTGCTTACCGGCCGCGCGCTTTCATTTTGAAGGCAAGCCAGCGGCTCGCCCCTTCGGTTTATTCGGGCCAAAGCGAACTCTTTCGCCGCCCTCCTCTTGATGCGTCGGCGCTGCCCTTTTTCAACTCAAGCACGGCAGCAACGATTTTGCGCCGCCCTGCATGAGCCTGGGAGGGGTCAGACGCGCATGCTTCTGCCTCTGATGAGTCTGTAAACGGCCAGCACAACGATGGCCCCGACGACCGCCAGCACAAGGCTCATCAGGAATCCCGGACGGCTTATGTCACCCATTGAATCAGCTCGCCCGTAGCCGAGCAGGGAGCCGCCGATAAACCCGCCGATGATCGAGCCGACGATTCCCAGAAGCGTCGTGATAATCAACCCGCCGGGGTCTTTCCCCGGCATAATCGCTTTCGCGATAAGACCTGCGATCAGGCCCAAGATGATATATGCGATAATCCCCATACCCGTTTCCTCCCCTTACTGTGCTAAAACAGAACCACTGCCGCTCTTACCTCAAGCCATTCAAACCCATCCGTGTACGATTTTCGTATCAAACTTAAGCGGCTACAGTGGTTATAGCAAAACAGAGGCCACGACCAGACCCGGACGGCAAATATTTACAGGCCGGGGAATCAGGAGCATTCGAGGGATTGTAAGCGCACGAGTGAGGCGCTTTTGAATGAGGCGTTTTTAGGTGGGGCGCTTTTGGGTCGAGTCGTCTTCAATGCTCTATCCTGAGCGTCGAGAGGTCTATCACGTCAGGGAAGAGCGCCCAGTTGTTCGAGCAGCAGCGCCCTATCGAAATAGACGTTCTCACCCACAATCCTGCCTTCCTCGTCGAAGGTGTAGATGGTGCAGACGGCGATCTTGAAAGTGATGCCCGAAGCCTCTATGCCCTGCCAGGTGCCCGTGTGCCTGCCGCTCAAGGTCTGTTCTATGATGACGGCTTCGCTCGTGACGTATCTATGCCGCTCCTCAACGCGCAGCTCGGAAAAGCCGCCGTCGCCTCCGAACCCCAGGTCATGATGCAGGGCGCGGATAACATCATGACCGCCGAAGGTGTAGCCGTTCAAGATCAGTCTGGCGTCTTCGGCGAACGTCTTCATAATGGCGTCCAGGTCGTGAGCGTTCTCCGCGCGCAGGTGCTCTTCCAGTAAGTTGACTTGGACGGACGCCCCTTCATGGGTCAATGTTTTTGACATCATCACTACTTCCTCCGCATGAGTTTCCGAGGTGCTGTAAAAAGAGCGCAGCCGCGAGCAGGGCGAGTGTCGATCGGAATCCTGGCCGAGAGGATAGCGCAAACCCGAAGGCTAAGGCTATTGACTTGCCGCCCGTTCGGGTGTAAAAGGCCAACTAAATTTATCACTTCGTCCATCCTTCAAAAGGATTGCTCGTAAGGCAAATCTATCAAGTGCTAAAGGCGAAAGGAAACAGACAATGGCTATTCGTTTAGGCGATACAGCACCGGATTTTACGGCGGAAACTACCGAGGGGCCGATCAGCTTTCACGACTGGATTGGCGATAGCTGGGCCGTGCTCTTCTCTCATCCCAAAGATTTCACGCCCGTCTGTACTACAGAGCTAGGCGAGTGCGCGCGGCTCAAGCCCGAGTTCGATAAGCGCAACGTGAAGATCATAGGGCTCAGCGTTGACCCGGCTGATTCGCATGCCAGGTGGGCCGAGGACATACATGAGACGCAGGGCACGGCGCTGAACTTTCCGGTCATCGCCGACCCCGACCGCAAAATCTCGACCCTCTATGACATGATTCATCCGAACGCGAGCGAGACCTTTACCGTGCGCTCGGTCTATATCATCGGGCCGGACAAGAAAGTGAAACTGATGCTCACGTATCCGGCGAGCACCGGCCGCAACTTCATCGAAATCCTGCGCGTCATAGACTCTCTGCAACTGACCGCCGACTATAGCGTCGCCACGCCCGTCAACTGGAAGGACGGCGACGACGTGATCATCGTCCCCTCCATGTCGGACGACGAAGCGCGCGAGAAATTCCCCGCCGGGTGGAAGGCCCACAAGCCCTACCTACGCGTCACTCCGCAGCCGAACAAAGCGGGCGCAGGAGAAAGCGCAGGCAGCGAGAGCTGACCGGCGCACAGCACAAACATCAACAGAGAGGGAGAGCCGCAAGCTTGTCGTAGCCTGTGGCTCTCCCTCTCTGTTGTAACGCAGGTCAGTACCGCCAGAGGTCGCGGGCGGGTGATGCGGCTTGAGACCCGCCCCAGACCTTTGGCGATACTGACCTGACCCTGCTGTCTTTACCTGCTGTCTTTAAGGAGCATTTGATTAGCGGTGGGTAGTACGGGAAGCTACCCACCTATCTCTGAGGAATCTCCACGGTGGCGATTTCCGACGAGGTACTTATTTGAAAGGGCAAATCCCGAACAGTTTCCAGAAAAAGGCGGCGAAACCCCTCCAGCCTTCGAGCGACTTTTTGGCCGCTTAGGTTTATAATTACCTTTTCGACAAATCATTCAAACGAGCCCGTGAAGGAGTATTCATGACCGCAGAAGTTATAGAGCACGAAGGTAAACGACCTCTTAAGCTCAGCTTTAAGGGGCGCATTCTTTTCCTGACCGACGACGTATCATTCATCCGTCGCCAGCTTGAAGGCGAAGACTTGAGCTTTGACCCGGGCCTTGAGTTGATGAGCAACATCTCGACCGACGAGATCACGCCCGGCTGGGTCTGCTTCTATTACGACGAGACGCTGGGCCAATACGTTTACGTCGGCATGCGCCAGGGGGCCGTCAGGAAGGACGAGGTTAAAAACGGCGGCTTCTCCGTCGTCGTCTCGGGTCTTTCAAAGGGCTGCGGCTCGTCGCGCGAGACAGCGCCGTACGCCGAGAAGTGGGCGGGCATAGAGCTTGTCATCGCCCGCAGCATAGAGAAGATTTACGGGCAGAACTCGCAGAACATAGGACTGCTGACATCGACGGACTTCGGCCTCATCGAACGCATCCGCAGTGGTGAAGAGATTCCGCTCGAAGAGTTCACGCGCGGCCTCGATCCCATCTCCAAAACGATCGTCGAATATGGCGGCCTCTTCAACTATAACAAGGCGCGGCTGGCGGGAGAGGTGCAGCCGCCAGAGCTTGAGACGCCGGAGCGACCGATGACGATCGTGGAGAAGATCATCGCGCGTCATGCGTTTGTGCGCGCCGGAGAGATCGGCGTCCGTGCGGTCAAGCCGGGTGATGCGCTCTTTGCCGTGGCCGACGTGCGCTTTTCGCATGAGTACGTGACGCCGATGGCGGAGTCGCTCTTTCGTCAGGCGCTCGGCGCGGACGCGCGCGTGACCGAGCCCGAATCGGTCTTCGCCTTCCGCGATCATTTGACGTTCCTCGGACGGGTAATGCCGGAGAAGCAGCGCGAGATGGGACTGCTTGAGCGTGCGGACGGGCTCGCGGTCACGCAGGAGGAATTTACCACGCGTCAGAACATACGCCTCTACGGCGAGAACCCGGAGGGCGGCTCCGAAGCCATCTGTCATAACGCGGTCGTTGAAGACCTCGCGCTCCCCGGCCAGATCGTGATCGGCACGGACTCGCACACGTGCATGGCGGGCGTGCTCGGCTGCTTCGCTTTCGGCGTCGGCTCGACCGACATGGCGAACGCCTGGTATACGAAGGACATACGCATACGCGTTCCAGAGACCGTGCGTTACGTCCTGAAAGGAAAGAAGCACGCCGACGTGACGGCCAAGGACGTGATGCTGCACATCCTCGCCAGCGATTACATGAAGTCCAGTCGCGGAATCGGCAAGGTCTTGGAGTTCGCGGGCGATGGTCTTCAGGACTGGTCACTGGACGAGCGCGCGACCCTGACGAATATGGCCGTCGAAGCCGGTGGCACGACCGGCATCATAGAGCCGGACGAAGTGACGCTCGATTACATCGTGCGCACGCGCGGTCTCGATGCGGAAGAGGTACGCAAAGGATTTCTCAAGAGCGACGAGGACGCGGAGTACGCGGAAGTCTTCGAGATCAACCTGGACGAGATACGCCCGATGGTCGCCACACCCGGCGACCCGCGCAACGGCATACACATCACGGAACTGGCGAGCGAGGTCAAGATAGACATCGCTTACGGCGGCTCCTGTACGGGCGGCAAGATGGCTGACATGGACATGTACGCAGCCGTCCTGAAGCGCGCCGTCGAGCAGGGACGCCGCGTCGCTCCCGGCGTCCAACTCTTCCTACAGTTCGGCTCGCAGAAGATCAAGGAGTACGCGCGCCGCCAGGGTTACATCGAAGTCTTCGAGCGCGCCGGAGCGCAACTTATCGACCCAAGCTGCGGCGCGTGTATCAAGGCTGGGCCGGGCGCGTCCGTCTCGCCCGATCAGGTCGTCGTGAGCGCGCAGAATCGCAACTTCCCCGGACGCAGCGGCCCGGGCCAGATGTATCTCGCATCACCCTACGTCGTCGCCGCCTCGGCCATCGCCGGACACATCGTCGCTCCCGAAGAATTCCTGAGCGAGCGCGAAGAAGAATTAGTAGCCACTTAAAAGCAGCGACGAGTGACAAGTGACGAGTGACGAGCAAGAAGAAATTCTTCTCTTTAACTCGTCACTTGTCGCTCGTCGCTGCTCACTGTTTTCTTATGAGCAAGTATGCTCTTATAGAGCGCGAGCGCCGCTTTCTGTTGCGGGATTTGCCTCCGCCGCTGACGCGTGCGAGCGAGCACGTGCAGATATGGGACAATTACATCACGGGCACGCGGCTTCGCCTGCGGCGGATTCGCGTGCCTTTGACGAAAGAGCGCGTCTATAAGCTGACGCAGAAATATGCTCCCGACCCGCCGGACTTTTCGCGCACCATCATTACGAACATCTATCTCTCGGATGCGGAGTACGAGGTCTTGTCCGTCTTCGAGGGCAACGAGATTCGCAAGAATCGTTACCGCTTCGAGCATGAGGGACGCGTCTACTCGATAGACATTTTTCTCGGCTCGCTCTGGGGACTCGTGCTCGCGGAGACGGGCTTTGAGACGGACGAAGAGATGAGGGAGTTCGCGCCGCCTCCCTTCGCCGTCATGGACGTGACCGAAGACGAGATGTTCACGGGCGCGCGCCTCGTGGAACTCTCGATCGACGACATACGGGCCGAGCTAAAAGAAAGGATGAAGGATGAAGGCGGAAGGATGAAGTAAAAGCTTTCAAGCCGATGAAGCATTTACTTCATCCTTCATCCTTGATCCTTCATCCTTGCTCTATAATGTCTGCGTTGCAGCCTACCATATACACCATCGGGCATGGGCGTCATCCGTTCTCGTACTTCCTTGAGCTGCTCAAAGAGCACGGGATTGCTTTCGTCTGCGATGTGCGGAGCGTGGCGCGTTCGCGCTGGCCGCAGTATAACGGGCGCGTGCTCGCGGAGTTGCTCAAGGAGAACGGCATCGGCTATGAGCACTTGCCGGAGTGCGGAGGCAAGGTGGTTGCGCCGCCGGAGGAATTGGCGCGCGGGCTCGACCGCATTATGGAGCTTGGCGCGGAGATGCGAGTCGCCATCATGTGCTCGGAATCCCGCCCGCTCACTACGCACGCTACGCCGCGCGCCAACTGTCATCGCGTCGGGCTGCTCTCCGCGCCTTTACGCGCGCGCGGCGCACGCCTTCAACACATCCTGCCCGACGGAAGCATCGCGGAATTTGACGAAGCATCCACCCCGTCCATCTGGTAACAGGACACCGCCCGCGCCGCGCTCTCTCATCCACGCGCCTCAGAGATTTGGCCTTCGATTTCGTAGTCGTCCGCGTGGGCGTGTGCGAAATAGGCCGAGAGGAGGAAGGCTGCGAACATGATGACGGCGGCAGTCCAGAAGGTGACGCGCAGACTGTGATCGCTCATGTT
Organism: Pyrinomonadaceae bacterium; assembly: GCA_036522655.1. Lineage (GTDB taxonomy): Bacteria > Acidobacteriota > Blastocatellia > Pyrinomonadales > Pyrinomonadaceae > DASQYE01. The sequence continues at coordinate 106,202 of DATDFK010000011.1, read as the reverse complement.
GTGTATCTTCCGATCGGCCCCGTATGTCGCTGCCGCGCTGTAGATCAATGCGGAGGAGATGAGTGGGCCCACGATGCGCGCGAGGCTTGCGACCGACTGCGTGATGCCCAGCACGCCGCCCTGCTCGCCGCGCCCGACGCTCTTCGAGGCCAGCCCGGACAGCGACGGTGTCGAAAGCCCATTGCCGAGGGCGAAAGCCGCGCCGACCGCAAGCAGCGTCGCCAGCCCCGTCTGCGGGCTCGTCAGTGGAATGGCAAAGAGGCTCGCCGCGAAAAGGAGCGCGCCCGCTATCACCAGCGGCACTTCGCCGAAGCGCTTGACCAGCCGCCCGATCAACCCGCCCTGCACGATCGCGCCGATGAGGCCGACAAAGACGAAGAGCCAGCCCGTATCATGCGCGTCATAGCCGAAGCGGTACATCGTAAAGAGCGCGAACGAAGTCGTCATCACCGAGAAGGCGACGACGAACAGGAAATAGATAGAGAGAATCAGAGTGAGCCTGGACTGCCTGAGCGCGCGGGCCAGTTGCGACCACCTTGCCGTCGCCGCCGATGCGCGCGCAGGATGATCGGGCGTGACCGTTTCGGGGAGCATGAAATAGAGCACGATCGCATTCATGAAGGCCAGCCCCGAGGCAAACAGGAAGGGAATATGAATGCCCCAACGGCTCAGTATGCCGCCGATGGCCGGGCCGAGGACGAAGCCCAGCCCGAAGGCCGCGCCGATCATCCCCATCCCCTTCGCGCGATCTTCCGGCGTCGTCACGTCCGCGATGTAGGCTTGCGCCGTCGAGATATTGCCGCCCGTAATACCGTCTATGATGCGACCGGCAAAGAGCATCCAGAGAGTGGTGGCGAAACCGAGTATCAAAAAGCCTAGGCTCGTCCCCAGCAGACTCAGAAACAGCACGGGCCTGCGCCCGTACTTGTCCGACAATCTTCCGAGTATGGGGGTGAAGATCAACTGCATCACCGAGTAGGAAGCGAACAGCAGTCCGACGGCGCGCGGCGTGGCATGAAAGGTCGCCCCCTCGACGTAAAACGGCAACACGGGAATGACGATGCCGAACCCGATCAGATCAATAAAGACCGTGACGAAGATGACCAGCAGCGGAGAACGCATAAGCACAGTGACGAGTGACGAGTTAAAGCAGCGACGAGTCAGGAGTGATGAGTTTAAAAGCCTTCTCTTGCTCGTCACTCGTCACGGCTTTCATTATCTTCTTCTGCCGCCCGGGCCCATGAGCAGCCTGTCGATGGAGGCCTGGCCGCCGCCCGCGATCATGAGCGCGAGAGCTATCCCGAGAAGCGCGACCGTGTACTCGATCCCACGATTGCCCATGAAGAACGCGCCCCAGTGGACGCCCAGCATGGCGACGAGCATGACAATAGCGATGAAGAGAGCGCCCACTCTGGTGAGCAAGCCCGCCAGCACCAGCAGCCCGCCGACGAGTTCCGTGAGCGCGGCTGCGCCCATCCAGAGCCAGCCGGGCCGCATGAAGGCGAAGGGCGGGTCGTTCCCTATGAAAGCGTTGAATCCCTTGCCGCCCCAGAAGCCGAACACCTTCTGCGCCCCGTGCGCGATCATCACTATGCCGAGCGCAAGTCGCAGCGGCACGGTTATCCACGTCGGCGCAGTGGCGATAATTTTCCTGAACATCAAGCGAAACCTCTCATCCAACAATTTTTGAGGGGACGGCCAATATTAAATTATCTGCCGCCGAATGTCGCCCGGCGAGGTGAAAACTTCTTCTTCTCACTTCAAGCGCGCGGCGATGGCCGCTTTGGATTGCACGCCGACCATGCGATCGACGAGCGCGCCGTTCTTGAAGATGAGCAGTGTCGGGATGCTCTGGACGCGAAACTCTGCGGCGGTGCGCGGGTTCTCGTCCACGTTTAATTTCGCGATGATGTATCGCCCCTGCGCTTCCCGTGCGAGCTGGTCGAGCACGGGCGCGAGCATGTGGCAGGGCCTGCACCACTCTGCCCAGCAGTCCAGCAGCAGAGGACGACTCCCAGCCCCTTGCACCACGCGCGCGAAACCCTCGTCCGTTACTTTCAGCGGCGTGCCCGTGTCAAACTGGTCTGCCGCCTCCGTAGCGAGCGCCGCGCCGCACTTGCCGCAGACGGGCTGGCGCACGCGCGCCGCTCCCTCATCCACACGATTTCTCGCTCCACACTTGCGACAGGTAATGATGCTCATAACAAAGATTCTCCTTCTTCGTGCCGGTAATCTTAGCCGATTTTCGTCGCGAAAGTTTCGCAGGGCGCGGCCCGCTCCCACACCTTCGAGTAAAGCCGGAATAAGAATTTCACGGCGGGAAAGGGAATCTGCTTCCTATTGCAACTCTTATCTCTTCGTCTTCAGCCTTCTCTTTTTGGCCTCCTGCCTTTTATGATACGCGCAGGTCGAGGACAAAGAATCGGCGCGGAACGTCATGGCTTATCAGAATATCAATCTTTCCATCGAAGATCGTGTCGGGCGCATCCGGTTGGCGCGTGCTCCGCTGAACGTCTTCAACATCGCCATGATGCGCGAGATCGGCGCAGCCGTGGCAGAGTGCGAGCGCGAGCGCGACCTCGTGGCGATCGTGTTCGAGGCGGGGGAGGGCGTGCGCGCCTTCAGCGCGGGCGTGGCCGTCGAAGAGCACGTCGAAGAGACCATCTACCAGATGCTCGACGCGTTTCACGCCATCTTTCGTGCGTTGGAGCAGGGCGGCAAGCCGACGATCGCGGTGGTGGACGGAGCGGCGCTCGGCGGCGGCTGCGAGCTTGTGGCCGGATGCGATATAGTTATCGCTTCGGAGCGCGCACGCTTCGGCCAGCCGGAGATCAAGCTCGGCGTCTTCCCGCCCGTAGCCGCAGTGCTGCTGCCGCGCATCATAGGAGATAAGCGCGCGCGCGAGTTGATGCTGACCGGAGAGTTGATCGACGCCGCCGAGGCGACCCGCCTGGGGCTGGTCAATTACATGGTCTCCTCGGAGCAACTCGCGCCGAAGACCGAAGAGATTCTCGCGCGCCTGCGCGAGCTGTCCGCGCCCGCTCTGGAGACGACGCGGCGCGCGATCGATATGTCGCGCGGCCTCCCCTTCGAGGAGGCTTTAAGCCGCGTCGAGAATCTGTACTTGAACGAGTTGATGAAGACCGAAGATGCGCGCGAGGGCGTCAACGCCTTCATGGAAAAACGCAAGCCCGCATGGCGCAACAGGTAAAGGATGAAGGATGAAAGCAATGGGCGGATGTAGAGCCGGAGATAATGAGTTGAATGCGAGAGAGGGAGCGCGCATACGCGTTACCGTAAGCGGCCGTCGCTCTTCCTTCATCCTTCATCCTTCCGCCTTCATCCTTTCGCTCGTCCTTCTTCTTCTGCCTGCGTTTGGCGGCAGCGCGATTGCGCAGAGCGTTCAGGGCAGGCGAGAGGTGCAGGCTGCGCGCTCGCACGAGACTTCGCGTCCCATCGAGCCCGAGATGATCGAGCGCGCGATAGGCGCGGTCTGCGAAGAGCGCGAGGCAGACCCGCTGGGTAGCGTGCCGATTGACGAGATGCAGGCGCGGCCTTCGCTTCCGCTCGCGCACCCGGACACGATTGCCGGAACGCGTCGCGCCGAGCGACTGCTGCCCGTCGCTCGTGAGCTGGCGATCGCGGCGCTGCGCCAACTGGCAGACGAGTACGGGCTCACGCCCGTCAGATTCCGCGATGCGGTCGCGCGTATCAAGGCCGTCAAAAACATAGAGCCGGACATGGAGCTGCGCGACAATGCGGCGGTCGTCCTGAGCGACCCGCACACGATCAGCTTCGGGACGATCTTTCTCGCCAGCCTGCGCTCGGATGAGGGCATGGTGAGCGTGCTTTCGCATGAGCTTATACACATCGCAGACGGTAAGACGGACACTCTGCGCCCGCTCTTCCGTGTCATCGGACGACGCGCCGCGAGCCTGACCGCGCTGAGCATCTACGGCCACAGGCCGGAGGAGTTGACCTGCGATCTGGTCGGCGCGATGGCCGCGAGCGCACTGGTCGCGCGCACGCCCGGCACGGAATCGCTGGCGCGTCGTCTGGCCCGTTCCGTCGAACACAACTGTGTCGAGGAAGACGATACGGACGAAGATCATCTCTCGCCGCGTAACACTATGCGCGCGGTCTTTGCGCTCAACCCTGCGCTGGCGCGCGACATTATGGATCGTGAAGGTTTTTATCTGCCGCTGGAAAAATCAGTCCCGGAAAAATTGACCCCGCAGCCGTGAGCTTCCCCTCTCGCGGCGCTTCGTTGACAACCCTCATTCCCGCTTCCTATCATCAACGCCTCAGATGAATTACGCATCAGCGTCAAGTGATTTCAAAGATAGGCGGGGCCGGTCTGCGATCAGGCGACGCGTCGTGTGCTCGGAAGTTGCGCGGCGCGGCGTGCCTCCGCGTGCACGACTGCTGCCGCCGCTTCTCTTCCTCCTGCTCACGCTTATCTCGGGCGCTGGGTGTCGCACGCTGATCGGAGATAAGCAGAGCGTGCGCCCGCGCTCTCTGCGAGATGTGCCCGCGCAGCGCCTCGCCTATCGCTTTACGCCGGACACGCCCGCTCCGCCGACGGCTCCCGGTAAGGAAGACCCAGGCGTCAGGCTCGCATCCGTGGAAGCGGATTTTGAGACCAATCGAAAGGATGACGCGCTGCTGCGTACGGTCGTCTCGCCGGACGCGCAGCCCGAGCGACAGCGCGTGCTCGCGCTCTATGCGACGGGCGAGGAACAGGAAGAGCTGTTTCGCATAGACATGTACACGTCGGACGGAAAGTTCATTCGCAACCTGACGCCGCCGGAGCTTAAGGGCGCATTCGCCGCCACCGTCGCATGGTCGCCTGACGGCAACTACATAGCCTTCATCGCGCGCAAGAACCCTGCGGCGCAGCCCACCCCGCCCGCGCTCGTAGACGTGCCGGAAGAGGCTCCGCCCACGCTTCCGACTCCGAGCGCCTCTGTCGCTCCGGCCTTCGCGCCCGTGCCCTCCTTCAATACCGAACAGGTTTACATCTGCACGCGCGACGGCTTCGATCTGAAGCCGCTCACCGAGCGCGAAGGGCTCATCTACTTTTATCTCTCCTGGGCCCCGGACTCTCATGCGCTCGTCGCGCTCGCGTGCACGGAAAGCGAGCTTGAAGCGCGCGACCCCTCTTACCTGCGACCCAATGGCCGCCCGCGACTGCTGACGCTGACTGGACAGGAACGATTGCTCGCGGACGAGTTGACGGATGCGCTGCCCGTCTGGTCGCCGGACGCCTCTAAGGTCGCCACGGCCTTCGACAAGGATGTCGCCATCTATGACGCCGTGACGGAGACGCCGACCGCCGCGCGCCTTCCTCTGGGCGAAGCGCTGCTGGCGGCCTCGATCGAGTACGATGAAAAAAATTTGAAGAAGGCGACGACCCGTCCCGTCTCGCTCAACCCGGTAGTGCGTCTCGAATGGCCGCAGCCCGAAACCCTTTACATAGAGACCGGCTTCGAGCGCATCTATACGAACGAGCCGCCCATCAGCCGCTTCATGCGCTGGCATACGCTCTACCTGAGCCCGCAAGCCGCACTGCTCGGCGCACTCGGAATCAACGACAAAGAGAGAGCGCCCGCCGTCTTTTAAGACAACGGGCGCTCGCAAACTAAAGGTCAGTACCGCCTAAGGTCTCGGGCGGGTGATGCTGCGACGATTATCCGCCCGGCTTAAGCAGGCGGTACTGATCGGGGCATTAGGAGCCGGATGCCGCCTGCGTCTGTCCCTGCTGACTGATATGGCTGGCGAGAAGTTGTTTCGCACGGTCTGCGCGACGCGTGTATTCGTCTTTCGTCTCGCGGAAGAACTGAGCAAGTTCCTGATTGCCTTCCTGCTCGGCATCTTCGATATAGGTGGTCACGGTTTCCGCGCCTTGCAGCAGGTGGTAAGCGGTGCTGATCAGGTCGTAGGTGATATCTCTGGTTCCCGTATTGCCCTGGCTATTCGCGTTTGTATTGCTGGACATGATGTTCCTTCCTTGAATGTCGGTTCACTTCGCGGGGGCTACACGTGGGGAACTTGCGCTCCATTTTAGAAAGAGCGTCAAGGCCGGTCAAGACCGGAGACGGAACGCCTTGTCGGCAGGCGAGCGGGCCGGAAGACGATGGCCCGGCTATATTTGAGGCAACGTAGCCCGGCTCTATTTCAATGAACCGTGCCGCGACTGATGCTCATGCGCTGCCAGATGAGCTGTTCGTCCGGGAAATTGATGCCCGGCTCGGAGCGTAGCACTGTCGCCGCCAGCACGATCGTATCTAGGTCGCGGAAGACTCCCGCACACGGAAGGCACTCGTCGAGGTGTGTTCTGACCTCAACGCGCAATGCTTCGTCAAGCGCGTTGTCATGAAAGTCGCTCAGCAGCTCTAAACTCTTTGCACAGTCCATACTCTTAATTCCCTTTACGGTCGATCGGTTCCTGCAAAACCCTGTTAGACTCTAATTATTGGCCGCCTGTTGCCTGATCAGCGCCCTTAATTTCAGCCGCGCCTTGTGTAGCTGTGACTTGCTGGTTCCTTCCGAGATGCCCAGCATCTCCGCTATCTCGCCGTGCTCGTGTCCTTCCACGTCATGCAGGACGAAGACGTTGCGATAGCCGGGCGGCAATTTCGAGATCGCGTTCTCAAGGATGATGCGATCGACGACGGGCATTTTGTCCTGATTCTCCGTGCCCTGGACGATCTGCACGGGCGTTTCGCCCTCTTCATTGCTGAAGGCTGTGAATTCGGGGCGGCTCTTGCGGCGGCGAAAGTGCATCAAGACCTGATTGACCGTCATACGGTGCAGCCAGGTGGTAAAAGCCGATTCGCCGCGAAAGCTTCCGATTTTATTGTAGAGGTGCGTGAAGGTATCCTGCGTCAGGTCTTCGGCCTCTTCGGGGCTTCCGGTCATGCGCAGGGCCAGCGAGTAGACCCTTCGGAAATGGCGGCGGTAAAGCTCCTCGAACGAGGCTATATCGCCCGCCGCAGATTTTTGCGCCAGCTCAAAATCGGTCGGCCCTGTCTTTTCAATCTCGGCCACGCTCACGTCTCTCGTCCCCCTGTGCTCTTTGTATCGTGCCGGAGGCGGTCGCAAGCAGCATCGCTGCCAACCGGGTTGCCCCGGACAACTCCCCGTCACGCTGTCGTCAGTTTAGAGATCATATCCTATAACTGCCGCTCCTGTCCTCTCGCGCGGCTGGGGCGTCGTCGGCGTTTCCCCGGCCCGCGCCCATCTACTATTTAAGAGCCTCGTCACCTTCGGCCCTTTCAAGTCCCGCACGGTATTATGCTTGATGAGCGTCAAGCAGGGGGATTAAGATCAGCGCAAAGCGAGGAGCAACGTCCGATGAACACAGAACGCCCGATTTTTATCCCGGTCATCTTAGGCACTGTCCGCAAGGGGAGGGCCAGCGAAGCGGTCGCGCGATTCGTCGTCGAAGAGATCAGGAAACGCGACGGCGTTGAGACTGAGCTGGTCGATATACGTGACCTGAATTTTCCAACGACGGACGCGGGCGAGGCCATCAAGGATGCAGGCTTTTCCGCGACGGTCGCGCGCGCCGACGCACTGGTGATCGTCACGCCCGAATACAATCACGGCTATCCGGGCATGCTCAAGCATGTGCTGGATACCAACTTGAAAGAGTACATACACAAGGCCGTGGGCATCTGCGGCGTCTCGGCCGGCGGCTTTGGCGGAACGCGCGTGATCGAGAATCTACTGCCGGTGCTGCGCGAGCTTGGGCTGGTGACGATCTTCTGGGATGGTAATTTTTCCGGCGCACAAAAGCTCTTCGATGCCGAGGGCGTGCTCCTCGATCAAGCTTACATCAAGCGCCTCAATAAGTTCCTGAAGGAGCTGATCTGGATGGCGAAGGTTCTCAGGTACGGGCGCGAGCAGGTCTCGCTCTAATTAAAACGATGAAACTCATCTCCTTAAATGTCGGTCGCCCGCGACTGGTCATGTCCAGAGGCGAGATGGTCTCAACGGGAATCTATAAAGAGCCCGTCGAGGGACGCGTTCGTCTTCGCACGCTCAATCTGGACGGCGACCGCCAGGCCGATCTGACGGTGCACGGTGGGCCCATGAAGGCCGTCTATGCCTACCCGTCGGAGCACTACGACTTCTGGCGCGCGGAGTTGCCCGACATGCAACTGCCCTGGGGAGTGTTCGGCGAGAACTTTACGACCGAAGGATTGGAAGAGAGGGAGGTCAACGTCGGCGACCGCTTTCGCGTCGGCACGGCGGAGTTGATGGTGAGGCAGCCGCGCATGCCCTGCTACAAGCTCGGGATACGCTTCGGGCGCTCTGATATTCTCAAGCGATTCCTCCAGAGCGGGCGAACAGGCTTTTACTTCTCCGTCACCAAAGAGGGCGAGGTCGAAGCGGGCGATGCCCTTGAGCTGATCGGTCGTGACGAGCATCACGTCGCGATCTCCGAGATCGTCAGGCTCTACGCGCGCGATCACAGCGACGTGGAAGCGATGCGTCGCGTCGTCGAAGTAGAGGCTTTGCCCGCGAGCTGGCGCGACCACTTTCTGCAACTGATGGCGAAAGCGACCGACGACGGTTCACATTAACCAGAGGAGGCCGAGATGGCTGAGCACAAGATGATTTGTCCCGTATGCGGCGCGGAGATGAACCAGCACGCCGAGAAGATCGATTACACGGCGGCGCTCGATGAGGACGCTGCCGCCGACGAAGAGACGGGCGGCATACTCGAAGAGATTCACACCTGCCCGAAGTGTGGTGATACAGAGATGCGACGCGCCGACGGCGAGCGCACGAGGTAATAGTTGAAGAGCGCGTGGCCATACCTATAGAGCTTTGGAATGTCTCTCAATCCTGATCAACAGGAAGCCTTGAGCCCTTTGCGCGAATACTTTTTGAGCACGGGCGTGCCGGACACTCACCTGAGTCCGGGATGGCTCGCGCAGAGGCTCGGCATAGGGGAGCGCGAACTGCTCGGCGCGCTCGCTTACGCCGTGCGCGATGGGCTGGTCGAGCTGCATTGGGAGGTTTATTGTCCCGGCTGTGGGCTGGGCGTTGAAGAGTTCGAGAGGCTGGACGAGGCGCGCTTGATGAATGAATGCGAGCCGTGCGGGCTGCACTTCGAGCTGCATCTTGACCGCGACGTGCGCGTGACTTTCTCTGCGAGCGAGCGCGTGCGGCGTGAGCGTGACGCGGGAGGCGCGAGCGCCGGGCCCGTGAGGCTCGAAGATGAGAGCGTGCCCCCGACACGCGGGCTCGATCTTCTTCTCGTTCCGGCTTTCCACGAGATGTTCTCGGGCGAAGCCCCCGCGCCGGACGAGTCCCTGCGTATCGGTCGCGTGGCGATACTGTTCACAGACCTCAAGGGCTCGACGGCCATGTATGCGGAGCGCGGCGACCCGCTCGCCTATCGCCTGGTGCGCGACCACTTCGCCATTCTTGCCGAAGCCATTGAGCGCAACAGGGGCGTATTCATCAAGACCATAGGCGATGCCGTGATGGCTTCGTTCGCATCAGGCTTGGACGCCGTGCGCGCGGCCTTCGAGTCGCAGACCGAGTTGCATGCGCGCGCAGAAGCGATGGGCGGCGAGCTGATCATCAAAGCGGGCGTACACGCGGGCGCATGCCTCAGCGTGAGGCTCAACGAGCGGCTGGATTTCTTCGGCGGCGCGGTCAACACCGCCGCGCGCGTGCAGGGACTCTCGCACGGCAACGACGTGGTTGTGACGGACGCCGTGCTCGCCGACCTGCAAGCCGAAGCGAGCGCCCCGCAATTTCAGATCATCGAGACATGGGAGGCGGAACTGCGCGGCCTCCCCGCTCCGATTCAAATCCACCGGCTCAGGCAATGAAGAGGGATGATCTTCAAGTGGTAGCGCGATTGCTGCAATCTTCACCTTGCTTCCAGAGCCCCGCGAGGGGCGCGGGGAATGTAGCCCATGACGCAAGTCATGGGGATAGATGTAGATAAAAGTTAGAAAGCCCCGGAGGGGCGTAAGAAATTCAAGTTGAGAATCTTACGCCCCTCCGGGGCTCTCTCCCTATTGGCGGCTCTATTCCCACGGCTTGTGCCGTGGGCTACATTCCGCTCGCCCCTCGCGGGGCTTTGGCGGGTCTTGCGTTGATAGCCATCTAGCGGCTATCTTGCGGAGAATCATTTCAACAATAGATGGCGAGAGGATAGAGGTAGATGGAAGGGTCTAACAAACTCGTTGATGATGCTCTGTGGTACAGGGATGCGGTCTTTTATGAAGTGTATGTGCGCGGCTTCTATGATTCCAATGCTGACGGGATAGGCGATTTCCGTGGGCTGACGGAGAAGCTGGACTATCTACAATGGCTCGGCATCGATTGCATCTGGCTGCTGCCGATGTACGCGTCGCCGCTCAAGGACGGCGGCTATGATATTTCCGATTACTATGAGATGTTGCCGGAGTACGGGACGCTCGACGACTTCAAGACCTTTCTGGATGCGGCCCATGCGCGCGGCATTCGCGTCATCGCAGACCTCGTCATCAATCACACCTCAGACCAGCATCCCTGGTTTCAGGAAGCGCGACGCTCGCCCACGTCCGCGAAGCGCGACTGGTACGTGTGGAGCAATACTGATCAGAAGTACACGGACGCGCGCATCATCTTCACCGACACGGAGCGCTCCAACTGGTCTTGGGATGACGAGGCGCAGGCTTTCTACTGGCATCGCTTCTTTCATCACCAGCCAGACCTCAACTATGACAACGAAGAAGTCCAGCAGGCGATGCTCGATGCCGTTTCGTTCTGGCTCGATCTGGGTGTTGACGGCTTTCGCGTGGACGCCGTGCCGTATCTCTTCGAGCGCGAAGGCACGAACTGCGAGAACCTTCCAGAGACTCACGCGTTCCTCAAACGCATGCGCGCCCACGTCGATCTTCATTATCCGAACTGCCTGCTACTGGCCGAAGCCAACCAGTGGCCCGAAGACGTGGTCGAGTATTTCGGTCAGGGCGACGAGTTTCACATGAACTATCACTTCCCGATCATGCCGCGCCTGTTCATGGCGCTCAGGCAGGAAGACCGCCGCCCCATCGTAGAGATTCTGGAACGCACGCCGCCCATCCCTGAAAATTGTCAGTGGGGAATGTTCCTGCGCAATCACGACGAGCTGACGCTTGAGATGGTAACGGACGAGGAGCGCGACTATCTCTATAACGAGTATGCGAAGGATAAGCGGATGCGTCTGAACGTCGGCATTCGTCGTCGCTTAGCGCCGCTGCTCGACAACAGCCGTCGCCGCATAGAGCTGTTGCACGGATTGCTTTTCAGCCTGCCGGGAAGCCCCTTTCTTTATTACGGCGACGAGATAGGCATGGGCGATAACATTTACCTCGGCGACCGCGACGGCGTGCGCACACCGATGCAATGGTCTGCCGATCGCAACGCCGGATTCTCAAGGGCCGATTTCGCGCAGCTTTACTTTCCGGTCATCATGGATTCGGTCTACGGCTACCAGTCCGTCAACGTCGAGGCTCAACAGCGCTACAGCACATCCCTGCTTCACTGGATGCGACAGATGATACACCTGCGTAAATCGCATCATGTCTTCGGTCGCGGCTCGATGCGGTTTATCAAGCCTGAGAATCGAAAGATTTTCGCCTTCACGCGCACCCTCGGGGAAGATGTCATGCTCTGCGTTTTCAATCTCTCGCAGTTCGCGCAGCCCGTCCAGCTTGATCTCAGCGAGTACGGGGGCGCGACTCCGGTGGAGATGCTCGGCGAAACAAGCTTTCCGGTGATCGGCGACGCGCCCTATCAACTCGCGCTCGCCCCGCTCGGCTTCTACTGGTTTCATCTCAAACGCTAGGCGCGCGAGCGCGAACTTAAAAGCCCCGCGAGGGGCGAAAGAATGTAGCCCACGGCGCAAGCCTTGGGTAACTCGTAGCCAAATATAGTTAAGCCCCGGAGGGGCGTAAGATTCTCAAGTTGAATTTCTTACGCCCCTACGGGGCTTTCTAACTTTTATCTACATCTATCCCCATGACTTGCGTCATGGGCTACATTCTGTCGCCCCTTCGGGGCTTGTTGACGTGGCTCCGGCTAGACCCCGCGTGCGTTCATGGGCACGAGGCTGTCAACGGCGGCGTAAATCTGTAAATACATCTGCGTTTCGGAAGGGATGAGGGTGCGCCAGTCCGAGCCGCCGCGCTCGATGTAGCCTGCCAGGCGCGCCGGGTTCGAGTTGTATCCGGCGGCGAGCAGCTCTGCCTTCGTCGCTAGTTTTGCATCCAGCGCGTTTCTGATCTCTTCCCTGCGCAGAAGATCGTTCCAAGTGCCCTGCATGTAGAGCAGCATCGCTTCCAGAGCGTTGGCGTGGTCGCGCATCCCTTCTACGAAATCCGGGTTGAGGTCGGCTTGCGGGTGCAGGTTCCTGATCATCTGATAGGTCGAGGGAATCATCTGTATCATCCCGCCCGCACCGGCCGTGCTGACCGAATAGCGATAAGTATTACGCGCATTCAGAGAATAGAGCGTGGAGATTTCATTAAAGAGCGCGGCGCGATCTTCCGTCATGAATCGCTTGTGATCCGTATGCTCGACGACGCAGAGACGCTCGGCAGAATCGATGATCGAGGGCTCTATGATCATTCCCTTCTGCTGCAAACGCTCAGCCGCCAGATTGAGCATGCGGTGTATGTAGTCGCGGCCATCGCGCGCCAGCTCCGCTGATTCCAGCGCCGGATGAACGGAGGTGTAATAGCCGACCTCGCTCAGCTTGCCCTCGCGTATGATCGGATACTGGACGACGAGCGGCGCAAGGCTGCGGCCCGCGTCGTCGAAAATATTGACGGCGGTGTTAACGCCATTCGCGCGCACGACCCTCAGGTGAAGCTTTTTATCTTGAGAGGTTGCAATGGTCGCCTCCGCGTCCTTCTTCAGGAAAACTTCTTTCGAGAGCGTCAGCACGTGAAGCTCTGAGGTGACGGGATCGCTGGCGGCAATCCTGACCTCTTCGGAGTCCGGCTGGGCCTGCTTGCGAAGCAGTCGTTTCGCCTCTTCGATACGCGCCTGAACACGGTTGACCTCTTCATTCTCGGGCCGCTCCGATGCGGCATTGGTCGAGAATTCGCCGCCGAGCGGCAGCGTCGTCGAGGGAAAGAAAATCGAGGTGTGCGCAAAAAGCGGGAGAAGCAAGAGCGCAATCGGCATCGCAGAAAAGAATGCTTTTCTCATAGGTAATCGAGACTGCAATTGTCTTGGATTTGTACCGGCGATGAACTGCGGGGGAATGATTTTAAGATGCGGCGCAGCGCGTTTCGGTTGCTGTCAACGGAGCCCAGTCAGACCGAAATTTCGTATCTCCGGGCGGCCATCAGGCGCTCGTCGCGGGCGCTCTTTACGGTTCAAGGGGCGGGCGTACTCATAGAATTCAGTGCTTCTCTCAAAGCGTCAGATTGAACGGATGAGCGGCTCGCGCGCGAAGCCACGAACCGCCGCGCAGACGCCGCAGCATTCTGCCGCATATAGGACAGGTCGCTCACCATTTCGTGAGCTTGCTGTGGTAAAACAGTAACGCTCTGTCCATACTTTTAGTCGAATGGGCTTGAAAGGAGTGGTTATACTCGTCTTGTCCTCCGGCTCATCTTCTGGCACGCGTTTTGATATGGTATTCGGTGGTCTTAAAGAGACGTATTACAAGATCGGTCGCCCCGGTTATAACATAAGTAGGCGACCGTGCATGGGGGGTCTGGTTGTGAAGGGGAGAGCACAACCGGGCCCCCACTGCTGAGAAGATGCCCCCTGGCGAAGCGCTCCCGCTTTTAAGATTAGAATTTTAAGATATGTCTGAGACTACAGCTAAAACAACGGTTCTGGTCGTGGATGACGTGCACGACAACCTGATCATCCTCAGCCTGTCGTTACAGGATATGGGCTATCGTGTGATTACGGCCTGCAACGGAGAGGAGGCCGTCGCGTTCGCGCTGCGTGCGCGGCCCGATGTGATACTGATGGACATCGCCATGCCGGAGCTTGACGGCATGGGCGCGACCAGGCGCATACGCAGCCACCCGGAACTGCGCGGCACGCCCATCGTAGCGATCACGGCTTTCCAGACGGACGGCTTCCGCCGCGCGGCCTTTGACGCGGGCTTCGATGGCTTTCTGACCAAGCCCATTGATTTCGCGCAGTTGAATAATTTGATTCAGATGCTCCTGCCCGCCGAAGAGACGACAAGCGACCTTGCCGCCGACGAGACGACGGAGATATCGCATGACGTAACGACCGAATTAACACGGCAGAGCTGAGCCGGTATTCGGTTGACCGTAGGGAAAGTCGCGGGCTCGACTTATCGAGGGCATGGAAGGTTACACAGAGGCTTGTGTCAACCTTTCATGCCCTCAATCGCTTATTTCTCATCGGGCGGGAGCGGGTTCGTCGTATCCAGCACCACTTTCCATTTGCCTTCCTTATTGCGTTTCCAGACGCGCACGTAATAGCCCTTCTCAGCCGTCGTCGCCGCGCCCTCCTGCTTCAACTCGTAACTGCCGTAGGTGTAGCCCAGGTCGTCCGACCGTGAAACGTCGGCCTTGATGGGCTCCCAGGAGAGCCGCATCGTTTTGCCCGAAAAGTAGGTGCGAATGGAATCTTTTCCCGCCAGCGGAAAGATGCCATTGCGATGCAGGCGCGCGTCCTCGCTCATGTAGTCCAGATACGCCTTCATCACCCCGCCCGCGTTCGATGCCTTCAGGAACTCGCGTTCCATGCTGATTAAGGCCGCGCGCTCGTTGTCGAGATTGATGCCGGCGGATTTGGGCTTGAACTCAGAGGGAATGGCCGGATGAAACGCCGTGGGCCGGGCTTCCTGCGCGGGAGCAGGGGTTTGGATGCCCAGGTCGAGCGCCACTTTCCAACTGCCGTCGGCCTGCTTTTTCCAGATGGAGAAGTAGTAGCCGTGACGAGTTGGCCCATGCTCGGGCCCCTGGTCGGTCAGCCAGTATGGCCCGGTCGTATAGCCAAGATCGCCCGCGCGCGAGACATCCGCGTAAACGGGCTCCCAGTTGAGCGTGATCGGCGGACGCACAGCCGGAGCGGGACGTTTTCTGATGGCCTCGCGGGTATTGGTCGGGTGAGGCTGAAAGTTGATGCCGTCCTCCGCGAAGAACTCGTAGAAGGATTCGCGTATTCCCTTCTCGACGCTCGTTCTGGCAAACGAGCGCTCGGCCTCAACCAGTGAGGCGAGCGCCGTCGAGGTGTTCTCCTTCTGACTGAGCGCGACGGGAGAGCAGACGAGCAGCGCCAGTAAGGCGGTCGTCAAAAAAATCGGGACGTATCTTTTCATGTTGCTCCTGACCTCTGTAGTTACCGGATAAGACTGTCATGGCTTGCGTGTATACATGCCGTCCCAGACGACGTTCCAGGTCTTGCCGTCATCCGTGGACTGCTCCCATAACTGCCGGACGCGCTGCGGGCCGAGATTGACGAACGAGAGCCTGTGCAAAGTTCTCGTTCCATTTTTGGCGCGCGTCTCGCCCGTGTAGAGTAAGGTGTTGTCCTTGTATTCCCCGGTGAGATTCAGTGCGCTTCCGGTGCTGTCCACCCATGTCTGCTGCCACTTGCCCGTATTGGCATCATAAAAGTTGAAGCTTTTGCCGGTGCCGCCGCTCGCGCTCGTCCAGTTCTCAAGGATGATACAGCCGTCAACGATACGCTGCACGCTGTTCGTCCCGGCCTTCTGACCGTTATTCTCCACGTCCCATTCGCCGACCCAGAAATCGAACTGCTTGTATTCGGGCGAGTACAGGCACGGGTGCGTCAGCCTGTCGGCCAGCCCGAGCACTTCCGTGAAACGCGTATCACCATGCAGGCTCAAGAGGTCTGTGTCGGATTTCAAAAGCCTGATCTGCCCGAACCCGGCATTGAGAGCCTTGTTCAGCCACTCGAAGGCCCGCTCCTTATCATTCATTCGCGCGTAGGAGCAGGCAAGATTGTACATGGCCTGCGGGTTCGGGTTGATCTTCAACCCTTTTTGATAAGCCTCGACGGCCTGACTGTAGCGGCCCAGGCTGTGCAAGGACATGCCCAGGCGAAACCATGCCCGTCCGTTCGTGGCTTCCGTCTTCGTGATCGCTTCATAGGCGCGGGCGGCGTCGGCCCATTTCTGAGCCTGAAAGAGCGCGTCGGCCTCCTGCGTTGCAGCGGACGGCTGGCCCTGCGCCGGAAGGTTTGCGACTGAGAGCGAGAACATGAACATGGCCAGCCAAGTCATCCTGATGATCCGGTTTTTCATAAGACAGATTCCCTTTCGCATCTCGAAGGTCTGGGTCTTCCGCTTTCGTCGAACGCTGCGGATTATGCCTGCAAAGGAGCGGGATAGTCTTTAAAGCGGCGATGAAATATTCTAAAAAACTTTCAAATTGTTCTTCAAGCGAAAGGCGCTCGGCCTCCCGGGGGTGTTTCTGCTGCAAAGTCTCCATGATAAGAGAGGTCAGTACCGCCAAAGGTCTCGGGCGGGTCTGCCGCGTTGAGTACCCGCCCGAGACCTTTGGCGGTACTGACCTCTCTTTAGTTTTTATTCTGTCCATCCCTGCTATTTTCCGCTTTCCCGCTTCTTAATTGTTCCTTAGCCGACTGTCCTGCTGCGCCGGACTTCCTGTAGAATTCTCGTCATGATTAATCGTAGACGCGCTTACATCATCCTCGCCCTCCTGCTCACCCTGACCCTGACGGACGTGAGCGCACAACAGCAGCAGCAGCAGCCGCCTTCGCGTGGAAGGAGCGTGCGCGGCCACGCGCGCTATTCCTCCGGCGGAAACGTCGCCTGGATTATCGTTCGCCTCCTCTCGGCGAAGAACCAGGCCATCACCGTGACCGTCACTAATTACGAGGGCGAGTTCCAGTTCGGCGACCTTGCCGAGACGAGTTACACGATCGTGCTGACAGCACCCGATCACCAGATCGTGACCGAGAGAGTTGATTTCAACGGTCGCGGCGCTGTCGCCCCCAAGGTCGAGTTGACGCTTTTACCCGACACGGCCCCGCAGCGTTCACCCTCGCGCCTGGCTTTTACACAGAACGTGCCGAAGAGTGCGCGCGACACTTTTGAGCGCGCCATCAAACTTGGCAAAGCCGGAAGAAAGCAGGTCGCGAACACCATGCTACAGGAAGCGATCAGAATATTCCCAGACTACTTCGACGCGCACTTCGCCCTGGGCAGCGAATTGATGAAAGCGGGCCGCATGGCCGAAGCGATAGCGGAGCTTGAACAGGCGAGCAGGATAAATCCGAGAGATGATCGAGTCTATCAAACCTTCGGCGTCATCCTCATGAGGCAGGCGAAATACGATGTCGCCTCGGCGCTCTTCGCGGAAGCCGCGCGCTTAGACCCGACAGAGCCTTTGCATCCTTTAATGCGTGCCACGGCCTTGATGGATTACGCCTCCGCCATCAACCCCACGCAGGCGGAGACGACCGCCGCGCTTGCAGCAGAGCGTGACATGGCCCTCGCTGAAGCGGAACGAAACCTCATCACGGCTAATGAGAAAAGTAATAAGCAGTTGGCGGTGGTGCACATGCAGATGGCTCGTCTCTACCAGAGAAGGGGAGAGCGCGGGCGCGCCGCCGACGAGCTGGATCAATACCTGCTGACGAACCCGACGGCGAAGGACGCGGACGAGATACGCGACATCATCAAAAAGCTACGCCTCCCGGCGGAGGGAATCGCGCCCGCATCGCAGCCACGCTGAGAAAGCAAACGCAGGTCGTGGCCCGCGCGCGCCTCTTCAATAAACAGGATAATCTTGTGTTTTTTGAATAACCCGGCCATCCGTTTTTAGACGTATCGTACGAATTTTCGTCCCCCGCATTTCGCGCCTTCCGAAAATATTTATATTTCGCGTGATCTCAGCCACGTGCTAAAATTCGGAACGTCACTTGCCTTTCATCAAAGCGGTTAGCGAATCATTCATTAACAGCAAGCTCGCTCTACCATCTATCCTCGCGCACCCGAACGATCATGGGCTGTTCCGTCAGAGAAGCCTGAGCGCGGTCTCCCTTTGATTGCGTCGACGGCCAGGCTCTGATTCGCATGTCACGCATTCTGGAGGAGCTATGAAAAAAGAGAAGTTCGCCGGAACCCTCACGGGCCCAGGCGCGCGTCATCAGTCTTTAAGAACCTTGCGGCTGCTCGTCGCGCCACTACTGCTCTTAGCCATTTGTACGCACGCGCCTGCGCAGACCTATCAGGGTCGCATCCTCGGCACTGTCACAGATCAGAGCGGGGCCGTCGTCTCCAAGGCGAGAGTGATTATCACTAACGTCGAGACGGGCGCTGTGCGCGAGGTCGAAACGAGCGATACGGGCGACTACACCGCGCCCAATCTTTCGCCCGGTCTCTACTCCGTCGTCGCCGAAGCGCAGGGCTTTAAAAAGTCCGAGCGGCCTTCGATCCGTCTCGAAGTCGCCAGGGATGCGCGCATCGACATGGTGCTGACGCCGGGCGATATTGCGGAATCCGTGACGGTCACGGATGAAGCGCCGCTCGTCGACACGACCAACACGACGCTCGGCGGAACCTTCTCTAACAAAGCGATCAACGATCTGCCCTTGAACGGGCGCGACTTTCAGAATCTGGTCGTGCTGCGTCCGGGCGTGCAGCGCGCGACCGGCGGCGGCTTTCTCTCCATCAGCTCCAACGGAAACCGCCCCGAGAATAACAACTTCATCGTGGACGGCACGGACAACAACGACCCTTATTACGGTACGACCGTCATCAACGCCGAGGGCGTGCAGGGCACACCCGGCACAATCCTCCCGATCGACGCGATTCAGGAATTCAACACGCAGGAGAATCCCGCCGCCGAATATGGTTGGAAGCCCGGCGCGATCATCAACCTGGGTCTCAAGTCCGGCACAAACGAGCTTCACGGTACGGCCTATTACTTTGGCCGTAACGACAATCTTGATGCGCGCAACTTCTTCAACCCGGAACCCGACCCGCAGAAAGAGTTACGCATGCACCAGTTCGGCGCGAGCGCCGGTGGGCCCATCATTCGCAACAAGACCTTCATCTTCGGAGCCTACGAGGGCATACGCTCCTTCGTCAGCAATTCCAATCAGGTCACAACGCCCGTTACGGCTTCGCTCGGCGGCGACCCCGAAAACAGTATCCCCGACGCCATCGCGCATCTGGCCTCGCTCGGCATTCCCGTTGACCCCCTGAGCGCGAACATCATCGGCACGGGAGCATTTACCGGGAACGGCGCTTATCCCGGTCTCATTCCGGTCAACAGCGGCGCGCTCGGGACACAGCTCAATCTGGGCTTCCCCAACACCAATCGCAACGACAACTTCGTCATCAAGGTTGACCATCACCTGACGGACAAGCAGACCCTGACGGGCCGCTACTTCTTCGGCGACAGCTTGCAGCAGGAGCAGGACATCGCGGTGCTTCGTCCCGAATGGCGTTCGCAGTCGCAGCTTCGCGCGCAGGTCTTGGGCTTCAACTGGGTCTGGGCTCCGACCGGAAAGTGGACTAACGAGGCGCGGTTCGGCTACAACCGTTTCTGGCAGGCGATTCTCACCGTTGACAACGAAGCTAACCCTGCGACGGCCTATGGCATCAACACTGGCGTCACAGACCCCGTCAACTTCGGCATGCCGCGCATAGACATACAGGGCTTCAACCAGTTGGGCGGCAATAGCGGCTGGCCGCTCTTGACGACTCCCAACCAGACCTACCAGTTCGTCGATAACATCTCTTACACGACCGGGCCGCACAGCTTTCGTTTCGGCGGCGAGGTGCGACACGGAACGACGGCCAATCTTCGCAACCGTCGCGGCAAAGCGCGCATACGCTTTCGCGGCGACAGGGCCTTTGCCGGTAGCACTCCGCTCGAAGATTTTCTGGCCGGTGCTCCCGCTTCGGGCGAAATCTTTGTCGGCAATTCCCTGCGCCACGTGAGCATCAATTCGTTCGGAGCTTTTATTCAGGACGACTGGCGACTCTCGCCGCGCCTGACGATTAACGTAGGCTTGCGCTACGACTACAACAGCGTCATCAAGGAGCGCGACAACCTGATCGGCAACTTCGACCCGGCGGTGGGCCTACAGCAAGTCGGCATCAATATTGAGAGGCCGTACGAGCCCGATCGAAATAACTTAGCGCCGCGCTTCGGGCTGGCCTGGGATCCCTGGGGCAAGGGCAAGACGGTCTTTCGCGCGGGCGGCGGTCTCATCTACGAGATTCCCATCCTCGCGCTGTTCCTCGGACAGAACGGTGTGAACAATGCTGTTACGCCCGGCCTCAACGCGATTCCGACGGGCGCGGTCGGCTCGAATATCGCGGGCACAATCGCCGCCGCCGCCACGACCGTTCCCGCCAGTCGTGTTAATTGGACTGTCGCTGGGCCCATCTTCAACATCCAGGCCAACTGCGACCCCGCGCAACTCGGCCCCTGCGACATTCTCGGCGTCGATCGCAACCTGCGGACTCCGTACGTCATCAACTGGACTTTCAATATTCAGCAGGCGCTCTCTAACAATACCTCCCTACAGGTCGCCTACGTCGGCAACAAGGGAACGAAGCTCTACGGCATACGCGACATCAACCAGCTTGACCCCATCACGGGCACGCGGCCCTTTGATTCGCGCTTCCCCTTCCTCGGCTACATCAACTTTATCGAGAACGGGTACAACTCCAACTATCACGGTCTCCAGACGACACTGACGCAAAGACCTTGGCACGGCTTAGGCTTCGTCATGGGCTACACATGGTCGCACGCGATAGATTACGCTTCGCTGCAACGCGCCGCGCAGCCGCAGAACAGCTTCAACGCGCGGGCCGAGCGCGCCAGCAGCGACCTCGACATTCGCCATCGCTTTACGCTCGCCCTGACCTACGACCTGCCTTCGCGCCGCAGCCCGCTACAGCTTCTCGAAGGCTGGCAATTGAACTCCATCATCACTCTCCAGACCGGCACGCCCTATAACGCCATCGACTTCGGAAACGATTTCAGCGGGACGGCGGAATTCAGCGATCGCTGGAACGTCATCGGCGATGCGCGCTCCATCCCGAACTTTTCGACCGATGGGCCCATTCCCTTCGAGCAGGTGCTCGCGCCGCCCGCTCCCGGCACATTCGGCAATGCCGGTCGCAACATCTTTCGCGGGCCCGGCCTGCATGTCTGGGATCTTTCTCTGGTCAAGACATGGAGGGCCGCCGAGCGCTACAGCGTGCAGTTTCGCGCCGAGTTCTTCAACGTCCTGAACCACCCGAACTTCGCCAACCCGGCCATCCTGTTCAATAATGACCTGAGCGTGCCGGACACCTTCGGCCTCGTGACTGCGACGCCCGACGTGGCCGGGGCCAACCCCGTCATCGGAACAGGCGGCGCACGCAATATTCAATTCGGTTTGAAGTTCCGGTATTAAGACAGACCCGGCGAAAGCCGCGCGCGCGAGGCGAAAGGCATAGCCCACAGAGAGCCCCGCAGGGGCGACAGAATGTAGCCTACGGCGCGAGCCGTGGGGAATGCATAGGCAAATATGGTTAAGCCCCGGAGGGGCGTAAGAATCTCAACTCGCATTTCTTACGCCCCTCCGGGGCTCTCTCTTTTATTGTTTGCTCTATAACCCATGACTCACGTCATGGGCTACATCCTGTCGCCCCTTTCAGGGGCTCGGAATTTTTAATGGCCTAGACTTCTCCCGTCCAGCTCTCTTCAGCCGTCTCTTTCCATCTCGCGCGGATGGCATCGAACTCTTCTTTGGGGAGTGGGCCAGCTTGCAGCAGCTCTGCGTTCTCTCGCCAGCGCTCGGGCTTTGTGGTTCCGACGATGGCCGTGCTGACGCCCTCTACGCTGAGGGTGAAGCGAAGGGCGCGGCTGATCGTGTCGCGCAGATTTCCATCGAGAAAATCGTATCGAAGCTTGTTCAGTCGCTCCCAGTAAGGAAGCACATATTCGTTGGCGGGCTTCGTCTTGTTTTTCCAGACGGCGTTGGCGATGGGGCGCTTGGCGATGATACCCATGCCCCGCTCGCGCGCACGCGGGATGGTTAGCTCAAGCGCTTCCTGATCGGCGATGTTGATTGAGGTTTGCAGCGTATCGAACGCGCCGCTCTCGACGGCATAGAGCGCATCCGTGCTGTCGCCGCTGTAGCCGATGAACCTCGTCTTGCCCTCGTCGCGTGCCCGCTGCAAGACTTCTATCACCTCGCCCCGCTCCAGTATCTCTTTCGAGCAACTGTGCAACTGTAATAAGTCCAGATGATCTGTCCTCAAGCGCTGCAAGCTGCGGTCAATACTCTTCGAGAGCATAGAGGCGTCCCAATCAGGCCCGTCGAGCCCCGAAGCGTGACCGCACTTGCTGAAAAGATGGTAGCTCGCGCGACGGCCCGCGACGGCCCGCCCGATCAGCTCTTCGCTTTCGAGGTAACACTCTGCCGTGTCTATGCAATTGAGCCCGGCATCAAGGGCGCTGCCGAGCACGCGCTCGACCGTCTGCAAATCGGCCCGCTCGTAGCCTATCTCCGAGCCGCCAAAACCGAGCACCGTTACTTCCAGACCTGTCCGACCAAGGTGACGTTTTTCTATCGCTTCACTCATGACTGCCTCCGACCTCTTCCGAAAAATAGTAGCGAACACAACAAGAAGTTTTCCTGATTCCGATACTATAACGGATAGCGCGCACGACGGCATCCGCAGGCAACACCGCGCGAGCCTCAAGCACCTAAGCTTGGAATAAAACAGGGAAGGTGTATATCTCGCATGCGTGTTGGATTTTTGTCATTACTCCTGGGCGGTCTGCTCACGACCGCGACGACGGCCTCGGCCAGCAACGGACAGGAGGGCGGGTTGCTCAGCCGCACCTCGAAGGTCGGCCAGACATCTTACCTTTATCAGGTCTACGTTCCCGCCAGGCTTCAGGGAAAACAGAACGCGCCGGTGATTCTCTTTCTGCACGGCATAGGCCAGCGCGGCACGGGCGGTTTTCTGCCGACGGACGGCGTACAGGCCGGGATGCTTCGTCATTATCTTGAGCAGGTTCCGGCCATCGTCGTCTTGCCGCAGTGCCGAAAGGGCAGCTACTGGTCAGACCCTGTGATGGACGAGATGGTGATGAAGTCGCTTGAGCAGACGGTCAGCGAGTTTGGTGCAGACCCGGAGCGTTTGTATCTGACCGGAGTTTCGATGGGAGGCTTCGGCGCATGGCATCTCGCAAGCGAGCATCCTGAGAAGTTCGCGGCGATCGTCTCGATCTGCGGCGGCAGTCCCCTGCGCGACGGCGACCGCTTCGCACCCATCGCACGCAAGGTCGGCAAGACGCCCGCATGGCTCTTTCACGGATCGGCTGACAAGGTCGTGCCCGTCAGCGAATCACGCCAGATGGGCGAAGCGCTGAAGGCTATCAAGGGCAACGTGCGTTACAGCGAGTACGAAGGCGTCGGTCATAACGTCTGGCTCAAGGCGCTCGCCGAACAGGAACTGATCCCCTGGCTGCTCAAACAGCATTCTCACAACGCATCATAAAGCCACATGACAAAAGCCCCTGCAAGGGGCGACAGAATATAGCCCACGGCGCGAGCCGTGGGGATACAATAACCAAACGAAGTTAAGCCCCGGAGGGGCGTAAGATTCTCAACTTGAATTTCTTTCGCCCCTCCGGGGCTCTCTCTTTATTCTCTGCTCTATTCCCACGGCTTGCGCCGTGGGCTACATTCTGTCGCCCCTTGCAGGGGCTCTGGATTCTTTGGTTGGCAGTATTCCCACGGCTTGCGTCATGGGCTACATTCTGTCGCCCCTTCGGGGCTTGGAGGAAATAGGTGCGCCGCCCGCTCGCTTTGAGATCGGCTCTTTCTCGCCGCCGGGCTGTTCTTCCCTGCCTGATTGCAGGCGGAAGAGCGCCAGCGAATGCGGTTCCATATCGTACGTGCCTTCAACCTGCAAGTCCTGACGGCGCTCGTGCCTGACGGTTGACTCTTTCGTATCCAGCAACAGCTTCCAGCCGAGGTCTCTACGGTGCGTCGGCAGGACGAATGTAATCTTCTCGTGATAGGCGTTGAGCAGAATGAGCAGGGTGTCGCCCGTGATTCGATTGCCGCGCTCGTCCATCTCGTCTATCGCATCCCCGGCGAGACGCACGCCTAAGGAGCGCGACGCCTCGTTGGCCCAATCCTCTTCGGTCATCTCTTCGCCGTCGGGCCGAAACCATGACAGGTCTTTGATCTCGGAGCCGCGAATCTTTCGTCCCTGGAAAAACTTTCGCCGCCGCAGCACCGGATGCTGGTGAAAGATGCGTATCAGAAGCTTTGTGAATTCCAACAACTCGCGTTTCGCGTCGTCAAGGTTCCAATCAATCCATGAAATCTCGTTATCCTGGCAATAAGCGTTGTTGTTGCCCTTTTGGGTGCGCGCTATCTCATCGCCCGCCTGTAGCATGGGCACGCCCTGAGAGAGCAGCAGTGTCGCCAGAAAATTTCGACGCTGCCGTGCTCGCATCTCCAGCACTTCGGGGTCGTCCGAAGGGCCTTCGATGCCGCAGTTCCAGCTCAGATTGTGATTCTCGCCGTCGCGATTCTCTTCGCCGTTAGCCTCGTTGTGTTTCTCGTTGTAGCTCGTCAGGTCTGCGAGCGTAAAACCATCGTGCGAGGTGACGAAGTTGATGCTGGCGTATGGACGACGCCCTCCGCCTTCGTATAGATCGCTGCTGCCGGTCAAACGATAAGCGAGGTTATCGATGAGCCCTGCGTCGCCGCGCCAGAATCGCCTGACCACGTCGCGGTAGATGCCGTTCCATTCCGCCCACAGTACTGGAAAATTCCCGACCTGATAGCCGCCCTCGCCCAAATCCCAGGGCTCCGCGATCAGCTTGACCTGCGACAGCACCGGGTCTTGATGAATAATGTCGAAGAACGCGCCGAGGCGATTCACTTCAAACAGCTCGCGGGCCAGCGCCGAAGCCAGATCGAAGCGGAACCCGTCGACGTGCATCTCCAACACCCAGTAACGAAGACTGTCCATAATAAGTTGGAGCGTGCGCGGGTGCATCATGTTGAGCGTGTTGCCGCAGCCGGTGAAATCCATGTAGTAGCGCGCGTCACCCGGCATCAAACGATAGTAAGCGGCGTTGTCCACGCCGCGAAAGCAGAGCGTGGGCCCAAAGTGGTTGCCCTCGCCCGTGTGGTTGTAGACCACGTCGAGGATGACTTCAAAGCCTTCGCGGTGGAGCGTCTTGACCATCGTCTTGAACTCCGTCACCTGTTGGCCCAGAGTGCCGCCGCTCGAATAACGATTGTCCGGCGAGAAGAATCCGATCGAGTTATACCCCCAGTAGTTGGTGAGTCCCTGATCGGCCAGGTGCTTGCCTGAAATGAATTGATGAACGGGAAGCAACTCGACGGCAGTGACGCCGAGCGCGCGCAGGTAATCGATGACCGCCGGGTGGGCCATCCCGGCATAGGTTCCGCGCAGCTCCTCCGGTATCTCGGGGTGAAGCTTGGTGAAGCCTTTAACGTGCAGCTCGTAGATGAGCGTTTTGTGCCAGGGCGTGCGCGGGTGCGTGTCGCCGCCCCAGCTAAAGGCCGGGTCAACGACGACAGACTTGGGCACTCCCTCTGCGCTGTCGCGCTCGTCTAACGAGAGGTCTCCGTCCGCGCTCCCGATCGCGTAGCCGAACATCGCATCGCTCCAGCGCACAGTGCTCGCAAGGGCTTTCGCATAAGGGTCTATCAGGAGCTTGTGCGGATTGAAACGATGACCGGCGCGCGGCTCGTAGGGCCCATGCACGCGATAGCCGTAGAGCTGGCCCGGTCGCGCCTCCGGCAAATAAGCATGCCAGACGTGATCCGTATACTCTGTGAAACGAACCCTCGCCGTCTCACGGCTCGCGTTCGGGGAATCAAAGAGGCAAAGCTCGACGCCCGTCGCGTTCTCCGAGAAGAGAGCGAAGTTCACCCCCGCGCCATCCCACGTCGCGCCCAGCGGATAGGGTAGTCCCGGCCAGACCTTCATTCGTTAATCAATACCTCCACTGATATAAACGGCCGCGTTCCATCCCGAGAGCGTGATGCTTTCGCGTGCGTCCTCTTTCACTTCCAATTCTGCGGGCGGCATTAATTGCGCCTCGCCGCCGTACTCCGCCGCGCCGCTCCAGAGCGATAATCGCCACCTGCCGACGACGCTGGACGGCAAGGGAACGGCCTGAACATTGTCCGACAGATTGCAGACGAGCAACGCTGCGCCCTCTTCACCCGCGCCGCGTTCGAGCAACAGCCATCGCATCTCTTCGTCAAAGCAGAGCTTCGTCCGCTCCTTCGCGCAGTCGGACAAAGCAGGATGCTGTTTTCTGACGGCGATCAAATCCTGATAGAAGCGAAAGATTTGCGCGTGCGGCTTTTCTTCAAGACGCGGCCATGAGAGTTTCGAGTGCTCGAAGGTTTCCAACGCCTGCGGGTCTGCGAAGCCGCCGAGCGCGGAGATGGTCTCGCCAGCTTTCCTTGCATAGGAAGAATACTCGGCCTTGCGTCCCTCGCGTACGGCCTGGCCCAGGGCTTCATCCGTGTGACTGGTGAAATAGAGAAAGGGCGCGACCTCTCCCCACTCCTGGCCCATGAAGAGCATCGGGACGTTGGGCGCGCAAAGCAGAATGGCTGCGGCCAGCTTTTGCTGCTCAAGCGAGACGAGCGAGGCTAGACGATCGCCCCAGTAGGCGTTGGCGATCTGATCGTGATTCTGGATAAAGACGACGAACTGCTCGCCCGGTCTCTCAACGGACGAGTTGCCGTGGCTCTTCCTGCGAAAGGGAGAGAGCCGCCCGTCGTAGACGAATCCTTCCGTGACGGCCTTTGCGAGATCGGCCACCGTGCCGAAGTCCGCGAAGTAGCCGCGACGCGTGCCCGTCACCAAGGCATGCAGCGCGTGATGAAAATCATCGCTCCATTGAGCGTCCAGACCGTAGCCGCAATCGCCTGCGGGGCGTATGACACGCACATCGTTGAGGTCGCTCTCGGCTATCGTCCAGGCCATTCGCCCTAGACGGCCAGCCTGCCTTTGAAACTCTTCGCCAAGCTCTTGCAGCAGGTGTCTTGGGCCAATATCGATGATGCGATGGATGGCGTCCAGGCGGAGCGCGTCCACGTGATACTCCGTCAGCCAGTAGAGAGCGTTGTCGATGAAGAAGCGACGCACGCCGTCGCTCTCCTCTCCATCGAAATTGAGCGCCGCGCCCCAGGGCGTCTTGTAATTCTCGCTATAGATCGGCGCGTATTCTCCAAAATAATTTCCTTCCGGGCCCAGGTGGTTATAGACCACATCCATCACGACGGCGAGACCCTCCGCGTGGCAGGCATCAATCAGGCGCTTGAGGCCATTGGGGCCGCCGTAGGTTGACTGCGGAGCGTAAAGATACGCGCCGTCGTAACCCCAGTTACGCCCGCCGGGAAACTGCGCCACAGGCATCAGCTCCACAGCCGTCACGCCCAGACTTTTAAGGTGCTGTAGCTTCGTGATCGCGCCCTCGAAAGTTCCTTCCGGCGTAAACGTCCCCGTGTGCAGCTCGTAGATCAGGAAATCTTTGAGCGCGAGACCATTCCATGCGTCATCCGACCAACTGAACTCGCCGGGGTCAACGATGCGCGATGGCCCGTGCACGCCTTCGGGCTGCCAGCGCGAGACAGGGTCAGGGCGCTCCTTCTCATCGTTGATGATGTAAAGATAGTCCGTGTCGGCGCTCGTGCCGGGCACTATCGCTTCGTAAATGTCATCAGCGCCGCGCTTCATCTCGACGCGGCGCGGCGTCTCTCCGACGATCTTCACCGCCAGCCGCTCGGCCAGCGGAGCCCAGACGCGGAAACGCGTGCTTCCATCGGACAGCGGGCGCGCGCCGAACTGTAGCTCCCACACATCGCTTGTGCCGCCGCGCCTCTCTTCGCCCTTTGCTTCAGACAACTTCATCCATCTTCCCTCTAATATTTTTTACGATCGCACATCAGCACCGAGGCAGACCGCTCAGGTCACTACCGCCTACTTAAGCCGGGCGGTTTTCAAGCCGCAGCATCACCCGCCAGAGACCTTTGGCGGTACTGACCTTAATTTGATAGTCGCTCCAACAGCGCGACGGGCAGTTGGGCCAACACGTCCGCGAGCGCCAACGCATTGCGGCCCTCGCTGTCCGGCGTACTGAATTCTCTCCCTGTAAAGACATCTCGATAGCGGCCCGGCGTCAACTGTTCGTCCAACTCGATGCTCGTATCGGCCCACACGCCCGGTTCCCATGAAAAAGTGTGCGATGAGTTGATGCCGAGTCGTGTGAAGAAGCGCGCCGTGATGACGATGGCCGATTGCTGCTCGCTCACCTTGCGCGCGAAGGCGACGACCGAACCGGAGCGCGCGCCCGTCGCATGCAAGGCTATGTATTCGCCCCGCGCAAACAACTCTGCGTGTGAACGGCGAAACGAAAGGGCGCGGCTCGTGACGTACAGCTTGACGCGCCCGTCTTCGGCATGACGCATGAGCCCATCGACGAAGCCGGGCAAATCACCCGCGCTCTCTTCGCGTATCGATGCGAGAAGAGTTTGCAGATGCTCGTAATCGACCGGGCGGCGATTGTCGGGGTCGACCAGGGAGAGATTCCAGATTTCGGTTCCTTGGTAAAAGTCCGGCACGCCGGGCGATGTGATCTTGAGAAGCGTCTGAGAGAGAGAGTTGCAGAGCCCGGCGCGCGCGATGGTCTTCTGAAACTCTATGAAGTCGGCGAGGAAAGGATTGCTCTCGCACGGCTCAAGTATTTGAGAGACGAACGCGCTCACCGCCGCATCATACGTCTCGTTCGGATTGATCCAGCTCGTGTGCAGCTTGGCTTCCTTCAGGGCCTTGTTCATGTAGTCCTGAATTCGTGTGACGAACTCTGCGTGCGCGTCCGCGTTCATCTCAGATAGCGGCCAGGCTCCCAGGAGCGTCTGGTAGAGCAGGTATTCTTCGTTCGCGTCGGGGACTTCCGCTCCCTCGATCGTGGCCTTGTGCGCGGCGTTCAATTCGCGCCAGCGATGGATGGCCTGATTCCATTCTCCGGGAATCTCGGAGAGCACGTTGATGCGCGCGCGCACGTCTTCGCTACGCTTGGTGTCGTGCGTCGAGGTGGCGTTGAGCGTGTCCGGCCACAACTCCAGCCTGTCCAGATTTCGGCGATGGAAACGCTCCACGGAGATGCCGAAGATGGCCGGCTCGCCGCCGACTTCATTCAAAGAGGCGAGCGGGTAGAAACGATAGAAGGCCGTGTCTTCGAGTCCTTTGGCGGTAACGGGGCTGGTCAACTGCTGAAAGCGCATGACGAAGTCGCGCCGCTCCGTACGTTGCGCGGGCGTGGTTCCCTTCGGGTCTTCGAGGAGCAGGATGGAGCCGATGAAATCGTAGATGGACGAGCTGATCGCCGGGTTGCGTCGCTTGGCTTCACGAATGGCAGAGCGCGTGTGCAGGCGGTCGTCCGGGTGAACGGACGTGTGCTTTCGCCGGGTGTAGCTGCGATAGACGGGGAAACAGGCGATGACCTCGCCGAGAGCATCTTGCAGGCTGTTGAAGGTGAAGTCGCGCGACCAGCGATGCTGTGCGGAGATGCGCGCGAGCCTGCGCGAGAGCACGTGCAGCTCACTGGACATGGCGACACGCAGAATGAGCTTCTTGCATTCGTAGAGAAGATCGCCGAAGACTATGCTCGTGCCGGTGAAGTCGCTGTAAAGCTGGCGAAACGCCTGTGCGTTCGTCTGGTCGACAAAGAGACCGTTGAGCAGGTTCGTAAAGTCGTACCCGGTCGTCCCATGCACGGGCCACTCGGCGCGCAATAGCTCGTCATGGCCGAGAATCTTTTCCACCACGATGTAGAAGGGAAGCTCGCGCCCTTTCGATTGGGCCCGCTGCCCATCGCCGACCGCCTCATGATTGGGGCGGCCCTGGCGCGTCACCAGGCGGCACATGCGCTGGACATCATTGAGGTATCTCTCTGGATTAAAGAGGCCGTCGACGTGATCTATGCGAAGGCCCGTGACGAGCCCGCGCTTGACGAGGCGAAAGATTATCTCGTGGACGGCAGTGAAGACCGGGCGCTCTTCGACGCGGACGGCGGCCAGCTCGTTGATGTCGAAGAAGCGGCGATAGTTGATCTCGTCGGCGGCGACGCGCCAGAAGCTGAGCCGGTAAGCCTGCTTGTCAAGTAGCTGTTCGAGCCGGTCAAAGCTCTGCGGTTGGCCCATCGTCCCGTTGATCTCGATCAGCGCCTCGTGCACGGCATGTCTCACGACGGGGCTCGCCTTGACCAGATTGGCGAGCCGCCTTTTGTTGACCTCGGTTTCACGGCGGCGCTCCCTGACTTTCGCGGCGTCCGTCTCCGTGTGCAGCGGCAGGTGGCTGAGCGCGGTAATGATGCTCTCAAGCTCGAGCGTTTGCGCGTGCGACTCCCCGTGCTTTGCCTTGACATCGCCGAGGGCGAGGTCGAGGATGCGCGTCGCGGAGCGCGGGGCGACGGGCAGCGCCGTCTCGTAATAGTTGGCGAAGAAAGAGCCGCCGCGATAACTGAGCTTGATCTCCTGATTCTCAAGCACGCGCCCGTACTGGTCGCCGAGTATCGGAAGCAGGACTTTGTTCGTCAGGTTCGGGTTGGGCGGATGCCAGTCAACATCGAAGAAGCGCGCGTAGACAGAGCTTGGCCCATTTTCCAGCACGTCCATCCACCAGCGATTCATCGAGCCTGCGATGCACATGTGGTTGGGCACGACATCCATCAGCAGGCCCATCCCACGCTCCCTGAGCGCGCGCGCGAAATCGGTGAACTCCTCTTCTGTGCCCAGCTCCGGGTTGAGCTTCGTGTGATCGACGACATCGTAGCCGTGCAGGCTGCCGGGGCGCGCCATCAGGATGGGCGCGGAGTAACAATCGCTGATGCCCAGCTCGTGAAGATAATCGACGAGGGCGGCGGCCTGCGTGAAAGTGAACTGGTGATTGAATTGCAGGCGATAGGTGGCTGCGGGGATACGCGCCGTCATAATTGATCGGTCTTTCGGTCACACAAAATCGGATGAGCATTTGATGTTGGAAATCTCATCTTACATTTCCTCATGCGCAAAGTTGAAGGGCTGCCGCTCG
The DNA here is from genome assembly GCA_036522655.1 of Pyrinomonadaceae bacterium. Lineage (GTDB taxonomy): Bacteria > Acidobacteriota > Blastocatellia > Pyrinomonadales > Pyrinomonadaceae > DASQYE01. The sequence goes on along the minus strand of DATDFK010000011.1, from coordinate 75,097 downwards.
TCACAAAGCGCGTGCTTGAGGCAACGCTGCGTCACGATAAGCAACCCGACCACACGCGCAAACGAGACCGTCTCCCCTGAAAGACGGTCTCACACGCAAGACTACTCTCGTTGAATATGCCGGTTAAAAGCGTGGGGTCGAGTATCTTACGAGGGGCGGGGAATAGTCTGTACGACTCCGTACTGAGGGGGGCGATCCGAGGGGGTTTGAGAGAGGAGCGGCAAGTCCTGATAGAGTCACGCCCGAGCCGCTCGGGCGTGACTCTGTCCGGCTCGTCAATCAATTAACTAAACGCAGACCCTCCAAGGCCACGGTGTACTGCTTGCTGGCCGCGTCGTATTTCACGCTGTACCGGGTCGGGTAGTAGCCGGGCTTGGCAAAGCGCGAGGGCAGCTTGATTTTCTCCGTCACGCTCGTCTTCGCTTCCAGAAACGCTTTGCTGATCATCGGCTCCATGAAAACGATCTGCCCGTCATAGTTGCCGTAGAGGAAGCTTCTGGTGAAGGGCTGGCCGTGAAACTCGTTCGATTGGGGGTCGGCCCAGTGTCCGCCCATGCGCGGTATCTCGGAATCGGGAGCGTAGATGTAACCTGCCGGGACGTATTCCAGCTCGGGCTTCCGGCGCGCCTTCTCGCGGTCAGCGCCCTGCGCCGTAATCTGATTACGCGCCTCGGGGCTGATCATGTAGAAGTGGAAATCGAAATGGGCCGTGCCGTAGATTTGTTCCGGCGGATGTCCCTTCGGATTCCAGTTGATGCCGATATGGTTGAAGGCCGTCTGCCCCGCCTCGGGCGGCAGCGAGACTATGTACTCCGTCCCTTCCTGGCCCGCCGGTAGCTCCTGCGGCAACCCTGCGAGCGCCGCTTCCGTAAAGGTCAGCCCGATGGCCGTCGGCTTGCCGTCCTTATCCAGCGTGACCCAAGAGCGAACGCTGCCTTTGCCGAACGGGGTCGCGGCTCCTGTGACTGTCCGGGTCGCGTTTGCAGATTCGCCCGCCGCCGTATGATTGGCGCGCTGCGCTCCGTCACTCTGCGCGAAAGCCGAACCGGCGACGAGAAGCGCCAGCGCACATCCCGTCAAAAGGCTGCGATACAGTCCCCTCCCCGTCGCCGCAAACAAGCTCGATCTCTCTAAGTCCTTACTATCTTTCATGGCTGCTGATTTTCTCCTCCTTCAATAAGCCTTCATCTACTAACGCGAGAAACGGGACGGCAACTCAATCATCCGGCCTCAAAAAAAAATTTGCCCCGGCGTGATCGGAATCCCCCCGAATTTCCGCGTTAATGGATGAGACAGCAAAAGAGAAGATTTATGAGTGGAAGGAGAGCGAGGATTATGCAAAGCGCTCAATCAGTATTAAGTCATCATTCAAAGAGCAGGCCGGTCGATTTGTCCGGGCTGGGAAGGGTCATGGCGCAGTGGCTGACCAGAGTGTTCGGCTGCTGGCACGGCGAGATGAGCCGTCCGTTCACACACGACCGCGAGACGTACCGCGTCTGCCTGGACTGCGGCGCGCGCCGCGACTTCGACCCCGTTAGGTGGGAGATGGTCGGCGATTATTATTACGGCAAGCCCGCCGCAAGCGAACTGTACAGGATGGAAAAGAGGGCGCGGCCCGAAGCTAGACGCGCCGCGAGGATAAGGCTTGCGGCCTGAAGCGAGCGGAAAGCTATCTGGCGTCCGTGATGAGGATGAGGTCGTTGGTCATCAGGCCGCGCGCGAAGATCAGACTCCCGTCGCGGGCCAGATCGAAGGAGTAGAACTGGTCTTTGTTGAAGTTGGACAACTGCCTGGCCGGGCTGCCGTCGAGGGTTTGCAGGCGCAGGTTGGTCACACCGTTGCGGAAATCTATATAGATGAAGGCTGCGCCGTCCGGCGTCCAGCGTATGTTGGAATTGCCGTCGGCGTCGCTCTGCGGAACCTCGAAGAGATGCACCAGATGACCGTCCTCGGCGCTGATGACGGCGATGCTCCAGGGCGCGTTCGGCTGGTCTTCCTTATGCCAGTAGGCGATCAGCCGTCCGTCGCGCGAGATGGAGGCGCGCATAGAGAGCTTGTCCGTGAGGCGCACGGGCGTGCCTCCTTCAATCGGGATTTTCCAGAGATTGGCGAGCGTGCCCGTCCCCGTGTGCTCGTAGATGACCCAGCGACCGTCGGGCGTGACCTGCGGCCAATTGCTGCTGCCCTCGGCGTCGTTGGTCAATCGCACGGGGTCGCTGCCGTCGCGGTTCATGCGCCAGATTTGCCACGTGCCCGAGCGGTTCGAGTGAAAGATCACGAAGCGGCCATCGGGCGAAGCGACGGGCGCGTAGTTTCTTCCGGCCCCGGCGGTCAACTGTTTCTGATTCGAGCCGTCGGCGTCCATCTCCCAGATGTCAGCCGTGCCCGAAGCGTCCGAGCCGTAGAGAATAGCGCCCTCGGGCGTCCAGGCCAGATCGACATAGCGGCCCGCGCCCGTCGTGATCTGTGTCAGGCGGCCCGGGTCGTCTTTGGTCGCGCGCCAGATGCTCGTAAAGGTCTGGCTCTGGACGGTCAGGAGCGCGTCCGAGTCGGACGAGATGCTCACCTCCCTGTAATCCGACAAATCGTTGGTGAGCTTACGCGCTTCGCCGCCGGGATAAGTTAGATACCAGAGTTGTAACAGGGAGGAGTTTTCATCCTGCGCCGTCAGCACAAGACCGCTCCCGTCCGAGAGCCAGGCGGCCTGGCCCACCTCCAGCCAACGCTGCGGCGAGATGGGCTGCTCAACTTTATCTGCGAGCCGCACCTCCATCAGTTTCATATAGAAACCGCGCGCGTCGGAGCTTTGCACGCCGTAAGCGATTCTCGTCCCGTCGGGCGACCAGACCGGCGCTGAAGAAGATGAGAGACGCTCCGGGAATTTTTTATTTGTGATCTGCTGCTCTCCGCTGCCGTCCTCGTTGGCGACGACGAGCGCCTCTATGCCTTCCGCCGGATGACTGCGCACGAAGGCCAGCTGCTTACCGTCAGGAGAAAAGCTGACCGGGCTATCGACATCTATTTTAACTTCGCGGGCCGAGCCGCCGAGCGCCGGTACTTGATAGAGACGGCCATGATTGCCGTCGCCCTTTTCCGCGACCACGTAATAGACGTAAGTGCCCTCGCGCGAGAACGTGAGCCCGCGATATTCCACTTCCGCCGGAGCGACGATGCGGATGCCGTTGGCGACCGTCAACTGTCTGACCCAGAGGCCCTGCCTGCCGACCTCGTTCATCGTATAGGCGAGGTACTTGCCGTCCGAAGAGATGGCGGCATTCCTGATATTGCCCGTCGCCGTCAGCTTGTTGGTCTTCGTCGCCTGGAAATGAACGACCCCCTTTCTTGGGCCCACCAGTTTGTAGAGCCCGAAGCCGACTACGGGAATCAGGATGAGCAGCGCCAGCGCCAGCATCCAGCCCGTACGGCGTCGCGCGCCGCTCTCTTCAGCGCCGCTCGTCGAATGGATTTCCTTGACCTCGCCCGTGCTCAACGCGGAGCGCCCGTCTGTATCGACATGCACGCGCCCGCTATCGGCGATGGCGCGCGGCGACCTTAGCAAAGTCGGCTCGCCTGACAGGGGCTTGTCGGTCGAGATGTCTATCAACGGCGGTGGTTGAGACGCCGAATCGACGGCCGCGCTCGCGCGATCGCTCTCGGTCAACCCGGCGCGTCTGAGCAGGTCTGCGAAGCGCGGGTCGCCGCGCAGATCATCCAGCTTGGCCTCTGTGGCGAGCCAGATAATCCACGGGTCGTTATCCTGAAAGGCACGCTCAAGGCATCCGAAAGCGTCCTCGTGCTTGCCGAGCCCGGCATAGATGATCGCCATGTGATACGACGAGACGTAACGCAGCCGCGACAACTGCTTCATCTTTCTCAGGACTTGCTGCGCTTCGTCGCGCTCCCCGGCGACGGCGAGCGCGTGGCCCAGCACCCACATGTGGATCACCGTGCCGGGCATCAACTCGACGGCTTTGCGCGCCGCCGCAATCGCTTCCGCCAGCATCCCCTTGCGCTCGTAGGCGGCTGAGAGCGGCACGTAGCCGACGCCGAAATTATCGTCGATCTCAAAGACCTTCTGACACTGCGCGATCACCTCGTCGTACTGTCGCGCCTGGTAGAGATTCCACGCCAGCATCGTCACGTCCATCGCCGAGAGCGGGTTCATCTCGACGGCGCGCCTGATCTCGCGCTGGCCTTCCGCGAAGCGGCCCTGCGCGCTGAGCAAGTAAGAATAGGCTTCGTGCGCGCCGGGGTTGTTGGTATTAAGCTCGATCGAGCGTTTGAAGAGTTGCTCGGCGCGCACCCAGTCGCGGTCATAGCAGAGCGTGGCAGAGCCTAAGCTCGCGTAGGCTTCGGCCAGAGAGTCGTCAATCTGCAAGGCCCTGATCGCTTCGGCCTTCGAGCGCGTGTAGCACTCCTTCGGCGGCAGCATGTGATAAATGGCGGCCCAGTTGTAATAGTCCGCGACGCCGATGTGGGCCAACGCGTAGTCTGGGTCTAGACGAATCGCTTCCTGAAACTGTTCGAGAGCCTTGACGAGCGCATCGTCCGTAAACCTGTTCCAGAAGTAGCGGCCCTTGAGGTACGCCTGATAGGCGCTGGCGTTCTCCGTCTCGCGCTTCTGGAGCAGCTCTCGCTCCTCGCCCGAGAGACGCGGAATCAGGGCTTCGGCCACCTGGCTCGATATGGAATCCTCGACGGAGAAGATGTCCGTAAAACTCTCGTCGAACTTGGCGGCCCAGAAGGGCGCGCCGTCGCGCACGCGCACAAGCTGCACAGTGACGCGCACGCGATCGCCCGCGCGCTGTATCCTTCCGTCCAGGACAAAGCTCACGTCCAGCTCGTAACCGGCGGCCCGCGCGTCGTGCTCGCCGTCATAGTATTTGAGGACGGAGCTGGTCGGGCGCACGATGATGCGATGAATATTGCTGAGCTTGGTAATGATCGCATCGGTCAGGCCCATGCCGAGGAACTCGTCCGTCTTCTCTTCGGTGCGCAGCACCTTGAAGGGAAGCACGGCGATCGAGCGGGCGGAAGTCGAGGGCTCTTCCGTCTGGATCTCCGGGGTCGAGGAATTATGAAGGTAAGAAGGCGCGAGCACCGGATGGCCTTCCAGGTAACGCTTGATGTCGTCGGAAAACTCTTCGACGGATTGATAGCGTCGATGCGGCTCTTTGCGCAGCGCCTTGAGCACGATGTTGTCGAGGCTGCCGGAAAGCTGGCGGCGAAGCTGTTCGGTCGTCGAGTTGCGCGCGCGGCTAACGGTGTCGGGCGTAATCTCTATCGGCTCCGTTCCCTCGTTGGGAATGACTTCGATCTGGTTGACGGCGACACTCGGGCGCTCGGGCTCTTCCTCGCAGATGACGCGGGCCAACTCCTGCGGCGCACGACTGCGCAGGCGATAGGGGCGATGATCTGTCAGCAATTCGTAGAGCAGCACGCCGAGCGTATACACGTCGCTCGCGGCGGTCGCGGGCTCGCCCCGCACCTGCTCCGGGGAGGCATACTCCGGCGTCATCATCCTCAGGGCGATGCTCGTCGGGTCAAGGCCGTGGCCGCCGATCTCCGGGTTCAGTATCTTGGCGATACCGAAGTCTAAGAGCTTCGGAATGCCTTCGGCGGTGACGAGAATATTGCTGGGCTTGATGTCGCGGTGAATGATCAGGTTCTGGTGCGCGTGGTGAACTGCCGAGCAGACCTTGCGAAACAGCTTGAGCCGCTCGGGGATCGAGAGCTTCTGCACGTCGCAGTAGTGATAGATGGACTTGCCTTCGACGTACTCCATCACGAAGTACGGCAGGCCGTCTTCGGTCGTGCCGCCGTCCAGTAGGCGCGCGATGTAGGAGTGATCGAGTGAGGCCAGAATCTGTCGCTCGTGGCGAAAGCGGCGGATGATGAAATCCGTGTCCATGCCGCGCTTGATGAGCTTGATGGCGACGCGCTTCTGGAACTCGGAGTCGGCGCGCACGGCCAGGTAGACGGAGCCCATGCCGCCGCGTCCGATCTCGCGGACGAGCTTGTAAGAGCCTATGCGCTTGCCGATCATGCCGGTCGGCGCATCGTCAACCAGCGTCGGAATCGAATCGACACCCAAGGCGGGCGCTTCGATAAAACTCCCGGCACGCTCGTAGGATTCGATCAAGGTCTCGACCTGAGAGCGCAGGGATTCGTCCCCGCGACAGGCAATCTCCAGATAAGCGCTGCGCTCATCGGGCGCTCGCTGGAGCGCCGATTCAAATATCTCTTCAACTTTCTTCCAGCTCTCAGGATCCATAAAGCAGTGACGAGTGATAGCTTAGTAACGAACGAAAACTGTGATGAGTGATGAATGGTGTGTGATGAGAGCGAAGCTGCCTTTAACTTGTCACTCGTCACTTGCCACTGTCTTCGATACTTCGCGGTACAACCAGGCTTTTGCCAGCTTCCACTGGCGAATGATGGTCGCCGTTCCCACACCGAGCACTTCGGCCGTCTCTTCGATCGAGAGTCCGCCGAAGAAACGCAGCTCGACGATGCGGCTTTTCTGCGGGTCGATCTCGGCCAAAGCCTTCATCGCTTCGTCGAGCACGATCAGGTCTGTGGCCCTCTCAACCGAGAGGTTGATGACATCATCGAGAGGTAGTTTGATGCCTCCTGAGCCTCGTTTCGCAGCCTGTAGCCCGCGCGCGTGATCGATCAAAATACGCCTCATCATCTCGGCGGCAATCCCGAAGAAATGGGCCCTGTTCTGCCACGGCACGTCCTGATCTATCAGCCTGATATAAGCTTCGTGCACCAGCGCCGTCGCTTGCAGCGTATGATCGGGGCGCTCGCGCCGCAGGTAACGCTCGGCCACGCGACGCAACTCGTCATAGACAAGCGGGAGAAGCTTGTTCAGTGCCTCCGGGTCGCCCTTGTGCGAGGCGACAAGGAGTTCGGTCACGTTACTCTGCTCAGGCAGTGTCATACAGGGAACTATGTCGGCAGGAACTCGTCACTTCGAGATTAACCTGTTTGAGAATATAAACTGTTTATATCCAAGTCAAACCGTGCTCCGCTCGCGCGCGCCATCCCTCGACAGGCATTTCCCCGGATAGAGCCTAATTACGGCGGCGATCTTCCGCCCCTTCGACGAGCGGCGGCGGCTGCGCGTCCGTTTTCCGCAGAGATTGGAGCTTGGCCGAGACCTGGCTGCTCAGGCGGTCGCCCCTGTCCCTGGTGGGCGTCATGTCGGCGTCGAAAATATCATCGAACCAGGAGGCGGCGCTCGTCGTCTCTGCCTGCCGCCCGGCACTATTGCGATCGCCGTCGCCGCCCTCGCGCGCGCCCGTCTCTTCCAACTCTTCGGCCTGCCGTGCCTTGAGGCTTTGCATCTCGTCGGCGATGTTCAGCGCGGCGAGGATGGCGATCTTGGAAACATCGTGCGTCGTGATGGAGGAGGCGATGAGCCTCATGCGCTCGTCGACGAGGCTCGCTATCCGCCTCACATGCTCGCCGCCGCTCACGGAGCGCAGGCTGTAGGTCTGGTTGAAGATCGTCACTTCGATTGATTCTGCCGAAGACATGCTGCTCACTCCTGGGAGATTCAGACCGTGACCAACTCGATTGTAGCTTGGGGTGTCGCGCCAGAACACAGGTTTCAACCCGGGCCGCGCTGGCCCGCCCGTCATTATCCCACAGAGCAGAGAAAGGATGAAGGATGAAGGCGGCAACGGTGAAAGGAATGCTGTCACTGGCTTGTTAGCTTTTCCTTCCGCCTTCATCGTTGCCGTCTTCATCCTTTACAATATGTGGTATAAACCTTTCAAGCTTTATCATCATCTTTGGGAGATAATTCTGAAATCAAATGGCAGCAACCAGGAAATCCAACAAGCAAAACGGGGCCGGTGCGAGCAATGGCCGGAAACGCATGTCACAAGCGGAAGTAGTCAATCACATCAGTGAGAAATTCGACTTCAAACGCGCGCAGGCCAAGGAGTTCTTCACGGAGCTTTCGGAGCTGGCGAGCAAAGAGGTCAAGAAGAACGGCGAGTTTGTCCTCCCGGGCTTCGGCAAGCTCGTGATGGCCAAGCGCGCGGCGCGCGAGGGCCGTAACCCGGCGACCGGCGAGACGATCAAGATTCCCGCCAAGACCACGCTCAAATTCCGCATCGGTAAGGCGATGAAAGATTCGGCCGGACTGGCAAAGAAAAAATAGCCGCGCGGCTCTCTTGCCGGTATTAACCAGGGGCTCGGACGGTCGCTCGTATGCTATGGGCGACCGTCTCTCATCTAATCAGGAGATTCAGGCTATGCCTGCGGCGTCAACCCCTCTGACAATCCTCTGTCTGGCGAGCTACGAGAAGGGCGCGGAATTTTTGCGCGAATGCAAACGGCAGAATTGTCGCGTGCTGCTGCTGACCTCCAAGAGCATAGGCCGCGACCCCTGGCCGAGCGAGAGCATAGACGAGCTGTTCCTGATGCATGATGTCAACAAGCATTGGGAGTTGGATCACGTCGTCAAGAGCGTCAGCTATCTGGCTCGCAGAGAGGATATAGACCTCATCGTTCCGCTGGATGACTTCGACCTTGAGACCGCCGCCGCGCTGCGCGAGCACCTGAGAGTGCCGGGCATGGGCGAGTCTGCGACGCGCTACTTCCGCGACAAGCTGGCGATGCGCATACGCGCGCGCGAGGCTGGCATCACAGTCCCTGAATTCATTCACGTGCTGAACTACGACAGGGTGCGCGAGTTCATGCAGCGCGTCCCGGCCCCCTGGCTGCTCAAGCCGAGGCTTGAGGCTTCCGCCTCGGGAATCCAGAGGATCAACTCTTCGGAGCAGCTATGGGATGCGGTCAACAATCTGGGCGACCGGCTCTCTTATCATCTGATGGAAAGGTACGTGCCCGGCGACATCTATCACGTAGACTCTATCGTGAGCGACTCCAGCGTCGTCTTCGCCGAGGTACACAGGTACGGCAAGCCTCCGCTTGACGTGGCGCAAGGCGGCGGCATCTTCACCACGGCCACGCTCACGCGCAGCTCCCTTGAGGAGCAAACGCTGCTCAGGCTCAACCAGGAGGTGCTCAGGGCGATGGGACTCGCGCGCGGAGTCTCGCACACGGAATTTATCAGGGGACACGACGACGGCGAATTCTATTTCCTGGAGACTTCGGCGCGCGTCGGCGGGGCACACATCGTCGAGCTGGTCGAAGCCTCGACGGGCATCAATCTCTGGGCGGAGTGGGCCAAGATCGAAATCGCGCGCGGCGAGCTAGAATATCAGCTGCCCCCGCATCGCACCGACTACGGCGGGCTCATCGTCTCGCTGGCGCGGCAGCCTTACCCAGACACGTCCGCTTATCAAGACCCCGAGATCGTCTGGCGCTTGAACAAGCGCGCGCACGCGGGCTTGATCGTCAGCTCACCCGATCAGAAGCGCATCGAAGACCTCCTCGCAGACTACACGCGGCGCTTTGACCAGGAGTTCAGCGCGACTCATCCCATGCCCGACCGGCCCACCAGTTGAATATTGAAACAGCCCCGCGAGGGGCGCAAGAATATAGCCCACGGCGTCAGCCGTGGGTAACTCGTAGCCAAACATAGTTAAGCCCCGAAGGGGCGTAAGAAATTCAACTTGAGTTTCTTACGCCCCTTCGGGGCTCTCTTTATTGTCTGCTCCATTCCCACCGGCCCAGCGCCGTGGGCTACACTCTGTCGCCCCTTTCAGGGGCTGACTTTATTATGTCGCCCCTCGCGGGGCTCTCTCTTTAGAAGAAAGCTATTATCTTTCGTCCCTGTCCATGGCCGCGTTCGTGTTGGCGCTTGCGGCGCGGCTCTCGGCCAGCTTTTCCCAGTCCTCTCGGGTGAGCGGCTTGATCGGTTCCAGTTTCTTCTTCAGGAGGGCAGCGTTGATACCGGCCAGCTCGCGTGCCAGCCACGCGTCGAAGTCCTTGACCACGTCCGACAACTCGCGTGCGAGCGCGTCGCCTCTCTCGACCTGTGCCTGAGAGGGACGGCCCTCGTAGAAGACGACGTTGCCGTAAAGGTCGCTCAGGTTCTCGCGCAGCCGCTCTTCGCCCGTGATCGCGCCGCCTTCCTTGGTGGCGACGATTTTCCGGCGCAGCTCGTCAACCTGCTCCGATGCCGCCTGTAGCCGCTGGCGCAGCGGGTCGTCGGCGGGCAGTTTCGCCGCCCGATCATCGAGCGCCAGCCGGACGACGTTGAGCCTGTCCACCGCATACGTCATCTCGCCGAGCGCGTTATAGAGCTTCATCGAAAGGTCGTACTGCGCGCGGCGATCTTCCGCCGTCGCCTTCGAGCGCGGGTCATTGACCACTTGCAACCGCGTCGTATAGACCTCTTTATTCTTGGTCATCTTCACCGTGTAGGTTCCCGGCAGCACGCGTGGGCCAACCTGCGCGCCGAAGGCCGCGCTCGCGGCGGTCGGAACCTTGGGCGGCTTGAGACGCATAGACCACGTCGCGCGATTCAACCCGCGCCGCTTGCTGCTCGGAATCGTGCCCAGCAGTTTGCCCGCCTCATCGAAGACCTCTATCTTCAGGTCGCCGAAGATGTGCCGCTTCTTCTGGTAATAGGTGATGACGGCATCGTCCGTCGGATTGGGCCCAACGAACATCGCATCGCCGTTGGCCCAACCGCCGCCGACAGGCATACGCTGCACTGTAGACTGCGCCTGTATGAAGACGACATCCTTGGCAAGTGTCTCGGGCGTCATCGCGCGCAAAGGCGTGATGTCGTCGATAATCCAGATACCGCGCCCGTGCGTGCCGATCACTAAGTCATTGTCGCGCGGGTGAATGACCATGTCGCGCACGGCGACGTTTGGCATCTCGCTGCCCTTGTACTGCGCCCACTGGCGGCCGCCGTCGAGCGAAATCCATAGGCCCTGCTCAGTCCCGGCAAACAGAAGCTCGCGATTAACGAGGTCTTCCCTGATGACGTGCGCGTAGCCGCGCATGGCGCTGCCCTCAGCGACCAGAGGCGTCCAGGTCTGTCCGTAATCGGTCGTCTTATACAGGTAAGGCCGCATGTCGCCGAACGTGTGCACGTCGAAGGAGGCGTAGGCCGTGCCCTCATCGAAATGGCCCGCGTCTATGTAAGAGACCCAGGCGTTCTTCGGTAGTCCCTGAATATTGCCGACAACGTTCGTCCAGGTCTTACCGTTGTCGCGCGTGATCTGTAGATTGCCATCGTCGGTTCCGACCCAGATGATGTTGCGGTTCTTGGGCGATTCGGCGATGGAATAAATGGTGGTATGCATTTCGGCGGCGGAGTTGTCGACCGTGACGCCGCCGGACTGTTCCTGCTTCTGCTTTTCCGGGTCGTTCGTCGTCAAATCCGGCGAGATGCGTTCCCACGTCTGACCGTGATCGCGCGAGCGGAAGAGGAACTGCGCGCCGATATAGATCGTGCCGTCTCCGGTCGGGCTCAGGTGAATCGGCGTGTTCCAGTTGTAACGCAGCTTGCCTTCCTTGTACTGAGGCAGCGGCTTGATGTTGCGCGACTCGTGCGTGCGGCGGTTGATGCGCGAAATCTCGCCGCCCTGATACTCCGCATAAATGTAGTCGGGGTCGGAGGGGTCTGCGAACATCCAGAAGCCGTCGCCGCCGTACATGTTCTCCCACTGGTGATTGGTGATGCCGCCGGGAAACTGCGATTCGCCGACCCATGACGAGTTGTCCTGCAAGCCGCCGTAGACGCGATAAGGCCTGTCCATGTCCACGCTCACGTGATAGAACTGCGAGATGGGCAGGTTCTCGGCCTTCCACCAGCGATTGCCGCCGTCGTAGGAGTACCAGACGCCGCCGTCGTCGCCCGTGATCAGGTGGTCTGTGTTGTTCGGGTCAACCCATACATCGTGGAAGTCGCCGTGCGCGCCGCCCGAAATATTACTGAAACTCTTGCCCCCGTCGTTGCTCACGATCAGGGAGAAGTCGGGCTTGTAAATCCTGTTCTCGTTCTTCGGGTCGACGATCAGATTGGCAAAGTAAAAGGGACGCCAGATCATGCTCTGGCTGCGGTCTAGCTTGGCCCACGTCTGACCATTATCGTCGGAACGATAGAGAGCATCGTTCGGCGACACGGCCTCGATAAACGCGTAGACGACGTTCGGCTTCGAGGGAGCAACGTTGACGGCGATGCGCCCCCAGGGCTTTGGCGGCAGGCCCTTGACGCTCTTTTCGTCAAGCTCCGTCCAGTTCTGCCCGCCGTCCGTGCTCTTGAAGAGACCGCTGCCGCTCGGCACATTGGGCCCATCGCCGCCGGAGCGGAACGTCCAGCCCTTGCGGCGAAAGTCCCACATCCCTGCGTAGAGCGTCTTCGGATTCTTGCTGTCCATGGAGATCATGGAGCAGCCCGTCGAAGCATTAGCGCCCTTCAAGACCTTGGCCCAGGTCTTCCCGCCGTCAGTCGTTTTATAGACGCCGCGCTCGTCCGAATCGCTCCACAGCTTTCCGGGGACGCAGACGTAAACGGAGTTGGTGTCCGACGGGTCAACCAGAATCTTGGAGATGCGCTCGGACTCTTTGAGGCCCATGTTGGCCCAGTTCTCACCGCCGTCCGTCGATTTGTAGATACCGTCGCCGATGGAGACGCTGTTGCGCGTCCAGGTCTCGCCCGTGCCGACCCAGATCGTCTTCGGATTCTTCGGGTCGATAGTGACCGCGCCGATCGATTGCATCGCCTGCTTATCAAAGACGGGCTTAAAGGTCGTGCCGCCGTTGACGGACTTCCACACGCCGCCGCTCGCCGAGCCTATGTAGACGGTGAGGCGATTGCCCTCGCGCACGGCGTCGATGGCGGCGACGCGACCGCTCATCGCCGCCGAGCCGATGTTGCGAGCCCCGAGGCCCGAGATCGTTTCGGAATCCACCCGCACGGGCCCGGACGACGTTTGTGCTCCCGGCACACGCGTCGTTGGTGTCTGTGCGACTGCACCGGCAACGCAGACAAAGCTCAGAGCCGCTGCCGAAAACCAACGCATCAATTTTGTCTTCATCGCTCTCTCAATCCCTCTCTCGGTTGCTGCAACTCGTGTTTTTAGTTCTGCTCGGGTTTGGCGGGCGGCTTGGCGGCCTGCTGCGGCTTCTTCGGCTGGGTCTTGGAAGCATCCGGCTCCGCTTCGTTAGGCTGGCGCGGCGCACCCACGACGGGGCGCGCAAAGCGGCTGTCGTCGATGGGGACGTTGGCCTCTATCTTTTCGTAAGTGGTCTTCTGCCTGTCCTGGCTGCCCTTGACGTTGACCTCGATCGAGTGCGGCAGATACCACCCCGCGACCTCCTTGTAATCGCCGAGCGTCGTCTCATACTCGCGCTCAGCGCCGCGTATCATTCGCTTGGTATCGATCTTGATGGGGACGAAATAATCCGTGTCCATGTAGTAGTAGCGGACATCGCCGTTGGCGAGCGTGAGCTTGAGCTTGTAAGCATCCGTGCCCTCGACCTGATCCATGCCGACGAACTCGATCTTGTTTCCCTTCTGCTGGTAATTGACGAGCGGCCCGTCGAAATCCGAGTCTTCGAGAATCTGCTTCATCTCCTCTTCGCCGAGCGGCTCCGGGTCTTTCTTGCCCTGCCAGGGCTCGATCTTCCACCCCGTCCGCCCGTCGTAGGCGACGATCCCCGTCAACCCCTGTATGGAAAACTCCTGCCGCACCATTCCCTTGCGTTTATTCTCTTCGAGGATGGCGGCCTCGAATCCTCCGCCGCCGATAAACTTGCCCGAGCGGCGCAAGGTCTGGACGGCTTGAATCTTATCCATGCCGCCGATGGTCTTGATGTAATTGGCGACGATCTCCTCGGCAGTCTGCGCCGAAACGGGCAGGGCGAACAGCGCCAGCCCGGCCATTCCCAGCAGGAATCTACGCATGATCTTCTCCTTGATAAAGGTAATGCAGAAGTGAGACGACTTGGGATATACGGCCAAGCGGTCGCGCAGGTTTCAGAAACCCGCGCGAATCTCAACCAACACGCACGCTCCCTATTGACCGGGGGCATTCTAACCGGACTATCTGCAATAAGCCAGAATGACGATTGACAGGCTACGATCTTAGCTTATCCCATCTCTCCGCATGCTCCTCGGCGATGGTGATATGCGTTTTGTGCCTGACCACCTCATCATAGGAAAAGACATAAGCCGTGTCATTGAAGAGATAGTAACCGACGATGAAATCAAATTCGCCTTCCCTGTATCTTCTACGTTTGTTATGCCCATCAGCGCACGTCAGCAGAATACCCGGCAGGCCATGACGGGCAGGGGTTGTAACGCAACGTACTTGCAGCTTGAGTCGCAGCTTCGTCTCAGGAACCTCAACGAGGAAATCTGTTTTGTCTCCGTCGAATAAAGATTTGTAGACGGCAAACCCATGGAGGCACAATCGAAAGAGGACTGCGGCTTCAGCGACCTTGCCTTTCAACTGCGGGGACAGTTTTGCCGCGTTAACGACGCGATGATACTTAGATTCTTCACCGTGACTTTTCTTTGGTGGGATATAACGCCTGGCCGTTTTGCTGCGAGCCTTCTTTTCGTCATCGGTCAAAGGATACGGCCTTAACCAAAGACTCAACGAGCTTTTGGCCGCCTTCGTGACCGACTCGATTTCGCGCAAAGAGCGTCGTTCTTCGACTCGTAACCGGATGGCCTCTGCCTTCAGGTCAGGATTAACAGCGCCCATGAACGTGCCTTAGGAAAACAATTTGCATCCTGACTTTAATCTTAAAGTGCAAGAAGCGCGGGAGTGTTTATCTGGTGTTGAGTGAAGCGAAAGTTTTCAATGGAGCCGAGGAGGATCGAACTCCTGACCTCGTGACTGCCAGTCACGCGCTCTCCCAGCTGAGCTACGGCCCCACATGAAGTGTTGCTACTGTTAAGAGAGTAACGTAGCGCGCGAAATTGCGTCAAGCGGCCATCACATGGGCTTGCGGCGGGCGGCGAAAAATGCCAGGGCCATGCCTCCGACGAGCATGATGATGCCGCCAGTGGCGCGCGCCGTGTTGGGAAGCTCGCGCACATCCCCGTTGGTCACGACGACGGCTGCGCTCGGTTCGAGAAAGAGCGCGCGGTAGGCGATGACGCCCCCTGCCGTCGCCACGGCGAGACCAATAATGAAGGCGATGACGCGGAACATGATCTAATCATTTGCCCTTGAACGCGGGCTTGCGTTTTTCGAGGAAGGCGAGGACTCCTTCGTCCTTATCCTCACTCGAAAAGCAGAGTGCGAAGAGGTCTACTTCGCGGCGCAGGCCCTCGTCCAGATTCGAGCGCGAGGCGATCTTGACCGCCTCCTTCGCCATGCGCAGCGCGATCGGGCTTTTCTCAGCGATGCGATTCGCCAGCTCCATCGTCCTGCTTTCGAGGTCTGCGGGCGGCACGACCATGTTGACCAGTCCCAGATTGTAAGCCGTGCGCGCATCGATGATGTCGCCCGTCAGGATAAGCTCCATCGCTTTGCCTTCACCGACGAGGCGTGTCAGGCGCTGGGTTCCGCCGCCGCCGGGGATGATGCCCAGGTTGATCTCGGGTTGGCCGAAGGAGGCCGTCTCGCTCGCGATGCGAAGGTCGCAGGAGAGAGCCAGCTCGCAGCCGCCGCCGAGGCAGTAGCCGTTGATCATGGCGATGACGGGTTTCGGGAAATCGTCGATGGCGGTAAAGAGCGAGCGCCCGAGCATGACATCGCGCTGCGTCAGGCTTGTGCGTCCGGCGAACTCCGCTATGTCCGCGCCCGCGATGAAAGCCTTATCGCCAGCGCCCGTAAAGACGACTACGCCGACGGAAGAGTCTTCGCGCAGCTCTTCGAGCGCGGCTGCGCCCTCACGGCGCGTCTGTATGTTGAGCGCGTTTCTTTTCTCAGGGCGGTTGATGGTAATGAGAGCGACGCGATTGCGCCGCTCGACGATAAGCGTCTCGTAAGATTCCGGCATATCAACTCCAGTGATGTGTGACCAGTGACGAGTGACAAGCGAAACCGAAAGCAAGAACAAGTGACGAGAGCGATGCTGTCTTTAGCTCGTCACTCGTCACTTGTCACTGCCTTTCAGTCGTTGTCAGATGTTGTGGGTTGTTCGTCTGCGACCCAGGAGACGAAGAGGCGCAGCCAGTTCTCCGTCGGCTCGCTGATCTGGACGCCGACGCGGGCCGTGCCGTAGATGGCCGGGGCGACGCGCACGACCATCGCCGTCACTTCGATGGGTGCGCCGTCCGGGCGGTGCGCTCGAAGGTAAAGGCGCTCGCCACGGTTTACTTTCTGGTTGAGATGAAAGAGCGCGCCGGAGGTCGAGATGTCGTCAGTTTCGGTCGGCTCGCTCCACGCCGCGCCGTCTTCGCTGCGCCCGGAAACAACGATGGGCAAGCGCATCGCCATGCGCAGCGCAAAGCGTTTCTCTTCGTTGTAAGGCGTGCTCATAAGATTCGTCATGAACCTCTCAGGTTCGATTTTTTTAGAGCAGAGAGCGCGCTGACGCGCCTTCGGATTCATCATCCCAACTGTAAAACCCTTCGCCGCTCTTTTTGCCGAGCTTACCCTCGGCCACCATGCGCCGCAAAATCTCCGGCGGGCGAAACGTCTCCGACCGCAGCTCGCCGTGTAGATACTCCGCTATTGACAGGCGCACGTCCAGCCCGACCATATCGGTCAGGCGCAGTGGGCCCACCGGATGGTTATAGCCCAACTCCATCGCCGTATCTATATCACGCGCGCTCGCCACACCCTGCTCCAGCATGCGCATCGCTTCGAGCCCGAGCGCAACGCCCAGACGGCTTGACGCAAAGCCCGGCACATCGCGGACGACGATCGGCTCTTTTTTCATCCTGCGCCCGACATCCGTGACGGCTGTGACCGTTTCAGCGCTCGTCTCAGCACCGACCACAATCTCGATGAGACGCATGATATGCACGGGATTGAAGAAGTGCATCCCGACGATTGACGCGGGACGGTGCGCGCCACGGGCGATCTCTGTGATCGAGAGCGATGAAGTGTTGGTCGCAAAGATGTACGGGCGTCGGGCCAGGCGTTCGACTTCGCTTAAAATCTCGCGCTTTAATGCCAGGACTTCGGGCGCGGCTTCGATGAAGAGGTCGGCATCAGCCGTCTCCGAGAGATGAATAGTGCCGCGTATGCGCTGGAGCGTCCGGTCGCGATCATCCTCCGTCAGCTTGGCGCGAGCGATGCCTTTGGCGAGGTTGCGCTCGATGGCTTGCACTCCGCGTGCGAGCCCTTCGCGGTCAACGTCGCGCAGGATGACGCGATAGCCTGCGGCGGCAGCCACCTGTGCGATGCCGTGACCCATCGTGCCTGCACCAAGCACGGCGATTGTTTCCAGAGCGCTTGCAGCGCCGGGGATGCTCTCCGTGGTACTCAAGATGTTTCCCGAATGTTGGTCGCTAGTTGTCGGCGGGCCGGTTCCCCGTGAAGTGCTTGCTCGCGCCCATCCGCCCCGGCGTCTCGGACATCAAATCTGGCTCCGGCCTTCCCGGGGTGGAATCAGTTTGCGGCTCAAGGCTTCAACACCTGACCAGAGATGGCTCAAGGCCGTGATACTTAAAGCCCGCCAGGCCCTCTGTTCGACTACGGCTACGCTAGCAGTTATACTACACGCGCAACCGAAAAGGCTATATAAGCGTGCGAGATTTATAAAAATCTCTGAAGGAGACGAGCAAAATCAGATGACCAAAGAGACGCTGCACAGGGACGTGGTAATCCTCGGCTCGGGGCCCGCCGGACTGACGGCGGCCATTTACGCCGCCCGCGCCGACCTTCACCCGCTGGTGATCGAAGGGCCGCAGCCGGGCGGGCAACTGATGATTACCACAGAGGTCGAGAACTATCCGGGCTTCTCCAAAGGCATACAGGGGCCGGAACTGATGGAGGAGTTTCGCCAGCAGGCCAAGCGCTTCGGCACGGAATTCCTGACCACCTATATTGATCGCGTAGACCTCTCGAAGCGTCCCTTCACGCTCTACGGCAAGGAGAGCGCCGATAGCGAAGAGGTGACGACCACCATCAGGGCAGAGACCCTGATCATCTCGACGGGCGCATCGGCCAAGTGGCTGGGCATACCGGGCGAAGCGCCCGCGCCCGCAGGCTTGGGCGGCTACGGCGTCTCGGCCTGCGCCACCTGCGACGGCTTCTTCTTCAAAGGCAAGCCGCTCGTCGTCGTCGGCGGCGGAGACACGGCCATGGAAGAGGCGACGTTTCTGACGCGCTACGCCTCGCGCGTCACGGTCGTTCATCGCCGCGACCAGTTGCGCGCCTCGAAGATCATGCAGGACAAGGCGTTCAAGAACGACAAGATAGATTTCATCTGGAATTCTGCCGTCGAAGAAATCCTGGGCACCCCGGAGACGGGCGTGACGGGCGTGCGGCTCAAGAATCTTGAGACGAATGAGGAGAGCATCTTCCCCTGCGAAGGCGTCTTTATAGCCATCGGCCACAAGCCCAACACAGACCTCTTCAAAGGTCAGTTGGAGATGGACGAGGTCGGCTACCTGAAAACTGCCGGGCGCACGATGGCGACGCAGATTCCGGGCGTCTACGCCTGCGGCGATGCGCAGGATTCTTTCTATCGTCAGGCGATCACGGCTGCGGGCACGGGCTGCATGGCCGCCATCGACGCCGAACGCTTTCTGGATAACCTGCCCGTGGAGGTTCCGACCGGCGAAGAGATCACACGCGAAGGAGAGCGCGTCACGGCTGACCATGAAAGTATCATCATGCCGGACGGCGAAGTCATCCCTAACAAGACCGAAGGCGATGCCGCACACGGAGACTAAAAACAGACCGCCCCCGATCGTCAGGATGCTCCTGGGGGGTTTGTAAGTTGCAGCCGCCCGCGATGTTCTCGAAAAAGCGTCGCGGGCGGTTTCGCGTCTCACGCTCCGGGCCGGGACGTAAGCGTGCGAGTTTCAGTTGGGCCCAGGCGCGTCGAAAAAGCATTGACTCGTTAAAGGTTTTGGCATATTGTCGCGCTCCCTGGAATACGAACGCGTTGGGGCCCACACCCTTGCCTTGCAGATCGGGCCCAGCCCTCGGCGTCATACCTCGCGAGAAGAGAGTTGCCCGGCTGTCAGTTTGCCCCGTCGGGGCGGCGGTAGCCGTGCAAACTTCAAACCTTCAAGCTGTAAGGAGAAAATAGAGATGACCGGAAGAGTTTTCGCTTTTCTTTCCACGGCATTGTTCTTCTTCGCGCTGACCTTCGCCGTCTCTTACAGCACGCGGACGGTCAAGGCTCAGAACCCGGATCAATGTAATCCCTGCGTCGCGCGATGCGGAGCCCAGCAAGAACAGTGTTACGCCATTCACGGTTTTGAGGAAGTGCGCTGCGGCGATCAGGCCAATGAGTGTATAGTTCGTTGCTTCAGAGAATTCTGCGAACAATAAGGCGCTCGCGCGTGGGGCGTCAAAGCCGCAGGGTGATGCGTTGGCACGCGCTCCCGATCAACACCCTTTCGAGAGCGCGCGCGGCTTTCGTGGCGGTCAGGTTTTATCCTGCGGGATGACCTTGATGACGGCGCGGCGCAGGGCATGTTCGCCGCGCTTCTCTGTTTCCCAGTAATCCAGCTCGAAGCTGTTGATGTCGTGCTGGATGACTTCGAGGCAGCGCAGGAGTACGAAGATGACCTCTTCGGGCGTGGAGGGTTTGGCCGCCGTCACCATGTCGGAAAGCACTCTGCCGATGGCGACCGATTCATACCAGTGACGCGTCATGTAGGCGTCCGTGACGCGCTCGAAGAACTCTCTATCTTCGAGCAGCAGCGCGGCGTTGAGATAGAAGATGGTGCGCACGTCCTTGCGCGGCACTCCCGGATAGTCCGCGAACTGATCGGACATGATCAGCTCCATTTGACTATGGAGCGCCTCGTCGGGTTTCAAGTCCATCGCGCGCACTTGCGGATAGATGATCGTATGGATGATCGCGTCATAGACCATCGCCACGATGTAGCGGACATGCGCCTGCTGGCGGTCTGTGCTCCATGCATGCGGGTAGTTGAGGCGTATGACGGGAAAGCCTTTGGAGTAGAGCTTGATGTGCAGTAACTCGTGAACGATCGTGGCTTCGGTCGGGGGAACGTCGGCGTCCATGCGTATGCTGGGCGTGCCGTCCGCATCGACGGAGGAGAGCGCGGCGTAATAGCTGTAGTCGAGATTGCGCCTGACCTCTTCGCGCACACGCTTGCCGTAGTGATTCTCCACCTCGGCGATGAGCTCTCTGGCCTGCGGGCGCATCTCTATGCCGAACAGTTGGCGCGCGGGCAGTGTCGCTCCCGTTCGGTTGCTCGCCGCCGCTTCGCTCTGCGTATTGCGACGACATGAGACGGCGAAGAGGGCCGGAATCAGGAGGACTGCGACAATGCTGGTTGACCGACGGGGCTTCATTCGATTTTGGATTTTAGATTTTGGATTTCGGATTCACGCTTCCCACGTCTTGAACTTTGGGATTGAGGCTTCAGGCTTCGCCGGCTCGTCAAGCCAAAATCCAAAATCTAAAATCCAAAATGGTTTCGGTTCTTTCTATAACAGCACGACCGGGACATCCTTTTCGCGGCGCGAAGGGGCCGGGGCTGGTTGGGCGGCTTCGGCGCGCGGGCAGGCTTCGCAGTAGGAGCCCAGGCGACGACGACGATCTTCGCACTCGTTGCAATCGAGCACCTCGCCAAGCTGGCGCAAAGTATCAAGCAGGGGGACGAGGAGCCGCCCGCGCTCGGTCAGGACGTATTCGACGTGCGGCGGGCTCCCGCCGTAATCGCGTCGCTCGACGAGCGCGTCCTGCTCCATATCGCGAAGGCGTCCGACCAGCGTTCGGCTGCTGATCGGATGAAGAGCCTGAAGCAATTCGGTCGTCCGCCTGGGCCCGTGGAAGAGATCGCGCACCACCAGCATCGTCCACTTATCGCCGACCAGTTGCAGCGCGCCCGCCACGGGGCACCCGTCACCTTCGCGTCGTCGCATGCTTTCGGTCTCCTTCTTATAGGCGCTCAGCCGTTTGCGGCCAAACTGCTAAGCCGGGGCCCGATCAGCCCAGATTTCTTTGCGGGTCAAGACTCTTGCGTACGTTTCCGGCTGACGGCCAGGGGCCGCAGGCTGACTGCTTCTTTAAAGCTTAGCACAAAGATGCGCCATTGCGACGGCGCGGGAAACTATTTTAAGATGACTTCAGTATCAGTAGCAGGCCCAATGCCCCCGGAGAAGGTTCTCCGCAAACCTGCTTAGTCTTTTTATCCTCACTGAGCGCAGACGCGCGCGCGCTCCGGCTAATCCCGTGCGCCGTCCGGCGCTTCCGCACCTTTGGTCGAGATGAAAACGAATTCGCACACGAGAGAACGCAGGAATGGACACTCTGAGGATGAGCGCGGCGCGCAAGTGATGCGCGAGTTGAGCCAGCTTGCGCGCCTTTTGAGCAGCACGAGGACTTTCGACGAAGCCGTCGAGACGGCCCTGCGCGCGCTGGCCCGCATCATCCCGGCAGAGAGCCTGCGCGTGACCATAAGTGTCGGCGATGACCGCCAGCAGCTTCGCTTCGCGCTTGAGTCCGGCGGCGAATTTGTGAGCCTCTCCGACGGCGAGGTCGTGCGCGTCTCGCACACCATGCTTGAGCGCGCCGTGCAAACGACCGCTCCCGTCTGCTTCAACCGCGCGGCGGAAGAGCTTGTCAGCCGTGCACTCTTGATCCCGCTCGTCTGCGCGGCGGCGCAATCAATCCTCTGCGCGCCGCTCATGCTCTCGGAACATCTCGAAGGTGTGATCGTCGCGAGCACAACGATCTCCGGCAGCTACACGGATGCTGACTGCGATACGTCGGGAGTGGTGGCAAATCTGCTGGCGGCGACCCTCAAGCGACTGGAGCTTTCCGAAAGCGTAAGCTTGAAGCTCAAGCGCGAGGAGGCGCGCGAGCGTCAGGAAGAGTTGATCGAGCGTCTGCACCGTATAGCCCAGGGGTCTTTCGATCTAGACCACATCATTCAGCACACGATAGACGAGTTGGCACGGGCGCTGCCCGCCAGTTTCGTCCTTCTGCGCGCCGTCTCCTTCGGGCGGCCTGAGCCGACCCTTCGTGCCTGGACGCCGAACAGCGACCGCCCGCCCCTCGAAGTCCATGCTCCGGTCGCGCGCGTCGAGCGCATCGTCTACACGGAGCAGCGCCCTGTCTTTATCGAAGACATCAGGGCCGAGCGCGCCTCAAGCCCAGACCTGGTGCCCTTCGCCGAACGCCTGGGGGCGCGCTCTTTGTACGTCGCGCCGGTCGTCTACGGCGGGCAGGTGCTCGCCGCGCTCGGCCTCGTCGAATCCGATGCGCAGAGACAGTGGACGCGCGATGAGCAGACGGTGCTGGCGCGCGTCGCTGAAACCATCGCGCCGCTCATCCTGAACGCGCAACTTCACGCGCGGCTGCGTTCCTACATCGAAGACCTGCTGATGCTGATGAGGCTCGCGGCGGAAGCGACCGGGGAAGCCGAGCTTGATCGTTGTCTGCGGGCCGTGCTGGATTCATGGTCGAAGATCGCGGGGACGGATGCGGCTGCCATCCTTCGCTGGGATGAAGAGGCGAAGCTTTTGAGGCTCGCCGCGACAAAGCATCTGCCGACGGGCATCCTCGAACGCTACACGCAGGGCGTGACGCTCGCAGACCCCGTGTGCGGGCTGGCGGCGACGCGACGCGTCGGTGTCGTCGCAGACCTTGCGAGCGAGCCGCGCTTCGCCACGCTTTACAACGCCGCGCGCTGGTCAGGGCTGCGCGCCGCATGGGCCACGCCCGTCATCGGCCATAACCAGAAGGTGCTCGGCATGCTCATCACCTTCTCTCGCGTCGTCGCCGAAGCGAGCCCCGACGAGCAGCGCCTGGCAGACCTCTTCGTGCGTCCCATCGCGACCGCGATGCAGAACCTTGAGTGGAGTCGCGAGGTGCGCGTCCTGGCGCAATCCGGCAGGCAGCTCGAAGAGGACTTGCGGCAATCCGAAAGGCACAAGACCGAGTTCATGTCCATCATCTCGCACGAGCTGCGCACGCCCCTGAACGCGATCATCGGTTACGCGCAGATGCTCAAGGAAGGTTTTTCGGGCAGCCTCAACGAGCAGCAGGCGAGCGATGTGCAGACGATTGCCGACAGCGCAGACCGCCTGCTCAGCATGGTCGAAGAGACGCTCGATCTGGCGCGCATAGACGCCGAGCGCTTTCCCGTCTACATGGACATCATAGCCTTTGAAGACGTGGTCAAGCGGGCCATCAGCAGCGTGCGCTCGGTCGCCGACAAGAAGGGCCTCAACATACAGATGAGCATCGCCGAAGACCTGCCCATCGTCCGCACAGACCCAGAGCGTGTGCGACAGGTCTTGATGAATCTGCTGTCGAACGCCGTCAAGTTTACGGAGTCCGGCTCGGTGCACGTGAGCGTGCTGGCGGGCCAGCAGGGGAGCGTGCAGATCAACGTCATGGACACGGGCATCGGCTTCGATACGAAATCTTTTCCGCATCTCTTCGAGGAGTTTCGCCAGGCCGACACCTCTAACACGCGCGCCTACGGCGGCACCGGGCTCGGCCTCGCCGTCTCTAAAAGATTGGTGCAACGCCTGGGCGGCACGATCGGCGTCACCTCCATGACAGGCGAGGGCTCAACCTTCTGGTTCAGCCTCCCGCCCGAAGTGCCCAACGCTGAAGAACAAGGATGAAGGATGAAGGATGAAGGATGAATAAGAAACTATTCAACTCGGGTGATTCTTCTTTCATCCTTCATCCTTCATCCTTCATCCTTGCTTTCGCTTATGTTTAATGACAGGGAATATAAATCGCCGACTATTCTCGTCGCCGACGACGAGCCGATCAATCGTACGCTGATCCAGCGCAGGCTTGAGAAAGCGGGCTATTATGTGCTGGCCGCTGAGAACGGGCGCGAGGCCGTCGAGGGGGCGCTGAGAAGTTTGCCGGACTTGATCATCCTGGATGTCATGATGCCCTTGATGGACGGGCTCGAAGCCTGCCGCCGTATTAAAGAGAACGAGGCGACGCGCGACATTCCGATTATCTTTCTCTCTGCGCGCGATGAAACGGATGTTAAGGTGAGCGGTCTTTCGCTCGGCGCGAACGATTACATCAGCAAGCCGTTTAAGGCCGAAGAACTGCTCGCGCGCGTCGAAGTGGCGATGCGTATGAAGCGCGAGCGCGACCGGCTGCGCCTGAGCGCTGAGGAAGCCATCGCCACAGCCGAAGTCGCACAGGAGCGGGCCATGACAGATCAGTTGACGGGTCTGCTCAATCGCTACGGCTTGCAGAGAGTCCTCGCGCACGAATACGCCGAAGCGCGCCGCTACGCCCGACCGCTCTCGTGCCTGATGACCGACCTTGATAACTTCAAGCTCATCAATGATACGTTCGGGCACGTGGCCGGAGATGCCGCGCTCAAACAGGTGGCTTCTATCCTGACGGAGGTCGTGCGCGGCTCGGACATGGTGAGCCGCTACGGCGGCGATGAGTTCCTGGTGCTGCTTCCCGAGACTGATCTTGAGGGAGCGGACGCCCTGGCCGAAAAAGTTCGCGCCGCCGCCGCCTCGCAATCTTTCGGCGACGGCGAGCCGCGCTTTCAACTGACGCTCAGCATCGGTGCGGCGACCCTCTCCGAGACGGAGTCCGGCAACGACATGATCGTCCGCGCAGACCTGGCCCTCTACGATGCCAAAGAGCATGGCCGTAACCGCGTCGGAAGGGCAAGGGTAAAGGATGAAGGATGAAGAAAAAGCAGGATGAATGAGCAGGTCAGTACCGCCAAAGGTCTCGGGCGGGTAGTCGCGGAATCACCCGCCCGAGACCTTTGGCGGTACTGACCTCTCTTATCCTTAACTGAAACGGAGAGAATCATGATGGCCGATGCAAAGATAAAGGAAGAGGCTTCGAGCGGCATGGAAGCGTGGCCGAGCCTTCCGCTTGAAGAGTGGGAAGACACGCGCGCGACGCTGCACATGTGGACGCAGGTGGTCGGCAAAATCCGGCTCGCGCAAACGCCGCTCGTCAATCACTGGTGGAACGTGCCTCTCTATGTGACGGCGCGCGGGCTGACGACTTCGGCCATGCCCTACGAAGAGAGAAGCTTTCAGATAGACTTCGATTTCATCAGTCATCGCCTGCTCATCGAATGCAGCGACGGGAGTACGTCGAGCCTCGCGCTTGCACCCGTCGCGGTCGCAGACTTCTACGAGCAGGTGATGCGGGCGCTCCGTGACCTCGGCATTGAGGTGAAAATCTGGACGATGCCCGTCGAGATTGAAAACCCCATCCGCTTTGAAGAAGACCGCCAGCATGCCTCTTATGATGCGGAGTACGCCAATTGCTTCTGGCGCATCCTGGTACAGGCGGAAAAAATCTTCACGGACTTTCGTTCGCGCTTTATCGGCAAGGTCAGCCCTGTGCATTTCTTCTGGGGAAGCTTCGATCTCGCGGTGACGCGTTTCTCCGGGCGACCAGCGCCGGAGCGCCCCGGCGCAGACCCGATCACGCGCGAAGCCTACTCGCACGAAGCCATCAGTCACGGCTTCTGGCCGGGCGGCGGCCCCGTCAAAGGCCCGGCCTTCTACTCCTACACCGCACCGGAGCCCGCCGGATTAAAGGAAGCCGCGATTCGTCCCGCGAGCGCCTTCTATAGTCGTGAGTTGTCGGAGTTTCTCTTGATGTACGAAGATGTCCGCAAGGCCCCCTCGCCCGAGGATGCGTTGATGGAGTTCCTGCAAAGCACCTACGAGGCGGGCGCAAATTTAGCGAAGTGGGATCGCCAAGCCTTAGAGCGATAGCCAGCGTCTAGACAAAGATTTGGATCACATAACGAGTGTTCGACGTAAGAGGCTTCAGCCGCACATCCGGTGTGGCTGAAGCCTCTTGACAGTTTACTTTGCGCTACGGGCGGAGGCTGATGTTGTAGGTCTTGATCTTGGAGTTGAGCGTCGTGGCGTTCATGCCTAAGAGACGCGCGGCGCGTGATTGGTGGCCGCCGGTCTGCTCAAGCGCGCGGCGTATCAAGTCCATCTCGAAGTGGCGCACTTCGTCATAGAAGTTGATCCCGCGTCCGATGTCCAGAGAGGGGGCGAGACCTGAGCCTTCGCGGGCGGCCTGTGCAGACTGCGGGTCGTTGATCTCCGAGCGCAGGCATTCGCGCGTGATCTCCTGTCCGGGCGCGATGACGACCGCGCGCTCGATGGCGTTCTCAAGCTCGCGCACGTTGCCCGGCCATGAATAGCCTTCGAGGAGCGCGAGCACTTCGGGCGCGATCTGCTCCGAGACCTGACGACCGTTCTCTTCGTTGAACTTGCGTATGAAGTGCTGCGCGAGGGGCAGTATGTCCTCTCGACGGTCGCGCAAAGGAGGCAACTCGATCGGCACGACCGAGAGCCTGTAATAGAGGTCTTCGCGAAAGCCGCCCTGGCGCACGGCCTCCTTGAGATCGATGTTGGTGGCGGCGATGATGCGCACGTCCACGCGGCGCGGGCTCGTATCTCCCAGCGGCGTAAACTCCCTCTCCTGTATGACGCGCAGCAGCCTGACTTGCGTTTCGGGTGGAATGTCGCCTATCTCGTCCAGAAAGATAGAGCCGCCGTCGGCCACCTCGAAGAGCCCCTTCTTGGCCGCCACCGCGCCCGTGAATGCGCCGCGCGTATGACCGAACAGCTCCGACTCCAACAGCTCCGAAGGGATGTTCGAGGAGTTGACCGTCACGAAGGGCTTCTGCACGCGCGGGCTGGACTCGTGTATGGCCTTGGCGATCAGTTCCTTGCCCGTGCCGGACTCGCCCGTAATCAACACGGTCGAGCGCGCGGGCGCGACCTGATCGACGAGACGAAAGACCTCCTGCATGACATCGGAGCGTCCGACCATCGAGCCGCGATCAACGACGCGACTCATCGCGCGCCTCAAGGTCTGTCGCTCTTCCTCTTTGCGCCTGCGCTTGATGCCAGCCGCGATGGTTCTGGTGATCTGCTCGTTCTGAAACGGCTTGCGAATGCAGCCGATAGCGCCCTTGTCCCAGGCCGCGACCGCCGTGTCGAAAGTCGCGTAAGCGGTGATCATGATGACGACCGCCTCGCTATCGAGCTTGAGCAACTCTTCGAGCGCGCGCAGTCCCCCCATGCCCGGCATCGAGACATCCAGCAGCACGACATCGTAAGCCCGCCGCCCGTAAGCTTCTAAACCTTCTTCACCCGTCTTCGCCAGATCGACGCGATAGCCCTCCGCCGAGAGCAGCGTCTCCAACACATCACGCATGATCTCCTCGTCGTCCACGACGAGCACCGAACCCTTTTTCGCCATCCGTCTTTCCGTCTTCACTTTCAAATCATTCTCATTAACACAGGTCAGTCCGCCAAAGGTCGCGGGCGGGTAACGCAACGCCAACGACCCGCCCGAGACCTTTGGCGGTACTGACCTGTCACTGTACTTGTTGCTTTTTCAAATGCTTATTATACAACGCGGCCCAACTTAAACTGAAAAAGGGCGATGACTGTGAAAGGAGCCGGGCAAAAGATAAGCGCCCGCCGTCTCCTCTTTTAGCCTTTCGCCCTGAGACCCTTTTCTTAATCCCCGACGGCTTGCAGTCGCGTACGCCCCTGCGATGTCGGCAGCGTAATGCGGAAGGTCGTGCCGCGCCCGGGCGTGCTCTCGACGGAGATGTGGCCCGAATGCTCCTGCACTATGCCGTAAGTGACGGCGAGGCCCAGCCCCGTGCCGCGCCCTACGCCTTTGGTCGTATAGAACGGGTCATAAATCTTCGCGACGTTCTCCGGCGCGATGCCTATGCCTGTGTCGGCCACCTCGACGATGATCGTTTCCTTATCGGTCGAAGCCGTAAAGAGAGTGATGCGCCCGCCTTCGGGGATGGCATCGCGCGCATTGAGAATCAGATTCGTGAAGACCTGTTGCAGCTTTCCGGCGTTGCCGAAGGTCTTCGGCAGATTCGGGTCGTAGTAACGCTCGACCTCTATCTGGTTGCGCCGCAACTGCGTCTCAAGCAGTTGCAGTGTGTCGTCGAGCACGCGATGAACGTCTACTTCCGTGAACTGTGTCGCGCTGCCTGTGCGCGAGAAGTTCAGCAGGTTATTAACGATGTCTGAGGCGCGGTCAGCCTGTCGCCGCACTTTCTGCAAGAGCGCGTGCTTCGGGTCTGTTTCGGGAAGCATGCCGAGAAGCATCTGCGTGTAGGAGGAGACGCCCGTCAAGGGGGTGTTGACCTCATGCGCCACGCCAGCCGCGAGCAGGCCGATCGAAGAGAGCTTCTCGCGCTGCTGCAACTGTTCTTCGAGCCGCATGCGTCCCGTCACATCTTCGAGCACGACGAGCGCGCCCGTGCGGTCGTCCGAATCAGTCCTCAGCGGCGCGAGCGCGATGTTCAAGACCAGGGTACGTCCCACGCGCGTCGCCGTGTGCAGCTTGTAGATATGGCGCAGCTCCGTCAATTGCCAACGGCCGGGGCCCAAGACCTGCCTCAGCGTCTCCGTGAAATCTTCCGCGAAGAGGTCTTCGACAAGCCTTCCGATGGCCTCGTCACGACTGAGGCCCAACATCTCTTCGAGCGCGGAGTTGCAGTGCGTGACGTAGCCGTCAAGGTCGACGGCGAGCAGTCCGACGTTGATCGATTCGACGATCGACTCGTTGAACTCCTTCAACATCTCAAGCTCTGCGGCGCGCTTCTGCTGCTCCTGATAAAGCAGGCTGTTCTCGATGGCGACTGCGACGTAGCCGGAAACGGTGCGCAGTATCTCCACGTCCTCGGAAGAGAGCAGCGCGCCGTCAGCCGAGCGGCCCAGGCCGATGACAGAGACCATCCGCCCGCGCACCACACACGGCACGTAGTAGTGAAGCGCGCGGCGCACGAAGCCCGTCGTCTCCGGGGCCAGATCAAGATCGTCTGCGCGCACCACACCCGTCTCGGCAGAGCGCGACCTGATCATCTCTCTGAAATCCGGCGGCACGACCATCACGGACGAGAGCCCTGCGGCGCGCGCCACTCTGTAACCGGCGGGCGCGCTCTCGTCTTCGATAAAGATCGCAACGCGCTCGACGTTTAAGACCTGCTGCAAGCGGCTCACCAGCGCGTCCAGCAGCGGTTCGAGCGCGGTCGTCGCCGAAAGCGTGCGCCCGAAATCCAGCAGGCCGTTGCGCATGTCGTAGCGCTCGCCGTAAAAGAGACGGTCAGTGCGCTCCTGCAAGAAATTCTTGATCGGCGCGGCGACCATCACGATGACGGACATCGAGACGACCGCCACGATCACTCGCAGGCTGATCAGGCTGAGTGTGATCTCACCGTCGAGCGCATAGAGTATCCCGATATAGACGACCACGCCGATCATCAGCGAGATGGCGAGCG
This sequence comes from Pyrinomonadaceae bacterium, assembly GCA_036522655.1. Taxonomy (GTDB): domain Bacteria; phylum Acidobacteriota; class Blastocatellia; order Pyrinomonadales; family Pyrinomonadaceae; genus DASQYE01. Next base: position 45,786 of record DATDFK010000011.1, on the reverse strand, counting down.
TCGTGAGCGCGTAAACGAAGGCGCGGCGCACCACTATGTCAACGTCCATCAGGCGGTAGCGTATGACGGAGTTGCCGAAGGTGAGCGGAATCAGGATGAGCGGCAGCAGCCCAGCGTCCGTCAGCCAGCGATTCTCCTCCGCGCCCGACACATAGCCCACCGCATAGAAGAGCGAGAAGGGCGCGATGGCGAGCATTGAGCCCCACACGACCCATTTCAACTGTTGCCGGACGACGGCCACATCGCTCCTGGCGAACGTGCGCACCAGCAGCACGGCGCTGACGACCAGCGCCGCCCAGAAGTGCATGAAGATCGCGCTGTAGTACCAATCCGTCGCGGCCTCGGAAAGCTTGACGTGCAGGTATCTCTCGAAATAGTTGACGGCGGCGGCGACGACCAGAACCGCTGCCGGGACATAGAGCAGCGCAGCCAGCCAGCGCCTCTCGTTCGAGAGCCTGTAGCGCACAGGATAGATGGCGCAGAAGTGTACGAAGATGGGCGCAAACAGGATGAATGCCGCGTCGTCTAAAAACGCGATCGCCAGATCCAGGTCTTCGTAAGCGACCGTCGGCTTGTAGAAATGAAAGACGAAGGCGGCGAGCGAGAGGATGGCGAAATGCACGACGTAGGGCGTGCGGCTTCCCTGCTTGAAGAGAACGAAGAAGCCTACGAAGAGGTAAACCAGTCCGATGAAGTTGAGATAGAGGTCGTGCGTCCTCCAGGTCGGAATCTGATCGAGCCCGTAAAGGTCTACGTAGTAAAAGCGCGTCTCTTCGGGGAACGTCGGTCGCTCAATGAGGTAGGTCAGATGACCGCCGACACCCGCCTCTTCCAGATAGACCTGAACTTGAGAGGCGTGGTCAACGGCGTCGTACTGCGTCTCGTCTTCACTGACGGCGATCAGGTGGTCGCCCGGGAGAATCCCTGCGCGCGCGCCCGTCAGTCCCGGCTTGACCGTCTCGGCGACGATCGCATTCTCTTTCTGCGTCCAGACGATGCCGTCGGTCGGCGGTGATTTCTGCTTCCAGCGCTGCCAGAAATTGACCCCACCGGCGGCGACCAGCAAAGCGGCCACCACCAGCAGCACCAGCGTACGCGTTGTCAGCACCGATCCTTTCATCTCGCCTCGAAGAACCTTTTCAGTTTGCGCTGGCGGCGCATGCCCGAGAGAGAGCGCCTTTTGACCACCCTGCAAATGTTGAATTCAGAAGAGCGCCCGGTGGGCACGCGCGCGAAATAAAGTCAAATAGAAGAGGCAAGCCGTATTCCAAGCCCCCGGCTCGTCACGAACGATTCGCTCTCCTGCCAAACGTTTGCGAGGTTGTCACGCCCCTCAGCCGCTTTTGCGGCTCTTGAGCGCCGCCCGTGATCTTTGAGACCCCTCTGCAATAGAGTTTGCCCGGCCACCTTATCCAAGAATTTGGACTTGTCCGAGATTTTGGAGAATCCGCAGTTCCAGACGACTAGAGGGAGGCCGAGCCATGAATGGGACGATGAATCATCCTATCCCCTTCATCTCTACAGTCTCCCTCTTTAAACGACCCCTAGAACCTGACGGAAATTCCGCCGCGCAATGAGCGGCGTCCTGAGATAACCGTAAGCAACGCATCGTCGTCTTCCGTGGTGGCTTGCGTGTCCAGAAGATTACGCGCATCGATGACCGCCTCGGCGCGCACGGGCAGCCCGAAGGTCGGCAGGTCTTGCGTGACCAGAATGCTCAAAGACGGGTCATAGACGGCCAGGCGACCGGCGAAGGGGTCGATGGCGAAGACGGTCGCGCCGGGAGAGAAGCGAAAGACCGTGCGGATGTGCGTTCCGGTCTCGAAGTCCGCGTTGAGTTGCAAGGCTGCGGTCTGGAAGTATCCGTTCTCGAAGAGGTCTGCCGGATTTGTCATCCCGCGCTCGGAGAGGCTCTGCCCGCGCCCGAAAGAGTATCCCGCCTGCGCGCTGAAGTCCTGGCTGATGCGCCGCGAATAGACTACGCGCAGCCCGCGCGCAACGCCCTGCTGGTTCGCCACGTTGATGAGAGCCGCCCCGCTTTCGCCGGAGAAAGCCGAGAGCGGTGTGGTCATCAACCCGACGCCATGATTCATTGTGGTATCAAAGAAGGCCGTCGCTTCGACGCTCGATTCATTGTCGAGGACTCTTTCGACGCCCAACTCGAAGCGGCGGCTGCGCTCCATCACGGCCCGACCGTCGACGAGCGCGATGGGCTGTGTGACGGGCTGTTTGAAAACGATCTGGCGGCCCTCGAACTGCGCAATGCTCTGCGTCTGCATCTCGTCGCCGCCCGGAGCGAACGCCGCCTTGATGCGCGTGCGCGCATTGGCATCGAACTGCAAGCCTAAGCGCGGGCTGATGGAACGGTCGTTACCCTGTCCGAAGAACTGCGAGTAATCCAAGCCCATCACGATCACCACGCCGTCCCGCACAATCCATTCGTCAACGGCGCGCACCGAATACTGTCCCAGCCTGGGCTTGGCTCCCTGCAACGAAGCGAGCGTATTCAAGCGCACCCCGCCGACACTGAGCCCCGCGCGATGGCGATCACCGAGGCGCAGGCGTGTCGTCAGCTCAAGCCGTTGCGGCGCGCCTTCGCCAAGGCCCGTTTGTCCGGCTAAGATCAAGTCCAGGCGATTGCTGAGCGGCTTGGCAACGGCGAAGTTGATGCCCGTGTAGGTCGGGGCGAAAGCGTTGGAGGATGTGGCCGTATAGGTCTCAACGACGCCGTGCATGCGTGTTGAAGCGTTGGGGCCCTGTGTCTCGCCGTCGGTTGCGAGCGCGACCTCAGCCATGCACCTGTCTTCTGCTTCTATTCCGAGCGCAGCCGCGACGGCCTCGTCGTCACCCTCCTGAATCTGGAAGACGGAGCGGCGTCCCTGTGCCGAGCGCAGACGCCACTTGGCATCGTCGCGGTCGCGGCGGCGCTCCGGCGCAGTCCGGCCAGACCCTATGGGCTCAAGGTTGAAACGATAGATGAGTTGATCGGAGGGGCGAATATCGACGGCGCTGAAGAGGGCTGCGTTGAAACCTTCGGCGATGGCCTGGACGCTGTATCGACCGGGGCTGATCTTGGCAGAGAACGTGCCGTCCATCGCCGTGCGCGTCTGCTTGACGACCTCTTTCGCGCCGTCACGCAACAGCGAGACGACAGCGCCCGCGACCGGATTGCCCTTATTGTCTACGACCGTGCCGGTGACAGTTCCCAGGGCGCGACTGCCGCCGCTGGCAAGGATTCCCGGCGCGCTCGCTCCGCAGAGTGCGAGCACAGCAAGCACTGTCAAACCGGCATGTAATGCTTTTCTCATCGCGGCCAAACCTCCAAGGCGCGCGCTGTCGCTCTTGCAATCTAAAGATTCCAGGCGACAGGCGAGTGCCTTCAAGTGTAACTTCGGTCTTTTCTGTGCCACGTCCTTGAAGGGAGACTATCGTTAACTTTATTTCATTGACCCTTGCGGGCGACGATTTTTCAACCTCTTTCGTCGCAGGCCCTTGAGTGCTGCCCGAGCGGCGCTTCAGGCGAGGTCTAACCCGGAATAGCGGAACTCGGTTACGAGCCTTCTCGGGAAGAGGCCATTTTCCGCCAGGGCCCGAATTGTGTCAAGCTAACAATCGTCTGACGCCTCCTATGATTCACCCGGAGCGCCTGGCGTTTGCCGCCCTCTCGGCGCACGTGCTACGATAATTTTTTTACTATTGCACGCAATTCTCGCGCCCACTGAGGTTCAAATTCTTTACCAAGCTATGATAGATCAGGTTCAATCCACCAAACTCGGCAATGGTCTGACCGTCCTGACGGAGCGGATGCCGGGTTTGCGCTCGGTCACGGTCGGCATCTGGGTCAGGCGCGGCTCGCGCCACGAAACACCGGAGCTGAACGGCATCTGCCACTTCATCGAACACGCCGTCTTTAAGGGCACGAAGCGGCGCACGGCCCTGGACTTAGCCATCGAGAGCGACCGGCTGGGCGGGCACCTGGACGCCTTCACCAGCCATGAGATCACAGGCTTTACGATGAAAGTGGCCGAGACGGGCCTGCTGCAAGCCTTCGACCTGCTCTCGGACATGCTGGCCGCGCCCCGCTTTGAGGCGCAAGACCTTGAGCGCGAGCAGAAGGTCATCATCGAAGAGATGAAGATGGTTGAAGACACGCCCGACGAATTCCTCGGCGAGCTATTCAACGCGGCCTATTTTCCGGGCCATCCGCTCGGTCGTCCGATAGAGGGCACGCCCGAAACGGTCTCTTCCTTCGACCGCACGCGCACCTCCAGCTTTCACGAGCGCGAGTTCAGGCCCTGCAATCTGGTGGTCGCCGCCGCCGGAAATATAGAGCACGAGCAACTGGTGGAATTGGCCACTCGCGCCTTCGGGCAGGAGCGAACGCCGGAGCAATCTTTCTCGTCCTCTACTCCGTCGATGGAAGATACGGAGAGCCCGGAGGCCGCCGCGCCGATCCTGATCGAGCGCAAGAAGGAATTAGAACAGGCCCATCTGATTCTGGCTTCGCCCTGGCCTTCGGCGACGAGCGACGAGCGCTATGCCGGGAGCCTGCTGGCTTCGATCATCGGCGGCTCGACCTCAAGCCGTCTCTGGCAATCCATACGCGAAGAGCGCGGCCTGGCTTATTCGGTCGGCGCTGGCGCGAGCGCCTTCACGGACATCGGCGTCTTTACCATCTACGCCGGGACATCGCCCGCGCAGTTGGACGAAGTGTTGGAGCTTTCGCTTCGCGAGCTGCGACGGGCCGTGCGCGAGAGCGTGACGGAAGAGGAGCTGCGTCTGGTCAAAGATCAGGCCATCTCTTCTATCCTGCTGGGCTTGGAATCATCCAGCGCGCGTGCCGGTGCGCTGGCCCGGCAGGAGATCGTGCACGGTCGCCGCGTCACGCCCGACGAGATCATCAGTCGTCTTGAGGCCGTCACGCCCGAGGACGTGCAGAGAGTCGCCCGCGCATCATTCACCTCCGAAGGGATGGCGCTGGCAGCCCTCGGCGACCTCAACGGCTTTCGCGTAGACCGCGCGCGTCTTGAAATATAAAATCAAGCGACGAGTGATAAGTTAAAGACAGCATCGCTCTCGTCACTCGTCACTGTTTTTGGTTTTGCTCGTCACTTACCACTCGTTACTGTCTTCTTATGAGATTCACTGTACTGGGCAGCGGCTCGACGGGTAATGCGGTCTTGATCGTCGCGGGCGAGACGCGTGTGCTCGTCGACGCCGGGCTCAGTGCCAGGGAGACGGTCAGGCGGCTGGCGCTCGTCGGCGAAGATGTCTCGCGGCTTGACGGCGTGATCATTACGCACGAGCACGGCGATCATGCCGGGGGCCTGCGCGTGCTCTTGAAGAGCCTGAGTTGTCCCGTCTATGTTTCGGGCGAGACGCGCGAAGCCTACATCGCCGAGCGCCACAATGTCTCAGGCGACGAGCCGCGCAAGCGCGTCGATGCTTTGCGCGGGCGCGTCGAGGAGATCGAGTCGAGCAAGGACTTTAAGATCGGCGCGATTGATTTTCATCCCTTCACCATTCCGCATGATGCGGTCGATAATTTCGGTTTTACGGCGACGCATGAGGGCGTCTGCGTGGCGACCTTGATGGACTTCGGCCAGATCACGACGCTGATTACAGAGCGTTTGCGCGGCTGCGCGGCGATCATCATCGAATCCAATCACAGCCGCGACATGCTCAAAGCCTGCGACGTTTATCCATGGGAGTTGAAGCAGCGCATCCTGTCGCGCACGGGCCATCTCTCGAATGAAGATGTCGCCGAGTGGCTGCGCGAAGGCTTCGACGCGACGGCGCGTCATATCGTGCTCGCGCATCTTTCGCAGCGCGCCAACAATCCTTACCTCGCTAAAATCTCAGCCGAAGTGGCGCTACAGCAACGCGCCCCGCTCTTTCAGGCCGAGACCGAAATCACGCTTTCGTTTCCCAAAGAGCCGACGCCCTGGATAGAACTCTAAGGATGAATGATGAAGGCGGCAACGATGAAAAGAATGCTGTGCGTTCCTGATAGCCTTTCTTTCATCCTTCACGTTGCCGCCTTCACCCTTTTGCTTCTTCTCACCTTGAGCTTCGGATGCGGTGTGGGCCAACAGCAGCAGCAACAGCAGCGGCCCAGCAGTATCCCGGATGAAGCGCAGGCGACCGTTGACAGGGTGACGGCGGACATTGAAGCCGGGCGGGACGAGAAGATTTATAGTGAGGCGGCGGAGGAATGGCGGCGCAGCGCGACGCCGGAGCAATCCGGGGCGACGTTCGAGATGCTGCGAACAAAGCTCGGCAAGGTCAAGGAGCGCGCGCGGCAGACGGTTCACGATGAGCAGAAGACGGGCGGCGAAAGTCCCATGCACCGCCTCGTCATTCGTTACGAAACAAAGTTCGAGCGCGGCGACGGAATGGAAACCTTCACGCTGCTCGAACGCGACGGCCGCTGGCTCCTGGCAGGCTACCTCGTCAACTCAGATGCCTTAAAATAGTGACCAGTGACGAGTGACAAGTTAAAGACAGCATCGCTCTCGTCACTCGTCATTCATCACTCGTCACTGTTTTGGTTTTGCTCGTCACTCGTCACTGAATTCATATGATTGAACGTTACACGTTACCCGAGATGGGTGCGCTCTGGTCTGAGGCAGCCAAGTTTCAGAAATGGCTGGATGTGGAGTTGGCCGTCTGCGAGGTTCATGCCGAGATGGGCACGATTCCGCGCGAGGCCGCAGACGAGATCAAGGCGCGCGCGCGCTTTACCGTCGAGCGCATTAACGAGATCGAGAAAACGACCGATCATGATGTCATAGCGTTTACGACCGCGCTGGCCGAATCGATCGGCGAGGCCGCACGCTTCGTCCACTACGGACTGACATCTTCGGATGTCGTGGACACGGCCAATGCGCTTCTCCTGCGCGATGCGTCCGACCTGCTGCTCAGGAAAATCGACGCGCTGATGACCGTCTTCAAGCGCCGCGCCTACGAGTTCAAAAACACGCCGCAGGTCGGACGCACGCACGGCGTCCACGCCGAGCCGACATCCTTCGGCCTCACCTTTGCGCTCTGGCACGACGAGATGCGCCGCAACCGCGAGCGCATGACGCGCGCCAGGGAAACGATCGCGGTCGGCAAGATCAGCGGGGCGGTCGGAGCCTTCGCTCATCTCTCGCCCGAAGTCGAAGAGAGGGTCTGCGCTCTCTTGGGCCTGCGGCCCGCGCCCGTCTCGACGCAGATCATCCAGCGCGACCGCTACAGCGAATACCTCTCGACACTCGCCATCACGGCATCCTCGCTCGATAAGTTCGCGCTGCAAGTTCGTCACTGGCAGAGGACGGAAGTGCGCGAAGCGCAGGAGAAGTTCAAGCGCGGGCAGAAGGGCTCGTCCGCCATGCCGCACAAGCGCAACCCCATACTGTCGGAGCGCATCTGCGGAATGGCGCGAGTGGTGCGCGGCTATAGCATCGTCGGATTGGAGAACGTCGCGCTCTGGCACGAACGCGACATCTCTCACTCTTCAGCCGAACGCGTCGTCCTGCCGGACGCATCGATCGCGCTCGATTACATGTTGCAGAAGATGGCCGGGCTCATTGACGGGCTGGTGGTTTACCCTGAGAGGATGCTGGAAAACCTGCGTGCGACGCGCGGGCTCGTCTTCAGCGGTCAACTGCTGCTCGCGCTCACCAGAAGCGGCGCGTCGCGCGAGGACGCCTATGAGTGGGCCCAGCGTAATGCGATGAAGGTCTGGGATGAGGGCGGCGACTTCCAGACGCTCGTGGCCGCAGACCCGGACATCAAAGCGCATCTATCCGGCGAGGAGATAGAGCGCATCTTCTCGCTCGACACCTACCTCGCTCATGTCGATGCGATCTTCGAGCGTGTCTTCGACGGCGCATCGCATTAAGACTCAGGCGATGCGCCGTCGAAGCCTTTAGGCTGCGAGGTTGACTAGCGGCCAATGATGTTTTCGGCCATGTCGCCGATCAAGGGCAGCTTGTAGATTTCGCGCTGGTAGGCTTTGACCGCCGCTAAAATCAGGAACACGATCAGGACAAGGCCGATGACAGCCCTGATGCCGATCAATCCCACCCCGAGGATGCCCATGTCGGCGGCGTTGAGAATTACCTGAAGAATACCGAACACAAATCCGATGGCGATCCAGAGGCCGCCGAACAATAACCCCTGCAAAGCGTGAAAGCGGACGAAGCGGCTCGTCTTCTCAGTCAGGAAAAAGACCAGGCTGACGATGATGCCCAGGCCGCAACACAACATCGTCAGGTAGCAGAGCATGGCCGCCACATTTTCGTCCAGGCCGAGGCTGGTTTTGCCGCCGGGAGCGCCGGGCGGTGTGCCCGGCGGCGGTGGCGGAGGCGGAAAGTCGTAACCCGGTTGCGGTGGATACTGATTCATGCAAAGCTTCTCCTCTTCGAAAAATGTCCCGGATTGAAAGCCATCGGGTGCGCGACCGGGCGGTCAATCGGAAGGCCCCTGTCGCCGCGCTCTTTGATCGCTCTACTTATTGGCGAAGTTGGCGGCCATGTCGCCGACCACGGGCAGCTTGAACGTCTCGCCCTGATAAGCCTTATACGCGCAGAAGAGCAGGCTGCCCAGATAGACGAGCATGAGCAGCGGGTAGATGAGCGCCGCCAGCAGCCCGAGCGTGCTTGAGATGGCGGTCAGGATAGCGAACAGGACGCCGAGCACGATGAAGATCACGACCCAGGCGACGTGCAGCAAGAGCGATTGAAACGAATGAAAACGCGCGAAGCGATTCTCTTTCTCGATAATGATCTCGATGATGGCGATGAGACCGATGGGATAGCCGAGCGCGGAAGCGATTTTCGCATCCAGCCCGATGGCGGTTTTATCGTTGGGCCCACCTCCGGGCGGTGTGGCGAGCGGCGCATTGGGCGGCATGCCGTATGGTTGACCGTAGCCAGAGCCTTGTTGGGTAGGCGGAGGGTTCTGCATTGCGATTTTCTCCTCTATCGGTAAAAGTAAAAGGGGTCGAAATTGTTGAAGCTTTGAATTTCCGAAACGTTCGGCGCAAATCTTATGTCAATGACTATACCGGACGCAACATTTTGCCGTACTATTAAGAGCGACCGAGGAAGAGATCATGAAAGCAAAAGTCTACGTCACACTTAAACCGAGCGTGCTCGACCCGCAGGGCAAAGCCATCCATCACTCCGTCGAGCTACTGGGCTTCGGCGGCATCCGTGATGTGCGCCAGGGCAAGTATTTCGAGCTTAGTCTGGACGCCGCCCTTCCCCTACAAGAGGCGCAGGAAGCCGCCGCCCGCATCGCGCGCGAAGTGTTGTCGAACCCCGTCATCGAAGATTACCGTGTGGAGATAGAGAGTTGAAATTCGGCGTCATAATTTTTCCCGGCTCGAACTGCGACCACGATGCCTATCACGTCATCTCAAAGCATGTGGGCCAGCCCGTAGATTTCATCTGGCATCAGGAGACCGACCTCAGCACGTATGACGCGGTCATCCTTCCGGGCGGCTTCTCTTACGGCGACTACCTGCGCGCCGGAGCGCTCGCGCGTTTCTCGCCCGTCATGAATTCCGTCAAGGAGTTTGCCGCGCGCGGGCGTTTCGTCCTTGGCATCTGCAACGGTTTTCAAATCCTCTGCGAGGCAGGGCTCCTGCCCGGCGCGCTCATTCGTAATCGCGGCCTGCATTTCATCTGCGAACACGTCCGCGTCCGCGTCGAGACCACGGACACGCCCTTCACCAACGAGCTTGCGCGCGGCGCAGTGCTCAGTCTTCCCATCGCGCATGCCGAGGGCAACTACGTCTGCGATGACGAGACCTATGCTGAGCTGATGGGCGAAGACCGCATCGTCTTTCGCTACTGCGACGAGCGCGGGCAAGCGAGCGACGAGAGCAACCCGAACGGCTCGCGCGATTCGATCGCCGGAATCTGCAACCGCACGCGCAACGTGCTCGGCTTAATGCCGCATCCCGAACGCGCCTGCGAAGACCTGCTCGGTTCATCCGACGGGCGAGACATCTTCCGCTCGCTCGCCGCCACGCTCGCCCTCAGTAAGTGAAAAGGGAAAGCAATGACGAACGCACAGCGTGCAAAGTCAACAATGAAACCTCACATCAGGAAAGGTGGTAAGAAATGACCCCGGAAGAAATGAAGTCAACAATGGATTTTATCCTCGAACAGCAGGCGCAGTTCTCCGTGAACCTGGCTAAAGTGGAGGAGAACTTGGCGAAAACACAGGAGACAGTCGCTGATCTTTCTGTCGCACAGTTGCGCACTAATGAAACTGTATCGCGCCTCGCACTGCAAGTGGAGCAGATCGCAATACAGCTTGAGCAAAACTCTCGCCAGCAAGCGCATATCAACGAAGTGGTGGCCGTGATCGCAGACTCTCAGCAGCACACTGGCGAGCGACTGAACGCGCTGATCGACATCGTTCAGGGTCGCAACGGTCGGTGACTTCGCTTTTTACTTCTACCTTTTATTGTAGTGCGGGCTTGCGCGAAGAGAGCGCGCGGTCGTTTGAGGGGGCGGCGACGGGTCGTCTCTTTTCCGCCGTCACGAAGAGATCGAATTCCGAGGTGAAGCCGCCGACTCTGACGTAGATGTCCGTATCGTCAAGGTCGAGCGTCTGCGGCAGGCTTCCCATGTAGACGATGCGCCCACCGGGGACGACAGACCACAGCACATAGGTATTGGCATTGACAGCGGCCGGGAGCGGAAGATTCTCGAAGCGCGCGCGGACGTAAGCTTTGAGCGAGAGCGTGGTGACTTGCGCGCTGCCGTGCGCGCCCGGCGCTATTTGATCGCCGAACAGCTCAAGGCTGCGTGCGCCGCCCGGCGCGCTTCTCAATGCTTCGTCCACTTCGCCGTAAAAATCGTTGGTATTGGTGCGCTTGATGCGCGCGCGGCGGCTCAGCTCACGCGCGGCCTTCTGCGAGCGCCTGACCGTCTTATCGACTTCGGCGAAGAACGCCGTCACCTCGTTGGCGAGCGAGGCGAAGACGACCGTTCCCGTCAATTTCTCTACAGACCCGCTCGGCTCTGCCGTGACCAGCACGCTGTAGCGATCCAGAGTCGGAGGACGTGTGAACTGTAAGCCGCCGTTGCCGCTCGCGTCCGTTTGCAGTTCGCCGACGCGCACGACGCGCCCGCCCGAAGCCGAAGCCCAGACGACGAAGGTGCGCGCCGTCGCCATCACGGCATCCGGGCGCGGCAAGCCCAACACAGTCAGGCGCACAATCCCGCCTTCCGGCGTCGGCTCGAAGTTCATGCTCCCGCTCGCGGTCGGAATAAACGAACGCAAGCGCACGCCCAGGCGCTTGCCGCCCTCTTCACCTGACGGCGTTGCTCTCACATCAATACCACCTTGCGCTCGCGTGCGCCGCGTCGTGCAGACCACAAGGCAGATCGAGACGACTGACAGGAACATCAAGACGGCGCACCTGTCGATTAACTGCGATCTTTTTGTCATGAAGCCAGACCTCTCGCCGGAAGCTTTGAGTAAGAGCGCGTGCAATAATCCTACTATAACAGCTTGCCGGATGCGTCAACACTATATATTTTGGTCGCGGCTGCGTCGGGCCTGAGCCGACAACTTTTCAAACCATGCGTCCTCGTCAAGAATCATTCTCGGAGCGCGAGCCTTCCGGCAAGCGCGCAGAGGCATGCGCCGCGCCGGATGAAGGCGAGGTTATCTCCTGGGCCGAAGTCAATCGCACGCATCGCATCCGAAACGGCGTCTACCAGCGCGGAGGTCGTCTCATCTCACTGCTGACGGACTTCGGGCGCATCAACTCCTGCTATCCCGATCAATGGGACGCCTCGGGCGATAAGATTTATTACACGGGTGACGGCCGGCGCGGCGACCAGCACTTGAATCCGGGCAATCGCGCCTTGCTCTCGGCCATCGAAAGCGGCCACGCCGTTCCGCTCTTCAACAAATTGTCCACGGGGCGCTGGCAGCACATGGGCCACTGGAGAGTCACGGCCGGGCGTCAACTCTACAACGAACAGGAGAAACGCATGCTCTGGCTCTTTACGCTTGAGCGAGCGGACGATTGAGCAGTCTGGATTTGAGATTTGAGATTTTGGATTTTGGATTAACGCTTCGGGGATCTTGAATTTTGGAATCAAGCGTTCGAGTTCCGCAGCCTGCCAATCCAAAATCCAAAATTGAATAGGATTTCGCCGTCGTCTCGCTTGTCACTCATTAATCGTGCTGCTAATCTTCCGGCAATAAAACCGTATAGCCTCGAAAGGAGTCTCGAATCAAGATTATGAAGAAGCGTTTCGCATTCGCTATCTCTCTCTCGATCGCTCTGGCGCTCACGTTTGTCGTGGCTGGTTCCGCCCGCACAGGCGGCGGGAAGGCGGGCGACAAGATGACGGCGGCGGCCATCGGCTCTACCATCAGTGACTTCAAGCTTTCGGATACGAGCGGCAAGGAACAGAAGCTCTCCTCGCTCAAGGGCGCGAACGGCACTGTCCTGATCTTCATCTCGACGCAATGTCCCGTCGTCAGAGACTACATGGAGCGCATCAGCAAGCTCGCAGCGGACTACAAAGAGCGCGGCGTCAATGTCATAGGCATCTACGCCAACGCCACAGAGTCGATGGATGACGTGAAGGCCCATGCCGCCTCGAACAATCTGGCGTTCCCCGTCATGAAGGACAAAGGCAACAAGGTCGCCGATCAACTGGGCGCGGAGCGCACACCGGAAGTCTTCTTCCTCGATGCCGGTAATAAGCTCGTCTATCACGGGCGCATAGACAATCATCGCAACGTCTCGCTGGTCGTCTCGAACGACCTGCGCGATGCCATCGATGCGACGCTCGCGGGCAAGCCGGTCGCCAAACCGGAGGCGAGCGCCTTCGGCTGCACGATCAGAAGAGCCTCCTGAGCCGGGTTTTAAGATAGACAGATGAGACACTCCTTTCGTCTCGTGCCAGGGCTGGCGATGCTGGCCCTCATGCTCATCCCGGCGGAGCAGCTTGCCCGACCGGCGCAAGCTGCTCTGCTCGCGCATGGGCCCACCGCCGCGCTTAGCGGACGCGAGGGTTCGGCGCAGGGAACGGGCAAGACCGGACAGGCTCATAAGAGGAATGCCGGCCGGGAGACCCCTGTTGTTCGCGAGGTCGATCTTGAAGCGCTGAAAAAACTCCTGCATCGCGAGGCGGGTGCGGAGGCGCGCCCGCTGCTGGTCAACTTCTGGGCGACGTGGTGCGTGCCCTGCCGCGAGGAGTTTCCAGACCTCGTCAAGATCAACGCCGACTACGCGAAAAGCAATCTTGAAGTCATCACCATCTCGCTCGACGACCCTGCCGAGATCAAAACCACAGTCCCGCAGTTTTTGCGCGAGGCGCGCGCAGGGGAGTTGCCAGCCTACCTGCTCAACGTCATAGACCCGGACATCGTCATCAACATGATCGACCCGCAGTGGCGCGGCGCGCTGCCCGCAACATTTCTCTATGACGCGAGCGGCCAGATGGTCTTCAAGCACACGGGGCGATTTGACGTGCGGGAGTTGCGCACGGCGATTGACAAAGTGACAACCGCCAGGTGACAGGCTAGAATCTCCTACTCTAATTCATCACTCGTCCTTCGCAGCTTGCCACTGTCTTATGATTACTCCCGAACAGGTCGCCGCACACAATCTCTCGGAAACAGAATTCACGCGCATCAAAGAGTTGCTCGGGCGCGAGCCGACGTTTGCCGAGCTTGGCATCTTCTCCGTCATGTGGTCGGAGCACTGCTCCTACAAATCTTCGCGCATCCACTTGAAGCGCTTGCCGACGACGGGCCCGCGCGTCGTCGTCCCGCCCGGCGAGAACGCAGGCGTTGTGGACATAGGCGACGGCTGGTGCGCCGCCTTCAAGGTCGAATCTCACAACCATCCTTCATTCATCGAGCCGTTTCAGGGCGCGGCCACCGGCGTCGGCGGTATCCTTCGCGACATCTTTACGATGGGCGCGCGTCCCATCGCGGCGATGAACTCCCTGCGCTTCGGCTCGCTCGATACGGCCTCGCACGGGCGACGCAATCGTGCGCTTCTTGCGGGCGTCGTGGCCGGGATAGCGCACTACGGCAACGCTTTCGGCGTCGCCACTGTCGGCGGTGAAGTCGAGTTCGATGATGCCTACACTTTGAACCCGCTCGTCAACGCTTTCGCGCTCGGGCTCGTGCGTCACGATCAAATCTTTTTCGGCAAAGCGACGGGCGTTGGCAATCCTATCTTGTACGTCGGCGCGAAGACAGGGCGCGACGGGATTCACGGCGCGACGATGGCCTCCGCCGAGTTTGACGAAGAGGCGCTGGAGAAACGCCCGACCGTACAGGTGGGCGATCCCTTTCTGGAAAAGCTGCTGCTCGAAGCGTGTCTCGAAGCGATGAAGAGCGGCGCGGTCGCGGGCATACAGGACATGGGCGCAGCCGGTCTGACCTCCTCATCATGCGAGATGGCCGCGCGCGCGGGCACGGGCATAGAGATTGACCTGAGCCTCGTGCCGCAGCGCGAAGAGAATATGACGGCTTACGAAATGCTGCTTTCGGAGTCGCAGGAGCGCATGCTGATCGTCGCGCACAAGGGGCGCGAGCGCGAGGTCGTCGACATCTTTCGCAAGTGGGAACTGGATGCCGTCGTCATCGGTCGCGTGCTCGAAGGCGCTTCGATGCGCGTCGTTCATAATAATGAAGTGGTCGCGGACATCCCGGTCGCCTCGCTGACGGACGAAGCGCCGCGCTACGAGCGTCCCCTTCGCGCGCCCGAGCGTTTTCAGAAAACGGATACTGAAGAGACCGCGATTGAAGAGGCGCTGCGGATTGATACCTCTCAGGACGAGGCGATCATGGACGCGGCATCGCGCATCGTGCCCATCAGCGTCGAGGCCGCGCGTACAGACCCGACGCTGACCGGCGAGGCCGGTGCAAGCGTCGGCGGAGGTCTCGACGTTATCCAACCAGCGCCGCCCACTGCCCCGGCTCTCGAAGCGTTGGCCCAATCGGAACTGGAGCCGCAAACCGGGCCGACAGCGCAAAGCTTGCCGACAGCTTACGCGAACTCTACAGAAGCTTCTTCTTCATCATCATCTATCGCCAACGGCTCGGCCTCCGTCACTTCCCGCGCGCCGCAGAGCACGCGGCCGCTGAACCATAACGACTCTCTGTTGCAACTTCTCGCAGACCCGACCATCGCGTCCAAGGAATGGGTCTATCGCCAGTACGATCACATGGTGAGGACGAATACGGCTGTGCTGCCCGGCGCTGACGCGGCTGTGGTTCGCATCAAGGAGACGCGGCGCGCGCTGGCGATGTGCCTCGATGGAAACGGTCGCTATTGCGCGGCGAATCCGCGAGAAGGCGCAAAGCTGATCGTCGCCGAGGCGGCGCGCAACGTCGCTTGCGTCGGCGCGCGCCCCCTGGCGATTACCAACTGCCTCAACTTCGCCTCGCCCGAGCGCCCGGAAGTGATGTGGTCGTTCTCCGAAGTCATAGACGGGATGGCCGAAGCCTGCCGCGCCTTCGCGACACCCGTCATCTCCGGCAACGTCTCTTTTTATAACGAGACCGAAGGACGCGGCATTCTGCCCACACCCGTCATCGGCATGGTCGGTCTCATCGAAGACGTGCGACGCATCATTCAACCCGGCTTTAAGAAGCCTGGCGACATGGTGGCACTGCTCGGCGCAACCCACGATGACCTCTCCATCTCAAGATACGCGGCCATCATAGAGCGACGCACGACCGAAGAGATGATCGCGACGGGCCGCGTCCCCGTCCTTGATCTGGAACGCGAGCTGGCAGTGCAGCGCGCCGCCCTGCTCGCCGCCGAAGCGGGACTGCTCCATTCAGCCCACGATTGCTCCGACGGCGGGATCAGCGTCGCGCTCGCGGAATCCTGTTTCTCTTCCCTCAACCGTCGCGCCGTCGGCGCGGACGTTGATCTCACGGGCACGCTCTCAACGCCCGCGCGTCTCTTCAGCGAATCGCCCTCGCGCATCATCGTCAGCTTCGACGAAGCGGCGCTCGGACGGATGGAAGAGATAGCGGCCCGCGCCAACTGCCAGCTCAACCTGCTTGGCCGCACCAACCTCGGCCGGCTCCGTATCGAAACGGACGGCGAAGAGGTCATCAATCTCTACGTGGACGAGCTTGAATCGGCCTGGCGCACCTCTCTCGTCCGCAAGATGCAGGCCGAAGTGATGGTCGCGGCGGCGGAATAAGCGAGCATCGCCGCAACCTCGCCTCACGGCAGATCATAGTCGCCGGACAAAGCGTTCAGCTTCTTTTCAGGAAAGACACGTCATGGCTTCGCCTTCAAAGATACATAAGGGCCGGTTCGTGGTGCATGAGCATCATGCTTCGCGTTTGCATTTTGATTTTCGGTTGGAGATGGCGGGGGTGTTGAAGTCCTGGGCTGTGCCGAAGGGGCCGTCGCTTGACCCTGGGCAGAAGAGGCTGGCGGTGGAAGTTGAAGATCACGCCGTCGGTTATATAGATTTCGAGGGGCGCATCGCGGAGGGGAAATATGGTGCGGGCGAGGTTGTGATCTGGGATAATGGCAGTTATCAAGCGAGCGGCGACGCGGTTGCTGCTCTGCGTGCGGGCAAGCTGACGTTTCGCATCCGTGGCAAGAAGCTTCGAGGGGAATTCAATCTGGTCAGGATGGGCGGTCGGGATAAGCAATGGCTGCTCATTAAGAGCAGGGATGAGTTTGCCGATGCGGACTGGAAGTTAGAGACCGTCCTGCCGACCGGGAGAAAATAGCCCGGCGTCACCCGCGCATGTCTCAGTTAGTGAAGTGCCCTATCCTCGCTCTTACGTTGCAGTCCAATTGATTATGCTTCGGCGTCAGGATAACTCTCAGCGGTCGCCGTCGGTCGTCTCTTGATTGAGGGGTCGCCCTGTGCGGCGCGGGAATTCCGGCATTGAAGACGATGAGGATTGAGCTTATGAAACGTCGTTTGCAGTCGGCCCTGTGTTGGAGTGTGTTGATTGCCCTGCTGATGACGGGGACGCCCGCGCGGGTGCTGTCGCAGGGGCAGCAGGAGACGGCTCCAAGGTCGCAGCAGGCATGGACGCTCGAAGAGGCGTTGGCCCAGCTTCAAATCTATCCAGACGATGCCTACCTGCAATACGTGGCGCTGCAACTCGCGCTGCGGCAAAACCGTTTTGAGGAGATCGCGGGGCATATCGCAACCATGATCGCGCGCACGTCCGGCACGGACGCGGCGTCGGAGCGCGGCAATCGCGTTGACCTGTTCAGCATCTTCACGGGCGCGCTGGCCGTTCAGGAGAGCCTCCAACTAGACACCATGCGCGGCAACACACGCACGCGCACGCAGGCCACGACGATAGCAGCGCCCGCCACTTCCGTCGGCAACACAAACGCCAGCACCACTGCGACAACTCGACGGCCCGCCCGTGGACGCAATCGCAGGCGCGGTCGCAGACAAAGGCCGCCCGAGACCGTCAGCGGGTCTCTGCCGGTGCTGGCAGCGCCCGCGACGGACGACGCGGCTGTGCGCGCCCCACAGGAGGAGAAGCGCCGCCGTGAGATCGTGGAGGTCGCGAGCATTGCCGGGCCCACTGTCAAGAGTCATCCGTGGGAACAGATGCTCGCGGGCAGGAAGCCGGAGATTTCCACTTTGGCCCGCTATGTCCCGGAAGATTTTTATCTGGCCGAGTTCCGCTCGCTCACGAAGCTGCTGCAAGCGATGGATGTGAGCGACCTGTGGGGAACGCATCTCTTTAACCAGGCGTACCGCGAAGCGCGCACGCAGCAGGTCGGCGA
Source organism: Pyrinomonadaceae bacterium (assembly GCA_036522655.1). Taxonomy (GTDB): domain Bacteria; phylum Acidobacteriota; class Blastocatellia; order Pyrinomonadales; family Pyrinomonadaceae; genus DASQYE01. Next base: position 28,013 of record DATDFK010000011.1, on the reverse strand, counting down.
GCGCATCAAGCGTCAACTGGCCTTGCAGACAGAGCCCGCGCTGCGTCCCTTTTATGATCTGGTCGTGAGCGAGGTGGCAGTGACGGGCAGCGACCCGTTCGCGCGCGAGGGCAGCGATGTCACGATTCTCTTTCAGCTCAAGCAGCCGGAGATTTTCAGGGCGCGCATGGACAGCTTTATGGCCGACGCTTTGAAGGCTCATGCGGACGCCAGACGCGCCGACGGGAATTACATGGGCGTCAGTTTCGTTCAACTGGAGACGCCAGACCGCGCGATCAGCGTCTATGCCGCAGACCCCGCGCCGGACATTCACGTGCGCAGTAATTCGCGGGCCGCGCTGGAGCGCGTCATCGAAGCGATCAAGGGGCAGCGCGCCGATGGCCAGCGGGTGCGAAGACTCGGAGAGACCACCGAGTTCGCCTACATACGCACGCTCATGCCGCGCGGGGCGAAGGAAGAAGACGGCCTCATCTATCTCTCCGATCCCTTCATACGCCGCCTCGTGGGCCCACAACTGAAGCTCACGGAGCGGCGGCGCATGTTGTGTTACAACCACCTGCGCATGATCGGCCACGCCGCCATGCTTCATCGCACGCAGCGTGGCGCTTGGCCCGCGTCTCTGGAAGACCTCGCCGAGACAAACAGTTCGCCCGGAGTCTTCGGGCAGGGCGAGCTTTCCTGTCCTGACGGCGGCAAGTATTCTCTCTCGGCGGACGGGATGAGCGGCGTCTGCTCGCGTCACGGGCGCGCAGAGTTTCTGACACCCAATATCGAAATCCCCGTCACACAGGTAACGGGCCTTGAGGCCGACGAGTACAAAGCGTTTCTTGAGGAATACAATCGTTACTGGCGTGTCTACTTCGACCCGATCGCGCTCCGCGTCTACGTCACGCCCGAGCAGTATCGCTTCGAGACCATCGTGCTGCCGCTCATAGACAATTCCATCTACACGAGCCTTGCGAGCGTGCTCGGCGGCAAGCCCGAGCCGCTCGATGCGCTGCCCGTCCCGAAGAGAAATATTTTCAGCATCGGCCTTCGCCTGAACAAGGAACGGTATCTGCCCGACATAGCGAAGATGGAGAGCGACAGGGAATATGCCAAGCTCATGCGCGACCTCGGCCTTACGGGCGGCGCGCAGCAAGTCAACCTGACGGAGTTCATCTCAAAGGGGCTGGGCAATCAGGTCGGCGTGCACGTCTACGATGCGAGCCCCGCCTTCGACCTTAATATCCCAAGCCTGCTCGGCATGCTCGTCGCCAGTACGACGGGCCGAACGCGCTCGCTCGCGACGGAGGAACTGCTGATAGGCTTTGCCCTCGCTTCGCTCAACACGCCCGTCTATCTTTCTTATCCGGTGCAGGACGCGAAGATCGTCGATCGTTTCCTGAATCAACTGGACACAGTGCTGGCGGCCTTTGCGCGCAAGCAGGAGCGCGGCGGCTGGCTCAGTCTCGAACAGGATTTCTACAAGTTCCCTTTGGGCCAGGATCAAATCTATCGCGGCTACGGGCTGCGGCTGGGCCCAATCAAGCTGCGTTTCTTCTGGGCGCGAATCGGAGGCGGTCTCTATATCGCGAGCCGCCCTTTCATCCTTACAGACCTGGCCGCGATGGAGGCCGAACGCGTCCGTGCAGGAGCAGCGACGACGGCTGAAGGCGGAGCAGCAACAGGAGGAGGAACGACAGCGACGACGCCGAGCGCGCTCGTTCAGGACTTGGGCCCGGAAGGGCATGCGATGGCCAGGCTGCGCCCGCAGAATTGGAATGAGGTCTTACCGGATTATCGCCTGAGCTGGGCCGAGAATGATCGAGAGGCGTGTCTCAACAACCTCGGCGTGCTGTCGAGCACGAGCCGTGCGCTGACGGCGCGCGCTCCCGGCAATGCCACGGCTGGGCCAACCGGAGTCGAGCTGGATCAACTGGTACAGCAGTACGCGGATCAGCTACAGGGCCAGCATCTATTCTGCCCGGAGGGCGGTCGCTACCTGGTCGCGGCTGACGGGCGGACTGTCTCTTGCAGCATACATGGCAGCGTGCTCGACCCGCGCCAGCCGTCCGCGCCCACGGAAGCGAGCGCGCCGGGCCAACTGCTGCGCGAACTGAGGGGCGCGACCGCCACGCTCAAATTCATGGAGGACGGATTGCACGCCGTCGTCGTCATCGACCGAAAGCAGCCGTGAGCGACGCTTTCATCAAAGCCGAATCTCGTTTGGGCCGCTGAGACGCGCGTTTAAGAACTCTGTCGCCGCTATCAAGGGCTCTTTCATCGCAACCGGGACAGGATGCGGGGCGCAGGCGAAACCAAAGCATTGATCGCACAGCCCGTCATGCGTGAGCTTGAATTGACGCCGGACGATCTCCTGCGCGCGCTCCTACGGCTAGACCCCGCGCGGCGCACAAGCATTCTGGACAGCGGCGGCGTGCGCCCACCCGACGCGCGATTCCTGATCGCGGGCTTCGACCCCTTCGAGATTATAGAAGCGCGCGGCGAGCAACTGCGCATCACACGCCGCGACTCCGCTTCCGAGGAATTGCTTCAAGGTGATGTCCTCGCGCTCCTTGACGAGCGCCTGCAAAGCTACCATGCGCCTCCCGCAACGCAAGCCGATGCGCCCCTGCCCGGCGCATGCATCGCAACCTTTTCTTACGAGTTGGGCCAACGCTTAGAGGCCGCGCGCATCAACCGCGCGCGCCGCACCCTGACGGAGCCCGACGCCGTCCTCGCCTTCTACGATACGCTCGTCATACACGACTACTTGCGAGGGACATCAAGGCTCGTCAGCCGCTCCGGCCCCGAGCGATTGGAAGAGACTCATCGCGCGCTCTGCGATGCGGCGGCAACGACGAGCGCCCGCTCAACGTCGCAGACGAAAGCGGATTTATCACCTCATGGCACGCGAGAGGATGAGGATGATTTCAAGCGCCTGCCGCCGCAGCTCAGCGGTCAGCGCGTGGCCTCGAACTTTACGCGCGACGAGTACCTCTCGGCCGTCGAGCGTATTAAGGAGCACATCGCGGCGGGCGATATATACCAGGCCAACCTGACGCAGCAACTCTCGGTCGATCTCTCGCCCGGACGGACGCCCGAAAGCATCTTCCTACGCCTGCGCCGTGATCATCCGGCCTCGTTCGCCGCCTTCATACGCAGGCGCGAGGATGTGGTCGTAAGCGCCTCGCCCGAGCGTTTCCTGCGCGTCGAGGCCGCCGCCGAGGGCGAGCGCCAGATAGAGGCATGGCCCATCAAGGGCACACGCCCGCGCGGAGCGAGCGAGGAAGAGGACGCGCGCCTGCGCCTTGAATTGCAGCAAAGCGAGAAAGACCGTGCCGAGAACGTGATGATCGTCGACCTGATGCGCAACGACCTGGGGCGCGTCTGTCGTTACGGCTCCGTCCGCGTCGAAGAGCTATGCACGATACAGGAGCACCCGACCCTTTTTCATCTCGTCTCAAAGGTACGCGGCACGCTGCGCGAAGAGGTGCGGGCGAGCGGGCTTCTGCGCGCGGCGTTTCCGTGCGGTTCGATCACGGGCGCGCCGAAGCTGCGCGCGATGGAGATTATCGACGAAGTGGAGACCGTCCCGCGCGGTCTTTCGATGGGAGCCACCGGCTACTTCTCTTTCGACGGGCGGATGGATTTGAGCGTGGCGATTCGCACGATGACCTTGCGCCGGGGGCTCGCGCGCTTCAACGTCGGCGGCGGCGTTGTCGCCGACAGCGACCCCGCGCAGGAATACGAAGAATCCCTCACCAAAGCCCTGGCCCTTCTCCGCGCGCTGCAAAAGGATGAAGGATGAAGGCGGAAGGATGAAGTAAAAGCTTTCAAGAACGAGCAGCATTTCTTTCATCCTTCACGTTGCTGCCTTCATCCTTGCTTTAATGAGCTATTCCGGCCAGTCGTTTTAATGTATCCTTCGCCTGCTCTGAAACTCGTTTGACGGCGACCGTTAAAAGATGCACTCGTATGTGATATTGAACAATCGTCTGGTCGAGGCGACGAAGGCGCGGCTGATGCCGATCAGTTCCGGCGCGCTCTACGGCAACGGTGTGTTTACGACGCTCGCCATACATGGCGGTCGCCCCTTTCTCTGGCCACAACACTGGATGCGCCTTGTAGATCACGCCGGGCGGGCGGGCGTCGATTGCCACAGCCTGGTCGAGGCGGATGTTGAAGCATCGCTCTTAAAGCTGATCGAGGCCAACGGGGTCTCGGAGGGGCGCGCGCGCATAACCCTGTTCGGAGGGGCCGACCGGGGGGTCTGGAAAATAAAGGGCTTGGGCCAACACAGGACGGAGCTGCTGATCATGACGGGCGAGGCGCGCAGGCTCGGTAGTGACGGCCCGGCGCTGACGGTCTCGCCCTATCGCATCAACACGCTCTCGCCGCTCGTCGGAATCAAAAGCGTTAACTACCTCGAACACGCATTGTCATGGGAAGAGGCGCGCTCGCGCGATTTCGACGAAGCCGTGGTCATGAACGAGCGCGGCGAGATCGCCTCGGCGACGATGGCGAATCTCTTCTGGGTCACTGACGGGACGATACACACGCCCTCGCTCGGGACGGGCGCGCTCCCGGGCGTGACGCGCGCGCGCGTCCTCTCTCTGGCAAGCGAGCTCTCGATGCCGCACGTCGAAGGCGTCTATGATCTATCGCACCTCTCCGGGGCGGACGAAATCTTTCTCACCTCTTCAGGGCTCGGCGTCGCCATCGTGACGACCTTCGATTTTCATCGCTACACCGTGCCCGTGGGAAGCGTCGCCCTGCGCCTGCGTGAAGCTCTGCGCCAACTCATGCTACACACAGAGTAGCCCCTGAAAGGGGCGCGCAGAATATAGCCCACGGCGTCAGCCGTGGGAATAGAGCAGACAATAAAAAGAGAGCTCCGAAGGGGCGTAAGAAATTCAACACGATGATTTGCAGCGTTGAATTTCTTACGCCCCTTCGGGGCTTAACTTCGTTTGGTTATTGTATTCCCAGGGCTGACGCCCTGGGCTACATTCTATCGCCCCTTTCAGGGGCTCTCCGTTGCGCTTTGGCGCGCGATAAGCCGCGTTATAAGCCGCGTTATTTTTTCGCCAGTACGACCGGGGACTGCTCGACGGCGCGTATGCGCTCGAAGAAGTTGCGGACGGTCGCATACTGCTCGACGGGGATGGTCGAGGCGTGCAGGATCAGCTTACGCGTGAAGACCAGTTGGCCGTCCTTCACGTCGTAGCTGGCGTTGTAGTTTCCGAACGTCGTGTCGAGCTTGAGCGGGTCGGGCATCTCGTCCACGTCGAAACCTTCCGGGAGCTTGATGCGCACGGTCTCGGTGTAGGAGTTCGAGCTGAGCACTACCGGATGAATACGCAGCGAGTCCGTGAGGAAGAGCGATTCGCGGCGCGAGACGATGGCCGGTTTGAAGACCAGCAGACGGCCCTGCATCACCTGCCCGTAATCGGGCGCGGCGAAGTCAACATCTAACGCGAACTTTCCGTCGACGCTGTCCACCGGCTCGACCTTCCCGACCTTTGCCCCTGTCGCTCCTCTGGTCACCCATGATTCGATCATGCCGACGAACTCAGGGCGCGCGAGGCGGCGAAAGAGACGACGCGCACGCACAGCCGATTGGCCCAGCGCGCGCTCGCGCACGCTTGCTGTGATCGAGCCGTTCGCTTCCAGTTGAACTTCGGTCTGACGATCGAGCTGGTTCGCTTCCGGCGGTGTGACAGGCATTCTGAGGAGCATGCCGCCGTCTTTGACATCGACGAGCGCGAGGCTGCCCTGCTCGTGGTCTGGAAGGTCGCCGATCTGTGTGCTCTCGTCGGTCGCATCGAAGATCAGCAGACGACCGAGCGTGGGATGCTGCACGACGGTCGGGGCCTGCGTCTCGTCAGAGACCTTGATGGCGATGATGCAGTGGTTGAACTGTTGCGGCGAGGGCCACTCTTCGCGAACGTAAGTCGGGTCGCCGGAGAAGATGCTGACCAGATAGGAATCTATCTTGACGGCCTTCAGCATCGCGCGCATCAGGTTCGCTTTGTCTTTACAATCGCCGTAGGATTTGGCGAACACTTCGGTTGCCGCGTGCGGGCGATAGCCGCCGCCGCGACCGAGGCCAGTCTGGATGGCGATGTACTGTATGTTCTGCACGTAGCGGGCGATGGCCTGTATGCGCTGCAACTCCGTCTTGGAGTCTGCCGCGAGCGCCCGCGCCTTGCCCGCGAGGGCATCGTCGACGGTCGCCTGTGGGTCTTCAAGCTCGCTCATCCAGCGCGCGACCTCGGCCCAGTTTTCAAACGTCTTGCCCGCCAGTTGCGTCGTCCCCGCTGCCGGGTAATAGCTCACGGCGAGACGCGGGACGAGGTTCGTCAAGTCCGGGCTCGCCGGTTCCGCCGCAATGAAGGGCAGATCGCGCATCTCCCAGGTGTACGTCGAATTGCTGACGACAGGCTCTATCTTCGCGTGGTTGAAGGTCACGCTCGAAGCGCGCCAGCCCGCAGGGAGCGTCAGGATATAACGAGAGGAGAGCGTCGGCAGATTGTCCTGAAAATTCCAGTCGAACTGCGTAAAGACCGAGCGCTCTTCGCTGACGGATTGGTAGCCGAAGACAGACCCGGCTTCCGCTTCATCGCTTGCGATGATGACCTTGCGGCGCACTTCGTTGTAAACGTCATTGGAGGCCAGCGCCAGGTCTGCGACCTCGTCCTTGCCGTAGCGCTTGACCTGCCCCGAAGGCTTGATCATCCATGCGCGCAGCTCTCGAACCTTGCCGGAGTCCGTGATGTAGCTGCAACGGGCGACCGCTTCGTCTTTGCCTTCGCGCGAGAGGATACGCACGGCGTAAGTGGTCGTGGTCGTGACGAGGCCGTCGGGGCTGACCGCGACGCTCTCTTCCTTGTGAAGCACGACCGCTGGGACTTCCTTTTTGTAGGTGGGGACGCTCTTTGCGGCGGCCTGCTGCAACCATGCCGGGGGAGCATCTTCGACGGCGGACGCCTTGACGGCGCTCGCGGCCAAGAGCGCCAGAGAGAAGAGTAGTCCGGTTAATTTGTAGAGCATGTGTCTTAATCCTTACCGTGCTCCGAAGTCTTTCGGGGCACGAGCTTTTCGGAGGCGATTGCGGGCTTCGCCTCGCGTTCCTAATTTGAAGGGGAGTTGGCAGCCGTCGCCGCTCCCTGCTTGAGCGTGATCGTGTGGTTGTCGGCTTTGTTCATCAGGTCAAAGTATTCTTTGAGCGCCGGGTAAACCTGTGTCGAGAAGACGATCACGTCTTCCGTGCCGAAGGTGAAGTTGCGCTTGTAGATCAGCGTGCGCTGGTCTTCCGTGATCAGAATCTTGGGCATGTACTGGCTGAGCTTGCCCGCGCCGATGGGAGCCGGTGAATCGGCGTTATCGAGGCTGAATCCGGCTGGCAGATTGATCTCAACTGCGTCCGTCTCCGTCCAGGGATAGTGGAAGTAGACCAGGTTCCGGCGGTCGCTCGTAGAGAAGAGCGGGCCGACGCCGTACTCGAAGAAGGCCGGGCGCAGGAAGAGCCGCTTTCCGGTGCGCTGCGCGTAGCCGGGCACGCGCACGTGATAGGAATAGACGAGCGGCTTCACGGGGTCTGTGACATTCTCTATGCGCACCTGTGAGACTTCGGCGGTGCTCATCTGCGCCTTGACCTCTGCGAGCAGCCTTTGCTCACGCTGCTCGACGGATTCTTCGTCGTTCTCTTCCTTGCGATCGGCGGCGAGGTGTCCGGTATATTCGATTCGCACATCGCCTTCGAGCGTCCCGTCTTCGCTCAGGTTAAGCTTGCCCGTGCGTTTGATCGCAGACTTGCCGGGCGCGGACACGGGCGTCTTAACCCAGACGGGCTCTTTAGAGTCCGCCAGCAGCACGTCCTGTCCTTCCTCCTGCCAGCGCAACATGCCGAAGGGCACGTACATCAAGCCCGGGTCGTAGAACCGCCACGAGTCACCGACTTTGACGGCGATGTTGTAAGAGGAGATGAAATAACGATTGGCGAAGCCGGGGTCGAAGAAGATGTCGCTGCGATCGGAGACGAGCGCCATGCGCGCGTCGAATCCGGCGGCGGTGGCGAGCGCGGCGAACAGTAAATCTATGTCGCCGCCGTCGCCCATCCCGCGCTTGAGCGTGTCTGAAGGGGACTTGTTCTCTTTGATCTTGGCGCGCTCTTCAAGGCTCATCCCCGAAGCATCGTCGTTGACGTTCTTGACCTTGGAGCGGACGAAGTTGAAGAGCCTTTCGAGCTTCTCTTCCGGCGTCGTGGCATCGCCGACGGCGGTCGTCGCCGCCTGCCGTATCTCGTCGTTGACCTTGAGGCGCGACTTGTTCGCCTCGTAAATCGTCTTCCCGTAATCCTTCCAGAACTTATCGGGGACGATCTTGTCTTCCGCCGTGTAATAGACGAGCATCCAGGTGCGCACCTCGTCCTCGGGCGGCATGTGCGGTTCCTGGTGATAGGCTGCCAGGTTCGTCAGCGTGGCGCTATAAAATCCGTTCTTCTCCTTGACGATCGGCGGGAGCGTTCCATGAAACATACGCGCGCGCATCGAGAGGCCGGGGAAAGGATACGGCTTAAGATAATACTTGACTGACTGCACGGGAATATCGCGCTGGAACTGTAAGCGCACGTAATTGGCGGACTGGTTGACGCGCACTTCGCGCCAGCGATATTCGATGATCGAGCCGGGCTCGACGCTCGGCATGGCGAACGACTTGGCTTTCATCTTGACGCCGCTCGCCTTGATCACATCGCGCTCGAAGACATCCTCCTTCTTCAGCTCGACGATCGTGCCGTCGGGCTTGATGGTGCGCGCGGCGATGTCTTTGATCTTGATATTGGAGCCGAAGAGTTTGCCGAAGGGAAGGTCTACTTTGCTTTGCGACTCGCGGCCACGCTCGGTAAAGACCTTGACGCGCAGGTAATGCGTCAGGACGAGTTCGCCGACATCGCCGTCGTCAACGCGTACTTCCCAGGAGAGGGCTTCGGCGTCGGCGTCCTTTTCCACGACCGGCGCTTTGAGCGCCAACTCCGCCGGGTCGACCGGCTTCCAGTCGTCACCGGCGGCGAGCGCTCCCGTGCAGAGCACGAGCGTCAGACAGACTGCGCCCAGCAATAAACCTATGAGGGAAATGAGGGGTTTCATTACTTTTGACCTTTCAGCAAAACTTAGATGGAAATCTAAGGGAGATGTTAAATGTTGAGCCCGACTCGGTATAGAGGACTAAGGAATGGACAATCTCTTTCCCCGGGAAAGAAAGCGGATTCTAAACCACCGGATTTATTTTTGGCAAGCGCGGACGGGCGAATTTTCACGAATATTCCGGCGACGATCTTGACGCGCGCGGTCGTCTCAATGAACGCTCTAATAACTGGTTAGGCTCGTGCTATAATTCGTCTCTCGTTTCAACGACAAATCAGAGGCGGAAACATTCTCCGCAGGAGGACTAGAGGCAATGGCGACCGAACTAAAACGCACGGCGGACACTCCGCTCGCTCGTATCGAAGAGTTGTTAGGCGAGGGCGCGCGCACGCTGCTCGATCATACGACGAAGACGATCCCGAAGGATCAGATTCAGATACCCGGCCCGGACTTCGTCGATCGCGTCTGGGCTCTCTCGGATCGTCGGCCCGCTGTGCTGCGCTCGCTGCAAACGCTCTTCGACAACGGACGCCTCGCAAAGACCGGCTATCTCTCGATTCTGCCCGTCGATCAGGGCATAGAGCATTCGGCGGGCTCATCCTTTGCCCCGAACCCGCAATACTTCGACCCGGAAAACATCGTCCGCCTGGCCATCGAAGGCGGCTGCAACGCCGTCGCTTCGACCTTCGGCGTGCTCGGCAGCGTCGCGCGCAAATACGCGCACAAGATTCCCTTCATCGTCAAGATCAATCACAACGAGCTTTTGACCTACCCGAACAAGTTCGATCAAGTCCTGTTCGGAACCGTAGACGAGGCGCACGACATGGGCGCGGTCGCCGTCGGCGCAACCATCTATTTTGGCTCGGACGAATCGACGCGACAGATCACGGAGATCAGCCGGGCCTTCGCCTACGCGCATGAGCTGGGCATGGCGACCATCCTCTGGTGCTACCTGCGTAACCCGAAGTTCAAGACCAAAGAGGGCGACATGCACGCGGCGGCGGATTTGACGGGCCAGGCAAATCACCTGGGCGTCACCATCGAGGCGGACATCATCAAGCAGAAGCTACCGGAAAGAAACGGCGGCTACAACGCGCTCAATATGGAGGGCAGCTCCTATGGCAAGACGAGCAAGAAGATTTACGAAGAGCTGACGACCGACAATCCGATCGACCTCGTGCGCTATCAGGTCGCCAACTGTTATATGGGCCGCTGCGGTCTGATCAATTCGGGCGGCGAGTCCAAGGGCGCGACCGATATGCAGGAGGCCGTGCGCACAGCCGTCATCAACAAACGCGGCGGCGGCATGGGTCTCATCTCCGGGCGCAAAGCATTCCAGCGTCCGATGAACGAAGGCGTCCAGCTTTTGAACGCCATTCAGGATGTCTATCTCTCGGACGAGATAACCGTAGCTTAGAGGATTGAGATCGAAGCGAGAGACACACCAAACCGTCTCGCAGAACTTTTGATTTTCGTTTACCTGAAGGAGGGCATCGAGTGTACGCTCAATGCCCTCTTCATTTTGATAGGTTTGGCGGCGCGCCTGTTTTCTTAAGCAAGATGCATCGGGCGATTAACGCCTTATTGCCGTTTTCAATCCGATTTGCGACGGCGTCGCCGCGCTCTTCTTGTACGAGTAGCTTTCCGCCCGCGCCCAATGCCTCAGCCGTAGCCCCCGGATGGATACTCAACATGGATTCGTCCGAGGGAAACTCCGGCAAATACTCCGAAGCCAGATCAAAGTTCTTCCTTCTTTTTGGTTAAGCGATTTGGTATGACTCCGTTGCTCCAGTAGAAGTAATCGGAGACCGGGAATGCCTCGGGCGGGATGTTGCATTGCTTGAAGATGTTATACCAGAACTCCTGTAGTGAACTCATCGGCGGTCTCAGACCCGGTTGATATTTGAGGTACGTATCCTCCGTTGTCGGTGTGATGATTGTGATCCGCATGTGCGACAGATCCGCCCCCTTAGGGAAATTGCTGGCCAGCTTTATTTCCTCCGAAATATCACCCTTACGAAGATTTATGCGATGTTGCAGCGGCGTGACATCACACTCCTCAAGCATATCGCTGATAAAAATCAGCTCACGGTCGTAATCATCGGGGCCGAAATCCTTAAGCTGGTTACTGGCGAAGTCGATGGCATTGAGTATGCAGGTGCGGTTGTCATACCGGCCAGCATTCGTCACGTTGTAAAGGTTTGCCAGTTTAGACGTAATCTCTTCCTGCCGTTTCTTCTGATTGATGTCTTGAATCTTCGGGTTTTCATCTCGCGGAGGGAGAACTTGCTCGTTATCATTGATCGGCGCGAGTTGGTAGGTCTGTGCCAGTATGGGATAGATTCTGTATTCGGTTCCGGTAGGAAAGGTGGCGAGCACTTTGGACGCCATGGTCGCAACCATCTCGCTCTCAGATTTATTGAGGCTGTTCGTCACGTCGCAGAAAATAAAGACCACCTTCTTTTTCTGGTGATCTCCGTCTGGGGGGCAGCTAGCTAACAGAAGACAGCAGCAAACTACGATCAATAATCGCATTATCATCCTCCGGGGATTGAGGGCCAGCAGGTATGTAAATGAAGCTCGACGTTATATAGTGCCGGACTGTTGGTTTTCCCAGTACTTGGCGCGCATCTTCTTGGACAGCAGTTTGGCTACCGAATTCTCGCAACGCTCGTAGAGGCTAGCCCCGGAGTCAATTGTTTCCGGCACATTCCGGCCACGCATATATCCATGACGATATATACTAATCTGCATCTCGGCCCATTCATCTCCGTCAGCATACTCTTCCAGCATCCTTGCGAGTTTCTTTTCCTGAGCACTTAGAGTTTCGCTGATGCGCCGAAGCTCGGAGGTTTCAGTCTTGTACTCTTGTTCGAGAACGCTTAACTCCTTTTTAACTCTTCTATAGTGCCAGTATTTCACGACCTTTCGCCAGCCCACCGAAAAACAGATTCCGCCGACAATGGGAAAGAGCAGCGTCAAGGCAATGAAAGAGAGCGTGCGAACCGAAGCTCTCCCCTCGGAGCGCTCTTTTTCTATGAGAACATCCATATCTTGGATGGCCTGCTGAGTGCTCACGTTCTGCCTTTCCTGCTGCAAGACCCAGCGCTTGTTTCCCAGATCTGTGAGATTGAGTTCCTTTTGCTTATCCGAGCGGAAGAGCCCCAGGGCTATGGTCGTCAAGATAAACAGGAAAAGAACGAATCCGATAGCAATACGAAACGGCCAGGTCAGCGTTTTTTGCTCTTCACGAAAGACTATCGTGTCGAAAAAATACTTGATGAAGATACCGGCCAGCGCGATACCGAAGGCCAGTAACAGCGCCTCCCAGAAGTGCGTCACGACAAACCGCGGATTGGTCAGGAAGTTATCCACAGACATTTCCTTGAGCGAGTCTTTCGTCGTCACACCGTATCCATAAGCGACAAGCTTGAGGGAGAGCGGCAAGTCCGCCGCGAACAGGAAGAAGGCGGCGATACTGTAAATAATGAAAAGCGAGAGCGAAAAAGTTTGCGGGTTCGCGCAACGTGCCTGGGTAAGGTCAATGTAAGCATCCTGCACAGGCTGGAGCTTCAAACGCAGACGCGTGATGTGATCCTCAAGCTGTGCGATGATTCCTTTTGTCGCGGCGGCCTCGGACTCCGCAAGGGCAATCATCTGTCGCCAACGCAGCTTCGCACGGTGACGTAGAACAGCTTCGTTATCCTCTGTGGGTTGCCCGTACCGGCCATCCGTCCAGCCTAAGTGCCAGACCTGATCCTCATACTCGGATGGAGGTTTTTGATACCTCCGATTGCTATGATCCGACAGGTCGAAATTTAAGTCCTCAAAGTGAATCGAAGTCTCACCTGAGTGGTTGTTGTTTCCATTGACTGCATATTCAGACATCTTAAAAGCCCTCCGGTATTATTTAGGCTACATCACTTTTGCCGGCGTCAGCGGAGTATCCAAAGGAGGTGGAGGAGACGACGGTGGCTTCATCTCATCTTTGAGCTGGTTATGCGCGATCAGTCCCACCGCGTATGCGGATTGGAACTTCAAGAGACATTTCTCCTGATTCACCATCAACGAGCTTTTCCTGCGCTCGTACTCTTGCGTTAGCCCCAGCGCCTCTCTACGACGGATAGTAATTTCCTGATTAAGCCTCACTATCCTATTTCTGCTCTCCACCCTTTCATCCTCTAATCTTTGCAACTCTCCATCAATCATCGCTAAACGATCCTGGCTGCCCTTTCTCTCCGCCCGGCTGGTCAGAATGCGCGCCGTCTCCTCAGGTGCGACGACGTAATCAATCGGACGCGGCTCTCCGCTCGGGATAGACTTCAGACGAATGCTCCGCAAGGAAATATGGGAATCGGGCCAGAGCTTGCGAAAATACTTGCGCAGAGAACCGTCGTTATCAAAATCGTCATCGAAAATTTCCTTGAGGTCGTAGATCATCCGGTATTCATCCAGCATGTGTCTCGCCTCTCTGTAGTTTGCAATTAAGGCTTTGGCATCATCCGAGGGCTCACACCTTTCAAAAATCTCAGAAAGCGTCGGGCCGATCTTATTTTTCTCGACCTGGTGGCGGTAAATCTGGCGCTTCCGCTCAAGGTAATCGACATCTCTAAAGAGCCCCCTTTGAATCAGACCGTAAGCGAGCCCGAGCGAGCACAGGCACATAAAAACGGTGGTCACTCCCCAGCTTAGATGATTGTATTGCACGCTACTGAGCCAGCCGGTTGAAGGTGTGGAAGGCGTGCTGATGGGCAAGACGGCAGCAAGCACCAGGGAGAGGATCAAGAGCAACATCAGAAAAGCGAACTCCCAGTGAACGGCCAGGTACCTGTGGAAAACAGCCTTGCCGTCATTCTTCACGTCGTACTTTTTCCAGCGCGGCTCGATTATCTTGGTCGCGTATAAGAGCGCTGCGGAAGTTGAGAGGAGCGTAAAAATGACGCCGAGGTAAGTTGCGGCCAGGCCGGCAGTTGGATTTGCCGCACTACCCGGATTCGGGGCCCCTGCACTGGTGACCTCCGGGATGCCCGCGGAAAAGAGCCAAACCACCAGAGCGGCCAGCGCAATGTAGGGGAAATAAGCCAGAAGCTGGCGATAGGATTTACGGTCAATGTCAGGCGTCGGGATATAACTCGAAAAGCGGTCGAGCAGGTTTGACCGTCCGCGTGCTGAGCGGTTTCTGCCTTTACTACCCCCTTCTTTGTCCCACCTCGGATCGAATTTCTTTAGCCGCCAATCCATAAACAAGACCAGAAGACCGATGACGGTCAGATAACCAACGACCATCGTGAGCAATGGAAGGGGAGCGAGGAGAATCCACCAGGAGCCGTGCTCGGCTTTCTGTGGTTCTGTGAGATGAACGAGGTTTATGAAGCCCTGGAAGATGAAGGATAAGAAGTCCGTTTCTCCGGCTTGCCTCTTTTGCAGGAAGCCGCCAATTACACCACCGATACCGGCCAGGGCAATATATCCGACCCAGATTAAAAAGTTTGCTGTAGTTCGGGTAATCCCCACGTCATGCAGCTTGGTCACCCGATTCCGCGCGATCCCAAGCTGATTTTCGACGTGGCTCAACTCTTTTTCATAAAGTTGTGCGCGGCGCTCGAATTCGCTCTTGCTTCGATCCCAAAAATCCTTCTGAATGCTGTATATCTCTTCGGTGACCTCACTCCTGTTTTTTATATCTTCCAGAAGTTCCTGCTTGGTTTTCCCCATCACATCGTCGAGATATTTCCCCTGGTTCTCGAAATACTGTTTCCCATACTCGACGCGGAGCTTACGGATTTCCTGCAAGCCATTGGCGATGACCGCCTCCAAGCGTTCTACCTTCGCGCCAAGAATACTCTTCTCACGATAGCGGTTCTCAATCCCATTTTTAAGGTTTGCGGCGCGCTCATTCTCAATCCTGATTTTTTCTCTGGTCTCTTCAATGATGATGTTCAAATCCGCAGACGCTGCCTCATACTGCTTCTTAATGGCATCCGATTTGATGGAGTATCCGGCCCGAATCTGTCCCGTTGCGACATCCAGCGGTAAACCTTTCAGAGCTATTCCGGCGGCGATGTCTTTCATCTCTTCTTCGGTGTTGAAAAAGTTCTCATCAACCGTCAGAAGAGAGAAGTCACGCATCGGGTGGGCTGTATCGCGAAGCTCAGGTTCAGGTAATGTTGAGCTATTAGGAGAAGACTCTATATTTTGCACGACAGGCTCCCTTCGATAAGCTAGAAGCTATTTGTCTCTGTTGACATCTTGTGCCCTCTGCGTCGAGGCGTGCCCCGCTCGATAACTGCGACTGAGCACGGCGTCGAGCATCTCGGCGCTAATCCTGCGCATAAAGCGAGCATGGTATGGATCAGGCAGGCGCTCAAGGCCAAGCGCCCGCCACAGGCGGCTATGCTCCGAGAGAGCCGGACTTAGGCTTCGCGTAAGGTTCAGTCTTCGGAGCGCATCAGTTAGAGGTGGTCATCAACTGCGGCTGCTTGAAGGTATGTTTAGAGAACTTGCTACTATAGAGGGGGCAAGACCTCCGGCATTACTTCCAGCGCAGTCTTTGCAAAGAGCACTTAAATGACTTTGGCCAGACGATTACCTCGGCGGCAAGGGTGTGACCAGAAAACTCAGGTTATTAACAGAGCCAAGCTGTTTCAAGAGGTGTAGCCCTTTACTTAATGTTGGCTTAAGCTAGGATGCGATTGGACCCCGAATATGTAGAGGCCGGGACGAGGGTTCTGTAATACAGTCTCTGTGAATGTCTATGACAAAAAATTAATAGCTCTTGGCAATACCACAATTACGACAAAGGATAAAATCCCGGGCAATCATGATGTGATATATATTTTCATGCCACCCGGTTATGAACGGTACGTGAGGCTAACGAGATAAATTCTAGTTAGCGGAAACTGATTATCATAGCCAGCAAGGAGGCCGGGGCTCTTTTAGGCAGCGACCACATTAAACCCGTTCTTTTATGATGTCAATGAAAATTTCGCTGAAAGTTACCCACTTAACCCTGCTATCAAAAACATTTGCAACGTTTCGCCGGGGTGTGGCCGAGCCCCCCCTGCTTGAGCAGCTATTTCCTGAAGCATTCGGAAAAGTATGTGACTTTCAGAAAATATGACCGAGGCCTGTAGAGAGCAGATGCCGTATCCGGGAGGGTCAGCAAGCGAAAACCTGCTTGAACGTCACATGAGTCCGTATCACTATTCGCTGTCCCTGGCGCATTCGGGCCGATCTCGGATAAGATGGGCCATCGCGGTCGCAGTATGGTAAATCTACTTTTGCAGGCTTCGCACGTCTGATTGATCCCGGATGTGCTGGCCGCATTTGACTTTTGTGGCAGCCGAAGCGTTGACACCCGACGAAGCGCAAACGTTAGACTCCGAACTGCTTCACGCCGTCGCGCGCGGCGATGAAGCGGCGCTCGCCTCTCTCTACGACCGCTACAGGCTAATCCTTTTCGGTTTAATCCTACGTATATTACATAGCCGCCCCGAAGCGGAAGATATTTTGCAGGATGTCTTTATTCAGGTCTGGAAAACGGCTGCCAACTTCGACGAATCGCGCGGACGCCCCTTCACCTGGCTGGTGACGCTGGCGCGCAGCCGCGCCATCGACCGCCTGCGCGCCCTCGGCTCGCGCCAGCGCGTCGCCGACGAAGCCATGCAGGCCGCGCCCGAGAGCACGTCGGATTCGGAAGCGGATGCTTTACAGTCCGAGCAGCGCGGGGTCGTGCGCGCGGCCCTCAAGGAGCTTCCGGCGGAGCAGCGCGAGGCGCTCGTGCTGGCCTATTTCGAGGGACTGACGCAGACGGAGATCGCCGCGAGGTTGGGCGCTCCGCTCGGCACGATCAAGACGCGCATGCGCTCCGGGATGATCAAGCTGCGCGAGTTGTTGGGAGAGAGGATGAAAGATTTTATGTAAAAGCTTTGATTTTGAACGTCAACGAGTAGGGCGGGCCAGACATCACAGTTGTCGGCGAAAGAGAAGATTTTAGTGACGCACGAAGAATACAAGGAGATGCTCGCGGCTTATGCGCTCGGGGCGCTTGAGCCGACAGAGGTGCGCGCGCTCGAAGAGCACCTGGCCTCCTGCGATGATTGCAGCGCGGAGGTCGCGGAGTGGCGCGCCGCCGCCTCCGCGCTCGCCTTCTCCGCCGAAGCCGTCGAGCCCTCCGCGCAACTGCGCTCCACTATTCTTGAGAGCGTACGCTCCATCTCCCAGCCCTCGGTCGGAACTCTAGGGAGCGCGCGTGACGGAAAGGACGGCGCGCTGCAAACAGCATCCAACGTGATAGAGATGCCGCAAGCGACGCGCACGCGCTGGAGCACAGGCCAGAAGTTCGGCGCGATCGCCGCCTCCGTAGCGATACTCGCGCTCTCGGCCTCGCTCCTCATCGTCTGGTATCGCCTGAATGATTTACAGCGTCAGTACGAGCGCGAGCACACGGCCGTCGAAGTCCTCGCCAAACAGGTGGCGGAAGAGCGCGAGGTCAGAGAGCTTTTGACATCGCCCGGCGCGCACATGGCCCAGCTATCGGGGACGAACGTGGCCCAACAGGCGAGCGCCAAACTTGCCTTCGATCCGCAGACCGGACGCGCCATGCTCTTCGCGTATAACCTCCCGCCCGCGCCGCCCGGGAAAGCATATCAACTCTGGTACATAGCAGACCTCGCGCATCCGGTTCCCGGCGTCGTCTTCAACACGGACGCGCGCGGCGCGGCAGTGATGCGCGATCAGGTTCCGGCGGCGGGACGAAGCGCCTCGGTCTTCGCCGTCACGCTTGAGCCACAGGGCGGCGTCAACGCCCCGACCGGCGACAAGTACCTGCTCAGCCCCATCTCATAGGTCAGTACCGCCTAAGGTCTCGGGCGGGTGTGCTGCGTTGAGTACCCGCTCGGAGACCTTTGGCGGTACTGACCTGTCCATCCCTGTTAATTCTTTCTTCCGCGTTCAAATCTTCCGGCACAGTCTCAACCGCTCCGACACACTATCTCATCCGCGGTGACACTAAAGTTTTTCGCATCCTTAAATCCTAAAGCGACTGCTCATCCGTAAATTAGTCAGAACGTTCGGAAACAAAAAAGAGCCGGAGTGGAAACCGCCGTCCTCTAAAAAAATTGCTTTATCTGGTTCCGTGAATGTTGAGTGTGTTTCGCCGCCAGGCAGAAGCACGCCCGTGGCCCTCGTCTGCTTTCGTCAGGAAAGCGAGGTTGCCGCGCAAGCTACCAGATCACTTAAAGGATAGAGAGGAAGAAAAATGAAAAAGAACTTTGCTATGTTGCTGCTCGCAGTAGCGTCATTGACACTGGCGGCATCAGCCGCTTTGGCCCAGGACAATCCGATGGTCGGCGGCGCGCCGATGCTTCGCGCCCGCGACATCATCGACAACGCCGTCAACTCTGCCGACCACACGACGCTGGTGGCTGCCGTCAAGGCCGCCGGACTTGTCGACACGCTGAAAGGCAAAGGGCCCTTCACCGTCTTCGCGCCGACGAATGATGCGTTCGCCAAGCTCCCGGCGGGGACGGTCGATAGCCTTCTCATGGCACAGAACAAGCCCATGCTCACAAAGGTATTGACCTATCATGTGGTGGCCGGTAAATACGATGCCAAGAGACTGATGAAGCTCATCAAGAAGGGCAACGGCTCCGCGATGCTGCGGACGGTCAGCGGCGGAACTCTGACCGCGAGGATGAACGGCATGAACGGCATCAGCATCACGGACGAAAAGGGCGGCACTGCCAACGTCACCATCGCCGATGTCATGCAATCGAACGGCGTCATCCATGTCGTTGACACTGTCCTGATGCCCGGCATGTAAGCAGCGTTAGAAATCGAGGGGTTCTCAATCAAAGGGGAGGAGGCGCGCTGATCTTTTGGCGCGCCTCTTCATTGCGCGCAAGCTCTCCGTCATTCCGACAGAAATCCGCACACGCTCGTTGTCACGTAAATAGAACCGGAGCCTGACGGAAGCCGCCCCTTGTCCCTAGCAGATTCAGAACCCGGTCGGAGGACGGCTCTTCAGCTTAACTAAGCAGTAGCCCGCACGCCCTCGCTTCGTTTGATTGAGCCTGCCCGGAATGTGTAGGATTCGCCCACGATGCTTTTCGATCGATTCCGGGAAGGTGACGAGAGGAGCGATTGAGTAGAAGAACGAACCCCGTCGGGCCGGATTAATCAAAACCCCAATCCATGAAGGAGAAGATAGAGATGCGAAAGCAACGCTCATTAATGAAGATGTTTCTTCTGTCCTTGCTTTTCCTGTTGTCCCTGCGCGCGACGCCGCTTATGGCCCAGTCCGGCCCCGCACCGGCGAAAGAGAAGCCGCTTTACGAGAGGCTCGGCGGCTACAACGCGCTCGCCTCGGTCGTCGACGAATTTATGAAACGCCTGGCCGAGGACAAACAACTCGCGCGCTTTCTGGTCGGCCTCAGCGATGATTCCAAAAAACGTCTGCGCCAGCACCTCCTGAACCAGTTCTGCCAGGTGACGGGCGGCCCCTGCCTTTACACCGGGCGTGATATGAAGACCGTCCACACGGGCCTGAAGATCACCGAAAGCGATTGGGACATCGCGGCGAAAGCGCTCGTGGATACCCTCGATAAATTCAAAGTGCCGCAGAAGGAGAAGGACGAGCTGGTCGGTATCGTCTTAAGCCTCAAGAAAGATATTGTCGGGCTCTAGCCTCTGCCGTACATCGCTCATCCGGCGCGCGCGCGCAGGAACGGCGGCTCCCGCTGTGGCGCTGTCGTTCCCGCGCTCCCGTCCGGCATTCGCTCCATATTGCGACCCGGCGGTAAACCCTCAACGGAAAAATTTGCTAAACTGTCGTCAGCTATCAAGGCTTATATTCAGAAAGTGTGAGGGAACGGAAAAGGGTGACTGACAATAAGAGCAAAGAGCAGCCCGCGCTCTCCAACGAAATATCAGACGAGACCGGACAATATGATGTCCGCTTTCTCCTGTGGCGTAAGTTCTGCAACGAGAACGGCGTGCCCGTCGAGACGCTGCCCGGAGAGTTAAAGGGAGAGATCAAACAGAAGTGGGAGAGCCTCAAGGAGGAGCGCTTGCGCAAGCCCGCCAGGTAATTTTTCGTCCGCGCTTAAAACCGAGTGCCGCGCCCGAGGGAATAAAGGCCCGTCAGAAAAGGGTTCGTCAGCCGCTCGCGACCGATGGTCGTCACCTCTCCGTGACCCGAATAGACCGCGACATCGTCGCCGAGCGGCACGATTTTGTTCATCAGCGAATCCATCAATTGCTCTGTCGAGCCGCCAGGCAAATCCGTCCTCCCGATCGAGCCCGCGAACAGGCAATCGCCGACAAAGACCTTGCGCTCCTCCTCGCTGAACAACACGACATGGCCCGGCGTATGCCCCGGACAATGTAGAACACGAAACCTCAACTCGCCGACAGCATAGATTTCACCATCCGTCCAGTAGCGATCGATCGCTGGCGGCTCTTCGTAATCGAATCCGAGCCTGGCCCACGCCGCGCGCGGAATGCCTATCCAAGCGGGCTGTTCCGGCAACGCCCTGTAGAGCGGCTCGTCCGCACTATGAATCACGATTTCCGCGAGGGGCCGCAATTTTTTAAGCGCCGCCACTCCGCCGACGTGATCCATATGCGCGTGCGTCAACGCGATGGCCTGTAGCTCAAGCCCGTGCCGCTCAAGCGCAGCGACGATCAACTCCGCCCCGTCGCCCGGGTCAATACAGATGGCACGCCCGGTCTTCTCGCACCCGACGACGCGCGTGTGTTGTTGAAATTCCGTAACGGTAAGCTCTTCGATAATCATAAGCGACGGTTAACGGGCAGCAGCCGCCGCCTCACCCGAAAAGCGATTGATGACGGCTGATAGCTTTATCGTCAAAGTAGTATAATTGCTCAAACGAATTTCCGCTAACGATAGAGGTTTTAAGACGATGCCAATGAGTAGCAGATCGGCCTCACTCGCCGAAGTCATAGACGAGCTGACACGCGAAGGCGCGCCCGAATTGACCGAACATCTGGAGGGAGCGGACTTGCGCTGCTACGCCTGCGGCCACCGCTGTCTGATCAAGGAAGGCAAGCGCGGCATCTGCAAGGTGCGCTACAACGAGGGCGGACGCCTGATGGTTCCCGCCAACTACGTCGCCGCGCTCGCCTGCGACCCAACAGAAAAGAAACCCTTTTTCCACGCCCTCCCCGGCTCCGACACCCTCACCTTCGGCATGCTCGGATGCGACCTGCACTGCGCCTACTGCTTCACGGGAGACACGATTGTTCTGACCGAACGCGGGCCCATAAGCTTCGAGGAGCTATTCCGCTCCGCCCAGCGCGTCGAAAGGCGCACGGACGCCGAGATCGCCTATCACGACAAGCTCAGGGCTGTGGCCGCTTCCGGTTCGCTCAGGCAGATACGTGGAGTTTTCAAGCACTCATATCGCGGCAAGCTCGCCGTCCTGCGTCCCTACTACCTGCCCGAGCTGCGTTGCACTGCCGACCATCGCGTCTATGCGACGGATGATGTGACAAAGCCCCCCGCTCCCATGCAGGCGCAAAGATTGACGAAGAAGCACTATCTGGCAATACCACGACGTTACGCCTTTTCATCCGCACAGGTAGTCGACGTGGCCGATGAGTTGAGCGAGCACAGGATAGCTTACCGTGTGCCCTGGATGTTGTCCGCCGATACTCGTCAGGAGATTGCCGAGGCGACAACGCGCGGAGAAACGTCACGTCAGATTGGAGCACGGTTGGGTAAGGATGCCTCTTACATACGTCATGTGCGCAGCAAGATGGCTCGCGGTCTGGCGCAGGATGTTCGGTCAGGCGGGGCGATTATTGAAGATCGCAGGATTCGTTTTCCTAACGAGCACCGCCCGGGCATACCGTCTTTGATTCCTCTTGACGAAGACATGGCAAGACTGCTCGGGCTTTATTGCGCTGAAGGCTCTGTTTGTAGTGATAAGACGCGCCCGAACAGTCATGTGCTCGACTTCAGCTTTTCACACGCAGAGACGGAGCTTGCCAACGAGACGGCTCACCTGGTTAAGACATGCCTCGGTGTCAAAGCGGCGCTTGTCGAGCGTGCGACGACGCTGGCCGTCGCGGTAAATAAATCGTCCGCCGCGCTTTTATTCAGTGCGCTGGCAGGCAAGCGATCGGGCGAAAAGCGTGTGCCCGAAATGCTCTTCGACGCGCATCGCCCGGTTGTTCGGGCATTCCTCGACGCCTACATTGAGGGCGACGGACATCGCTACGGCAATGGAAAAGTGAGCGTCACGACTATCTCTCGCCAGATGGCTTACGGGGTCGCATGGCTCGCACTAAAATTGGGCCATCTACCATCTGTATATAAAACCGAGATGCCGGAGCAAGGGTTCATCCAGAATCGTCCCGTCAAGCGTTCTCCTCATCAGTACACTGTCGTTTGGTATGAGAATGCAGAGATGACGCGCCATATGATCGAGACTGAAGAGTTCTATCTGATTCCGCTACGCGACATCTCCTTTATTGATTATGAAGGGGACGTGTACAACATGGAGGTGGAGGAAGAACACAACTATCTCGCGGGCTTCTTTCTCGTCTCGAATTGCCAGAACTTTTTAACGTCGCAGACCTTGCGTGATGATGCGGCGGGGGTCGCGCCGAAGGTCGTGACGGCGGAGAGGTTGGTTGCGCTGGCGCGCAGTTATGGGGCGCGGATGGTTGGGACGAGTTATAACGAGCCGTTGATTACGGCGGAGTGGGCGGTGGAGGTTTTCAGGCTGGCGAAGCCGGCGGGCTTTAAGACAGCGTTTATCTCGAACGGGAACGCGACGCCGCAGGTGTTGGACTACATACGCCCCTGGACGGATTGTTACAAGATTGATTTGAAATCCATGAATGATCGCAACTATCGCCAGTTGGGCGGCGTCGTGGATAATATCCTGGACACGGTACGGATGGTTCACGAGCGCGGGTTCTGGGAAGAGATCGTCACCCTGGTCGTGCCTGGCTTCAACGATTCGGAGGACGAGTTGCGGCGCGCTGCCGATTTCATCGCGGAGGTTTCGGTGGACATCCCCTGGCACGTGACGGCGTTTCATCAGGACTACAAGATGACGGAGAACGCCAATACCACTGCCGAGCAGCTCATACGCGCCTGCGAGATCGGGCGCGAGGCGGGACTGCGTTATGTGTACGCGGGAAATTTGCCGGGCAGAGTCGGGCGCTGGGAAAACACCTATTGCCCGGCTTGCGACGAGCTGTTGATAGAGCGCTACGGCTATCTCATCAGGCAGATGAAGGTCACGGGAGCGGGCCACTGCCCACGATGCGCGACGCTGATTCCCGGCGTCTGGTCTTGATAATCGTTCGCAGTTGTGGCGGTCGTGCCCGTGCGTCCGCTCGCTTCTGCCCGCACACATCACTAAAACAAAAAGCTTGTCATGCCTCACAGGACAATGACATAGTGTCTGCGGGCTGTCCGAGCGCCCGGCCCCGCCCGGACAGTCGCCCTAGCAGTGAAATCCATCTGGAAGAGATACGATGTCACTCTACGAGAAAGAACGCCGCACTACTCGCAGGCACAGGACTCAACTTGCGATCAGAGTCCTGGTAGTAGTCACAAAGAGGACTGCCGATGACGGTGACCACGTGCTGACCTGTATCGGCTACACGCATGATATTAGCGAGACCGGCATCGCCCTCGTCATCTCCGCCAAAAGCATCAACGAAGCCTATCTCGACAGAGCGGATTGCACGATGCAGGTCGGGCTCACACTTCCGACCGGCTCCGTCGACATCAAGGCGATCCCCGTCCGCTACCAGCGCGTCGCCGACGGCAGGACAGACGCCAGCGAAGAACATTCCGCAGAGCAAGGCTATCTCGTCGGCATGCTGATCACGGAGATGAACGAGGATGCGCGCTCGCGCTACTTGGAATATATACGGGAGATTCTGCAAGCGTGAAAGGCTCTCGCCGCCGCGTTGATGAGGCTCGGGCTTCGAGCAGCGGCCCCTCGGCAGCAGCCAACGCCTGAAGCCGTACCATTGACTCGGACACCCATGTTGTCTTATTGTCCCGCCTGCAAAACCTTCAAAGGCCGGTTGCGGCGGGAGACTTGCCGGAAACCTTAGCCTTCTTTCCCGTCCAGCCTTTGATCACCACACCCCAACTGCGGTCGCCCTCGATCGCAGAGCCTTCTGCGGAAGGAGGAGCCACCTACTATGCTTCAAATCTGGAAGAATCATCTCATTTTCAAATTGCCCGCCGCTGCGCTCGGAGCCTGCGCACTGATCTGCGTCGTGGCGGGCGCGAGTGTCAGCGTGTCCGCGCAAACACGCCCATCGCGCGGGGCGGCGGCGGCCGCAAGGACGACGACGGTCGAGCAGCCGAAGGGCGAAGACGAGCCGCTTTTTAGCGAGTACAAGGGCGTACGTCTCGGTATGATGGCCGACGAGGCGCGGAAAAAGCTGGGAAGCCCCCAGGATAAGGGCGACGAGCAGGACTTCTTCGTCTTCAACGAGCAGGAGTCGGCGCAGGTCTTCTACGACAAAACGCACAAGACCTATGCCATCTCGATCAACTATCTGGGCGCGAACCCCAACATGCCTTTACCGAAGGCCGTGTTCGGCTCCGAGATAGAAGCCAAGCCGGACGGATCGATGTTCAAGATGGTGCGTTATCCGAAGGCGGGCTACTGGGTTTCCTACAGCCGCACCTCCGGCAACGATCCGATCGTCTCCATCACGATACAGCGCATCGATTAGCGATCCGGCATCGGGCCAGTGATTCTGGATAGCGGGCTTTGATTTGGCGGGCGTGCGAACGACCCGACAGGTGGGAGTTTGTTTACGAGCGTAGGCGAGTCCGGGAACTACTGCGCTCAGCCTCCGGCTAGAAGTTTGACGAGTGCCGCTCGCTGCCTTCCTCCGTGCCGTAGAGCGGCGCGTATTCTTCGTTGTTTTCGGCAGCCTTCAAGGCGCGTTTGAGTTTCGCCATATCGTTTGAGACGACATCGAATTCCGACTGGTAGAAGGGCTCGTACTCGCCCGCCAGCTCGATCAGACAGTCTATTCTCTCGCTCGCTTCGTCGAGCGCCGAGACCGAGAGGTCGCCTTTCTCAACCGCTTCGACAATGGCATCGCGCGCGGCGACGAAATTCGCCTCCCGCTCGCAGATCAGTATCATGTCGGAGCCGGCCTGAATGGCTCGCAGGGAAGCTTCGGCCACGGAAAGCGTCTGGACGACCGCGCCCATCTCCATGTCGTCCGTAATCACCAAGCCGTCAAACTTGAGCGCCTGT
This sequence comes from Pyrinomonadaceae bacterium, assembly GCA_036522655.1. GTDB lineage: Bacteria > Acidobacteriota > Blastocatellia > Pyrinomonadales > Pyrinomonadaceae > DASQYE01. The sequence goes on along the minus strand of DATDFK010000011.1, from coordinate 2,608 downwards.
CGCAGGAGTCGCATGACGACGTTGCCGCTGATCGTCGCCGGTAGCTGATGAAGGCTCTCCGGCGACGGCAACTCCTGCGTGCGGCGAAACCACGCCTGCAAGAATTCGGAGACTTCGGGAAAGGCCGCGTGGCTGACCATCACGGAGTGGAGCCGCTCGCCCGGCGTGTGAAACATCAAGTCCATGAAGGGAACCAGGTCGCGCTCGAAAATCTCTTCCCAGGTATGCTGCACGATGGGAAGACGACGATGCGAGTCAACGGTCGAACCGCCGAGGCCGGGAAAATGTTTGCCGCAGCCGATGATACGCCCGACGGTTGCGCCGTCCACCTTGCGCCCGCCCTGCAAGCCGTCAAGGTATGCGCCCGCGAGCCTTGAGACATCCGACGGGTGACGGCCAAAGGTTCTGCCGCGCAGGCCGTTTTCCAGATTGTCGCCGGAAAGGTCTAGCACGGGCGCGAAGTTCATATTAAAGCCCAACTGGCGAAGAAAACGCGCCGTCAACTCTCCGAACTTCCGTGCAAGATCGGACTGGCCCGCATCACGCACGGCCTTGGCCGACGGCATGGACTCGCAGACGTGTCGAAAGCGATCGACGAGTCCTCCTTCCTGATCGACGGCTATCAGTACCGGATGCTCGACGGCGTCGCGTATCTGCACGTTCATGTGCGCGACCTGCTCCGCCGACTGGACGTTTCGCCCGAAGAGGACTATGCCGCCCGGCTGCACTTCGCTGAGCAGCTTGCGCGTGGGACGATCGACACTCGTGCCGGGCAGACCGATGAACAGGAGTCGTCCGGCCTTCTGCCTGATTGAAAGTGAATCGCGCGCCCCTGTGCGCTTCGCAGCCTCTGTCATAAAAACCCTTCCCCGCTCAACTCAACAGCCCAGACCTTTTCTCCCGAACATTCTCCCGAAAGCAGTCTTCCGTCCTCGTCGCCTCATCATCCGGCGCTCGCACGTCGCTATCAGTCACTGGGGAGAGTCGGCCTTGATCGCCGCACTAATTGAGATTAACGGGTCAGAGTCCCTTTGGCAAGAATGAGAACAGCAAGGATGAAGGATGAAGGCGGAAGGATGAAGGCGGAAGGATGAAATAGAGCTTCTCATGCTTGAAAGCTTTTACTTCATCCTTCATCCTTCCGCCTTCATCCTTGCTGTTCTATCAATCTTCCTTTCGCTCGGTCAGGCTGAACCAGTTGCCGGAGTTGTCTTTGAAGAGGGCTTCGATGCCGTATGGCCTGTCGGCGGGAGGCGACATGAACTCGACGCCCTTATTCTTGAGTTCTTCGTAAGTGGCCCGGCAATCGTGTGTATCGAAGACGCCCGCGCCGAGCGCTCCCTTCTCGACCAGTGCCCTGATCTGAGCAGCGGTTTCTTCATCGAACATGAACCCGGCGCGCGGCTCCATCAAAGCGATCTCGAAATCGGGCTGGCCTGTGGGCCCAACCGTCAGCCAGCGAAACCCGCCGTCCATCGTGGCATCCGTGCGGACTTCAAATCCCAGCTTGTCCCTGTAAAACTCCAACGCCTGCTGCTGGTCTAAGACGTAGACGGTGGCGTGCGACATTTTATGAATCATGGTTTTTCTCCTCACTCTTCGGGTTGAAGGGTGAGAGGATAACCAAAGAGGTGAGAGTGTGGCTTCTCGAAAATTGCTAAAGTTGAAGGGGCGGGGCCGCTTCTATCCCGTACATGATGAGAAAACAGAAGGGGACGCGCTCTCGCTCCGGCGGCCTGTGGATAAAGACCCTGGCGCGGTGGGCGATGGGAGGATGGCCCACGTATTTGTGAAAGAGGCTGCTGAATGAGCCCAGGCTTTGAAAGCCGACCTCGAAGCAGACATCCGTGACGGTCAGGCGGCTCGAACTCAAAAGCTCCTTGGCCCGTTCAATACGTCTGCGCGTCAGGTATTGATGCGGCGTCTGTTGAAAAGCCTGCCTGAACAACCTGATGAAGTGGTAGCGCGAGAAACATGCCTGCCGGGAAATCTGGTCTAGATCGAGCGGCAGCTCGTAGCAGTCGTCCATGAAATCACGCGCCCGGCACAACCTGCGGTAAATGTCAGGCGGGAGATTTCGACGGCCTCGATCGCCCGAATTGCCAGCCACGACCTTCTCCTGCTCGCACACTGCCTTTGAAGCACTGCCAGTCAATAGCTAAGGGACATAAGTACCTGATGCTTATGTCCCCTGCCGTTAGAGAAGCTTCTCTATTGTCCAAATCTGGAGCGATACTCTGCGGCGTTGATGAAAGCATTGGCCAGGTCTGCCAGAGTGATCTCTCCGCTATCCAGGCGCTGCAAGTAGTTCAAGTATGCTCCATCTGGATTACGTGTGAAGAATCCATAATAGGCCGATGCCACCTGCGCCTCGTGCAGGTATTTAGCACTCACTTCCGGTCGCTCCGACATCTCTCTGAAGACCTGCGCCCTCGTCTTGCTGTTGTTTTGCAGTGATGCAATCCACTCGTCCTGTACCGCCTGCGGCGGCGTCACGCCGGAAGTCTCAAACAACTTCAACAGAAATTCCGTATTGTTCAATCCATTGTAGCGACTGGCAAACTCTGTCCGCGTCACAAGCTCGTTGACCAAGTCCTGCTTGTTCAAC
>DATDFK010000010.1:0-145224 GCA_036522655.1 Pyrinomonadaceae bacterium | reverse complement strand
CATCTGGTATCAAGTCCCGCGACAATACGTCGGCTACAGGAATGGGCCCACCTCGCTCCTCACACAACTCCTGGCCTCATTCTTCTGGGGCTACGCCTTCATACACTATTACCTCGACTCCAAAATCTGGCGCGTCCGCCGTGACCCCTCCGTCGGCAAGGCGCTCAACATGGACTGAGCCCGGAGCAATGGGCCCACACCGCTGCAAAAGCAAAAGCCGCGTTTAAAACAAACGCGGCTTTTCCAACACTTGTGCCTGCGACCGCCGAAGCCATTCAGTTTGCTCCGGCTGCCGGTAACCCGAAGGTCAATCCTCCTGGTGATCTTCGCCGTTGTAGTGCATGACGACGCGCTCGTCGTCCACGATGGTTTCCAGGTGGACGGGGCGTCCCCAGAGCGTGTAGACGTGTTCGAGCGCCTTGCGTGCATAGCGGCTGTCGAGTTCCGCACCCTCGTAGGCATGGCGCAGGTAGAGTTCGCGGTTGCCGTTGTAATCGCCGTCGGCTACTTCCAGATAAGGAAAGCCGAAGTTAGTCATGTTCGCCACCAGTTGATCGCGCACTCTCTCCCAGCGTTTCTCCGTGATCGTCCATTCCTCTTCCTCGACCAGCTCATAAACGAAGAGGTCAAGCTCTTCGCACAGCTCTTCGGTCAGGTAGTTGCGCAGGAATGAGACATCCGAATCAAGCTCGCGCACCTCGAAAATCTTCTCCCGGCCCTCGCCGCCCGCGCGTCCCAACTTCTCACGCTCCTGCGCGGAAGGATTATCCCAGCGCCGCTCTATGTCCTCGAAAATCTTGTAACCCAAATAATACGGATTGAGCTGGCCCTTGTGCGGCGAGACCACGCCCGAATGAAGGTCTGCGAACTCAAGATGCTCGCTATCGGTTAAGTCAAGCTCGCGCATGATGCGCGAATGCCAGTAAGAGTTGTGATTGACAAAGCCGTTGGCGACATAAGCGTGCTTTTCATCAACAGTAATGTCATAGACATCGGCGCATCCGTGTTCGATTGAAACCACCTCATCGCTCAACTCTTCCTTCTTGAACCAGCGATGCCCCTCGATGCATTCGCGCAAAGCGCGCCGCTTGCGCGCGAGGCTAAAGCCGATCTCTTCCAGAAACAATGCGGCTGAGTTGCCTGTGATTTCCAGTTGAAGAATATCTTGCAAGTGTCGCCGCTGTCTGGAGAGAATGCCGTAATTGAGCAGGATTATCTGAACCGTGCGAATCAGCTCTTCGCTTGAAGAAGAGAGCCGCACCCCTTGCGGCCCGGCGTAAGCGTCCGCGTCAAAGTAGCCACGCAAGAACGCCGACACAACGCTCTTCGGCGAGCGTAGAATGAGCGCCGGGATTTTCTTGCTGCGAGCCTTGTCTTCGAGATTAATGCCAACAGATTCGAGCCATCTTAAAAGCTCTCTCGAATGAACGACGACACGCCAGCGTCCTCCGACTTCGGTCGCATCCCACTTCAGCCTTGGGCGTAAACCAAACGATGAGGTCACTATGTCCGAGAGCCTGCATGCGATTTCTTCATCACCGCTGGTCAGACAGATGCCGGATTTAGTGCGGTTGCCGTCGCCGATAAAGTAGCCTAGAAACCATGCCACCTCTTCATTTATTTCTCCCGCTAAATTCAAAGAGCTTCGGGTCGAGAGAATCCTCCCGGCATATCCTGGTTGATAAGCGGTCGCGGCCAAAGCCGCTTCGAGGGCTTCTCCTCGCCGCGTGTTGCGCCCTTGCAGATGGCGCAAGGCAGTCGAATACGAGACTCCGGCAAGCGCCGCAACGGTTTCTAAACTCTCGCTTGCCTGCGCCGGAACGAAGCTCGGAGTTTGCCTTTCTTCCTGCCAGACGTTTGTACCGCAGGCGATATAAACTTTATCTCCGGGATGAATGTCCTTGAGATAGGCCCAGCTTCCGTCCAGCAGCTTGATACGATGTTTGTGCGCGCCTTCAATCGTCAATCCTCTGCGAGTGCGAATGCGTATGGTCGGAACCTGCTCTTCCTTATGGAAGTCAGTGATCCAGTTCAATCGCTCCGCTTCGCCGCTGGCGACCCGTATCTTCCGATGAACTTCGTATAGCTGATCGAATCGCCACAGACCGTTTTCAGTGACGAGTAAAGAATCTCCCGTCGCGCAGGCCCAGCCCTCGTTCATCACCTTGGTCTGCATCTGCGGGATGAAGTATTCCATCTCTTCGTGCATCATCGCCATCACGTCGCGCTGCCAGGGTTGAAGGTGCGGCGAATGGCGCATGATGTAGTAGAGGATGTCTTTTTCCGGCAGGCTCGGGCCGCGCGGCTTGTCATGATCGACCTCTTCGGCTTCTGCTTTTTCGCCGAGCCGCCACAGATCATCGTAGCGTCCTTCGACGCGCGCGGCCTTCGGGCGCGGCGGGTCTTGCGGGTTGTCGCGTTTGATGAAGAAATGCGGGTCGATGTGCTCTTCGATGGCGAGCACTGCGTCGAGGAATCTCTCGACAGCCTTGCGCCCGTACTTGAACTCGTACTCGGTCATGCGCCCGGAGTGCGTCGAGACGCTCTCGACCATGCGGCGGTTGGTCTTCGAGAAATAGATGTTGTTCTTGAAGAAATCGACGTGGCCCAGGACGTGTGCCATGACCAGCTTGTTCTGGATGGGGCTGTTGGTTTCCAGCAGAAAGCCGTATGAAGGATTAGTGTTGATGACGACTTCGTAAATCTTCGAGAGCCCGAAGTCGTACATCGTTTTCATGCGATGATAGGCTTTGCCGAACGTCCAGTGAGAGTAGCGGCCCGGCAGCGCGTACGAGCCGACTTCGTACATCACTGTCGCGGGCACGATCTCAAAGCGGGTCGGGAACGGGTCGAGCCCGAACCGGCGCGCCACCTCCCAAATCTGCGCGAGAGAGGTTTCGAGGTCTTTGATTTCCCGGTCTTCCATAATCAACCCCGTTGCTGTGTGGAGGTATATTTCTTGAACGCGCCGACGGCCAGCGCAATGATCAAGCCGATGACGACGCCGACCACAGCGCCGACCACAGCGCCGCGCAAGCCCCACTCCCAGAGAGAGGACGTGGGCGGAAACGGGCCGCCGCGCGCGAGCAGAATCTCGCCCACGACGTTGAGCGTCGCGCCGATAATCAAAAATATGAGAGTTGTTCTGATGATTGTCTTGATGGCTCTGCTCATAACTCCTGTTTCTTGCCGAAGAACTGTTTGAGCGCCGGATAGACATCTTCCTTATCGTCGATGCGCACGCCGACAAAACGCTCCTTGCGCTTGAGCCGGTCGTTGAAGATCGAAAGCAACGCTCCCGAAGAGCGGCGATAGCTCGAAGCCCCTTCCTCGCCGATCTCGCCGTAGCCGAAGAGATTGCAGGTCGTAATCAACTGGTCTGCCAGGCGCACGGCCTCTTCGTTATCCGAATAATAGTTATCGCCGTCGGAGAAGTGGAACGGGTAGATATTCCAGTCCTGCGGGCGGAAGCGGTCACGTATGATGTCGAGCGCGAGTTGGTAAGCCGAAGAGACGACCGTGCCGCCCGACTCGCCCTGCGTGAAGAACTGTTCTTCCGTGACCTCCTTGGCCTCCGTGTGGTGCGAGATGAAGACGATGTCCACGTTGTCATACTTCGTCCGCAGAAATCTCACCATCCAGAAGAAGAAAGAGCGCGCGATATACTTCTTAAACTCCCCCATTGAACCGCTGACATCCATCAGCGCAAGCACGACGGCGTTGGATTCATAGCGCAGATTTTCTTCCCAGGTCTTGAAGCGCAAGTCCTCTTTTTTGACATCGCCGAAGCGGGCCTTGCCCTCTTCGCGAGCGTTGCGCTTGATGTTCTCAAGGATCATGCGGCGCTTGTCGAGGTTGGCCATAACGCCCGTGCGGCGAATCTCGTTGAAGCGCGTCGTCTTTGACTGGACGGCCTTCTTGGCTTTCTCTTCGAGGAAGGGCAACTGCAAATCCTCGAAGATGAGCGCGGCGATCTCGTCTATGTTGACTTCGGCCTCGTAATACTCTTCGCCGCCCGTTTGCCCTGCCTGACCGGAGCCGGTGCCCGGCCCTGGCTGTCCTTCGCGCGCGATGACATCGCCGACGCGGGTTTTGCCGTCGCCCTGCCCGACGTGCTTCTTCTTACGGTAATCGAAACGGAACTTGTATTCATCCAGCGCGCGAATCGGCACTTTGACGGTGCGCTTGCCGTCCGACAGGATGATCGCTTCGTTGGAGACGATGGAGCCGAGGTTTCTTTTAATCGCTTCTTTGACGCGCTCCTTGTGCCGTTCCTGGTCAATGATGCCTTTGCGCTGAAGCGACCAGTCATTACGTTGGATGGACATCTCTATACCTCTCTCACGATCAACGGTCGAACCGGGACGAAAGCCCTCGTCGCCTGCTGATCGTCATCATCATCTACTCGACACTTGACGCGCGACCTCCGGCGAACTCCGCGACCAGCCGTGTGAACTCGCGCGGGTACTCCTCCTGCGGCAGATGCCCGCACCGGCGAAACACGATCAGGCGCGAGCCCGGTATCTCCCGGTGCAGATGCTCGCCGTCCCGCAGCGGAATCTCCGCATCATGCTCGCCCCAGATGATCAGCGTGGGCTGTTTGATGAGATGCGCTTCGCGGCTGATTCGTTCGGCGCTCCAACGCCTGAGCATACGGAGCGCCGCGCGCTGCGTATCGACCGCGCGCAGGGGCGTGTGATAGGCCGCGACTCTTTTATCGTCGAACCACGCGGCGTTGCTGACGGTATTGCTTTTCAGGTGGCGTTTGACCATCCAGCGCAAGTCCAGCATTAAGGGCGAGAGCAACTCCCCGACGACGGGCGAGGCGGCGAGGCGCAACAACGGTCGCCGCTTGATGTCGTCGTTAGAGACGGCGCTGACCAGCACCAGGCGCTCGACGCGCGACGCGTAATCGAGCGCGCACGTCGCCGCGATCGCGCCGCCGTAAGAACTCCCGACGAGCGTCGCACGCTCGATTCCAAGCGCGTCCATCAAGCCCGTAATCATGCGCGCGTGGGCGTCAATCGTGTACTCGCCGTCGCGCGGCTTCTCCGAAAATCCGAAGCCCATCAGGTCAGGCGCGATGACGCGAAAGCCCTCTCCGGCGATCGGCAGCAGCACTTCGCTCCACACCAGCGTCGAGGCCGTAAATCCGTGAATCAGGATGACGACGGGCCCATCCTCCGGGCCCGCTTCCTGGTAATGCACGCGCACCCCGCGCGTTGTCATAAACCGCGAGCGCTCGGCGTGATGAATCTGCTCACGGTGTTGGGCCCACTCGACTCCGCGCGGTCTGACGAGAAGCCTGATGGCAAGTGCGCCGCCAGCCATGCCGGACGCGCCCGCGATTAAGTAACGTTTCTTCATAAGTGGTCAGTGATTGACTGGATTGGAAAAATCTTCGGCGATCTGTTCATCAGGACATGAGCGCGGCGGCGGCTGCTACGGCTCAAACACGATCTTGGGCCCAGTAATCAGGTTTCTCCTCTGTCTTCGGGTCGTGTCTCTCCATCCAGCGCTCTGGCCGCTTCAGCTCCTCGAAGCCGAACTTGCGATAAAGCTCCTGCGCGTCCTTGGTCGCCAGCACCCAGCGACGAAAGCCTTGCAGGTCAGGGTGCGAGAGGATGACATCCATGAGCCACTTTCCCAAACCCTGCCCGCGTGCAGCCTCCAGCACAAAGACATCCGCCACCCAGGCGAACGTCGCGTAGTCTGTAATAACGCGCGCGAACCCGACCTGCTCGCGCCCCTTGTAGATGCCGAAGGCCACGGAGTTTTCGATCGAGCGACTGATCGTCTCGCGTGAACGCCCCTTGGCCCAGTAGGACGTGTTCGACAGGTAATCGTGGATCGCTTCAAGATCAAGGCGCGACTTGTCCGTGCTGATCGAGTATTCACCGCGCCGCCATTCCTGCGCCATACTTGGATGATCGCCTCCTTAAGAGTTATGGGCCCGCAAGAATTCTCTCATATCGAGCCGGAGACCGCCTACGATTTTACTCCCGACGCCCTGTTCCAATAAAAGATCGTGCAGGCGTCGTCGCGCTCGGAGAACGAACGCAGCTCCGCAATCGTCTCGCTGATTTCTACGGCGGTGGCGAGCCCGTGTCTTTCCAGCTCAGCCGCGCCGCCCGCGACGTTCCCGATAAGATTTTCGACCCACGGGCGAAAACTCTCCGCGCCCGCGTAATGAATCTCGGGTTGAATACTCAACTTGATGTCGGAGAAGCCAGCCTTTTGGAAGAGCGCAAACAGCTTCTTTCCGATCAGGGCATCGCCGCCGAGCCTCGCCTGTAGCGCGGCGAACTTTCTCCACACGGCCTCGAACGCAGGGCACTCTGGATAAAAAGTGATGATCAGAATATTGTTCTCCTGCGCGAGCGCGCGTCCTCCGGGCCGCAGCACGCGGCGCATCTCCGTAAGCACCCGCAAGGGGTCTGCGACGTGTTCCAGCAGGTAGCGACAATAGACCGTATCGAAGCGCTCGTCGGCGAACGGCAGAGATTGAGCGTCGGCCTGGACGAAATGTAGATTCCGTGTAGAGCTTCGCGCCCGGGCCAACTGCGTGGCGGAATACTCTACGCCGCAGACACGTCCTGCGGGCACGCGCTCCGACACCTCTCGCGCCAGAATCCCCAGACCGCTGCCGACTTCAAGCACCGACGCGCGCTCCTCAAGCTCAAGGAACTCAATGAAGGGCTTGTTCGTCAGGCGATTGAGCAGGGCCAGACGTGCCTGCTCCGAAGCCTCCGTGCCGTGTATGTAAGCCGTCCTGTTCTCTGCTTTCAAGCCCACCTCGCTAGAAAATGCCCGCGCCTTTCGGATGGAAAAGCGCGGGCATCGCTGTTGTTCGTCTCTCGTCTGCTCGCCGGTGAGCCGCTCCCGGCGCGCCTGCTCTTTCAGCGCGAGAGAAGCGTGCCGACATAGGTTAACAGTTCGTTGGCGCAGACGGGACAATAGCCGCCGTCTTTGACCAGACGATCCACCACCTCGTTGATGCGGCGCAATTGATCCGGGTCGGGCGTCTTGGCGGAAGTCGTGATCTTGACCACGTCCTTGAGGTCGGCGAAGATTTTCTTTTCGATCGCCTCCTTCAAACGCTCGTGCGAATTGTATTCAAAGGAGCGGCCCTTGCGCGCGTAGGACGAGATGCGAATCAGTATCTCCTGGCGGAAGGTGTTCTTGGCGTTCTCGGAGATGCCGATCTGCTCTTCGATGGAGCGCATCAATTGCTCGTCCGGGTCTATCTCCTCTTCGGTGATCGGGTCTTTGATGCGTTCCTTGTTGCAGTAAGCCTCTACGTTGTCCAGATAGTTGTTGCACATCGTGCGCGCCATCTCTTCAAAGGAATAGACGAAGGCGCGCTGGACTTCGATCTTCGCCAGCTCGTCGTACTCCTTGCGCGCCGCCGAGATCAGGTTCAGATAGCGCTCGCGCTGGTCTGGACTGATGCCCGTGTGCTGCTCGAAGCCGTCCTTGATTGCGCGCAGAGCGTCGATCGGATTGATGCAGGTCACGCCGTCGCGCACGAGCGCCGAAGAGAGGCGATTGATGATATATCGAGGACTGATGCCGTCCATGCCTTCGCGGACGGTCTCGTCTTTCAATTCACGCACGTCCTTCGACTTGTAGCCCTCGACATCCTCGCCGTCGTAGAGCTTCATTTTCTTGACCACATCGACGTTCTGCCGCTTGGGCTCTTCGAGCCTCGTCATGACGGCGAACATCGCCGCCACCTTCAAGGTGTTGGGCGCGATGTGGACGTTGCGCAGGACTTCCGATTGGTGAAGAAGCTTGTGATAGATGCGCTCCTCCTGCGACACCCGCAGGTTGTAGGGGACGCGCACGAGGATGATGCGATCCTGCAAGGCTTCCGACTTGCGATTCCCGGCAAAAGAGATGTACTCGTTTTCGTTCGTGTGCGAGAGAATCACTTCGTCGGCATAGATCATGGCGAAGCGCCCCGTCTTGATGTTCTGTTCCTGCGAGAGCGTCAAAAGCGAGTAGAGAAACTTCTCGTCCACCTTCAACATCTCGACGAACTCCATCAGGCCGCGATTGGCGATGTTCAGCTCACCGTCGAAGCGATAGGCGCGCGGGTCTGATTCGACGCCGACTTCGCCGATCGTCGAGAGATCGATCGAGCCGGTCAGTTCCGTGATGTCCTGCGATTTGGGGTCTGAGGGTGCGAATGTGCCGATGCCGACGCGTTCCTTTTCGGAGAAGAGGATGCGCTGGACGCGCACGTCTTCGTGGCGTCCGCCGTATTCGTGCTCAAGCGCGTAGCGACACTGCGGGCACAGGTCGCCTTCGATGTAGATGCCGTAATGCTTCTCTATCTCCGCGCGCAACTCGTGCGGGATGAGGTGCAGCGGCTCTTCGTGCATCGGGCAGTCCTTGATGGCGAAGACCGCGCCGCCCTCTGTGCGCGTGTATTCTTCGAGCCCGCGCTTGAGCATCGTCACTATCGTTGACTTGCCGCCGCCCACCGGGCCCATCAACAGTAGAATGCGCTTACGGACTTCGAGGCGCTGCGCTGCCGATTTGAAATATTCGACGATGCGCGCGATCGGCTCTTCGATGCCGAAGAGTTCGCTGGCGAAGAAATTATAGCGTGCGATCTCGTCGCGCGTGCCCTCGTTCAGCTTCTCGACGCCCGCGCCGTGGATCATGTCGTTGATACGCGCGTGCGACAGTTGTGCGATACGCGGATTTTGTGCGACCAGCTCAAAATAATCGCGGAAGGAACCTTCCCAGCGGAGCGCTTCGCGGTCGCGCCGCAAATCTTCCAGCCGCTGGCTGATATTGAATTGATTTTTGCCATCCTGCTCTTGCATAGCCTTTTTCGTACCTCTTATTGGGCTTCGCGCGCAGTAGATAGCGTGTGGGAAATGCACGCCCTTCGGTCAAGCGAGCCGGACAAGCGGGGCGGGCCCAAGGGTTACCAGGGCGGCCAACTGCTGGCGGCTGCTCTCAGGATTAAATCTCGATATGCGCCGAAGCCGCACGCGCGCGTCAAGCGTGCGGCGCATCGTCGAGACTGTTCCCATATTCAATGATCTGATGCAACCGAAGCCGCCCGGCAATCAATGATCAGAAATTAAACCTGAAGAGAGAGAACCCCTGAATGCCGGGAGCTTATCAATGAGCTTTAGTGTCAATCGAGGCGGGCCAAGACGGGCCAAGCGTTTCGGAAGCGGCCCGCTCGCGCGCTTCCCCTTAACTGCTACGCCTCAGTATAACACAACGCCTACGGGCCGAAGTCAATGCTTATTTTTCCGTCGAGAGGACGACGCGCGGGCGCAAGGCTCCGGTCGCCGCATCGACACACGCAATCGCTATCAAATCGCCCTCCTCATCCAACACCCTGACCGCCTGCCCGTCCTCATATTTTTCTTCCGACGGGTCGCCCAGGCGCACCGCGACGCCATGCCGCGCACGCCTCGCCGCCTCGCTCGTTAGATGCACCGAAGGCATCCATGAGAGCGCCGCGTTCAGCGAAATGAGAATTCCCTCGCCCGCAGCCTGTCTCTCAAGCTCTTCGAGCGTGATCGCATCTTCGAGGCCGAACCGGCCCGCACGCGTCCGGCGCAGCGCGGACAGGTGCGCGCCCACGCCTAAGCGTGCGCCGATAGATTCGGCGAGCGTGCGTACGTAAGTTCCCGCCGAACAGAGGACGCGCACGCGCAGGTCGCACGTCCCATCCTCATTACGACGAAGCAGTGGGCCCGAAGCCTGCAACGCTTCCAGCTCATGAATCTTTACGCGCACCGCCGCGCGCTCGACCTCCAGGCCGCGCCGCGCCAGCTCGTACAGCTTTTTCCCCTTCACCTTCTTCGCCGAGTACATCGGCGGAACCTGTTCTATCTCTCCGCGCAAGGCGTCGAGCGCCGCTTCGATCTCGCCCTCGCTCCAATCTGGAACACGCTCCACTTTGGGCCCATCTTCGTTCTTGCTGCGCGGCGCGCCCTCGCCGTCGCCCGTCTCGGTCGCATAACCGAAGCGAATCAAAGCCTCGTACTCCTTGTCCGCGCCGGAGAGGAACTGCGCGAGCCGCGTTGCGCGGCCTACGAGCAAGACCAGCACGCCGGTCGCAAACGGATCGAGCGTGCCCGTGTGCCCGACCCGTCGCTCGCGCAAAATGCGGCGCACGCGCGCCACCACGTCATGCGACGTGAGCCCCGCCGGTTTATCGATAATGAGAACGCCATCCATCTTTAGACTTTAATCCCCGATTGCTAAAATGCCCATCCAAAATCTAAAATTCAAAATCTAAAATGGCAAGACGTAACTGGAAACCGCGAGAGCGGCAGATTAATGAGGAGACGGAGAGCGCGCCGCGCACCCAAGACCCTGAGAAGGCCAGGGAGCGAACGTTTCAGCGTGCCGTCAAGCTGCTGGCGGCCAAGCCGCGCTCCGTGGCGGAGTTGCGCGAGCGCCTGCTGGAAAAAAAGTGGACTGACGAAACGGTGGTGGACGCAGTGCTGTCGAGGCTGGGCGAGTATGGCTATCTGAACGACGAGCAGTATGCCCTCGGTTATGCATCCTTTCAGGTGCGGCAAAAGCCTGTCGGGCGGGGGCGCTTGCAGCGCGCGCTGGCGCTCAAAAAAGTTGACCGCGAGACGGCGGACGAGGCCATCAGGAAGGTCTTTGAAGAGACGCCCGAAGAGCAGCTTATAGAGCAGGCGATTGAGCGCCGCACACGCCTGCGCGGGCGGCCCCAAACGCGCGCCGAAACCAAGAGCCTCTTCGATCACCTGCTGCGCCAGGGTTTTTCCTACGAGCTGGTGGTGCGAAGGGTGCGCGCCGCCTCGCAAGCGAGCATCGATGAAGCGGAGAACGAGTAAAGAATTTTTCGTCCGGCATCTTTAGGTTACGCCCCCCTTTTCTCCTCGTAGAAAGACAGGTCAGTACCGCCTAAGGTCTCGGGCGGGTCTCTTGGCTGAGGATGACCCGCCCGCTACCGCAGGCGGTACTGACCTGTCTGACTTTAAGGCTGTTTCGTCCCTCCGCGCGCGCCGTGCTACACTTATTGTTTATCTGAACATGACGGGATTTGACTGATTATGACTGGAAACGAGATTCGCCAAAAATTCTTAGAATATTTCGAGCGCTACGGCCATAAGGTCTTGCGCTCAAGCCCGCTGCTTCCGGCCAATGACCCCAGCTTGCTGTTCACCAACGCCGGGATGAACCAGTTCAAGGATGTCTTTACGGGCGCGGAGCAGCGCGATTACGTGCGCGCCACCACGTCGCAGAAATGCGTGCGCGCGGGCGGCAAGCACAACGACCTCGACGAGGTTGGCAAGACCGCGCGCCATCATACCTTTTTCGAGATGCTCGGCAATTTCTCCTTCGGCGATTATTTCAAGGAAGACGCCATACGCTTCGCCTGGGATTTGCTCGTCAACGAGTACGGGCTCGACCCCGAGCGGCTGTGGTTCACTGTCTTTGAAGGCGACGACGAAGTGCCTGCTGATACGGAGGCGGAGGCGCTCTGGGAAAAGGTCGGCGCGCCGCGAGAGCGCATCCTGCGCTTCGGCCACAAGGATAATTTCTGGCAGATGGGCGACACGGGCCCATGCGGCCCCTGTAGCGAGATTCATTACTACATGGGCGAAGACCCCTCAGACCCGTCGAAGAATCGCGCCGACCTCGTCAACGGCCCCGGCGATACGACGATGGAAATCTGGAACCTCGTCTTCATGCAGTACGAACGAACGAGGACGAGCGAAGGTGAAATCGTCCAGGCCCCTCTGCCGAAGCCTTCCGTCGATACGGGCGCTGGGTTAGAGCGCATCGCGGCGGTGCTGCAAAATGTGAAGTCCAACTATGACACAGACCTCATTCGCCCGATCATAGATTTCACGGCCAAACTGGCAGACCGCAACTACGAGGCCGAGACGCCGGAAGGCTTCGCCATGCGCGTCATCGCCGATCACGCGCGCACGACCGCGTTCGCCATCGCCGACGGCATTCTGCCCGGCAACGAGGGGCGCAATTATGTGCTTCGCAAGATCATGCGCCGCGCCATCTATCACGGACGCCACGCGCTACAGTTTGAAGAGTCCTTCTTCTACAAGGTGACGGAATTCGTCGTCGGCCAGATGCGCGAAGCCTACCCGGAACTCGAAGCCTCGCGCGAATTCATCGAGCGTATGGTCAAGCTCGAAGAGGAAAGGTTCAGTTCGACCCTGACCGTCGGCTTGCAGAAACTCGACGCGCTCTTCTCCGTGACGGCTGAGGGCGCGATGCCCGACTTCAAAGAGATCGCGCGGCTCTACGATACGTTCGGCACGCCGAGAGATTTGATTCGCGTCAGCCTCGAAGAGCGCGGCTTCCAGATCGAAGAGGCGGCCTTTAATGCTTCGTTTGAAGAGGCGCTGCGCGAGATTCAGCGCGCGAGCGTGCGCGAACAGGGGCCCGCCCGCGCTAAGACGAAGGCCGTTTATGAAGGCATCGCTGAGCGGGCCGCGCCGAGCGAGTTCACGGGCTATGAGGGCACGCGGCTGGACGGCGCGCGCGTCCTTGCGCTCGTCAAAGGCGAAGATGAAGTGCAGGAATTGCTTGAAGGCGATGAGGGCGAAGTCATTCTTGACCGCACGCCCTTCTACGCGGAATCGGGCGGGCAGGTCGGCGACACCGGAACGCTCGCCAGCGGCACAACGCACATCCTCGTCAACGATACGGTCTCGCCCGCGAATGGCCTGATCGTGCATCGCGTCACGGTCGAGCGCGGGGCGCTGCGCACGAATGACGAAGTGACGGCACAGGTTGACACGGAGAAACGCGATGCCACGCGTCGCAATCACACGGCAACGCACCTGCTTCATGCTGCCCTGCGCGAGGTGCTGGGCTCACACGTCAAGCAGGCGGGCTCTGTCGTCGCGCCTAACTACCTGCGCTTCGACTTCTCGCACTTTCAGCCACTGACGCGCGAAGAGCTTGCGGAGCTTGAGCGCCTGGTCAATTATCAAATCCTGCGTAACGAGCGGGTGCAGACGGACATCCTCTCTCTGGAAGAGGCCATGCGGTCGGGCGCGATGGCGCTCTTCGGGGAAAAGTACGCGGAGAAGGTGAGAGTGTTGACCGTGCCGGGATTCTCAAAGGAGTTGTGCGGCGGCACGCACGTGCGCGCGACGGGCGACATCGGTCTCTTCAAGATCACGAGCGACGAGTCCATCGCTTCGGGCACGCGCCGCATACGCGCCGTCACCGGAGCGGACGCCTTCACGCGCTTTCAGGAGACGGAAGCGCTCGTTGACAGCATCGCCACGGAGCTACGCACTTCGCGCACGGAGCTGCCCGCCACCGTCGAGCGTCTTCAGGAAGAGTTGAAGAAGGCCAGACGCGAGGGAGACGAGCTGCGTTTGAAGCTGGCGACGGGCGCTCTTGGCGCAGCTTCTTCAAACGGCAACGAGGCGCGTGAAGTCGCGCCGGGCGTGCGTGTGCTGGCGAGAGAGGCGAGCGGGCTCGACGCAGCCGGGATGCGCCAGCTCTCGGACACACTGCTGGCGAGAATCAATTCCGGCGTCGTCGTCCTGGGCCGAAGCCTTGAGGGCAAAGTGTCGCTCATCGTGCGCACTTCGCCAGACCTGCTCAAACGCGTTCCGGCGGGACAGGTGATTAAAGAGTTAGCGCCGATTGTGGGCGGTCGCGGCGGCGGCAAACCCGACATGGCCGAAGGCGGCGGCAACCAGCCGGAAAAACTGGCCGAAGCACTGGAAGCCAGCTACGCCGTCATCGAGCGTCTGCTGGGTTAAGACGCGAAGCGAGCCTGAGGCGCGGCCAGCGTCGCTTGATAAAGCCAGGAGCGCTGTGTGCTCTACCTGTAAACAGGTAGAGCACACAGCGCTCCCTTTTTTGTGCCTGGCAGATATGCCGAAGCCTTTACATCGCCTTCTGCTTATCCGTCAAAGTGATGCTCATCTTTTCCAGCGTGATCTTATTGAGCGTGCCCGTCACCTTCAAGCCCTCGGCGCTCTGGTATTTCTTCAAGCCTTCGCGCGTGTCGGGATCGAGCTTGCCCGTCTGCTCGCCCGCGTAGAAGCCGCGTTGTTTGAGTATGGCCTGCGCCTGCATGATCTGATCTTTGGTCGCGCGGAATACCGGGCCACGTTTCTTGTTGGCGTTGGTATTGGCTACAGCGCCGTTGCTATTGGCCGTGTTCGCCGTGTTGTTTGAGTTCTGCGCCAGCGCTGTCATGGAACATGCCAGCAGTAGCAGCGTAAGCGTAGCCGTGAGGAATAGTATTCTTCTCATTTTTTGTTCTCCTTAAAAGATAAGTGGGACGCGCCTTTGTGTCGCGCACGCCGTTCGGGTTGTGAGGTAAAGCCCTGACATCATACCCCCACTGTCAATCCCCCTGAATCAGGTCAGGCTCCGAGCTTCATGTTCGAGGCTTTTTTCTCGGAAGTCGGAGCTTTGAGCCCCAAGCTTCGTGCTCTGAGCATCAATCTTCAATGTTCTGAGCTCCAACCTTCGGGCTCGATCCCGCTCAGCACTTGAAAAATAGTTTTGTTGATTCCAAAGGGCTTATGCGTCCGGTCTTAATCTAAACTGTATTAAATACACGATTTAAGTCATAACGCCGTGTTGATAAATGTGTTGTGATGTTTTAAACCACATGCTATTATTTCTCTGGCGTTCTTCAGCGACGCTTGCGAGTCGGTAAAACGATCTTCTGAAATTTTCGGTTCGGCCTGCCCCCTGAGCTCCATCGTCGGAGCCGTACCAACCTCCATCAACTGAGTGAGTAGTATGAAAAAGTTCCCCCTTTTCTGCCTTCTTGCGCTTTTGTGCGCGGCGACGCCCGCTCTGGCTCAAAACGGATACCGCTACGATAACTTCGACACGCCGAACGGCGTCACGGTCGCCGATGTCCCGGCGAGGTCGGCCCTGCCGCCCTCCGAGACCGTACGCAGGACAGCGCACGTTAACAATTCCACGGAAGGCGTGAAGATCAGCAGGCCCGCGCCGCTCGTCTATACGCAGCCGCGCGGAATGGGAATGACGGCGAGCCGTTCTCTGGACGGTTTCACGACGGGCGATGCGCGCATTGATTCCTATATAGTCGAGGCGGGCGTGCGTAATCGGGTTGACCCCGTGCTGCTCTATGCGACGATGCACCAGGAATCTTCATTCAAGCAGAAAGCCGTCTCGCCAAAAGGGGCGCGCGGGCTGATGCAGTTGATGCCGGGGACGGCCAGGCGTTTCGGCGTCACGGATATTTTCGACCCGCGCCAGAACATCGAAGGCGGCGCACGCTATATGCGCTTCCTGCTCGACTCGTTCGACGGCGACGTGTCGCTGGCGCTGGCCGGGTACAACGCCGGCGAGGGCGCGGTCTTAAAATACGGGCGACAGATTCCGCCTTATCGTGAGACGCAGGAGTACGTGCGAAGGATTACGCGCCGCTATGCCCTGATGCGTGACCCGCAGACCGCTCGCAACGCCCGCACGGCGACTCCGTCTCAGGTCGCAGAGGTGCAAACGGAGCGCTCCGCGCCGCTCACCATCTACGAGCGTAACGTCTACGCCGTGCGCCTGCCGGACGGTAGACTGCAACTCGTCAACCAGTAAGAGACTTTAACTATTTTCGCCCCACAGCAGGGCCGCTTCTTCGCCTAGGCGGAAGGAAGCGGCCCTGTTTCCTGTTTCAGAGCGCAAGGTATTTATGTATGATTGGCGCGCACGCACGAACGGGCCCGTCCGGGGCCGTGCGCTGTTTTATCTTTGCGAAACTTCCATTGTAGGAGGCCCCCATCTCTTGTCCAGCTCCGGTTCTTCAGTCGAGGGTGCGCTGCCCGTCGTAGACGATCGCCCGCGCCGCGCGCTCGTCGTGGTCGATGCCGCCGCCGCGACTTTGCAGAAGTACCTCGCCGCCTACGGCTATGAGACGCTGACGACGACCACCGACGCAGCCCCTAGAGCCGTGGGCGAGTTTGCGCCCGACGTGGCCATCATAGAGCTGCATCGCGGCGGCATCAGCGGCGAAGAGGCGAGCATAGCCCTGGCTCGTCAACTGCGCGCAGAGCCCGTCACCTACTCTCTGCCGCTCGTCTTCGTCTGGGCCGAGGATAAGCGCGCTGTACGCAACGCGGCCATCTATGTCGGGGCCGACGACTACTTCTCGCTCAACACTCCGGCGGCAGAAATCCTCGCACGCCTCGATGCTCTTTTCTGGCGCGTCGAGGCAGACCGCCGCGCCGCGCCCGTCGCGGGCGATCAGCGTCTTGAGATAGATAATTTCATGCTGCTCCTGGACGCCGTGCGCGGTGACATGCGCGGTGGGGCGAGCGGCACGGTCGGCCTCATCTACCCGGTGGCGCACGACGAGGCAGGGCGCATGATCGATAAGAGCCTGCGCGATAGAACGCTGACGCAAGGTCACAGCTTTTTCAAGCTCAACCTGCGTCGCGTTGATGCCGTCGCCTTCTACGGCCCGACGACGCTGCTCGTCTACCTGCCGCGTATGAAATCGGGCGCGGCCCTCGAAGTCCTCTCCAAACTGCGCGAAGAATTCTTGAATGAGTCTTCCGAGTGCGACGTGGCTATCGGCCTCGCCTCTTTTCCAGAGGACGGCGACGACGTTGAGAGCCTGATCGAAAAAGCCGAAACGGCAGCCGCCTTCTCGCGCGCGGGCGGTCGGGACGGGCGCATCACGACCTACGAAGCGTCGCAAGCTACGCGAGCGCCTTCCACTGTCGCGCAGCCAGCCCCGACCTCCGACGCGCAGAGACCGGACGAGCCTGAAGCCGTCGAAGATGAGCCCGCGCACGAGATGGCTGAGCCAGAATCAACGCCGGTGCATGACGACGACGTGGCGGCGGGTGCGCGAAGTGAAACGGAGACGGGACGCGCTGCGCCTGAACGGCAGGCGATGCAGACGAAGGATACGGACTCTGCCCGCCTCGCTTCGGCAGCCGCCGCACATGAGCTTGAAAGGCGTTCGCGCGGAGCGATCATGCCGCGCCGTCTACTGCTGACCGTGTCGGACGCCTCGCGCATGACGCAACTTAATTCGCTGGTGCGCGCGGCGGGCTACGAAGCGCGCGCGGCCTTTGACGGCCAGCAGGCTCTAGACCTCCTGCGCATCGAACGCCCAGACCTGCTCCTGCTCGATTACGAGCTGAACGGCATCAACGGCGTCGAGACCCTGCGGCGACTTCGCAAACAGGGCGGCGGGCGCGTGACGCTCCCCGTTGTCCTGCTTCTTCCGTCGGAGATGGAGAGCGCTCGGCTGGAAGCGCTTGAGCTTGGCGCGCAGAGCGTCATCACGACTCCTTACGATCCGGCCAATCTACTGGAGAGCGTGCGCCTGGCCGCGCACGTCGAATAAGGAGAGCGAGCGATGCATTGCACAAACTGCGGCGCGTATATTCCTGCCGGAGCGCGTTTCTGCGCGGGCTGCGGCCAGACGGCCATTGACCCTGAGATGACGCGCACGGCGGGCGCTCTCGCCCCTTCTGCTTCTGCTGCGCGCTCCCTTGCGCGCGAAGAGAGGGAGAGCGACATTGAGCGCCAGATTTTCACTACGCGCCCGACGCTTCTCTTCGTCAAGATCGGATACGCGGCGGCGATGCTGGGAGCGATTCTGCTGACCATTCTACTGGCCTATCTGGGCGTCTCTGCCCTGATCGCCGTCCCCGTCGCTTTGCCGCTGCTGCTCATCCCAGCCTTCTATCATCTCAAGCGGAACACTGTTCGTTACACGCTGACCGATTCCAAGATAGAGATTGACCAAGGCCTGATCGCGCGCACGACGCGCAACATCCCTCTCAGGACGATTCAGGACGTGACGGTCTCGGCCACCATCCCGCAACGCATGCTCGGCTACGGCAACCTGATCATCGACAACGCGAGCGAGCAGGGCGGTAACGTCGTCCTGCGCAACATCTCAGACCCGCGCCACCACGCCGATCTGCTTTTGCGCGAGCTTCGCCGCTCGGGCTAAACTATTGCTTCCCCTGATTATTTACGCAACGGGTGTCATTACCCGGAACATCTAATGTCCTGCGGTTTCTAAACCTATTGCCGTTGTCATGTCGTTATAGAGAGGTATCGTTTTGCGAATCACACGCTTATTAAAGCTGCTCTTTACTTTCGCGCTCATCTCGCTCCTGCTCCTGCCGTCAAGTATCAAGGCCACGATCACGATGGAAGAGGCGGCAAAGCTTCTGCCCGATCAGCTAGGAGAATTTCGTGCGGAGGGCAAGCCCTTTCTCGCGGACTTAAAGCAAAAAGCGCCCCTCACGGCCGAAGCGCTCGGCTCTGCTTCGGCCATCGGGCGGGTTTACAGTTCCCTGAAGGGAGAGCGATTCAGCATCTCTGTCAACAAGACGCCAAAGGATTCGGAGGCTTATGCCCTCTTGACCGGCGACGCCGAAGGCTCTGGACAAAACAGCGATGCGACGCTCTCAAGATCAATCAAGGCGGGCGAGGTCGGGACGGCGAGCATCGTTTATCCAGACCGCATACACTTCTTCAAAGGCCCTTTTTTCGTTTCCGTGAAGAAGTCAGACCAAAGGGCTGGTGATGAAGCGCTGCTGGCCTTTTCGCGGCTCTTCGCCGAAAGTCTGGATAAGGGCGAAGGTGATATTCCTGTCCTCGTCAAGCATCTACCTGACTGGGAGAAAGCGCAGGAGCGTGCACGTTATGCGACCACCCTGGATGGCTTGAAGTCCATGACGGGCAATCAGCCGATTCTGGATGCGGTCTCGTTCGGGGGCGGCGCGGAAGCCGTGACAGCCGCTTATGGCCCGGCCCAACTGGTGATCGTCGAAAACACCACGCCGCAGCTCGCCTCTGACAACGACGCGCGCATACAGGGACGGCTCAGGGAATTGCGCGAGCAGGGCCAGAGCGCCCCGACTGCTTACCAGCGCGTCGGCAACTATTCCGTCTTCGTCTTCAATGCGCCCGATGAGCAGGCGGCGGCGCAGTTGATTAAGGGCATCAGCTACGAACAGGTGGTGCAATGGCTAGGCGATAACCCGCGTGCGCTGGAGCGTGCGCAGAGGCAGTACACGGAGACGACCGCCAGCATCATCGTCGCCGTGCTCAAAGCATCAGGGCTTTCCGTTCTGCTCTGCCTGGGGATTGGCGGCCTCTTCGGCGGACTGGTCTTTCGTCACCGCCGCGCCCAACAGGCTGCCTCGACGGCCTATTCGGATGCGGGCGACATGGTGCGGCTGAATATTGACGGGATGAGCGCTCAACGCGACCCGGCGAGATTGCTCGGCAGAGGCGAAGGTTAAAAGGTAAGCCCGGTCTGATCCTTTACCCGTTAGGGAAAAATAAAGAGGGCACGGTGTACATTCACCGTGCCCTCTTTATTTAAATCATTTTTGTCAGAAATTGCGGGCTGCTGGTCTTCCTGTGAGGCTCCCCCAAGCCCCGTCAGGACGCCGACCAGCAGCCCAGCAACTGTTGCCCTTTGACCGCATAGCTCACAGCAACCCCGTTCCCCCGAAAGAGCCGCTGCCTGCTTTTCAAAGTGAGAGAACGCCTCCCCCAAAGCCTTCACTCACTGCCGTCTCCGAGCCTGACCCGATTTACCCTCTTGTACCCTTCTATTTTTGCCAGTGTCTTATAGAGCAATGACCATGCCATTTCCGGCCATTTCATTGGACAAAGCCTAAAATCTCTTCCGGCCCCTTTAAATCAAGGCCGAAATTTCGCCCGCGATCTTGTTCCTTTCGGGTTCAATTATGCTAAGAAAAGCGTCCCGCCGTACGTGATCGTTACAACCCTGTGTACTAATGTACCCTAACCGATCACATCAGGCACGTCTGCCTCTGACCGCGCCTTTAGTGCGATTGCCCGTTGATTATTATGTCCGAAGCCCTGTAAAGCCTGAATTTTCGGGCTGAATCGTATTTAAGGCAAGGCTTTGACCATAGTTTCGATCTCGGCGGCTGTGTTGTATAGATGGGGCGCGATTCGTAACCGATCACCTCTCGGGGCAACGACGATGTTTTGCTGTTTCAGATGAGCATAGAGCGCGTGGGGCTTCCAATGCCCTTTGTGGCGCAGGCAGACGATCTGCGACTTTTCGCCATTAAGGCGCGAGCTGACGACCTCGTAGTCACGCTTCCCTCTGAGTTCTTCGCACAATTGGTCTGTCAGGTCAGAGAGGTGCGCGGCGATACGCTCGACGCCCGTCTGCGTCAAAAGCTTGAGGCTCGCGTCGAGGCCGTGAATGAGGGCTGTCGGCAGGGTTCCTGTCTCCCACGCAAGCGCTCCTTCGCGCCAACCTTGTGCGAAATTCCCGTAGTCCTCAGGCTGCGGCACGCTCGTCCAGCCCACCAGCGTCGGCTCGATTCGCTCGCGCGCACGGTCGGAGAGATATAGCAAGCCCACGCCCTCCGGCGTGAGCAGCCACTTGTGGCATGCGCCCGCCGCCGCGTCTATCAACTCGGCCCCGACATCGATCGGCAAGACTCCCATCGCCTGTATACAATCGACGACGAGCAGCGCATCACGACGGCGCGCCGCACGCCCTATGCGCTCAAGGTCTGCGCGAAAGCCTGAGCCGTACTGGACATGACTGATCGCCACGACGCGCGTCTTTTCGTCAATCAGCCCCGTCAGTTCCTCAAGATCGATGCGCCCGTCGCGTTCCTCGCACATCCTGACCTCTACGCCGTATGCCTCGCGCAGGCGCAGCCAGGGGTAAATGTTTGAGGGAAACTCGCGGCGGAAAGTGACGACGTTATCGCCCGCCTGCCAGCGCAGGCCATTAGCGATCGTTGATAATCCGTCCGACGTGTTGCGCATAAAGGCGATTTGAGACGGGCGGGCAGCGATCATCCCGGCGGCGAGCCCACGCGCGCGCTCCCTGACGGCCACCCAGCGACGATAGTTGAGCGAGCCGTGCTCGGCCACGTCGAGCATCTGCGCCAGGACGGCTTCGGTCACGGGGCGCGGCGGCGGCGAGACGGCGGCGTGATTCAAATAAACGGCGCGCTTCGTAATGGGAAAGAGCGCGCGCAAGTGGTCGTCCATAAAATCAATCAACCTTCAAGCCCGGATACGATTACTCTTAAACGTGGGACGGTTGGTTCAGGTTTGAGAATATCAACGCCCTTGCGGCTTAGCTTTCAGCAGCGCTATCAACCGATTAGGGTAATCGGTCATGATGCCGTCCACGCCCAGCTCGATCAGGCGCGTCATGCTCTCTTCGTCGTTGATCGTCCAGGCGTGAACCTGTAGATTGCGCGCGTGCGCCGCTTCGATGAACTCGCGTGTCAGGACACTTCGCCCGCCGATTGATTCCGGCACTTGTACGGCTTTGGCAGCGAGGGCGCGCTGCTGCTCGTTGGCTCCGGCTGCACTCGCCGTCAAAAGC
This sequence comes from Pyrinomonadaceae bacterium, assembly GCA_036522655.1. GTDB lineage: Bacteria > Acidobacteriota > Blastocatellia > Pyrinomonadales > Pyrinomonadaceae > DASQYE01. Next base: position 123,872 of record DATDFK010000010.1, on the reverse strand, counting down.
GCGCCGACTTCGATGGGGCTCGCGGACGTGGCGACTTCCGGGCATTCTTCGCGGAACTCCGCCAGGACTTGTGCGCTGAATGACCCGATCATGACCTGCTTCTGTAGTCCGCTTTCACGAATCATCCGGCACAGGGGCTTGACCAGCGACGGCTGCGCCTGCTTCGGCTCTATGTTAAAGCGCATGCCCGGCAAAGCCCTGAAGACTTCCTGCAAGGTGGGCACGTTGATGCCGCGTCCGCGAAGCGGAAAGCTGCGCCCGCCGTCGGGCGAGAAGCGAAAGGCCGCATCCAGCTTTTTCAACTCATTCAGGCTCAGTTTATTGACAGGCCCGCTGCCATTCGTCGTGCGATCGAGCGCGGCATCGTGCAGAACGACAAGCACGCCGTCAGACGTGACCTGCACATCCATCTCAAGAACATCCACGCCGAGGTCGCGTGCGTGCTCGAAGGCATACAGGGTATTCTCCGGCCACAGCGCAGCGCCGCCGCGATGAGCGATCACCAGCATCGGACGCAATGAAGCCGCCCGTAAATCTTCGCCGCCGCGATCATCCTTCGCCGCCCAGGCGAGCAGGCCACAGAGTAAAGTACCAAGCATCAGAAATGCAGCGACGAGTGACGAGTGGCGAATGACGAGTCCCGGTAGATAGGCATTGAAGTTTTTATGTGCTTTTACGTTTTCGCTTGCCACTTGTCGCTCGTCGCTGTTTTTTATCGTCCCGCCTTGGGTCGCCGGGGATTATTATTTTCCTTCAACTCTGAGGCGGAAGCGGCTTCGTCGGCTGCTGTCCCAATGTTTTCGTCCGGCCTGCTGTGCTGCGCCTGGGCCACTTCCGAGCGTTTGTCCAGCTTATTGGCCGCGCCGGAACGCGGGCTCTGTTTCTTGCCTTCCCCGGTGGGCGGCTGGTTCGCCTTATTGCGACTCTTGTTCGCCATCTCTACCTCCCCAAATATTCTCGTCCCGAAGCGATCATGCTCAAACGCTTTCACGCCCCTCCTGTGAATCTTTCAAAGCTCAGCGCTTCAATGTAGCTGGCCGCCGCTACTGCCCTCGCCGCCTCCGACCTCCGTCTTGCTCAGCTTCGGTAAACGAGCGTCCGGCGAAGCCTCTTTACCACGAGTGCGCCCCTTACGCTTGCGCTCGCTGGCCGCAGGGCTCGGCGGAGATTGATGACGGGCGCTCGCCTTGCCCGTCTTTTTGCTTCCACTCTTTTTCGCCGTTGTCATACGTGATCCGGGCCCTCCTTTAGCTGCTCTTCAATACACGGATGTGGCTTCATTCCGATACAGGATTGTAGCGCTTCGGCCATAGCAAACGATAGTAGAGAGATTCTGCGATATCTTCACGCCGCGCTCACGGTTTGATTTAAAGCCGACCGAAGGGCTCCCGTTGAGAAGTGCTCGATGAGGCATGATGGGCCCGGTGGAGACTTTGACCGGGTATCTCGCCGTCGCTTTGGGAGGCACGCTCGGCGCGATGCTGCCGTTTGTACCTGGACGGAGCGGATTCCCTTGAGGCTCACATGTGCGGCTCGCGGTCGCCGTCGGCTTCGATCGACGGGAAGACGATCGTCCTCTTGACAATAGTCGTTGTAACGACTATATTGCTCATCGTGACGACGAGATTGCAAAAAGAGCTGAAGCAGACCAAGCCCTTCGCGAGCCGCGAAGAAGAGGTTTATCTGAATATTCAACTGACGGCGGAGCGTCTGTGGTGGGGCATCAACGAGACGATCAAGCAGGCGGACTTGACGCCGACGCAGTACAACGTGCTGAGGATTCTTCGCGGCGCGGGAAAGGCGGGCGCGTCCTGTAGCGAGATCAGCGAGCGGCTGGTGACGAAAGATTCCGATATAACGCGGCTGCTCGATCGCCTGGAGGCGCGCCGGTTGATCTCGCGCGAGCGCGAGGCGAAGGATCGCCGCCGTCTCATCGCCCGCATCAGCGAGGACGGCTTGCGGCTGCTCGCAGGGCTCGATAAGCCCATAGAGCAATGCCATCGCCGTCAGATGGGCCACCTAGGAGAAAAGCAGCTCGCTACTTTGAGCAAACTACTGGACGCCCTGCGCGCGCGACCGGAATAAAAAATTTTTGCGCCGATACTCGTTATAACGATTAACCTGAGTACCAGATGAACACTGAAAATCTTCCGAGCTTATTTGTTTCCCACGGCGCGCCGACGCTCGCCATCGAACAAACGGACGCGGTCGCATTTCTGCAAAGCCTCGGCGCGCAGATTGAAAGACCGCGTTCCATCCTTTGCGTCTCGGCTCACTGGATGACGGCTGTGCCGACCTTGAGCGCCGCGCCGCAGCCCGAGACGATACACGACTTCGGCGGCTTTCCCGCGTCCCTGTACCGTATGAGGTACGATGCGCCGGGTGCGCCGGGTCTTGCGGCGCGCGTCAAGGGACTGCTCGATGGGGCGGGCATCGAAGCCGGGCTTTCGCCGCGTCGCGGGCTGGATCACGGAGCGTGGATACCGCTCATGTTAATGTACCCGGAGGCAGACATCCCCGTGACGCAGCTTTCCGTACAGACGGAGGGCGGCCCGGCGGCACACTTTCAACTGGGGCGTGCGCTCGCGCCGCTCAGGAATGAGGGCGTGCTGGTACTGGCGACCGGAGGTGTTGTGCACAACTTATCTCGCATAGGCCGAGAAGGAGCGCCGCCGCCCGAGTGGGCCGCGCAGTTTGAAGACTGGCTGAACAGGAAAATCACGGACGGCGCATACGAGGAGTTGATAAACTATCGCCGCCTCGCGCCGTCGGCAGCGCTGGCGCATCCGACCGAAGAACATTTGCTCCCGCTCTTTGTGGCGATGGGCGCGGGCAGCGCGCTTGAGCGCGACGAGCAGCCGCTCGCCGCAGAGACTCTGTATCGCGGCTGGACTCACGGCAGTCTGAGCATGGCGGCCTATGGCTTCGGTCGCGCTTTGAGACGAGATTGAAAACCCCGCGACATATTCGCCAGCGCGCGTGCGTCGGCGTATTGGAACTCAAACACACAACAGATTTGGAGGAAAGAAATGGCTGATCTAAGTTCAACCTACGCGCAGTGGACGCCGCGCCTGCTCAGCATTTTGCGCATCATCGCGGGTCTTCTGTTCATGGAGCACGGGGCCCAGAAACTATTCGGTATCCCGACTCCGATGGGCCCACTTCCAACGCTCATTATGGTGGCAGGAGTCCTTGAGTTTTTCGGCGGGCTGCTCATCCTGCTGGGGCTCTTCACGCGGCCCGTCGCTTTCATTCTGGCCGGAGAGATGGCCGTCGCCTACTTTATGGGGCACGCCTTTACAACAAACATCCCGGCAGGGTTCTTGTGGCCGACAGTGAACAAGGGAGAGCCTGCGGTGCTCTATTGCTTTATCTTCCTTTACCTGGCCGTGGCCGGTGGAGGCGTCTGGAGCATAGATCGCCTGTGGCGGCGCAACTACGCCTGATGTGTTCAGGGCATATTCCGAAGGTTGATCGAATCAAGCGACGCAGGACGCGCTTAAATGCGTCGCTTGACTGCGCTCTCAATTATTGCGGGGTGTAGGGGTGGCCGTAAAGCTCCTGGTAGAACCAGCCGAGCACGCGTATCTCCGCCGTGCATAAGACTTCGAGCCAGCAGGAGGTGAGAAACTCAACGCGCCCGCGCGCCGTTGGAATCCGTTCCGCCTCGCGCACAGTGGAGACGGCCTCGCCCATCTCAAGCTTGTATGCGGCGGCGATCTCTTCGTTCTCTTTGGAGGCTTCTTCGAGCGCGTTCAAAAGCTGGCTGATCCAGTCATGAAGGGCGCGCTCGTTCGCGTAAATGGCGAGCGCCTGCATAATGCCAATGGCGAGGCGGTCTTCGGCGCGGTTGAAATCGAAGACGTTTTCGCCCTCGCTGCGGCTTCGCTCCTGCTTCCACTGAAAAAGCTCTTCGACCTTCGGATGACGTATGACCGCGACTCTCTGGTCATAGTCAAGGAACCACTGAATGCAGTCGGCGACGGAGTTGAGGTCTAGCTGCCCGCCAGCATCTCGCCTGAGCACGGGCGAGTTTGCGTGCGCGCTGGCCGCCGTAGTCCTGTTCGATTCTTGATCAGACATCCGCTTTCTCTACTTCCCGGCCCAAGCTTATCTCAGCCGGTTTCAAGCTCGAAATTAGCACGCACTTCGCCGACCTCATCGCCGCGATGGTTGCGTATAACGAAGCTGGAATACGGAGCAAGCTCTGCGAGCGCCGCATCCTTCAGCACGTCCAACTGTTTGAGGGCCTCGATCACGACGGTCGGGCGCGCGCGACGGTCTTCGCCGTCCTCTATCTTGAAGGCGAGCCCCAATCCTTTGGGCCATCTGGACGAAGGCAGCATGCCCGCCGTGTAGACGCCTTCCGCGCCGACTTTCGAGACCACGCCGCCGCGCGCCGCGCGCATCAGCACGGTGTCGAGCCGCTCGGCGCGCCCGCCGATCATCTCCGGGTTAGCGATCATGGCGGAGACGATGCGATGCGCGGCCTCGCGCGTCTCCGTGGGCCAATCTTCGGGCGGCACTACCAGGCGCGCATACATCAGGGCCATCGCGCGCACCGTCACGCCGAAGACGGGCGCGCCGCACCCGTCCACGCCGACGGCTATGTCTTCCAGTGGCACGCCGGAGAATTGCTCCACCGTGCGCCCGATCATCAACTGCACGGGATTGGCAGCCTCCGTATAGTCTTCGATGGGCGCGCCTAAGTGAAGAGCAAGCGCGAGCATGCCCGTGTGCTTGCCCGAACAGTTATTGTGAAGCACGTTGGGCTTTTCACCGCGCGCGCGCAAAGCGGCGGCGGCCTCTGCGCTAAACGGCTCGTGCACGCCGCACTGCAAAGCGCTCTCGTCCAGGCCGATCTTGCGTAGCATACGGGCGACGGTCTGCGTGTGTATCTGCTCTCCGTTGTGCGAGGCGCAGGCGATGGCTATCTCCTCTTCGGTAAAGCCGAAGCGATCGGCTGCGCCGGATGCGACGAGCGGCAGGGATTGAAAGGGCTTGGCCGAAGAGCGCAGATAGGTGAGCGTCTCGGGCGCGCCGAGCCGAGCGACTATCACGCCGTCTGCGTCCACGGCGGCGATGTGCCCGCGATGGCGCGATTCGGTGATCGCGCCGCGCCGGACTTCTACCAACGGCGACGGTTCTGGAATATTATCCGTTCTCTTTTCACTCATTTTGAAGTGCAAGCATCATAAAAGTAAAAGGGCAAAAGGTAAAAGGCAAAAGTGAAGATGGGCCACAGGCTCCGAGGCCCCTGGGTCTTCGCTTTTGCCTTTTTCCCTTTGCCTTATCTATCTGGAGCGCTGGCGGGTTGCGGCTCGCCTGCCGCCGTAGCTGATCACGCTCAGCTTGATATTACGGCGACCGAACCGGCAGGCTTCGCCATGACTCGGAACCCAAACGTCTATCTTGCGTCCTCTGACGGCAGAGCCCGTGTCGGCGACGATGTATTCGCCGCTGTAGGGGCCCGCTTCCAGGCGGACGCGCGTGCCGAGGGGCAGAACGCGCGGGTCTGCGGCGATGACGCCTTTGGCGACGCGCATACCGCTGGCGGTTCGTCCGGGCAGACTGTATGCGGTGGCGACGTAAGCCTGCGGGGCCGTGATCGCCTCAGCCGACGGGGCCGCGAAGGTCACAGTTTCCGTCGAGATGTTTGCTGAGAGCGCGCCGGTTTTGTCTGCGACCGCAGCAGGTGCGACGCCGGTAGAGACAGCAGTGACGGCGGGTTCGAGAGCCTGTCTTGCTTCGGCTTCCTGCTCGCTTTGAGCCGGAGCGGTCTCGTTGTTTTCTTTCTTCTCTTGCTGTGTCGAGGCGGGTTGCTGTTGTTGTGCCGGGGTTTCGGCGAATAAGGGATTGGCGTAAAAAAGAACAGACGATGCGAGAAGCGTAGCTGCAAAGGCTGCGCCTCCGCCAAAGAACATATTCATCTATCGGGTCTCCTGTCCGAGGTTGTTGGAACCTTTCAGCGCTGCGGCGCGCGAGTCCGTTCTTTCCCATGACTCGACCTCCGGCTCTAGGAGTCTTTTGACAGTCAGCCGGAGTTGGGGGCTTGCATCCTTGATGCGGTGCGCTGAAAGAGCTACACAAAAGAAAAACAAGCGAACTTGATCGTCCGCTTGTTCTATTAAGTTCAATTTCGAGTAGGAGATTAGCACGTCACGCACGGGCTGTCCAGCCGCGAACACCACCCGCCCCGACCCTCTCGCGCTCGTCAATTTTGGAACTATTCGAGATCGAGAAGGATATAAGAATAGGCACAGGTTCTTAGAAGCTGTTTGGAAAATCGTTTGAGGTCGCTGCAAGCGACCAATGAAATAGCCGGGGGCAACGGCCCCCGGAACCCGGTCACAAAAGGTTCCCGACCCTGCAAGGGTCGCACGGTACGACCCCTACAGGGTCGCTTACTGTTTGATCGGCTGTACCGGGGGCGCTGCCCCCGGCTATTACGTGTATCCCCTGCGGGGATATGAATGACTTTTCAAACGCCTTCTTAGCTCTGGTATTAGCTCCGGCAAGCCTCTTTGACGAAACTAAAAAAGCGCAGCCTCCGTAAGAGATAGGGTCAAATCAATCTGTAAGGAGAATCCCTCTTAATGCTCACGAGAAAGCTTTTCGTACTGCTGCTGGCGTTGTCATGTTTGACCGCCCTGCCGCTTCCGAACAGGGTCGCGGCGCATCTACACGATACGGACACATCACAGGTCGCGGGCAGCGCCACGCCGACCCAATCGCTTCCCGCGTGGGTCGTGCGCAGCAACGAGAATACGCAGGTGCTGCTGGCCGTGCTCGCCCGTTTCGGCCCCGAAGGCGCGGCCCGCATCGGCGTCAACGGCTTTGACGAGCAGATCGTAGACCTCAAGCCGGGCGTCAACGAGCGCTCCAACCAGGCGACGCGCGAAGCCCTTCAGGTGCTCAAGGGAAAGCTCACCGCCGAGAAAGACCCGCTCGTGCGCCAAGACCTTGAGATTCTGATCAAGTCTGCGGAAGACGCCATTCGCGGCAACGAGATCAGCGACAAGTACGATATTCCGTACGTCAATATGTCGCAGTTGATCTTCGGCGGCCTGCGCGCGCTGCTCGACGATCAAGTCCCGGCAGAGCGCCGCAAGGCTGCGCTGGTTCGCCTGCGTCGCTACACGGGAATGGAAGAAGGCTACGAACCAGTCACGCGTCTGGCCGAAGCGCGCACGCGCGAGCGCTTGAACAAGCCCGGCCTACTCGGCCCTCCCAAATTGCAGGTCGAGAAAGACCTCGCCAACGCGGATTTCTTCATCAACGGCATCGGCCAGTTGTTCGATAAATATAAGATCGAGGGATACCAGGAAGCCTACGCGAAGCTCAAGGAGCAGCTCTCGGCCTACAATGATTTCGTGCGTAAGGATGTGCTGCCGAAGGCGCGCACGGACTTTCGCCTGCCCGCCGAAGAGTACGCCTTCGCGCTCGAACAGTACGGCGTGGACATCCCGCCGGCGCAGCTCGCGGCCAAAGCGCACGCCGCCTTCGACCAGATTCAGAAGGAGATGCAGGAGCTTGCGCCGCGCGTCGCCAAAGAAAAGGGTATCAACGCGACGGACTATCGCGACGTGATTCGCGCGCTCAAGAAAGATCAGTTGGTCGGCGAAGCGATACTGCCCTTCTATGAAAAGCGCATCAAGGAGATCGAAGAGATCATACGCCGCGAGCACTTGGTAACGCTGCCCGCGCGCCCCGTTCAGATACGCCTTGCGAGCGAGGCCGAAAGCGCCGCCGTTCCCGCGCCCAACATGCGTCCGCCCCGCCTGCTCGGCAATACCGGCGAGATCGGCACATTCGTCCTGCCGCTACGCATTCCAAGCAAGCCCGGAGAGGCAACGAAGCAGTTTGACGACTTCACCTTCGAGGCAGCATCGTGGACTCTCTCCGCTCACGAAGCGCGTCCCGGCCACGAGCTACAGTTCGCCTCTATCATTGAGAAAGGCGTCTCGTCGGCCCGCGCCATCTTCGCCTTCAACTCGACGAACGCCGAAGGCTGGGGTCTCTATTCGGAAGCGATCATGAAGCCGTTCATGCCTCTGGACGGGCAGCTCATCTCGCTTCAGCATCGCCTGATGCGTGCGGCGCGCGCCTTCTCAGACCCAGAGCTTCAGATGGGCAAGGTCACGCCGGAACAGGTGACGCGTCTTCTCAAAGAGGACGTGGTGCTCTCCGACGCGATGGCCACGCAGGAGGTCGAGCGCTACACCTTCCGCTCGCCCGGCCAGGCCACCTCCTACTTCTACGGCTATACGCGCCTGATGGAACTGCGCGCCGAAGCCGAGAAGCTGATGGGCAAGAAGTTCGACCAGCAGAAGTATCACGACTTCATCCTCTCGCAGGGCCTTCTCCCCCCAAGCCTGCTCCGCAAGGCCGTGCTCGAACAGATCAAAAAGCAAGGATGAAGGCGGAAGGCGGAAGGATGAAGTAAAAGCATTCAAGACAGTGAAGCATTCCTTTCATCCTTCATCCTTCCGCCTTCATCCTTTCATCGCTGCCACTCGCCGCTGTAGACGACATCGGCGCGGCCCGTGAGCACGACCTCGCCGTCCTCTCGCCACTCGACTTCGATCTGCCCGCCGGGCGTCTGAACCCTGACGCGCCGCCCGGTCAGACCATTGACGATCGACGCTATCGCCGCCGCGCTGGAACAAGTGCCGGAAGAAAAGGTCTCGCCGACGCCGCGCTCCCAGATACGCACTTCGATATTTCCGCGATCCACTACGCGCACGAACGTAACGTTGATTCTCTCCGGGAATTGATGATGTGATTCGATCAGGCTGCCCACGCGTCGCCAGTCAAGAGACGCGAAATCGTCAACGAAGATACAGCAATGCGGGTTACCTATGCTCAGCGCTGTGATGGGCCAGGATTCGCCTTCGACCGCGAGCGGGTAAGCGACGACACGCTCGACGGGAACTTCCGTCAGCATCGGTATCGCAGCGCTCTCAAAACGCGGTTGGCCCAACTCCGATTCAAACCAGTAGTGGCCGCGACTTATCGTCTCGCGCAGACGATAAAGCTTGACGCCCGCCAGTGTGCCGAGGCGCAAGTCCGTCTGCGACCAGAGCCCACGATAATGCAGGTAGGCTGCGGCGCAGCGCGTCCCGTTGCCCGACAATGCGGCCTCGCTGCCGTCGGCGTTGAAAATACGCGCGACGAAATCCGCATCCGACGCTTCCGCCACGCTCAGGACGATAATGCCGTCAGCGCCCGCGCCGTAATGACGCTCGCACACCGCCGCGACAAATTCATTCAACCGCTCGACCCCGGCCAACTGCTCCGCCTCGAACACGATGTAATCATTACCGAAACCTTCAAACTTTATAAAGCGCATAAGAGAACAGTGACGCGTGACAAGTGATAAGTGACAAGCAAGAGGCAGCGACGACGACCGGCGAGAGGCGAGTGAACGAGCAAGGGTGAAGCCTTAGCTCGTCACACGCCACTCGTCACTTGTCACTGCCTTTATATGAAGCGAGCAGCACGGCGATCGTGTCCAGATAGTTTCTGAGCATGAGCAGGCCGTCGGGAGAATTGTTGAGCATGATGGAGAAGACCAGTCGCTCGCCCGCCGCGCTCGTCGCGTAGCCCGAGAGCGAAGAGACAGCCGTGAGCGTGCCCGTCTTGGCGCGCACGTTGCCCGCCGCAGGGGTTCCCCTCATACGATTCTTGAGAGTCCCGTCAACGCCCGCTATGGGCAGCGCCTCGCGAAAGGCAGCGCCGTAGCGATGACGGCTCATGTAGGTCAACAGTTGCAGAGTCGCGTTGGCCGTCACCATGTCGCGGCGCGAAAGCCCCGAGCCGTCCGTCAAGACAACCTCGCTCGCGTCAATGCCCGCGCTTCTCAGGAAAGCTTTGACGGCTTCAATCCCGGCATCTTCGCTCGAAAGCTTCGAGTCGGAGGCCGTCGCACGCCCGAGCGCGCGCAGGATAAGCTCTGTGTAAAGATTCTGGCTCGGCTTGAGCGCCAGCCCGGCGATGACGCTCAAGGGCTGCGACTCCGTCCTGGCAATCTCGACGAGCGACGCGGTTGCGGGCAGCGCGTTGGTGAGCGCATGCGCATCGACCGTGCGGGAGCGGCCCGCGATGTTGACTCCGCGCGCGGCGAGCGCTGTGCGCAGCATATAAACGAAGAGCAGCGCGGGTCTTGAGACGGCGACGCCGGCCGTCCAACCGGGGTCGTCAAAGGGCAGGCTTCCGCTCACCTCGATCACGTTTTCGCCGAGCCCGCGATAAACCGTCAGGTCTCTCTTCGAGCGGCGCTCGCTGGTCGTCGTGCGGTTCGTGATCGTGACGAGCGGCGTCGTGGGCCCGGTCGTGATCGTGCACGGAGAGCCCACGCTTGGGCCCGGCTTGACGATCAGGTCGAGCGCGTTATCGTTGACGGACAGGGCACTCACCTCCGCCCCGCTATACCAGGTCAGGTCTGCCCACTCCCAACCAAAGCCCTGCGGCGCGCCCGTGAAATAAGATTCGTCGCCGACCAGATCGCCCTCGACGCGCTTGAGCCCCGAAGACGCGATGCGCTCCGCCAGCACATCAATCGCCTTGAAATAATCGCCGCCGTTGAGACTCGCGGCAAAGGTCGGGTCGCCGCGCCCGTAGATGACCAGGTCGCCGCGCACAGTGCCGGACGAATCCGGCGGCGCGGAGGCGTAAACCGAAGTCTTGAAGCGAAAGTCCGGCGAGAGACGGTCGAGCGCGGCCGCCACCGTGTAGAGCTTCATGTTAGAGGCAGGGACGAGCAGCTTCCCTGCGTTCTCTTCAAACAGCGTGCGCCCGCTATCGAGCGAAGCCACCTTCACGGCCACCAGCGCGGGCGCAAGCTCGGGGCGGCGCAGCACTTCCTCTATACGCGCCCGCAACTCTTCGACGGTTCGCGGCGCTCCCGCGCTCGCAGTCGTCGCCGTAGAAGCAGCAGGAGTATCGGGAACAGTAGGAGGGGCGACGGTCGGAGCGGAAGTAACCCTTCGCTCGCGCTGTTGCGGCGGCGGCTGCTGCTCCTGCGCGCCCGCCGGAAAAACCATTCCGCAGGCGAGCGAGACCAACAGCAGAAAATTTATCAAACGCGAAGCACAACCCCTGGAAAAGCAAGGATGAAGGATGAAGGCGGAAGGATGAAAAGAATTCTTCACTGCCTTGAATGCTTTTCCTTCATCCTTCATCCTTCCGCCTTCATCCTTTCTTTCATCCTTCATCCCTCATCCTTTCCTCGTACCAGTTCCAGATCAGCTCCGTCCACTCATTGAAGCCTTCGAGCGTTGGATGCTTGCCGTCGCGCTGGCGCGGCACGTTTAAATTGCTGGCGTTGTAAAAATGGTCTGGTTGAAAATTCTCTTCGATGACGCGCAGCAGCCCCCTGTCCTGCTTCCAGCTCGGTGGGCCAATCCAGTAAGCGGGCCTTGGGCCAATCTCTTCGACCATACGCTTGATGAGCGGAGCGCGCTGTTCGGGGCGGCGCGCCTGTAGCTCGTTTGAGCCGAGCGAGATGAAGACGATGTCCGGTTGATAGCGTTCGAGCATCTCGCGAAGGCGTCCCGTTCCCTCCCAACCGATGATGGTCGAGCTTTGCCAGGGCTCGCCGAAGAAACGACCGCCCGCCGCTTCCACACGCCTTTGCAACGAAGGCTGTAAACCTGCGGCCATCGAATCGCCGACCAGTAGTACCCTTTTGCCGGCGAGCGACAACTCCGGCTTCGGCGCGACGGACATGCGTGTCACGGCGCGCGCAATCGCCACGCTCAGGATTTCCGGCTCGGCCTTCCTGTTACATGAAACCGACAACGCGCCAATGAGCAGCGCGAAAGCTACGGCGAGTTGGGGGTGACTCGTCTTCATCATAAATTCTCACAGTAAGAGAGAGCAGCCGCATGGGCCCATAGCTTTATGGGCCCACTTGCATCGAGGCGACCAATTCTTCGCCGCTGGCCGTGGCCGTGCCGACCTTACCGACGACGATTCCGGCGGCATGGTTTGCTAAAATCGCCGCCTCCAGCATGGACGCTCCCGCCGCGAGCGCGCACGCCAGCGTGGCGATCACAGTATCGCCAGCGCCCGTCACATCGTAAACTTCACGCGCCACTGTCTCGACGTAAACGGGCTCGCGTCCGCCTTCCAGCAGCATCATGCCGCGCTCGCCGCGCGTGATCAGCACAGAGTCGCAGCCGAGCCGCTCGCGTATCAACTGCGCCGCGCGCTTCAAGCCTTCGTCCGTATTCTCTTCCGTATTGGTCTGGCGCAGGGCCTCGTGATGATTCGGCGTAATCAAGGTCGCCGGGCGATAGGAGTCGAAGTTGCGAATCTTCGGATCGACCAGCACGGGAATGCCGCGCCCGTAGGCGAGCGGAAGGATTTCGCTCAGGATACGCGGCGTCACCGCGCCCTTATCATAATCGGAGACGACGAAAGCGTGCGCCTCTTTGAGCGCGCCCTGCAAGACGCGTATGAGGCGATCTTCCGTTGGCGCGTCGACGTGAGCGCGCCGTTCGCGGTCTGCGCGCACGACCGTCTGGCTGTGCGCGATGATACGCGTCTTGACCGTCGAGGGCCGACTGCGATCGACGACGATCAGCTCATCCGTCTGAGCCGGACTCGCCTCGCGCAGGCGCGCGCGCAGGCGCTCTCCAGCAGCATCGTCTCCGACCACGCCGACCAGCTTCGCTTGCGCGCCGAGCGCGACCAGGTTCGCCAGCACGTTAGCCGCCCCGCCCAGATGCGCGGACTCGCGGCGCACTTCCACCACGGGGACGGGAGCCTCCGGCGAGATGCGCGTCACGTCGCCCCACACAAACTCGTCCAGCATCACATCGCCGAGCACTACCACGGAACACGCGCGCACGCCTCGCACGATCTCAACGGCACGTTCCTGACTCAATTGCTCCATATTAAATTCAGTGACAAGTGACGAGTGACAAGTGGCAAGTTAAAGACATCTGCTCTCGCACTTCTTTTTCCTGCCGGTCACTCGTCACTCGTCACTCTATCAATGGCTTCGATGACGCGCTCGACCGAGACGCGACGGATGCATTCGGGCTGGTCAAACTCCGCGCAGGTGTAGCCGGGACATGGCTGGCAAGCCAATTCTTCGCGCACGGTCGCGGCGGGCGCGCTGGCCCATGGCCGCCAGTGCGTCAGGTTAGAAGAACCGAAGATAACGACAGAGGGCGTGCGCACGGCGGCGGCGATGTGCGCTATGCCGCTATCGTTGCCGACGAAGAGAGTGGAGCGGGCGGCGAGCGCCGTCACCTCCGGCAGCGAAAGCTCTGTGAACGCGTAGAGGCGCGCGCCGCTCTCACGCGCAAGCTCCGTGAGCACCGCCGCTTCGTTTGGCCCGGCGACGGCGACGGAAATTATCCCGCGCTCGCTTAAGGTTTCGACAACGCGCGCGAAGTTGCTTGCGGCCCATTGTTTCGTCGCGAAGGCGGCAGCCGGATGGATGAGCGCAAACCGAGACTGATCATCGAGGCCAGCGCCGCGAAGCTTCGCCTCAACGCTCAGGGAGGCGGCCTCCGTCACGGCGAGACGCGTCGGCGGCCCATCGCTCACGGGCACACCCGTCCAGCCAAGGAGCGCCAACTGCTGCTCGACCGAATGAACGCTTGTTCTGCCCCACAGCTCTATGGGCGAAGGCGCTGTGTGATTGTGCAGGCGGCTATACTGGTAATCCTCGTAGCCGACGCGATGGCGTGCGCCGGAGCCTCTGGTGAGAAGCGTCGCGGTCGTCCCGCCATGAAGATTGAACGCCACGTCGTAGCGTGCGGCGCGAAGCAAGCGAGCCGCACGCGCGCGCGCAAGGGTGCTTGCGCCACGCTCGATCCTGATGATGTTGTCCACCTCAGTAAAACCATCGAGCACGGGCGCAACCCAGTCTTCGAGCAGCACGTCTATACGCGCGTGCGGCAGAAAGCGGCGCAGGGCGTGAAGCGCTGGGGTCGCCAGCACCGTATCACCGATCGAGCGCAGCCGCACGACCAGCACGCGGCGCACCTCGCCCCAGTCCCAGCGCGCGGGCCCAAGCGGCTGAGGCTCAACTTCAGCGTGCGCCTCCCGCACAGCGGAGACGAGCGGGAACGCTGGCGGCTCAGGAATTTCGCGCAGGCTCTTCATCCTCAATCGTCGCTTCATCAATGAGCATGACCGGAATGTCATCGCGTATCGGATAGACGCGGCGGCACTCGACGCACTTCAAGCTGCTTCCGTCCTTCTTCAATTCAACCTTCGACTTGCATGCAGGGCACGCGAGTATCTCCAGTAAGTCGTCGCTAATCGCCATCTACTTCCCCTCTCGTTAACCACCCGCACAAGGCGCGCGCCCCGTTTCTCATCCATTACTACAACAACAAGCAGCGCGGCCGTGCTCGATAAAAGAGGTAAAGATTAACAGCTTGGCAAACCGGCGGGCAAGCGAGTGAAAGGATGAAGGCGGCAACGTGAAGGATGAAGCAAAGGCATCTCAAATCTGAGATTCAATATTTCAAATCACTTCTCAAATCTGAGATTCAATATCTCAAATCACTTTCATCGTTGCCGCCTTGCTCTACGAGGCGGCGAGCTGAGAGTAGCCAGTGATGAGTTGCTCATTGCTCATGGCGGGCGCTTCGCTTCGCTTCTCCAGCTTCATCAGCATGCCGTGTTTGGGACGGAGAGTGATGGCGGCGTGGAGGGCGACGGGGTGGCCCGGGACGTGGCGCAGACGCCAGTGCCGGGCCAGCGTGGCTATCAGCAGGATGCCTTCCATCCAGGCGAAGCCTTCGCCTATGCAGCGGCGCGCGCCGCCGCCGAACGGGAAATAAGCGAACTGCGGGCGGGATTCGCGCGCTGCGGGCGTCCAGCGCTCGGGGTCGAAGCGCTCCGGCTCTGGAAAGAAGCGCGCATCGCGGTGCATGACGTAAGGGCTCACGAGCACGAGCGCGCGCGGAGGGATGACGTATCCGCCTATCTCGTGCTCGTTGATCGAAAGACGGCCAATGGCCCAGGCGGGCGGGTAGAGCCGCATGGATTCGGCGAGCACCATCTCCGTGTATCGCAGTTGCGGCATATCCTCAAGGGTCGGGAGGCGCTTCCCTTCGAGCACCCTGTCGATCTCGGCATGCAGCTTTGCTTCGACCTCCGGGTGCTCGGAGAGTAGATACCATGTCCACGTCAAGGCGTTGGCGGTCGTCTCGTGGCCCGCGAGGAAGATCGTCAAAGCCTCGTCGCGTACCTGCTTGTCCGTCATGCCAGTGCCGTCGGCTTCCTCATCGCGCGCTCCCAACAGCATCGACAGCAGGTCGCCGCGATCTTCTCCGCTCAGGCGTCTCTCTTCGATCATGCGATAGATGGTCGCATCGAGCCTCTGCTTCGCCTTCTCGAAGCGCCGCTTCTGCGGGAGCGGGAGCTTTTCCAGCAACTCTGAGAACGGGAGCATCATCGCGTTGAAGAGATGAACGATGGTCGTCAGCGCGTCGCCGATCTCGTCTGCCTCGGCCTCGACATCTGTATCGAAGAGCGTCTTGCCGACGATGGCGAGCGTCAGGCGCATCATCTCCTGCGAGATGTTGAGGGTTTCGCCGTCGCGCCAGCCCGCGCGCATGCGCTCGGCGTAAGCGGTCATGGCCGCGCCGTAAGTCATGATCTGCTGTCGATGAAAGGCCGGTTGGGCCAACCGGCGCTGCCTGCGATGAAATTCCCCCTCGCTCGTCAGCAAGCCTTCGCCCAGCAGTCTCTTTGACCTTTGCAGCGCACGGCCCTTGGTGAAATTCTGCTGGTGCGTGACGAGCACGTCCTTGATGTAGTCCGGGTGGTTGAGGAAGTAAACGTCCTGTGGGCCCATCCTGAAATAGGAGATGTCGCCGTAGTCGCGCGCGATGCGCTGGATGAATTTGATGGAATCGCGGCGGAAGGCGATGAAATCCATCCCGAGGATTTTGCGTTTCGGGCCGGGGGGAAACTGGGGGGTCATGTGCGTGCGTGCTCCTTTATGCCCTGGCGGCGGTGGCCTTCTTCTTTTTGAAGACGGCCTATCTTTTCACCTGCGGCGCGCCGAGGTCAAATCCGGCAGCGAGAACTTGAACCGCTCCTTTATGATGTCGGACGGCCAGCCCTTTGTTGCATCCAAAGAAGCGCACACTTGCTCAAGGCAGCGCTCGTGTGTTAGTGATTTTAAGCAATGAAGCTGAGAGCGTCACCTTTTAAGACGCCGTGCCAGTTTGAAGGAGAGAGGCATTTGTCTTTAGAGTTTGCCGTCGAATATCCCTGCCCTTTGCGCGCGCGCTATACGGAGAAGCACCTGCGCGCTTGGGGCCGTCTGAGCCAGATACATACGCGCCTGACGACGGGCGACCGCGTTGCGCCGACCCCCGACAAGGTGCGCTTCGTCGAAGACGCCCGCTCCGAGATAGAGCAGATGCAGTTGGAAACAGAGGTGTGCAGGTCATGCCCCGCGTGCCTGCCGTTCGAGGGTGCTGAAGGCGAAGCCGTCGGCTGCCTCGGCCGCATCAGCTATCCGATCGAAGCGCAGTTCGAGAAGTTTCTGGCCGACCGCGTGCAGTTGATGCTCGACACGCTCGACGCGGAAGACCAGCCGCGACTGATGCGCATACTGGTTGACGCCGAATCGCCCTTTGACGGCGAAGGCACAAAGGAGTTGCGACGGGTCACGACCCCGCAGGGCCTCAGATTTTTCGAGCTTCGCCTGCCGATCAAGTTCACGCGCGAAGCCTCGCACCTGACGACCGATCACCTCTTTGACATGCTCGCCGGTTTCAAATCCGAGACGGCCACGCATACCACCTACACGCGCGAGTTCCCCTTCGCTGCGACCGCCGATTACTACGATTTCCTAGACCTCACCTTGCGCAACGATGTCTCGGAGCGCGAGCGCGAGCGTCTCAATTCCCGCAGCCGTAATTACGCGCAATACCTGCGCCTGCTCGCCGCCTTCGAGCGCGCCGAAGCGCTGCGCACCGGCGTCCTGATAGATTAAGACGACAAAGGAACCCGCCTTGGCGGCCCGAAACAAAAGCGCGACCAGGCAGCCCTCCTATTCCATAGCCCTGTAAGGGCGCAAGAATGTAGCCCATGACGCAAGTCATGGGAACAGAGCAAAAGATAGAGAGAGAGCCCCGAAGGGGCGTAAGAAATTCAACCCACATGAGGATCAGTGGTGAGTTTCTGTCGCCCCTTCGGGGCTCGTCGCTCTTAACCAATCTTGATTCCCACGGCTTGCGCCGTGGGCTACATTCTTGCGCCCCTTCGGGGCTCGGCTCTATCAGCGATTCTCTTCATCTATCTCTCGTAACGAATCGAGGATGAGGTTGGTGTTGCTGGACGAGTTGATGGTGACGGGAAATTCGTGTGCCGATCTTTCAAACTCGAATGCGCCGCCGGTCAGCTCGACGATGCGACGAAAGGCTTCCGAGCCTTCTGTCTTCGCGGCTTCTGCGCCGACGATGCGCCCCTCGTTGAAGAGGATACGCCCCACCTCCAGGTCGTTTGTGATGGAGAGAGCGCCCGTCAGCCGCGAATTTTCCAGCACCTGCACGATGTCAAAAATACTGATGGCCGAGAGGTCTCCGGCCAGCGTCATAACGGGGCGCTCGGGCTGAGGAGCCTCGAACACCTGCATGTGCGGGCGGCGCGCACGCCTGATGGCTTCGAGGCCGGAAGCGATCGAGATGCGCGAGTCCAGGTGCTTGGCTTCGAGCAAGCGCTCCTGCGCCATATCGAACTCCTCACGCTCGATGTAGAGGCTGGCGAGCGCAAGGCACTGGCGGGCAGCCTCTTCCGGGTGCTTCTGCGAAGCCACTTCGCGCAGCCGCTCCCGCAGTTGCACGGAGCGTGGATTTCGCTCCAAAGCGCTCCTGAGCCTGACGATGGCCCGCTCGGGCGCTTTGTATTTGATGAACAACTCGGCGTCGAGCAGCGCCGTTTCGATCTCGCCGTCTGGTTCCTGGTTTTTATAAGAGTTGTTCATGTGCCTGGGTCGTCGGCGCGCGAGGCTTCGGATGACGTTACAGAATCGGGGGTGCGAGTTTAGCATAAACGTCGTCAGGCGACCCACGCTCTCGGCCTGTGCGTTGTTTCGCGCCGCGCGAATACCATATCGTATACATCGGAAACACACATCACACGGCGCGGATTTCTGCCGAGGTCGTATTCTCAACCCCTAATCCCGGCAGGAGTTTAACCTATCTCTTAGACTTCTCATCGCAAATCTTGAGCTACTTGCCCTTATACATCGGGCGTATATTTCGGGCGTCCTGACGTGACGTTCCTGTCCTGCCCGCTTGTGCCGCGCGTGAGACGTGGCACACTAGATGCCATGCAAACAGGCGTGCGACTCACAAAAGCTGCTTTACTCTCGCTTGCGTGAGGATTTCTCGGCCAGAGCTGTCCCCCTCCAAATTTAAAGTTCTTTCGGCTGGTTTTGACCAGAGGAGTCTCTAAAAGCATGTACGACGAGATGTCATTTGAAGCGGCGGGAGCGGCAACCATACGCTTGGTCAACGGAAGCTGGGCCAGCTATCTGCAACGCACTCTCGCCAATTTGAAATCGCTCGGCCACCTTTACAGGGGCAACGGCACGGAAAGCCTCATCAAGCGGTTCAAACGGGCGCGCCCCGAAACCTACTATCACAGCGTGCGTGTCTCAAGGCTATCGCGGAAGGTCGGCTGCGCCTTCGGTTTTGATGAAGAGCGCCTGAAAAAGCTGTGCTATACAGCCGTGCTGCATGATGTCGGTAAGATACTCGTGCCCGAAGCAGTGCTCAATCGCCCGCGCAAGCCGACGCGAACCGAGCTCTTTATCCTCCACATGCATCCGAGCTTCGGCGCGCTCCTGGCCTCCTACTTCAATCTTCCGGCGGAGTTGCGCATACGCACGCAGCATCACCACGAGCGTTGGGACGGCAAGGGCTATCCGCACAAGCTCGGCGGCGAAGACATTCCGCTCATGGCGCGCATAGTGCAGGTGGCAGACACTTACGATGCGATGGTGGCCCAAAGACCGTATCGCAAGCCGCTCGATCACAATGCGGCGGCGGCGGAGCTTCAAAAGCACAGCGCGAAACAGTTCGACCCGCGCATCGTAGAAGCTTTCCTCGATACATACCCGGCGAGTGAAGGCAGGATCGAACTCGCGTGATCGAGTTGGACGCTACGTCAGGTCAGTACCGCCTGCTCAAGCCGGGCGGGTCTCAAGCTACGTCGGAACCCGCCCGAGACCTTAGGCGGTACTGACCTGTGCAGCATCCGTACAGTCATTTGCAAACCGCTCTGGAGCGAGCAGAAACAGTTTCTGCTCGCTCTATTTTTATGGCGTCGCAAACAGCCTGTCTATCCTTTAAAAATCGTAGCGGACTCCGATGCGTATGGCGCGCGGGCGAAGCGTGCGCGTCGGGACGAGAAAGCTATCGATGAATGCCTGGCGGGCGGCGGGCGTCGCAGATGAACTGAGGGCGTCGAAGCCTATGAATTCGGAGCCGAAGCTGAAGACGGTCTTGTTGAGCAGGTTGCCTATCTCGACGACGGGGCGCAGTCGCATGCTCTTGCCGATGCGAAACTCGCGCGTGATGCTGAGATCCAGGAGAAAGAGTCCCGGCCCAATGCCGGCGTTGCGCGGCAGGTTTCCTCCCGCCTGCCCGACGACGGGTAGCGAGAAGGCAGTTAAGAGCGCAGGATTGAGCGCCTCGCCCGGATTCCTGAAACGCAGGAGCGAGAGGTCGCCGTTGAAGTTGGGGCGGTCGTTGCCAACGTCGTCGAGGTTGCGGTCGTCGCCGCCGATGGAGATGTTGAAGGGAGCGCCCGATGCAAGGCGAAAGATCGGCGAGAGCCGCAGACGACCGAGCCACCAGGGCAGGTCGAACGTCCCCGAAAGAACAAAGCGATGCCGACGGTCGAGCAGAGAGCGCGAGCGCTCGGCGCGAAAGTCTCCGGCGCGCTGCGCGCTCGAAGTATTGACGATGCCGTCGTCAATCAGGCGCGAGAGCGTGTAGGCGGTGCGCACGGAAAAGCCGAAGCCACGCTTGCTCGAACGAAAGCGGCGGCGAAGCTCAAGCGTCAGGCCGTGATAGAAGGTGTTGCCGATGGATGCCAACTGCTCTATCTGCTCGCGGCTGGGGTCTGGCCGCAGGTCGCGCAGGGCGTCGAGCGAAGAGTTGAGCACCGTCGTCGAATTGACGGTGTTGAGATTCATGACGGAGACGGGGACGCCGAATTCGACGATGCGAGTAATGTTATTGTCCGTGTCCGGCGGCGCGAGCGTGAAGCGCACCAGTTCGCCCGCCGTCGAGGCATCGTAAATGGGCCTGGGCCCACCGGGGACGCTGCGAAAGTTCGGGAAGTCGCGCGCGAGAAGATACTGCGTCAGAGTGCTGAAGCCACGGGGCAGCACGGGCGCGTTGGCGTTGAATTCACGCCAGAGGTGTATGCCGCGATTAAAAGTGTAGTTGGCCTCGAAGACCAGCGAGCGGCCTATCTGGCGCTCGAAGCCGACGTTGGCCTGATAGCTTTCCGGGATGCGTATCGAGGGGTCTAGACGACGCGAGAAGCCGGTATTGAGAGCGGCGAATCGAGCGACGAGTGGCGAATCGGCCGAGAGCACCTGCGGGAAGCGAAGGTTTTTAGAGATAAAGTCCCGTCGCTCCTCGGTCGTCAACACTCTGCCCGTCGTCTCGTTGACCAGCTCGTTCGTATCGAAGAATCGCTGCTGTTGGCCCAGCGTAAAATCGTCTATCGTGCGGAGAAGCGCGCGATTGTAAAAGATGCCAGCGCCGAGACGTATGACGGTCTTGCCGGAGCCGAAAGGGTCGTAAGCGAGGGCCAGTCGCGGGCCGAAATTGTTGGTGTCACGGATGATCGTCTCGCGCTCGTAACGCAGGCCGTAGCTCAGGGTGAGATTGGAGCGCAGTCGCCACTCATCCTGGATGAAGACGCCGAAGTAGGTGTTGCGCTGCGCGGATTCGGTCTGAAAGTTTTGACGAAAGCGACTGGGCTTGTTCTGGAGAAAATCGCCCGCGCTGGCAAAGCTGAAAGTGCCGGAAGCGTCCGAGAGATCGATGAAGGTCGAGTTGATGCGCTGGAAGTCGCCGCCGAATTTCAAAGAGTGAGAGCCCGCGACGAAAGAGAGCGTGTCCTGCACCTGCAAGCGATTTTCGCGGCGGTCGGTCGCGCCCGTCGTCGAGGAACCGGCGACGAGCGTGTGGCTGTCCGTATCACCCGTCAAGGCTTCGGGCACGGAGATGTTGATGATGACGACTGGCTTCGCCACTGCGCCGTCGCTGCGCGCTTCGACGACCGGGCTCAGGCGCGAGACCTGTATGCGAGCCTGATTGACGAGGCGCGGCGAGAAGACGTAGTTGTCGGAATAAGAGATGGCGTCCGTGTCGCTAGTTCTGGCTTGTAGGGATTCCGCGAGGCGGTCGCCGCCGCCGAATGAGCGCAGGTTCGAGAAACGACCGAGTTGATAGAGCACCGAGCCGTTGTGCAACTCGCCGAACTTGTGATCAATACGCAGGGTAAAAATATTATTCCGCGACGGCGTGCTCAGTCCCGAAATAAACGGCGCGACATCCGTAGCTTCGGCGGGCGCTGAGACCTTCTCCTTCTGAGGCGAGCCGATGACGGAAGGCTCCGGCAAAGGGAAGAGAGGGTTTTGCTGCGTGGGCACGAAGGTATTGATGGTCGCGCTATCGAGCAGCGTGTCGAATTCGTAGGCCGCAAAGAAGAAGGTGCGACCGCGCCCCTCGTAACCGAGTGGGCCGAAGATTTCCTTCGGCAGACGGACGGGCCCACTGAAGGTAAAACCCGGATTGTGTTGTTCGAGGGGGAGCCTTTGCAGGCCGAGCGCGTTGTTCCTGAAAGTGTTGGCGTTGAAGATGTCGTTGCGGAAAAAGTAGAAGGCCCGACCGTTATAGTTATTCGAGCCGCCGCGCGTGCGTATGTTGATGCGGCCCCCGGAAGCGCGCCCGTACTCGGCGGAGAACTGGTTCGTAATGACCTGTAGCTCCTGCACCGCTTCGAGCGAAGGCTGAAAACGCTCGCGCGCCGCGCGGTCGTCGTTGTTATCGAGCCCGTCGATCGTGATGTTGTTGGAGTAGGCGGGCCCGCCCGATAGCGAGAATGATCCGGCCTCTTCCGGCGTGTTGGCCGTCTGGCCAGCCGCAGGGTTGTCTTCCGCCAGATCGCGCGTCGAGAGAGGCTCTTCGGTGACGCCGCCCAGGGTGAAGATCAGATCGAGCGGCGAGCGTGTCACGACCGGCAGCGATTCGATCTCCTCGCTCGTCACCGTGCCGCCGACGACCGTGCGCGTCGTATCGACAGGAGGCGCGTCCGCTTCGCTCACCACGGTCTGCTCGGCGACAACTCCCGCCGGGCGCAGTGTGAAGTTCAACTCGACGTTCTGTCCGGCGACCACGCTGAGCCCCGTCTTCTGCTCGGTCGCAAAATTCGTAAACGAAGCGCTGACGGTATAGACGCCGGGCTCAAGCTCTATGATGCGATAGCGTCCCTCGGCATCGGTCGTCACAGCGCGCTCGTCGCCGGTCATCACGAGCGCAGCCGTGATGGTCGCGCCGGGCACAATCGCTCCGTTCTCATCCGTGACGCGCCCCCTGATCGTCACGTTATCGAGGTCTTGGGCCCATGCACGCGCGGGCGGCCACAGAGACCACATGACCGAGACCGAGAGAGCAACGACGAGAAGGCGTAAGGCGCGGCTTTTCATAAGCTACTGTCGCTCTCTCCTGTCCTATGTCTGGAGCCTCTACGCGCCAGGGGCCGCACACCGCTCGGGAAAAACGCGGCGTGGGCCCAGGAGACGACGAGCGTACCCTTCCGAAGAAGTAACGGCATTAACTGCTCAAAGGGGAGAAGTGAACTGCTAAAGCTTGAACGAATTGGTTAAAGGATCAATTGAAACGAAGTGTACAGGAACGTACTCGAAGAGCGCACTTTAACACAAGTGTGCCGAAAGAGCACAATTCGAGGTTGCGGCCAGTGTGTCGGCTGATTTATCCGCGCGAGACCGTGCGGCGGCGCAGGGTGATGCTGCGCGTGACGGGCACGAGCGCCCCTGCTTCCGGCGGCGGAGGCTCCGTGAACTGCGAAAACTCTTCGGCGTGCGTTTGCAGGTACTGGAAAAAGCGCTCGAACTCCTGCTGCATGGCGTCCATCTTCTCGCGCATGTTGAGAATAATCTCGACGCCCGCCAGATTGACTCCCAGGTCGCGCGTCAGAGAGAGAATGACCTCAAGACGTTCGAGATCGGTGTCGGTGTAGAGCCGCGTATTGCCCTCCGAGCGCGAAGGCTTCAACAGGCCCTCACGCTCGTACAGACGCAAAGTCTGCGGGTGAATATCGTACTGATCCGCCACCGCGCTGATCGTATATGTGCGTCCTTTGCGTTTCATAAAAACCGGGGTCGGGTGTCGGGGGCCGGGGGCCAGTCAAGCCGTGGTTTTCTACGGCCCCTGACCCCCGACCCCTGGCCCTTATTCTAAGCCCATCACTACGCGCGGGTTCTCTTCGTTGAGTTGCGCGAAGCGACGCAGGAGGTCTTTGGTCTCTTCGGAAATCACTTTCGGAAGCGTGACCTGTACTTCGACGAACTGATCGCCGCGCGCCTGCGAGTTACGCAGAGATGGCGCGCCGCGCTCGCGCAGACGGAATTTCTGACCCGACTGTGTGCCGGGAGGAATACGCAACTGCGCTTTACCTTCCACGGTCGGGACTTCGATTTTCGCGCCGAGCGCAGCCTCCGGTACGGTCAATGGAACCGTGACATAGATGTTGTCGCCCTTGCGCGTGAAATACTTGTGACGCCCGACGTTCGTGATGATGTAGAGGTCGCCCGCCGGTGCACCCATTCTTCCGCCTTCGCCTTTGCCGGGGACGCGCACGCGCGAGCCCGTATCGACTCCGGCAGGAATACGCACCTTGACCACCTCAGTCTTGGGCACGACGCCCGCTCCCTTACACACCGAACAGGGTTGGCGTCGTTTGCCTGTGCCGCCGCAATCAGGACACTCCTGCGCGAAGCGCAAGCGCCCGCCCGCGCGCTGCACCTGTCCCGAGCCGCTGCAAGTCGGGCAGACGACCACGGGCCCACCCGTATCGCCCGCGCCGTTGCAGCGCGGACACTGCTCCGAGCGATTGACGGTGATGTTGGTGGTCATGCCCGTGATGGCTTCCTCAAAGGAGAGCGCGAGCGGCATCTCTATGTCTGCGCCGCGCACGGGCTGCGGCCTCGGCGGCTCACGCTCCTGCTTCGCGCCGCCCCCGAAGAGGTCTGCGAAGATGTCGCGAAAGCTGGAGGAGGAAGAACCCGCGCCGCCGGAGCTTGAAGCCGTGCCCCAGTCGAAGCCCTCGAAGTCGAAGCCAGCCGGGCCGCGACCCGTTGCGCCGCCTCCGGCACTGCCGGTCGCGCCGCGCGCGGCAGCGTCGGCCAGGTTGTCCGAGTATTGTCCGAAACGGTCGTAGACCGAGCGCTTCTTCGGATCGGAGAGCACATCGTGCGCCTCCGTGATGAGCTTGAAACGGTCTTCGGCGCTCTTATCGCCCGGATTCACGTCCGGGTGATGCTTGCGTGCCAGCCTGCGATACGCCTTCTTGATCTCTTCCGGCTTCGCGTCGCGCTTAATGCCCAGGACTTGATAGTAATCTTGTTTAGCCATTCGTAAAAAGGGTCAGGGGTCGGGGGCCCAGGGGCCGGGAAAAACCACGGCTTGACTGACCCCAGACCCCCTGACACCAAGGCCCCTGCTCTTACTTGTTCTCGTCTACGTCAACATATTCGGCGTCGATGACGTTGTCGTCGCCGCCCGTCGCGCCCTGCGAAGTGGAGCCGGAAGCGCCCGCCGCCGAAGCCTGTTCGCCCGAAGCGCCTGCGCCGCCGCTCGCCCCGCTCCCCTGATAGAGAGCCTCGGCCAGTTTGTGCGACGCTGTTTGCAGACGGTTGAAGGCTTCGTTCATGCGCTCGACGCCGCCCTCTTCGGTCGCCTTCTTGGCATCACTGAGCGCCGCTTCCAGTTCCGAAGCCGCCGCAGCATCCACCTTATCCTTGTTCTCGTTGTAGGTCTTCTCCACCTGATAATGCAGACCGTCAAGGCGATTGCGCGCCTCTATCTCCTCGCGCTTGCGAACGTCTTCGGCAGAGTGCGATTCGGCATCACGCATCATCTTATCGATCTCCTCCTTGGAGAGCCCCGAAGAGGACGTGATCGTGATCTTCTGCTCGCGCCCAGTGCCCATGTCCTTGGCCGAGACGTTGACGATGCCGTTGGCATCAATGTCAAAAGTGACTTCGACCTGCGGCATGCCGCGCGGTGCGGGCGGAATTCCGACGAGGTGGAATTTGCCGAGCGTGCGGTTATCACCGGCCATCGGTCGCTCGCCCTGTAGGACGTGAACCTCGACCGAAGTCTGATTGTCCGAAGCGGTCGAGAAGACTTCCGACTTGCGTGTCGGGATGGTCGTGTTGCGCTCGATCAGCTTCGTAAAGACGCCGCCCAGCGTTTCGATGCCGAGGCTCAAAGGCGTCACGTCCAGAAGCAGGATGTCCGTCTTCTCGCCCGAAAGCACTCCGGCCTGCACGGCTGCGCCGACGGCCACGACTTCGTCCGGGTTGACACTCTTGTTGGGCTCTTTGCCGAAGATGGTCTTGACTATCTCCTGCACCTTAGGGATGCGCGTCGAGCCGCCGACGAGCACTACCTCGTCAACCTTATCCGCGCCGATACCGGCGTCCTTGATCGCCTGCTCGACGGGCGATTTCAAGCGCTGAAGAATCTGGTCAATCAACTGCTCGAAGCGCGCGCGCGTCAGTTTCATGACGAGGTGCTTCGGCCCGGACTGGTCTGCCGTGATAAAGGGGAGGTTGATCTCCGTCTCCATCGCCGTGGACAACTCGATCTTGGCCTTCTCGGCAGCCTCTTTCAGACGCTGCAAGGCCATCTTGTCGTTCGAGAGGTCAATGCCCTGATCTTTCTTGAACTCTTCTGTAATCCACTCCATCAGGCGCTCGTCTATGTCGTCGCCGCCGAGGTGTGTGTCGCCGTTCGTGGATTTCACTTCGACGACGCCTTCTCCGACTTCCAGGATGGAGATGTCGAAGGTTCCGCCGCCGAAATCGAACACAGCGATGGTCTCGTCCTTCTTCTTGTCCAGGCCGTAGGCCAGGGCCGCAGCTGTCGGCTCGTTGACGATGCGCATCACTTCGAGCCCGGCGATTTTACCGGCGTCCTTGGTGGCCTGGCGCTGCGCGTCATTGAAGTAGGCCGGGACGGTGATGACTGCCTTATCGACCTTCTGGCCGAGGTAGTCTTCCGCCGACTGCTTCATCTTTTGCAGAATCATCGCCGAAATCTCGGGCGGACTCCATTCCTTGCCGCCAGCCTCGACGCGCACGTCGCCGTTCCCGGAGCCCTTAACTTTATAAGGTACTTGTTTGATCTCTTCCGTCACTTCGTTGTAGCGACGGCCCATGAAACGCTTGATCGAATAGATCGTGTTTTCAGGATTGGTGACGGCCTGACGCTTGGCGACCTGCCCGACCAGACGATTGCCATCTTTGGCAAAAGCGACCACAGAGGGGGTCGTCCGTCCGCCTTCCGAATTGGTGATGACGGTCGGCTCGCCGCCTTCCATCACGGCCACCACTGAATTAGTCGTCCCTAAGTCAATTCCGATAATCTTGCTCATTGCTCTCTTACTCTCCAGATTTTGATTACCGCCCCCGTGGGAAAATCCCCCACGGGTTGCGGTGGAAGACGCGCCCGCCGCCTCTCAGAGCCCCCGCCCCTTGGGTTCCCCTGCACTACTCTACCCGGGGGCCCTGCGGTCGGTTAATATTACGGGTTGAACGCTTCCTTAATATAATACTTGAGTCCCTCTTTGTCAACTTTAATTTAAAGAATTCTTGCAGCCTCACCCCGAGCCTTAACTGTTGAAATATAAGGATTAGCGCGCGGCCCGGCGCTGGCGGGCGCGTTCTATTCGCTATTGCGGCGCTCTTCGTTGAGCAGCCTGGTGGCGAAGAAAACGTAGTGTATGCCGGAGAGGACGGCCAGCATGAAGACCGTCACGTAGACGGTCGGCAGGTAATAACCGCTGATGTTGGACGGGATTCCGGCGGCGATGAGGATGGCGACGACCGAGAGAATCTGCACGAAAGTATTGATCTTGCCGAGCAATGAGGGGCGAAAGCTGCGGAAGCCTGTGACGATATTGATGGCCGCCGCGCCGACCAGGATAAAGACATCGCGGCTAATGACGGCTGTTGTGACCCAGAAGGGCACCGGCAGGTGGCTGGGGGGCTCCTGCTGCGGGCTGATGGAGGGCAGCGAGAGGACTATGAAAGAGGTGACGAGCAGGAGTTTATCGGCGATCGGGTCTAGGATAGTGCCGAGCTGCGATTTCTGGTTGAAGCGGCGCGCCAGCAGCCCGTCGAGCCCGTCTGTGACGCCTGCGATCATAAAGACCGCCAGCGCCCAGTAAAATCGCTGGTAAAAGAGCAATGAGACGAAGATAGGAATCATCACCATGCGCAGCATGGTGAGCAGATTGGGCAGCGTAGCGATCCTGGAAGACATTTCGATTTTGGATTTTGGATTTTAGATTAGCGAGCGGATTGAATGAATGGACTGTCTTTCAATCCAAAATCCAGAATCTAAAATCCAAAGTTATCAGAGCGTCGCAGTTCAAGGAGGGAGACTTCGGGCGGGCAGCCATAGCGTATGGGGAGAACGACCGTGCCGAGCCCGCGCGTGACGTATATCTGCGTGTCGCCCTGGCGGCCCAGCCCGCGTAGCAGCCTGCGGCGTGGGCGGCCCGAAGCGCTGCGCTCGGAACGGAGCGTGACCTGTCCGCCATGCGTATGACCGCTGAGGACAAGGTCTACCCCGGCACGGGCGGCGCGGCGCAGGATAATGGGATTATGCGCCAGGAGCAGCTTCATCTCGTCGTGGCGCGAGCCCGCCAGCGCCAGCGAGAGGTCTTCGAGTCCGACCATCGTATCGTCTACGCCCGCCAACCAGAAGGCCGCCCCGTTAAGCTCAAAGCGCATGCCTTCGTTAATCAGCATGCGTATGCCTGCCAGACGAAAGAGGTCTGTGATGAGCGCGGCGTCCGTCCAGTGGTCGTGATTGCCGAGCACGGCGTAGACGCCGTGGCGGGCTCTGAGCGCGCCCAGCATTTCGGCGCAGGGTGCGGCGTATTCGCGCTCGTGCGAGACGTAGTCGCCGGTCAGGGCGACGATGTCCGGCTCAAGGCTATTGGTCATCTCGATGGCGCGCTTGATCTGATTGCTTCCGGTAAAAGGGCTGTGGTGAAGGTCTGAGAGTTGAACTATGCGCAGGCCGTCCAGAGTTGCGGGCAGGCGGCGCAGATGAATGACGCGATGCTCGACGGTGAGCATGTAGGGCTCTGCGAGGGCAGTGCGGGCCGCCTGCGTGATGCCAGCCGCCAGCGCGCGCAACGGCGTTGCCGGGGCAATATCTCTGCTCGAACGCGCTCCGCGACGGCGCTCTTTCCACCTGACCGTATTTGCCATGATTTGATCGTATTTGATCGGCGAGGCTCGCCGGATGCTCAGGTCTCCTGCCAGAAACCGCGCATCCCTGAAAGCCCGCGCATTATACAGGGCAAAAGTAAAAAGGCAAAAGGCAAATGGTAGAAGTCGGGCCCCAAACCACATTTTAACAATAGTGCTTTTGTCCTCACTTTTGCCTTTTACCCTTTTACTTTTGCCTTATTGCAGGGGCCAGAAGATGGGGACGAGCAGGATGACGATGGCGAAGACGGCGAGGGTCAGGATTGTGCCGACCTTGACGAAATCGAAGAAGCGGTAGCGTCCGGGCGTAAAGATGAGCACGCAGGCGGGCTCAAGCGGGGTGACGAAGGAACAGGAGGCGGCGTAGGTGACTGTGATGGCGAAGGTGCGCGGGTTGAGACCGAGCGCGATGGCCGTCTTGACGGCGATCGGCAGCATGACGAGCGCGGCGGCCTGGTTAGACATGGGCTGCGTGATAACGACCGTCATGACGAAGAATCCGGCGAGGACGGCGATGGGGCCGAAGCTGCCCGTGGCCTTGACGATCAGGTCTGCCAGGTATTGATCGGCGTGCGTCTTCTCCATCGCGACGCCGAAGCTGATCATGCCCGCGATGAGCACGATCAAGCGCCATTCGATCATGTCGTAGATTTCCTGCGTGCGCACAGCGCCGCTCGCCAGCAGAATCAGCACGCCCACGAGCACCGACGCCGAGAGCGGCAGATTCCATGGATGTATGATCGAGAGCAGTAGGAAGACGCTGAAAGCCACCAGCGCCCAGCGTCTTTTCCCGGCCCGCCCGCGCCTCTCCGAGACATCTTCCAGGAGAAGCATCTGGCCGTCCAAGGCGAGTCGTTCGACATGCTCGCGACGGCCTTGTAGGAGCAGGACATCGCCGAAGCGAAGGGGGAGCGTGCTGATCTTCGAGAGCAGTGCCACGCCATGACGATTGATCGCCAGCACCGTTAGCTGATAGCGCTGGCGAAACTTCAGCCCCTTCAGTGTGCGCCCTGTAAAGTCCGAGCCGCGCAGCACGGTCGCTTCAAACAGCTCTACGTTTTCTCCCTCCAGCACGCGGTCGCTCAGCTTGAAGTCGGCCTTGATCTCTATGCCCGCTTCCGTTTTGACTCTGAGGATGTCTTCGACGCGGCCCTGTACGAGCAGCAAGTCCTGAGCCTCTATCTGTTGATGAGAGCTTGGCGCGATGCGCCCCTGTGAGCCGCGCATGATGCCGACGACCGTCAGGTCTAGCTCGTCGCCGAGGTTCGCTTCGGCGAGCGTCTTTCCGACGAGCGGCGAATCGTCGAGGACGATCACCTCGGACATGTACTCGCGTATGTGGTACTGCTCGGTGAGCGAGTCCTCGCCGCCGCGTCTCGGCAGCAGTCTCAGACCGATGAGCAGCATGTAGAGCATCCCGACGGCGACGATCGCCACGCCCACGGGCGTGAGCTCGAACATCGTGAACGGCTGCAAGTTGTAGGCGGGCGCGAGCGGCTGGTAGCGAGGCAGCGCGCCCGAGACGGCAAGGTTCGTCGAAGTCCCTATGAGCGTGCAAGTGCCGCCGAGGATCGCGCCGAAGGCGAGCGGCATCATCAGCTTTGACGGCGGAACGCGCGCGCGCTGAGATATGCCGAGCACGACGGGCACGAACATGGCCGTTGTCGTCGTATTCTTCATCACAGCGGCGCACGCGGCGGCGACGACCATAATCAGCACGGTCAGGCGAAACTCGTTTCCGCCCGCGATCCTGTGCAGGCGACGGCCCACCACATCGATGACGCCGGTTTTGACCAGCCCGCCCGTCAGGATAAACAGGCCGGAGATGGTAATCACGATATCGTTGCCGAAACCGGCGAAGGCTTCAGCGGCGCTGAGCGTGCCCGTCAGGATGAGCGCCACGACGAGCATGAGCGTGACGATGTCTATCGGAATACGCTCGGTCGCAAAGAGGATGACGGCAACCAGGAGCAGTATCAGTACGACGGCGACGGGACTCATAAAAGTTTTCTGTTATAATCCGTGGCGATACAAAATTCGCACAGTACAAATTCCGGCGATTAACGGCAAGGGGGTTTTAAATCGTGGATGAGCATTGCATTCTTGTCATAGAAGATCAAGAGGACTTGGCCGAACTTTACGAAGCGGCGCTCAAAGAGGCCGGTTACAAAGTCAGGAACGCTTATACGGGCGAAGAGGGTCTCGCCGAGTTTCAAGCCAACGGCGCGGACTTAATCCTGCTCGACATGACGCTGCCGGAGATGAACGGCGCGCAGGTCTTGCGCGCGATACGCGCCATCAACGCCAACATCCCTATCATTATCGTCACGGGCGAGACGAGCGACGAGTTGCGCCAGCAATGCCAGATGCTGGGCGTGCAGGAGTATCTCTCGAAGCCGCCCGACTACGACGCGATGCTCGCGGCCATCGAGCGCTCGCTTGAGTCTCCGCAGGAGGAGGCTGAAATCATCACGCTGCGTTTGGCCAAGCCCGTCCTCTCTCAACTCTCTGAGATTGACACGAACATCGAGCGCGCCATCATCAAGCTGCTCGACGAGCGAGAGCGGAAAGTCATGAAAGCCGAAATGTGAAGCGCGTTATAGAAGCCGCCGCCATCTGGCAGGCGCGCGCCGCTAATCGAGGCTGAATCTGTACGTCACCGTCAGCGTCTTGGTCGTCGGTTGACCGTTCACCATCTCGGGCTGAAACTTGATGAGCCTTGCCGCCTCGATGGCCTTTTCCGTGAGCCCGCGCGGCAATCCCCTCACGGTCTGAATGTCCCCGATCGTCCCGTCGGCCTTGAACTCCACGCGCAGGACTACGACCCCTTGAATCCCGCCGCTCTTCGCCTCGCTAGTGTATTCCGGGTTCGGCTTCTTCTTGATCTTGAGTTTGCGCGTGACCTTATAGCTGACCTTAACGGCCACGGGCGAATGGAAGAGCATGGTCGGGGGTTGGGCCCACACGACCGTTGTGCTCAGCAGTAATGGCAGGACGAGAAAAACAAGGCGTCTTCTATCGCTCACGATTCAATCCCCCTTAAGCTCGGTTAAAGAGCACACATGGTTCGTTCAGTTGAACAGCGTACGCTCCACTGCGGTCGCTGCTTTCTTCGGCGCGCGCTTGCGGGCCGTCCTGGCTGGCGCTGTGCTCGGGTGATGCGCGAGGTGCTCGGCGTTGAGGCCAAGCTCGCGCAAGGTAGCGGCGAATTTCGGCGCGCCGTGCATGGTGATGATGCGTTGCGCGCCCGTCGCGCGCGCCAGATGCACAAGCTCGTCGAAGTCCGCGTGATCGGAGAGCGGCAGAATCAAATCCACCCCTCTGTACATGTATGGCGCGCTTTTGTTGAGCGCCCAGCCCGTCAGCATGATCAGGTAGCGCCGTTCGATGTTGGTGATCATCGCCTGCTTGCGGCAACCGGGCGGCGTGATCAGCACGCGACCGCGCAGGTGGTCGCGGTTGTACTTTTCATAAGGCCCGGAGAATTCCACGCCCAGCTCGCGGTAAATCTCCGCGACGTTCCAGACCGAGCCGTGCAGCGTCACGCGGTAATCGCGCCTGAGCAGCAGCTCAAGCGCCTCCTGTCCTTTGCCGAGAGCGTAGGCGAGGACGACCGGCACACGATCGTCAGAGAGCGCGCGATCAACCGCCGCATAGAGACGGTTAAAGGTCGCCACGTCCGGCGGGAAACGGTAGAGCGGGTCGCCGAAGGTCGACTCCATGACGAGCGTATCGCAGGGAACGATGACGGCATCTTCGGCTGTGACGTTCGGGCGCAGCTTGATGTCGCCCGTGTAGACCAGCCGCTCGCCGTCGGCTTCGACGAGCACCTGCGCGGAGCCCAGACAATGACCCGCCGGGAAGAAGGTCAGGGCGAAGCGTCCGTAGTCGCGCCGCTCGCCGTAGGGAAGCTGTTCCATCTCGGCAAGCCCGCGCCGATGTTGAAAGATACGCGCCGTCTCGGGTGTGGCGATGATCGAGCGATGCTCGGCGATATGGTCTGAGTGTCCGTGCGAGATGACGCAGCGGTCGCGCGGGCCGTCGGCGTCCATCCACAAGTCCAGCTCCGGCAGATACAATCCGTCCCGATATTCTACGCTTAACAAATTACCCGGCCCTCCTCGATCCGTCACGCGCTCTCCCGGCGCGCGCCCCAAGCGAACGGGCTCGCCCGCCCGCGACGCTTTCGTCTTCCATCTGCTACCTTCGGGAGATGATATTGTTGTGTGTATTATAGTGCATCCAAAGCTCCGGCGCTATGAACTCGGGCCACAGCACTTGAAGGCGAATATGGAAGAAGACCAAACTCCGCCCGTCGAATCTCTTCCCGTTAGGGAGTCCCTGCGACGCCGCGCCGCGCGTCGACTGCTGCGCGCAGAGACGCTCTACGCCGTCATGCTCCTGGCCTTCGCCGTGCTGGCCGGGTTCGCTTACTTCGATAAGTATTTCGGCTGGGATTTGAGAATCTCGCGGGGGCTGCAAAATCTACCCGTGCCGGGCCTGCTCGATTTCATGCGCGCCGTTTCCTTCTTCGGTAATACCTGGAAGCCGTTTGCGATTACGACCGTAACGGCGCTCGGGTTTCTCATGTTCAGCCGCCGCAGCGAAGCCGCCGGGCTCGTCTTAAGCGCGGGCGGAAGCGCACTCCTTAACAGCCTGATCAAGATCACGATCGCGCGCCCGCGTCCGACCTCAGACCTCGTCATGGTCTATCGTGATCTACACACGCAGAGTTTCCCCTCTGGACACGTGACCTTCTACGTCTGCTATTTCGGGTTTCTCTTCTTCGTCGCCTATGCGCTTTTGCCCCTGCGCTCTCTCGCGCGGCGCGCGGCACTCACCTTAATCCTGCTGCCGATCGTGCTCGTCGGATTCTCGCGCGTCTACCTGGGCGCGCATTGGCCCAGCGATACTCTCGGCGCGTATCTCATGAGCGGGCTCTGGCTGGCCTTTTCCCTGCACCTCTATCGTATCTGGAAGGAGCGCGCGACGTTTCACCCCGAGGAGGTTCCGGTTAGTGAGGAATGAGCGCATGCACAAGTCAGTACCGCCAAAGGTCTCGGGCGGGTCTGCTGCGTTGAGAGTCCCGCCCGGCTTAAGCAGGCGGTACTGACCTGTGCTCCCAACGCCTACTTCTTCAACTCGGGTCTGAGATTCATATTGCTGATGAGGCGGTGAAGGTAGTTCGGATGGACGCCGAGCAGTTTGGCGGCTTCCGTAAAGTTGCCCTTGGCCTGTTCGACGGCTTTGAGGATGAGCTGCTTTTTCGCCTCCGCGACGGCCTCGTGATAGCGTGTCACGGTGACGCTCGCAGGCGCTTCGGTCTCAAGCACGGCTTCCGGCAAATCTTCCGGCAGAATCAAATCCGTCGAGCCGAGGACGACCGCCCGCTCGATGGCGTTCTCAAGCTCGCGCACGTTGCCCGGCCAATCGTAATGGCCGAGCAGTTGACGCGCGGCGGCGCTCACGCCCATCGTGTAGGGCTTGCATTTCTTACTGTACTTGGCGGCGAAGTAGCTTGCGAGCAGCGGTATGTCTTCGCGCCGCTCGCGCAAGGGCGGCATCTTCACCGAGACGACGTTGAGGCGATAGTACAAGTCCTGGCGAAACTCTCCCCCCTTGATCGCTTCTTCCAGATCACGGTTGGTGGCGGCGACCAGGCGTATGTCGACCTTGATAGTGCGCGTGCCGCCGACGCGCTCGAACTCGCGCTCCTGTAGGACGCGCAGCAGCTTGGCCTGAAGCGGCGGCGGCATCTCGCCCACCTCGTCCAGAAAGACAGTGCCCTCGTCGGCCACTTCGAGCTTCCCCTTCTTGAGCGCGACGGCTCCGGTGAAAGCGCCCTTCTCGTGGCCGAAGAGTTCACTTTCGAGCAAGCTTTCCGTCAAGGCCGCGCAGTTGACGGCGACGAAAGCTTTCTCCGCGCGTGGACTATTGAGATGGATGGCGCGCGCGGCCAGTTCCTTGCCCGTCCCCGACTCGCCGTCGATCAGAACGGTCGAATTCGTCGGCGCGACCTTACTGATGAACTGGTAGACGCTCTGCATCTTCGGACTCTCGCCGATCATGTTGTGTTCGAGATGGATGTCGTCCTGAAGACGCCGGTTCTCGCTCTCCAGCCATTCGACGTGACGCGTATTTTCCAGCGCCACGGCGGCGATGTTGGCGATGGCCGTCAGCAGCTTCAAATGATCTTCATCGAAGCGCTCGCTCGTGCTGCTCGTCGAGAGGTAGATGACGCCGAGAGCTTTTTCGAGCAGCATGAGCGGCACGCACAGCACCGAATGGCTGCGTGAGGCGATGAGGCTTTCGGTCATATCGAACGCGCCGCTGGACTCTACGTCGTTGCTCAGGATAGCGACGCCCTCGCGCAAAACCTTCTGGCTGATCGTGCGACTGACGTGCACCGGACGCTCAGCGCCCTCTTCCCTGTCGAGCCCGAAGACGGAGCCGAACTCCGTGCCCGCGTCAACGATCAGGATTGCGCCCTGTTCCGCCGGGACGACCTCCAGTATCAACTCAAGCAGCTCGCGCTCAAGCTGTTCGAGCCCGCGCATAAGATTGATTCTCATGCTGATCTTCATCAACGCGCTCAAGTCGCGCGCCATCAGGTAGAGCGCATCTTTGACCCGCACCTGAACGGTCGCGCCCGTCAACAGGTTGCTCTCGTCCATGACGACCTGGCTCGAAGAGATGGGCACATCTTCCGCGCCCGTCAGGAAGAGGAAGAGGTGATGCCCGATCCTGATTCGATCGCCGTGATTGATCTGGCGTTCCTTGACCGGCACGTCGTTGACAAATGTGCCGTTGAGGCTTTCGAGGTCTTTGATCTTGAACTGGTCTTCCTCTCGCCTGATGACGCAGTGCCGCCTGGAGACGGAGCCGTCCGCGATGCACACTTGATTGGAGGACTCTCGCCCGATGGTCGTCTCGTCTCCGGCCTGAAGCGCGATGACCTGCCCCTTCAACGGCCCGGCGATGGCTGTTAGTCTTGGATTCATATATGTGACGGAAGCGCCCCTCGATTTCTCTTTAACACATTTACCTCGATCAAGCATAGGGCGCATGCGGAGACGAAGCGGGCAGGGGCACGCCGGAAACCGCGCGCCCGAGCGCGGCCCGCGCGCCCGAATCTATCCGACCAGTTAGCCACTCTATCCGAATGGATAGAGTTTTTTGCACCCCGCGCCGCGCACGCTCCCTTCGCGCCAAATCCTCCACGAAAACTCTATCTTATTCTTCCTCAAGCTGTTTTGGTACTCCCGCGTGAGGCTCTTCGCGCCCGCGCCCCGCGTGGCACACCGATAGCATATATCCAGGTCGATTCGAGAATTCGCCCCAACCTAATCTCGAATCAAGATTAAAAAACGGCGGAGCGGCCGGGCGCTTTTTGAGACCACTTCAACCCCTGTGAGCCGCGAGCGGTCGGCCAGCTTCGACCGAAGAAACGAAGAGAGGCAGTAAGGAGGCGAGATGACAACGCAAGCTATTAAAGCCGTCACGATGTTGATATTGATTATTACCGTGGCGTTCTTCACGGCGGTCGTCACCGCTAACGCGTAATTGAGCAGCCGCCGAGGCCGTGGCAGACATTTCCCCCACGCGCGCATTCGCTATCGCGAGCTCGAACGTGACGACGGCGATAAGAAGACGAATCGCACTAGATAGAGAATGCCAGCGGAATGTTGATAAAAAGCGAGGAATCGCCGCTACGGCCCGCGGCTAAACATTGAAGAGCCGAAGGGGCCCCACTTGAGGGCCGGAAAAGCTCAAACGATATTGATCTTCAAACGGCGAAAGCCGATCTCCCGCAGTACCAGCCCCAACTGACGCACCTACCTGACCCGCGTCGAACAAGGAAACGGCAATCCGCAGCGTCGCAACTCGGATTGCCGTTTCGGTCTTTAAAAGCAAGGATGAAGGCGGAAGGATGAAGGAAAAGCTTCAAGACAGTGAAGCAGCTTTTCCTTCATCCTTCCGCCTTCATCCTTACGGTAACAGTCGCCAGTTGTTGTTGGGCTCGGGCGGAATCTGTTTGTGTCGCTCGACCCAGTCGATGATCAGCTCGCGTATCTCCTGGCTGGAACGGTAGACGACCGGGGCATCTTTGTACATGGAGTAGCCGCCGCCGCCGTTGACGCGGTAGTTGTTGGTGACTAAGCGCAGCTTTTGCGCTGGGTCGAGCGGGCTTCCCTTGAAGCGCAGGTTGCGAATACGTTGGCCCAGGGGCTTTGTGATGTCCAGCTCGTAGGTGACGCCTTCGGCGATGTCGAAGTTGTAGCCGGGAATCTTCTCGTCCACCAGATCGGAAGCGGATTTGCCCTGAACGTACGGGAGAAAATACCTGGCCGAGTGTTCGAGCGCGTCCTTCAACTGCTGGCCCGTGACTTCAATGGTGACGAGCGTGTTCTCGTAAATGTAGAGCCCTGCGATGTCGCGCACCGTGACGGGCCCACGACCGATGCGCGCTTCAGGGTTGAAGCTCGCAGCCATCGAGACATCCGCCTTGCCCGCCTCCAATTGCACGCGTTGAATCAAATCGAGGATGGCCGTATCACGAAAGCGAGCCTGCTGTGCGTTCAATTCCGCGCCCGACTCGCCGATGACCTGCCCGAGCCAGGCTTGCGTTTCGCGATCATAGGGCTCGACGAGCTTCGCAATCGCCGCGTCCGTCTCCACTCGTTCGTTCACCGGAATCGTGCGCGCGCCCTTGGCGGCCACGCGCCAGCGCGCCGTCGTCTCGTCCTTTTCCAGGTACACGTCCACGCGCGCCACGTGACGGCCCCAGTAGTTAGCCTGGGTCAATAAAGTGCCGTTGATGAAGACCGAAGGCACTTCGCGATGGGTGTGGCCCATGAGGATGACATCTATGCCCGGCACTTGCTCGGCGATTCGCACGGCCTCGTTTTCGTTAGTGACCTGGCCGGGATTGCTCTCGCCCGTCCGCAGGTCAACTTCGAGCCCCATGTGCATGGCGACGATGACGACATCCACGCGCTCCTTCTCGCGCAGCAACGTGACCCAGCGTTTAGCTTCGATTGCGGGGTCGCGAAATTCGAGGCCCGCGTAGTTCTGCGCGTTCTCCCAGTTGGGGATGCCCGGCGTCGTCAGGCCGAGGATGCCGACTCGCACGCCGCCCACCTCTTTGACGAGGTAAGGGTCGTAAGCCGTCTCGTCCGTGCCCTTCCGGTAGGTGTTGGCGGAGAGCCAGGGAAACTTCGCCTCGCTGCGCGCTTTGCCCAAGACCTGTAAGCCGAAGTTATATTCGTGATTGCCGACGGCCATCGCGTCGTACTTCAAGTCGTTCATCGCGAGCATCATCGGGTCTGGCGGCGCGTTGTTCTTCTTGTTGTGATAATAGGCCAGGGGCGTGCCCTGAATCGTATCGCCCGAATCGAGCAGCAGCAAGTTGGGGTTTTCGCGTCGCGCCTGCCTGATGATGGTCGCAACTTTGGCGAGCCCGCGCGCGTCCGGCTTGTTGGTGTAGTAATCGAGCGGGAGAATATTGCCGTGCAGGTCTGTCGTCGCCATGACGACTATGTGGGCGCGCGGCGGCGCAGCCGGACTTTCTGCCCATACCTGAACGAGCAGCAGCAGCATCATCGTCAGTGCGGACGCCACGATGGTGCGATAAGAAGTGATGGGCTTCATGTTGCGATTTCTCCCGAAGCTTTATGGCTGTTGCAGAACGCAGGTCAGTACCGCCCGCTTAAGCCGGGCGGGTGCTTGTACGACTTGAGACCCGTCCGAGACCTTTGGCGGTACTGACCTGAGATGCCGGCATAACTAATTTCAGGGGCCAGTGTAAACCTCGACGGCGCTCGCGCCGTTGATCGTCACCTCGAAAACTTTGCGGTAGCGTGCGCGCAGCTCTTTGAGCTTCTCCTGATTCTCGAAGTACGTGCGCCCGCGCTGAACGATAAAGTAGGAGGATGCGGGCGCGTCCGAGAGTTTGAAAGCATGGTCGGAGATGATGCGCGATTGCAAATCCGCGCGCCCGTATCGCTGCGAGTAGTAGCGCACGACGCCAGGCGTCTCGTGCGCGATGGTTGCGCCTGCGGGCGCGTGCTCCGCCACGTAACGTATCGCCTCGCGCAGACCGTCATCATAAAATTCGTCGTGCGGGAAATAATAACCTGTGCGCCCGCCGCCGAGCGCATTGGTGTAAGCGGCGTAGTGCGGGCGGTTGGCGTAGGCCACTGCGGCGGGCCAGGCGATGAAGATCAGCAGGGCCGCGATGCTCGCCAGACGTTGTGAGCGTTCTGCGCCGAGCCCGCTTAGAAGCGAAGCCAGTAAGCGCACGAGCAACATGATGCCGACGGCGGCGATCATGTAGACGAAGGGCATGAGGCTCAGGGTATAGCGCAGCCACTTCGCGCCGAAGAGCGAATAGGGCACGATCCAGAAGAGAAACATCAGGAGCGGAAAGGCGTGCTTAGGGCTCCTGAAGCGACGAAAGCATTCCCACAGTCCGACGAGAAAAGCCGCGAGCACGGGCAGTGGAACTTTGATCGCCAGAAAGAGCGCGTAGAAATAGAGGGGCGTTCCCCAGAAGGGCGTCGCCGAAGAGTTGTTCCGGTAGAGATGCTCGCCCATCAGGTAGCCCGTGTGCGTCAGCAATTGCTCGCTGGTGTAAGCCTGCAAGTAACTCCACGTCTGCGGCAGGAGCACGACCGGGTTGGCTAAGAGAAAGACGACGGGGATGATGAAGTAGAAGATGCGCGGCGTGTGCCCCGCAGGTTCGCCGGGCGCGCGCTCGCGTACCCTGTAGTAATGATGATAGAGCGCGTTGAGTCCGAAATAGTGCGGGAAATATTTCGAGGCGAACATGAGCGCGAAGGAGGCCCCGCTCAAAGCGTAGTTCCGGCGCTTGGTCTTCTCTTCGGAGGGCGCAGCCTGCTTGGCGCGTATGTAAAAATAGAAGGCGAAGAGCATGAAGAAGACGAGCAGTGTGTCTTCCTTGGCGATGCGATTGTAGGTGATGGCGTTGATGCCGCCCGCCCAGAGCGCGGCGGTGGCGAGCCCCGTCTGGCGGTCGAACAGGGCCGAGGTGAGGAGAAAGAGCGGCAGGACTGTCAGCGCGCCGAAAAGAATGTTGGGAAAGCGTAGCGCCGCTTCGTCGCTCACCTGCGTGGCGTCTCGCAGCGCGTTCCAGGCGCGCGCCGCGTGCATCGAGACGAAGATCAGCGCCTTCATCAACATCGGATGCTCGGCGTTCGGGCTGATGTCGCCGTGCTCATAAGCGCGTACGGCTTCGAGCTTATTGATCTCGTCCTCGGCGAAGCCGACCCTTGAGATTCCGCTGAGGCGCAGGCCGAAGCCGAGGACGAGCAGCGCGGCGAGGGCGAGCGGAATAGACCATTGGCCCACCCTCATCCGGGGGAGCCATCCGGCTGCGGGAAAAGCTTCCGCCTCGCGCCGTGCCGTTTCTATCTCAACAGAGCGTGACAAGTAACTCCTTAAAGAGAAAGGTCAGTACCGCATGCTCAAGCCGGGCGGGTGTCCGACGTTGCCACGACCCGCCCGAGACCTTTGGCGGTACTGACTGCATGATGACCTCGTATCCTCTCTTTTCCTGCTATCTGGATTCGCCTGCCGGAACAGCCGGGGCGGCGGCTATCTCTTTGGCGACCGCCGCGCGCGTCTCTTCCGTCACCTCGCGCAGCGAGAGGCCGCGACGAACCAGCAGGGCGACGCCGAGCGCCGTCCAGCAGATGACGCGCGCCTTGCGTATGATGGCGAGCGTCACGCCGCTGGCCTTGCCCAGTTTGAGAACGTGCGTCACCCAGCCGGAGCCAGCCTCGTCGACACCCATTCGCAGGGGCACAAACTTGAAAACTACGTTGATGACGCGATTGACGGATTCGAGCACGAAGGCCGAGAGCAGCAGCGCGCCCGCGCTGCCCGTGAACGTATCGCTGATAAACCGGAGCACGACGTAAACCTCCGCCACGCCCGACAGGTGAAAGCAGGCTTCCAGCAGCAGTATCGGCAGAAAGCGCGAACGGTTGCGCGTGTAAAAGCCGTAGATGCGCTCTTCCAGTGAGCGCACGCGCTCGCGCCGCGTCTCCAGCACTCGTCGCCCGACCCCTCGCCTGTACAGATACTCAAGCGCACCGCTCAGGAATTTCCACTGCTGACGGATAACCAGGTAAGCGACGGCGACGGCCACGACGACCCCGACGAGCGCGCCGAGGCTGACCATCCTTAAAGGCTTGCTCAACTCAAAGCTGAAGAGCAGCGCCGCCATCCCTGAGAAGATGAAGAGCGCGACCGAGAGACTGTAAAAAAGATTTTCGACGGCGAGGGCGGAAAGGCCCGCCATGAGCGGCACGCGTTTGCGCACCAGGGCGGCCTTGGCAGGCTCAGAGACAAAGATGCCGAGCGGCACGAGCGTTCCGATGGCGTCGCCGATCAGGTAGGCCCAGAGCGCATCGCGAAAGCGTAACTCGTGCGGCGCTTCAAAACATCGCGTCCATGCCAGGGCGCGCACCACCGGGCGAAATGCGCTGATGACGAGGACTAAAAGAAACCCGACGCCGAGCCTGCGTATGCCGTCCGTGATCTCGCCGACGCCCGCAGACCTGACGAAATAGACGAAGAGCAGCAGGCCCAGGATGGCAAAGATAATGCCGAGCGGCGTAAATCTTTTCGAGGCGGTCTTGTTCTGAGCGCTCTGGTTCATGCTACAAGGTGTCGGGGCGTCCCTGGCGCTTTTGGCTCATCGGTTCTGAGCGGTTCGAGTAAGCAGCAAGATACGGTATCGTGCGGCCATTCTCAACCCCGCAATAGACGTGCCGAAATAAGGCAAAAGGTAAAAGGTAAAAGGCAAAAGTGAAGATGCGCAGGAATTGATGGCGCGCCGCTCCGGCAATGAAGTTTTCCGAGAGCAGTATTTGCCCGACAATCGTCGGCAGAAGGCGAAAGCGACTAAGGCAAAGGGTAAAAGTGAAGCGGGGTGGAAGACTTTTCTCGCTTTTGCCTTTTGCCTTTTACCTTTTGCCTTGATTATGATGCTATATTCAAAACTTACAACGGTTTTCCCTGAGCAAGACAAAGATGAGTCAAACAGTAATAGATCAACAACCTCAGAGACCTCTGACCTCGCTTTCCGAAGACGAGGAGATGTTTCGAGCGAGCGTGCGCGAGTTTGCCGAAGGCGAGCTCAGGCCCCGCGTCGAAGAGATGGACGAGCGCGGCAGCCTAGACCCCGCGCTCATCAAGCAATGCTTCGACCTCGGATTGATGGGCATCGAAACGCCGGAGGAATACGGCGGCGCGGGCGCGGGCTTTTTCACGGCGATCATCGCGGTAGAAGAACTCTCGCGCGTTGACCCGTCGGTCGGCGTCTTCGTCGACGTGCAGAACACGCTCGTCAATAACGCCATCCTGCGCTGGGGCAATGACGAGCAGAAGAAGAAGTACCTGACGCGGCTCGCGGGCGAGAGCGTCGGCGCTTACGCCCTGAGCGAAGCGGGCTCCGGCTCCGACGCCTTCGCTCTCGCGACGCGCGCCGTAGACGGCGGCG
Organism: Pyrinomonadaceae bacterium; assembly: GCA_036522655.1. Classification (GTDB taxonomy): domain Bacteria; phylum Acidobacteriota; class Blastocatellia; order Pyrinomonadales; family Pyrinomonadaceae; genus DASQYE01. Next base: position 81,801 of record DATDFK010000010.1, on the reverse strand, counting down.
ATCATTTCATCCTCAACGGGCGCAAGCTCTGGATCACGAACGGCAACGAGGCGGAAATCTTCATCGTCTTCGCCAACGCGAACCCGGACGCGGGCTATCGCGGCATCACTGCCTTCATCGTCGAAAAAAGCTTCGGGGGTTTCTCAGTCGGCAAGAAGGAGAACAAGCTCGGCATACGGGCTTCCTCGACGACCGAGATTATTCTCGAAGATTGCCGCGTGCCGAAAGAGAACGTGCTCGGGGAAGTGGGTCGCGGCTATAAAGTCTCGATCGAGACCTTAAACGAGGGACGCATAGGCATCGGCGCGCAGATGATCGGCATTGCTCGCGGCGCGCTCGGGGCCGCACTCGCCTACACGGCCGAGCGTGAGCAGTTCGGCAAGGCGGTCAACGAATTTCAGGGCGTACAGTTTCAACTGGCCGAGATGGCGACCGAGCTGGAAGCCGCGCGCCTGATGGTCTATAACGCCGCGCGTTTGAAGGACGCGCACCAGCCCTTCGTCAAAGAGGCCGCGATGGCGAAGCTCTATTCGTCGCGCGCGGCAGAGCGCATAGCTTCGCGCGCCATCGAGCTATACGGCGGCTACGGCTTCGTCAAAGACTACCCCGTCGAGAAATTCTGGCGCGACTCGAAGATCGGCGCGATCTACGAGGGCACATCCAATATGCAGTTGCAGACGATTGCCAAGCTGCTCACGGGCGGCAATCGACCCTTCGTCGTATGAGTCGCACAAGCGCGTAAGGAGCAGTTGATGGCCACGTCACGCATAGAAGCTTTCAGGCAGATGTTGGAGAGCGACCCCGAAAACACGATGGTGCGCTTCGGGCTCGCGAACGAATACTTGAAGGCGGAGCAGTACGAGGAAGCGATCGCAGCGCTCACGGACTATCTCCAGCGCACCGACGACGAAGGCGCGGCATACGGCATGCTCGCCCGCGCTCTTGAGAAGACGGGACGCCGCGACGAAGCGCGCCGGGCTTACGAGCGCGGCATCGAGGCGGCACAAAAGCATAGTCATCCCTCAATGGCGGAAGATTATCGCATGACGCTTGCGAGCGATTATGAAGACTGATACCAAAGTATTGAAACTCGTTAGGAGAACAGACGCGATGAGCAGCGCAGTCACGGAAGCGCGCGAGCAGGGTGAGCTCGACCGCGAACAGATGATCGGAATTTACCGGACGATGTATTTGTCGCGGCGGCTCGACGACAAAGAGATTCAGCTCAAGGGACAAAATAAGATTTACTTCCAGATCAGCGGCGCGGGCCACGAGGCCATACTGGTCGCCGCCGGGATGGCCTTGAAGCCCGCTTACGATTGGTTCTATCCCTACTATCGTGACCGCGCGCTGTGCCTTCAACTCGGCATGACCCCGCTTGAGCAGCTTCTCTCGGCTGTCGGCGCAGAGGCCGACCCGAACTCGCACGGTCGCCAGATGCCCTCGCACTGGGGACATAAGGGGCTCAACATCGTCTCGCAATCTTCGCCGACGGGGACGCAGGCGCTACAGGCCGTCGGCTGCGCCGAAGCAGGCCACCGCGTCAAGCTCATAGAGGAGTTGCGCGAGCGCATCGATGGCTTCCACGACGACGAAGTGGTCTATGTCTCTTTGGGCGACGGCACGACGAGCGAGGGCGAGTTCTGGGAGGCGCTCAATACGGCCTGTAACCTGCGCCTGCCCGTGCTGTTTCTGGTGGAGGACAACGGCTACGCGATCAGCGTGCCCGTCGAGGTGCAGACGGCTGGCGGCGACATCTCCAAGCTCGTCGCGGGCTTCCCCGATCTGTACATTCAAAAGTGCGACGGCACAGACCCGCTCGAATCCCTCGAAGTGATGCAGCGCGCGGTCGAGAACTGTCGCGCGGGGCGCGGGCCGTCCTTCGTTCATGCGAAGGTGATACGCCCCTACTCGCATTCGCTCTCCGATGACGAAAAGCTCTATCGCCCCGACGAAGAGAGGACTTCGGACGCCGAGCGCGACCCGGTGAAACGCTTCGGCGCGCTTCTCGTCGAAGAGAACATCCTGACGCAGGAAGCGCTGCAACAGCTCAAGGACGAGGTTGATCGTGAAGTGAACGAGGCGACGGACATTGCGCTCACCAGCGCGCAGCCTGCGCCCGAAACAGCCACCGAGTTCGTCTATTCGCCCGACGTTGACCCGACCTCCAGCGAGTTCGATACCGAAGAGGGCGCGACCGTTTCCGGCAACGCGGGCACGATGGTCGATCTCATCAATCGTTGTCTTCACGAAGAGATGGCGCGTGACCCGCGCATCGTAGTCTTCGGCGAAGATGTCGCAGACTGCTCGCGCGAAGAGAATCTGGACAAGGTGAAGGGCAAGGGCGGCGTCTTTAAAGTTACGGCCAACCTGCAAAGAAAGTTCGGCGCGGCGCGCGTCTTCAACTCGCCGCTGGCCGAGGCCAATATTGTCGGGCGCGCGATAGGCATGGCGACGCGCGGTCTCAAGCCCGTCGTGGAGATTCAATTCTTCGATTACATCTGGCCCGCCTATCACCAGATCAGAAACGAGCTGGCGTTGATGCGGTGGCGCTCCGGCGGCGAATGGAAAGCGCCGGTCGTCATGCGTGTGCCGGTCGGAGGATACCTGAAGGGCGGCGCGATCTATCACTCGCAGTCCGGCGTCTCCATCTTCTCGCACATACCGGGCCTGCGCGTCGTCTATCCTTCAAACGCGCTCGACGCCAACGGGCTGCTGCGCACGGCCATACGCGCCGACGACCCCGTGCTCTTCCTTGAGCACAAGCACCTGTACCGGCAGGCGTACAACAAATCGCAGTACCCGCCGGACAATTTTATGATTCCCTTCGGCAAGGCCAGGCGCGTGCGCGAGGGCACGGATATTTCGATCATCACGTACGGCGCGCTGGTTCAACGCTCTTTCGTCGCCGCCAAGCAGGCCGAGCAGCAGGGCATCAATGTCGAGATCATAGACCTGCGCACGCTCGCGCCCTACGACTGGCAGGCGATCACGGAGAGCGTGAAGAAGACCAACCGCGTGATCGTCGCCCATGAGGACTCGCTCTCGTTCGGCTACGGCGCGGAGATAGCGGCGCGCATCGCGGACGAGTTGTTCGAGTATCTGGATGCACCCGTCCGCCGCGTCGGCGCGCTTGATACCTTTGTCGGATACGCACCGCAACTCGAAGATGCCATCCTGCCGCAGGTTGACGACGTGCTGCGAGCTTTGACCGAGCTGCACAGCTATTAAGAGAGAACAGGGACGCGCATCAAAGCCCCTGCAAGGGCGACGGAATGTAGTTCACAAGCCCCTGCAAGGGGCGGAAGAATGTAGCCCACGGCGCGAGCCGCGGGAATAAGATAAGAACAGATGAGAGAGCCCCGGAGGGGCGAAAGAAATTCGAGTTGAGTTTCTTTCGCCCCTCCGGGGCTTAACTATGTTTGACTACGAAATACCCACGGCTTGCGCCGTGGGCTACATTCTTTCGCCCCTCGCGGGGCTTTTCACTGGCCGAATAAGCGGTGAAATGCCGTACACGCGTGTATCGTAATGTGTCGCTCTCCGCTTGAGGGGGGCCGCTGGCCGCTCGTAAACTCCTGACTTACACCAACTTAACATTACCCCGGTGGCTGGCATGGTCATTGCGGTTAAATGGTCAAGGTTAATACTGTTCTTCCCCCCACGACAGGCAAAATTAGTAAAATTCAGGAGGAGAAACTAGATGAGTAAACGTTTAGTAAGCATCGTAGGAGGGATTGTTCTGGCCCTCACGACGGCGGGCTTAGCTCTCGGCCAGAACACACAGACCACAGGAACGACGACCACCACCGTAACGGGAAACACAGTCACACAGACCACACAAAACGCTGACGGCTCATGGACTGTCGTCGAGTATCCGGTCGGCAAAGAAGTCATGGTCAACCTGATGCCGAGCGCGACGCTTCCCGGCGCAACGGGCACAGCCAAGATCATGCGTATGGCGAACGGCACGACGATCAACTTGGATTTGTCGGGCCTCTCGGGCGACATGAGCAACTTGAATCTCTACGCGGTTGACCCGAATGGGCGTGTGACCATGCTCGGGCCGGTCTCCGTCAATAACGGCACGGGCACATTCAGCGCGACGACGACAGCGCCGCTCGACAGGTTCATGCTCGTGCTCTCGCCCGAATCTAACCTGACGACCTATACGCCGACGACGAACGTGATGCTGCGCAGCGCAGTGCCGCAGGGTTTGGCCGTCGTCCCGCTCGCAAGTCATGGTGAGAGGGATGGCGCGGCGGTCGGCGAACGCGTTTCGGCGACGACGACGGCGAATACGGCTTCGGCCTACAGCGCGCCGCTGCTTGGCATTCCGGGCTTCCGTCGTGGGACGGACACGGAGATGAAGATCAAGCTGTCGGGAGCGATGACGGGCTCGCGCGCCAACGTCTACATAGAGCCGCGCAAGGATGGGCCCACGACGATCAAGATGCGCTTCCATGAGTTGAAGGACGCGCCCGCCGGTCAGGTCTATGCCCTGTGGGCCGTTTCGCCCGACAACAAGTACGTGCGTCTGGGCCAGATAGTCAATACGGGCCAACGCAACGAGGCGCAGATTCAGACCGAGACCGCTTTGCAGGACTTCGGGCTGCTGATCACGATGGAAGATGAGTTCTCGAACCCGACCGGAACGGTCGTTGGAACCATCATCAAGTAACCGTTTGGAACCATCAACACGGTCGGCGCTCGGCTAGCCGGTGCAACGACAAATCCAAAGAGGCCGCCTTCGATACCGAAAGGCGGCCTCTTTGGATTTGGGCGCATTTCCGCCGTGGGAATTTTTTACAAACGGAGCGCGCCTTATCCGAAATAGTGTGACTTGGGGGCGCGCCGGTTGTGGTATAGTCAGGGACAGCCGATGATTCGGTGGTCGGGAACTCCCGGTCGCCAAACCCCCGACGATGAAACGGCTATCCGACAAGGGGTAACTCAAGACGAGCAAGTAAGCTTTTCGGTCTCGCAGTTCGTTTGCGGCGCACCTCGCGCCTAGCTCCCAGAAACCAGGAAGGGCTTCCCATCTTTATATTGGAAGGGCTTTCCCTTTTTTACCGGGTACGAGTTGTCTTCTGTGCCCGCTGTTAAAATGGATTTCAAGCTATGAGACGCAACTTCCCCCTGTTGCTGGCCCTCGCTTCGCTCATCCTTTTCAGCCGCCATGTGTCTGCCCAGGAATCGCTTCCCGAACTGATACGCCGCGTCAAGCCTTCGGTCGTTTCCGTCATTACCTACGACGCGAAGAACAACGTCTCCGTGACCGGCAGCGGTTTCTTCATCCGTCCCGGCCAGGTCGTCACCAACCTTCACGTCATAGAGGGCGCGCACCACGCGGAGATCAGAACCTTCGACGGTAAGGGCAAGACCTTTCCCGTCAACGGCATTCTGGACGTTGACCTCGAAGGCGACCTCGCCATCCTCGGCATCAACATGCCGCCCGAGCGCGCACGCCTGCTGGACATATCGAACGTCGTGCCGGAAGAGGGCGAGAAGATTTTCGTCATCGGCAATCCTCTACGGATGGAAGGCTCTATCGCCGACGGCATCGTCTCGGCTGTGCGCGAAGTGCCGAACCTCGCCCGCATTATTCAGATCACCGCGCCCATCTCGCACGGCAATTCGGGCAGCCCGCTCTTTAACATGCGCGGCGAGGTCGTCGGCGTCGTGACGATGGTGGTCACTAACGGCCAGAACATCAACCTTGCGCTCGCGGCCTCAAGGCTCACATCGCTTGAGCCGGAAAAGCTGCTGAGCTTTGAGGAGCTGGCCGCGAAGCTACGCGGCAGCCCGCAGGCCGACGCCACCTCGGAGCGATGGTATCTGAACGGGCTCAACTCGCTGTGGCTCGGCAACTATGAGAGCGCGCTCGGCTATTTCGAGATTGCCGTGGATAAGAATCCGAGCCGGGCCGAAGCCTGGATTCAGGTCGGCTACTGCAAAGTCAAACAGGGCAAGAACCGCGACGCCATACGCGCCTTTCAACAGGCCATACGCCTGCGCCCGACATCCGTCGAGGCATACAACAAGCTCGGCGACGCCTACTTCTATTCGGGAAGCTTCAACGAAGCCATCGAAGCCTACAGGCAGGCCGTGCGTCTCAACCCGCGCCAGCCCGAAGCCTACTACAACCTCGGCATGACTTACCTGGAAGTCGGCGACCGCGCACAGGCCATCGCGCAGAGCCACCTGCTTGAACCGCTCGACGCCAAGCTCTACGATAAGCTGAAGAGCGAAATTCATAGATAAAAGCGTAACGTAAAATGAGAAAGGGTGAAGCTTGATCTTCAAGCTTCACCCTTTCTTCGTCAGAACCCGACAAGCGGCCGTCTCTTTATTCCGCGCCGAGCTTACTGGTGAAGATGTTTCTGTCTATCTGGTCTGGATTGCCTATGACGACGAAACGTATGTTGCGCATGTAGGTGCTTGCGGCGCGCTGCACGTCAGCCGGGGTGACGGCGCGCAGGCGTTCGATCGTGACGAGCGAGTTGCGCCACCCGCCGCCGATCAGCTCATACTGGGCCAACTCGCCCGCCTGCGCCGCGTTGGTCTCCTGGCCCATGTAATAGCTGGTCAGGTATTGCGAAACGACGCCCGTGATCTCCTCCGCCCTGATCGGCTCATGTTGCAGCCGCGCGATCTCGTCCAGCATGACGCGCACGGCCTTGTTGGCATCAACAGCCGTGACGTAGATGCCGCCGACGTTCGCTCCCTGGCTCTTGAGAAAAGAGCTTGGCGCGTAAGAGAGATTACGCTTGACGCGCACCTCCTCGAAAACGCGGTCTTGCAGGACGCTTGAGGCGATCCGCATCGGGTAGATGTCGGCGGCGGTCAGGGGCGGCGCGGCAAACAGACCTTGAATGTAGTTGGTCGGCAAGCCGCGCTTTGTGACTTCGACAGAGGGCGTGGCAAAGGTGAGCTGTGGCAGCGGCGCGGGCTTGTAATCGCCGCGCGGGAGTCGTCCGAAGGACTGCGTGATGGAAGCACGAAGCTGCACCGGATCGAGATCGCCGACGATCACCAGGAGCAGACGCGAGGTCTGCATCATCTGCTGGTGATAGCGGCGCAGGTCTTCGGCCGTCAGACGGCTGACCGTCTCGGCTGTGCCGCTCGGGCGATTGAAATAGGGATGACCGACGTAGGCGACGCGTTCCTGCAAGCGTTGCAGGTAATCATCCGGGGTATCCTCGTCGTCGCGCAGCGCCGCGACCCTGCGGCTTTGCACCAGTTCCACGTCCTGCTTCGTGAACGACGGGTGAAGCACGACATCCTTGAAGATTTCCCAGGAGCGGTCGAAGTTGGCGCGCGTCGAAGCCAGCGTCAGAGCAGAGTAATCGTAGTTGGCTCCAGCACCGATCACTGTCCCCATACGCGCGGTCTCGGAGCGCATACGCTCGCGCGGAAAGTTCGTGCTGGCTTCCGTCGCCACGTCCAGCATCAGGGCTTCTATCCCTGCGTTCTCCGCCGTGATATTGCGCGAGCCGCCGCGCAGGAAAAGCCCCGCGGCCACGGTCAGGCTGCCCGGTCGCCTCTTGACGATCACCTTCAGGCCGTTGACATCAAACTCCGTGACGAGCGCGGCCTGTGTCGCCTCGACGTTCTGGATCGAGGCTTGATCGGGCGCAGTAGTAGTAGTGGTAGCCGTCTGCTGCGCGCCGCCGGTCGTCTTCGCTGCCTGTCCTGATTGAGCCTGCAAGCTGCGCGTCGTCTTCGCCGCCTGTGCGGTCGTAAAGGGCAGCGTGGTTATGATCGAGAGGACAAGGCCGAGAATGGCCGGAAGAAGGCGGCCAGTGCCGCGCCGTGCTACATCATTCAGCTTACGGGCTTTGTGATTCATCTTCTGTATACTTCGCTTTCCGCTGACTTCGTTTTTCATACTATTTCTCATTGGCCGATCAGGTCTTCAGGTTTCAGTTGGGCCCTTGCCTGGGCATCTTCGGAGATGAGCACGACGCCGATGTGCGGCTTGCCCTGTATGTAGGTCGTGACGTAGCGGCTGATGTCTGCGCGCGTCGTGCGACGCAGGTTTCCGAGATAGCCGCGAAAATAATCAAGGCCCGTCGATGCCCACCAGAAGCTCAGCGTGTGCGCGTAGTCGCTCAGCTTCTCGCGCGAATAAAGATCGTCCGCTTCGAGCAGTGCCTTGGCGCTCTCAAGCTGCTCGTCCGTGTAATAGTCCTTGTCGTTGAAATGCGCGATCTCTTCATAGATGGCGCGGGTGGCGGCTTTGGCCTTCTCGGGCGATGTCTGCGCGATGATCGTGATTGGGCCCACGTTGCGCTGTGTGAGATAGCCGATCCCGACGCCGTTGACGAGCCCCGTGTCGACGAGCGCGCGCTGAAAGCGAGAGTTCGGCTGCGTCAGGATGAAGGAGAAGACATCGGCGGCATAGGTCGCCGGATTGTCCTTGCCGATGGAGGGCCCGTGCCAGCCGAGTTCGATGACGACGTTCTGCACGGGCTGCTTGATAATCACGCCCTCGCTTTTCGCGAGCGGCGGGTGCTCGACCGGCGGGTACTTGATAAAGGGGTCTTCGGTGCGCGGCCAATCGCCGTACAACTCCTGGGCCATCTTAAAGACCTCTTCGGGTCGCACGTCGCCCGTGACGACGAGCGCCGAATTGTTCGGCACATAGTAGCGCCCCTGTATCAGGCGCATCATGTCGGTCGTGGCGGTCGAGACGGTCTGGCGATTGCCGAGCGGATTCTTGCGGCTCGGATATTTGAAGAAGAGACGGTCGTTGATCTCGCGGTTCAAATAGAAGAAAGGGTTCGACTCGTTGCGATCGATCTCGCCGATGACGACCTGTCGCTCGCGCTCGAACTCGCCGTCTTCAAAGAGCGGGTAGCGGGCAGAGTCGCGCATGAACTGCATGGCAGTCTTCATGTTCGGGCTCGTCGTCGTGAAATAATAGTTGACCAGTTCGGTCTGCGTCTGACCGTTGTAGGCGATGCCCATCTGGCCTATCTGGCGCAGGTAATCTTCGGCATTGGCGACCGCGCGATTGGACTTGAAGAACATGTGCTCGTACAGGTGCGAGAGGCCGTTCAGTTCCGGCGGCTCTGTGTAAGAGCCGTTCTTGACGGCAAGCTCGATGGTCACGAGCGGCACGGAATGATCTTCGAGCACGATCACTTCGAGACCGTTGGCAAGCACGCGATTGACGAGTTGGGCCTGCTGCTGCCTGGCGGGAGCGGTCGCGCCCGCCGTCTGCGCGGCGGCACTCGTGCGCCTTAGTAAATTTTGGGACGGCTGCGGCGCGGCGGCGGGGACAATCTGCGGCGCGACTATCGCCAGGATGAGCGCGAAGATATAAAAGGTGCGTCTCACAAAAAACTCCATTCGTGAAAAGAGATTAGCGGATTCCGGCCCGTCGCGGGCGCAGAGGTCAAATCGATGCAACGCTCTAAAGAAAATGCTTTCGCCTCTCTACGCTTGTGCGGGATAAATTTTACGTAACCGGCGCGCTCTAAGTTTCCGCTCGCGCGCCTGTTTTTCGGAAAATTGGCCGCCCCGTTCGATGTCTCAAAACCCGCTCGGGATGTCAGCCAGCATAAGATTCGTCCTGTTCGATCTTCGACAGCACCCAATCGAACTCGCCCGAAGTGATCTTGCCCCCGCAAAACTGGCAGATGCCGGTCGCGTTGACCTTGAGCGGCGCGCCGCAGTTCGGGCACGAAAGGTCTGTGCGCGCGTGCTGCGGTCGCGCGTTGCGGTTACGTATGAACGTCCAGTATTCGCTCCAGCGCCGCAGCTCTTTCTTAGACCCGGCAACGACACGCCCGCTCTTGTCCACCGTGTAATCATAACCTTCGGCCCAGATGCGCAGGGTGATCGCATTGTAGAAGGCATCCTCCATAATCTTGACGGGCTGCATGGAGGTGATGCGGCACTGATCCAGCATGTTGCGTAAATTTTGTTTTCTGTACGCTTCGATCCAGTAGCGGTGCATCTGGAAGATATTGTCCGTTTCGTGCGGGCGCGCGCGCTCCCAATCGAGCGCAGACCAGGCGGCCTGTAGCTCTGTAAAGATCATGCGGGCGCGCGTCTGAAACTCGCCCCAGTTAAACTCCGGGTGGCTCTTCTCGAAATAGGCACGGATATTGGCGAAGCTCGGCTGCACGACCGAGGGCCTGTCCGTCCCCACCTCCGGCACGTTTGATGTGAGCAGCGGCCCGCGCTCTTCGCGGCTCAGGAGCGTGATCGTGCGGACGAACCACTGGAACTCGCCGCTCTCTATGCGCGCGCCGCAGAAGGCGCAAGCGCCCGTCGTATCTTTCTGTAAGGCCGCGCCGCAACGCGGGCAGTGCAGGGCGACGGCCTGTGCGGGCGGCGGCGAAAGCACGTCGCGCCTGCGCTCCATAACCCAGCGCTCGCGCGCGTAGTAAGTCATCTGCCGCGTCGCGCCGCCTTCCGCTCCCGTAAGCTCCGTATAGTTGGTCTCGAAATCCACGCTGATCGAGACCATCGGCGAAGAGAGGCCGCGCACGTCCGCGACCTGCATGGAGCCGACGATGATGCCCGCGACCTCGCGCAGGTTTTTCGGATTAAGAGAGAGAAGGACGGCGCGCGCCTCCGCGCTCAGGTAAGGCGAGAGATCATCGAGCGCGCCGCGACGCCCGCGCGCGTTGTGTGCCCGACCGTAAAGAGCGTAGCAGAAGTCCGTGAAGATGATCTCCGAAAAATTCGGGTCGAAGCGGCGCAACTGCATCAGGTCGCGGCTCACATCCTGCTGGCTTCTGCCATGCGTCGTGCCCGCGCTCATGGCGGGAGCGACGCTCGCGCACGTGGACGAGCTCCAGCTTGAAACCTTGCTGCTCGTGCGCCTGAAGAAATAGTAGGCGATGCCCCCGATCACGATAATGTCGAGCGGAATGCCTATCGCCGGATACTCTATCGTCAGGTATATCAGCAGACGAACGAGTTGGAAGATGAGGTAGACGAGCCCGCCACCGTCTCCGCCGCCGCCACCACCTCCGCCGCCACCGCCACCGCCATAACCCTGCCCGCCGCCGACGCGAGCCAGCACGGTCGCGGAGTCGCCGAGCGCGATCAACATCAGGCCGGCAGCCCCCATAGCGGGGATGAGCGCGCGTGTACGTGTGCGGAGGTTCATCGCAGGTCGAAGCGTGGCATGTCGGAGAGCTCGTTGGGATTCGTGCCCGTCGGCGGAAGGCATCGCTTGAGCAGCGCGCCAAGCTCTTTGAGCGCCTCCAGCAGGCTCGGCAGGTGCGGCCTGTGCCCGGCCTTATGAAGCTCGAACACGCGCTCGTTCCACTCAAGCGGCGGCGCGGCCTTCAACACGCCGCGATCGGCGATTATTTCCAGACGCCTTTCCAGAAGCGAAAGATAGATGATGACGCCCATCTCGCTCGCCGTGTTGGCGATCCCCGCCTCGTGGAACATCGCCGCCGCGCCCATACGGACGGCATCGGCCCGCGCCTTCTTACTCGTCAGCAGCCGGCGCACCGCGTCGCTGCGCGAAGAGATATAGAAGCCGAGCGCAAACAACAGCGCGACATCGATGGCGACCCAGTAATGCGCGAACGTCCAGGGCGAGAAGAGCAGGAAGAGCAGGCCCGCGTAAGCCAGTATGGCTCCGCAGAGATAATCCACGTGGCGATAGGAGCCGGAGCGCGCACGCACGACGATCACCAGCTCGGCGTCCGTCTCGCGCTCGATCTCGCGCACACAATCCGCCAGTTGATCGCACGCGGATTGGTCGAACCGTGAACTACTCATAAGCGGAAACTGTGGGCCCAACACGCCGGGATAAAGTTGATCAGAGCACAGCTATCTTGACATGTCGGACGCTCGGGCGACAAGGCGCGCTTGCGCTTCGGCTTTAGGATTCGTCAAGGGTGGCGGCGATGGCATCTATCTCGATTAGGAAGCCGTAGTGCAACTCTCCGGTGGGAACGACGGCGCGCGCGGGGCGGGCATCGCCCATCAAGCTCTTGTAGACCTCGTTGACAGCGCCCCACAGGCCGATGTCCGAAACGTAGACCGTCATCTTCAGGACGTGGCCCATATCGCTGCCGGCCGCCTTGAGAATCGCGCCGATGTTTTCGAGCACCTGTCGAGTCTGCTCTTCGATGGGCCCAAGGATTTTTTCTCCCGTGCGAGGGTTGATGGGAAGTTGGCCCGAGATGTAGATGAGGCCGTTGTGGACGATGGCCTGCGAGTAGTGGCCGCCGGGAGCGGGCGCGTCGGGCGTCAGGATAGATTTGATCTTCATAACCTTGATCAGAGGATTTCAGCGAGCGCCGGTCACGCTGCGCGCCTGTAGGTGCAGCGCCGCGCGATAGGGCGTAGCGGCACGCCGCAGCGCGTTCGGCGACCACGTTGCGCGCAGAGTCTTAGCGTCGGGCGATGTCCCTTCGATGCGCAGCGCGTAAGCCTGTCGCGTGCGCGGAACATAAAGCACGAGGCGATAGGCTTGCGCTCTTCCCCTGGGTTTCGTGCCCGTGTAGAGGACTTCTTCGGAGCCGTCGCCGTCTGCGTCCACGTTCTCAGCCGTCCAGGTCGCGCCGCGAAAACCTTCCGTGTCGAGCGGCGCGCGCCCGGTGATGCGATAGCGTCCTCCCGCACGTTCCATCATAAAGAGATGAGTCGTACCGGCGCGATGCTCGTCGTGAATGGAGACGATTGCCTGTTCGCGCCCCTTTTGCACGAGGCGCACATCGCTGACAGAGCCGTGCGCGGCAAAGTCTACGATGCGCCGCGCATCATCGATCGTGAGCGCGGAAGATGTGGGAAGGATGACGGGAGCGCCCGCGCCCGTCGCCAGCGAATCGCGCGAAGCCGTGGCCGGTGGTTGTGTCTCTTCGAGCGAAGCGGTTTGCATCATGCTCTGGCCGCTGCTTCCCCAGACGAAGAGCATGAGGCCGAGCACGGCAATCATGATCGCGGGCGTGAGCGCGCGAAAGATGAGGCCGCGCCCGGCTCCGATACCGGCCCCGACAGTGGAGACGGTCGTCGCCATCGGAGAGATTTCGGGCAGGACGCGTTCCGGTTGGACGATGCTCTTTTCCAGCAGCGAGCGCGCGGCCCCGGCGCTTCGCGGTCTGTGCTCGGGCTGTTTGGCGAGCAGCGTATGGATAGCTGCGGCAAGCGTGCGCGGCAAGTCGGGCCTGAGCGTAGTGATCGGCGTCGGCTGAGCGGTCGCCTGTTTGACGAGCACGGCGGAAGCCAGCGGGTCGATGAAGGGAGGCCGCCCGGCCAGCATCTCGTAAAGACACACGCCGAGGCTATAAAGATCGCTGCGCACGTCTATCTTTTGACCCATGCACTGCTCGGGCGACATGTAGCGCGGCGTGCCGACGATCGCGCCCGAGCCGGTCGTCGCGTGCGTCGCGACCTTATCGCTGGAGGTGGTCTGAAGCACCTTGGCGACTCCGAAATCCAGCACGCACACGCCGCGCTCGTTGAGAATAATATTCGAGGGCTTGAGGTCGCGGTGGATGATGCCGAGGCTGTGCGCTTCGCCGAGCACGTCGCAGATGTCCGAGGCGATGCGCACGGCGCGCTCGGGTGTGAAGCGACCGTCGCGCTGGAGCGTCTCGGAGAGCGTCGCGCCTTCGACAAACTCCATGATGATGAAGTGGCGACCGTCGGGCAGATTGCCCGCGTCGAAGATCATCGCGGCGTGCGGGTGACGCAGGCGCGCCATCGTCCGGGCTTCGCGCAGAAAGCGGTCGGTGACGTGCGGGTCGGAGGCGAATTCGGTCTTGATGATCTTGACGGCGACGGGGCGTTCGAGACCGAGATGCGTGGCGCGATAGACAGTGCCCATGCCGCCTCTGCCGATTTCGCATTCGATGCGAAAACGACCGGCGATGATGTGGGGGACATCCATGACTGAGACCCTCCAGGGGGCTTAAAGGGTCGCCAATGCTGCTCGCATCAAAACCTCTTGCGGGAAAGGCCGGGCGGGCCTGCAACAGCGCTCTTGTTTGTTTTTTATCCGGCGAAGTGCGGGGAAAGATACGTCCGGTCAAAACGTCTGTGGGCCGGACTGCGGCGACAGTCTACCATTTTTGCCCCGTCAAGCAAATATTTTACCGCCACAATCCTAAGGGCTTCTATCTTCAGCCGCCCTGATGAAGTTGATATTGTCGCGGTCGATCGGGGTCAGGTCATCGTCCGTGTAGTCGGAGCGTTTTTTATACCAAGGTCGGCCATCGAAATACTGTTGCAGCTCCATTCGCTCGAAGATGCGACCGTGACGGGCGTAGACGGTATTACGCAGGCGTCGCAGCTCGGCGCGAGAGAGCCCGGCGATGTCGCTCTGGACGATTGATTGGCCGCGAAGGATTTTGGCTTCGGCGCGCGCCCCCTGCGTCGAGAATTCACCCGTCATGTCGGGCCTGCGCGCGCGTCCCTGCGCGTTGGAGTTCGTCATCTCATCCGCGTCGTGATTTTCGCTGACGTTGTTTGCGTTCCGCGCACGCTCAGAGTTCGCCCCGCGCCCTGATCTTCCGCCGCCGCGAAACAGCAGGGCGATGCCTATGCCGACGAGGACGAGCAACAGGACGACGATGGCCGTGACGCCCGCGATGAGGGCGGCATGCGTGGTTTTCTGCGGCGGGGCGGCTGGTGGCTCTTCGGGTGCGGTCTGCCTGCGCGTGCCTGCGCCTTCTATTGCGGTTGGCTGGGCGGCCGGGGTTTCGGCCGTCGGCGTGGCGCGTTGGTCGACGAGGCCGGTGATGGCTGCGGCTGCGCCGCCGCTGATGTCGAGCGTCTCTTCGCTCGCCATACGATTGCGCTCGGATGATGGAGCGTCGCTCACGCTGAGGAGCGTCGCGCCGTCCTGCAAACAGAAACGCAGCGCGTCATTCGTATAGGTGCTCTGGCATGTCGGACAGCGTTTCAACTGCGCCTCTTATTTATTGACGTAGTAAACCTGTAAATCCTTCTCGCCGGTGATGCGCCAGCGGCCACCCGTCCGGGCCAGCCAGAGCTTTTGCTGCACGGAGCCGGAAGTCGATTTCTCATCGCCCTCGAAATTCCAGGTCTTGTCGAAGACGGCTGTGGCGTGCTCGCCCGTTGCATCCGGCTTAATCTCGATATTGCTCAAACGGATGTCAAGCGAAGAGTAAGTCTCGTAGGCGCGCTGGCGATCGGAGCGAACGGTGCTCGCGCTGACGTTCGTCTTCGTGTAGTAGGTGTCGAGCGTGTCCGCGTAGTAGCTCATGTGCGCGTCCAGGTCGCGCGACATAGAAGCGTCGGCCCAACCGTTCAGCAGGGCTGTCACTTCATTTCGTATCGCCGCCACGTCGACGGGCGGGGCGGAGGCGGCGGGCGTGGGGCTCGCCGTCGTAGCGGGCGAAGCCGCCGGACTGCTGCCGGGGGTCGCCGTAGTCCTCGCCGTGCGGTTTCCGTCAATGCGCACATCGTCCGGCCCGCTGTTGTTTTTATTGCCCCAAAGAAGCCACGCGACGAGCCCTCCGAGCGCGAGCGCCAGCACGGTGGCGGCAACCGTGACTGGAATGATAAGCATATTGCTCTTACGCGGGGCAGTAGTGGAGGGCTGGGCCGTCAAATTCGGCGCGGCGAATTCGGTCGGGCGCGACTGCTGCGATACGGTCGCGGGCGTTTTTGATGAAGGAACCGTTGGCAGAGACGTTGGGCCCAGTATCTCCGTGGGCGGCGGCTCGTCGCGGGAGCCTGACGCCTCTATACGCAAAGTCTTCTCAGCGTCGTAGGCGGACGGGTTGCTGCTGCCGCCGCTCACACTGACGAGCGGCGTGCCGTCCTGCAAACAGAAGCGCAGGGCGTCATTCGTATAGGTGCTCTGGCATGTCGGACAACGTTTCATTCTCTCAACCCCACCCGAACTACGTTAAACGATTTACCGCTCCCACTCAAATGCGAGTTGAGAGATGGCCGTGTCCGGGTCTGCTCCCGCATACACTTCATTGATGACGATGCGTACCCAACTTGTCCTGACCGCTCCGAGTTCGAGAAGCTGTTCCTCCATGCGATCGGGAAAGCGGAACTGGCGCGAGTCGCCGCCGGAGAAATAGAAGGTCGCCGCCGCAATACGATTGTTACGAGCCCAAATCTGCGGGCTCTTGAAATAACCGGGCGCGATCGAGATGCGTTCGAGCGTCACTTCGCGCTCAAAATCGCAGCGTATCCACTCGCCTATGCCGGGCCCTTCCGCGCCTTCGACCCAGGCGGTCATCAAACGCCCGTCGAGCACGTTACCGGCATCGTAAGTATTACCGGCCAGAGCCGGTCGTGTCGAGGAGGCCGTCGCGGTGATTTTGTTAGGCGCTGCGCTGCGATTGCCGTTACCGTCCGCGCCCGCCGTCGCTCCGCCGTTTTCGTTCGTCGCGGCCCGGCGCGTGCTCTCGTTTGTCGCAGTATTACCGTCGGCGGCAGGCGAGCGCCGCATCCAGAGCATGAGGCCGAGGCCCGCGCTTAAGAGCAGCAGCGCGGCGACACAGATGACGGCGATGGTCAGCGCGGGGTTTGAGGACTTCTGTGCTGGAGAGATGTTTTGCTGTGGGCCGTCGGTTGCGCGCGAACGTATGTCTTCTGTCGGCGCGGGCGAAGGCATGCGCATAGTCGGCATGGCGCGCGCGTCTAAAATCTCTGTCGGCGGCGGGTCATGGCTGAGACGCTCGGGCATGTCCTCGCGCAAGGTCAGCTCGGGGTCGAACGAGGAAGGCTCGTCGCTTACGCTGACGAGCGGCGCGCCGTCCTGCAAACAGAAGCGCAGAGAGTCATCCGTGTAAGTGCTCCGGCATGTTGGACAACGTTTCATTGAAGGCTTCCGCTTTGGCCGCGCTTCATATGCCGACCGCGAGGCGCGTGATCCACCAGAGCATGACGATCACCATCAGCACGTTGGCGGCCAGGGCTGACGGGCGCAGCCGCGCGAGCGCAGAGCGCGCCGCCTCCCACCTCAAGATGGTTGCCGCCGCGCTGGCCCAGATCACTATCGCCGCCAGAAACAATAGGGGGCTGAGCGGATTATAACGAACGGCGCGCCACAACTCGCCGTGCGCGATGGCCGAGAAGGCGCGCGTCATGCCGCAGCCGGGACACGGATAACCCGTCATGGCGCGAAAAGGACAGAGGATGATGCCGTTGTCCGACGGACGCCAGAGCGCGCTCGTCAGGAACATCGCCGACAGGCCCAGAAGCACTATCCATGCCCGCCAGCGCCCCGCAGCATTATCGAAGAATCTTTCAACCGCTACTTGCATACTGCCTACCTTCTATCTCGGATAGAGAGCGCTTGCGCTCACCACTACTACAACAACTACTGCCGCCCACCCGCAGCATCCCAGACCTTGTTAAGCTCCGTCTGAATCATGAAGAGGCTGACGACGCTCAGGCCGCAGACGGCCAGGATGATCGAGACCATAGAGATGTCGTTGCGCGGTAGTCTCACCTTGTCCTGCATCTCAAGTATGAGCTGCGGGTATCTGTACGAGAGGTAGATAAAATATAGCCCGCAGGTGACGACCCCGAGCACCAAGTCCAGAGCAGGGTTCACGTCCTGTCGCCCAAGCGCATCCCTCAACTCCGAAGAGACTTTGTAAATCTCGTAGAAGGCGTAGATGCCGCACGTCACAAACGAGAGCACCAGCACGAGTATCGGGTCACGCTTCTCGCCGACCGCGTAGAGGCCCGGACGCCCCGCCGCCTGTTGCATATTATAAGCCGGGTCGCCATAGGAGGGCGCAGCCCACCCGCCGGGGCTCCCAGCGCCCTGCGTTCCCGTGCCGGGCGGGGTAGCGGTCGTGAAAGGCGTCGAGCCGGTCTGACCGCCAAACGCCATGCCGCAGTTCGCGCACGCGCGCGCCGCATCATCGTTTTGGTGTCCGCATTGTGTGCAGAAGATCATTTGTCAAGTTCTCCTTTAAGAGCAAGGATGAAGGATGAAGGATGAAGGATGAAAAGAATGCTGCTCATTGCTGCTCGTTCTTGATAGCTTTTACTTCATCCTTCATCCTTCATCCTTCATCCTTGCTTTCAGATGTTCGGTATCCAGAAGACTTGTCCGTCGGCTTCGACTCGGCGGAGGCCGAGGGCCGGTAAATCTTTCTCTTCGTGGCCGAGATAGGTGAAGTGCGGCTGGTCGCTCTTGACGGTTTGGAACCAGCCGTGAGCGGCCAGGATGCGCCGCACGCGCGCGTTGCCGTACTGCGAGACATCGAGTGCGAGCATCGAGAGATGCTGTGATGTGCCGGGCGCGGCCACCGAATAAAGAATCGACTTCGTGAGGCTCTTGCTGAAAAAGATGCCCTTCTTTTCCAACTCCAAGACCTCGCGCACCTGCTCCGTGAGCGGAGCCCTGCGCAGCCGCGCGACCTGCTCTTCGGAGAGCCGCCCGCGCCCTTTCCAGTAGGTGAGCGCCGGAAGAAAGCGAGAGTTCCACAGGCGCAGCGTATCGTCGTAACTGCGCCGCGCCGCCTCCGACCCGCCGCGCGGCGTAATGCTCAAACCTTGCTGGCGTGCATCCTCGCGCGCCGCCTGTAGCGCCTTCATCGCCTCCGGTTGCAGTTCTATGCGCGCCCCGGCGATCACTTCCGTCGTAAAGGTCGCGTCGCGCTGAAACCTCGTCACGTCCGCTTCGCTCGCAAACATGCAGACGGGCGGAGGCTTGACGCGGCTGCTCGCGACAAACATCGCGCCGTACTCTTCGAGCACGCGACGCGAGACCGCTTCCCGCTGGTCGCAGACATTCTCTACGGTCGTCGCGCGCGCGGCAAGAGCTTTTTCGAGAGCGGCCTGAAAAGAGACCGGGGCTGCTTCCGCGCGTCGCTCGTCAACGTTTGCCTCAGACCCGTTCATGGATTCGGTCTTTTCACTACTGTTCGTGCCCGGCGGCGTTGTTGTGGTCGTTGTGTTCGAGTTGCCTTGTGCGCGACGCGGGCGCGCCGCAGGCTGTTGCTGCTGTTGCTGCTGTGCTTCGAGCCCGGCGGGCCCTTGCTTTGATTGCGCGCAGCCCGACGCGAGCCACGCGCCGCTCGTCAATGCCATCGTCAGGCAGAGGGCCGATAGCCGCTTCAAGACTTTCAGGCGCGCTGCCGCATACATCTGCGGGCGCTCGGATAAAGGGGTCGGCGCATGACCTCTCAGAGAGCCTTTGTCTTGAAACAACTGCGTGCGCCGTTTTCTCTCGATCATTATCGCGAATCATAGTTGGCCCAGGGCTGCGCGGTCAACAAAGGCCATCAGCGCGAGCGCCGCGTCCGCATTAAAACATTTGACAGGCGCGACTCTTTTTCTCCCGCCGGTCGGGGGCCGCCTGCCTGGAACGCGCTCTTTTGAATAAGGTATACTTCGCTGCTCCCGGCTCTGAAAAAATTTAAGAAGCGACGAAGCGCGACTGGTGCTCGTCATGTTTCAATCAACAAAGCCTCCACGGTATCTGGATGAAGTTACGACGGGCAACACTGCTCCATATTGCGCTCGCGGCCATAAGCGTCCTGGCCCCGGCTTGCCGGAGCCAACGCTCGCCCGGCGCAGCCTTCAAAACCTACTACGAGGCCGCTCTCAAGCGCGATACAGAAGGCATGAAGAAGACGCTCTCGCAAAGCACCCTGAAATATTTTGCGGAGATGGCGAGGGCAGCGCACAAGACGACCGACGAAGGGCTGCGGGCCAACGCCGAAGCGATGCCGCAACAACTGCCCGAAACGCGCAACGAAATCGTCAACGACGACGCGGCGGCCCTTGAGTTCAAGGACGCAAAGACGGGCCGCTGGGAGACGGTCGAGTTCGTCAAAGAAGACGGCGCATGGAAACTCGCGCTCGATAAGACCGTTAATAAAAAGCAAGGATGAAGGCGGAAGGATGAAAGTAATTTGAAATATTGAATCTCAGATTTGAGATGCCTTTACTTCATCCTTCATCCTTCCGCCCCTCATCCTTACACTTATGAATCAGCTTGAGCGATTTAATGAGATCATTAACCGTTACAGCGCGCACGGCTGGCGGTTGGCGCGTGTGCTTGTGCGCCCGGAGACTCGCGCGGAGCTGGGTTCGGCGCAAAAGCCTCTGGCTGACGTGACATGGGAGGATGCGACGGTCGATGCCCTGTGGTTTGCGCGAGCCTCGCACGCCGGGCGCGAAGCCTGGGAGTTGCGGCTGGTGGCCGAGACGCCCTATGCGCTTTTCGAGACGTTTGAAGCGGACGAAGAGGAAGAGGATCGCGAGGACGTGCGGCGCGAGATGGAGGCGCGGCTGCGCGATTACGCAAGCCGCGCCTGAGTGTTACTCCTTACCGATCTTGACGGGGATTTCGAGCCGCTCGCCCCCGCGCATGACGACGACTTTGACCTGGCTGCCGGGCACTGTGCGGTCAATGCGCATTCCCAGTTCGCGGCTCGTGCGTATGGGAATCGAATCGAACTCGACGATGATGTCGCCGTCGCGCAGTCCGGCCATGTCTGCGGGCAGGTTCTTTTCCACCTCGATCTGTACGCCGTAGATGTTCGTCCCCGGCACAGCGACGCGCTCCAGATCATCTACGCCCAGAAAGCCTTTGCCCTCGGGCCGGGAGTCAAACAACTCGTTGAGCCTGCTGTTCTCCTCTTTGGAGATGGTCGTCATCTGCGTGGTTTTGGTCTGGCCGTCGCGTATGAAGACGACCTCGACAGTCTTGCCGACGGGAGTGGCGACGAGCAGTTTCATGAGTTGATCGGCGTCCGTCACCGGCTGGCCGTCGAAAGTCGTGATCACGTCGCCGCCGATGAGCCCGGCTTTGTCCGCAGCCGATCCCGGCGGATTGACATAATCGAAAGTCGCGCCGCCCGTCGTCGTCTTCAATTCGCTCGTGCCGACGTAGGAGCGCTTGGCGTTGCGCATCGCGGCATTGCGACCCGTGCTGCGCAGACCGAACGGCGACAGGAGACCTCCGCCCGTCACGGATGCGACCGTCACCCCCAGCACGAGCCAGATGAACCAGGGCGCGCGCTTGCGGCCTCCCTTCTTTCCACATGTATCGACATGAGCCGATGCATAACCGGCGGGCTGCTGCGCGGGCCCTGCGGGAGCGATGGCCGACCAATCCCTGACGCCTTGCGGCCCGGCTGCTCCGGCCTGGGCCGAGCCCGACGGCGCGCTGGTATTACGATTGGGCAGTCGCACCGTCTCGGCATACTCCGCCACACCTTCGCCCAGCCGGAAGCCGCACGAGCGGCAAAAGCGCATCGTGCTCGGCATGGCGAGGTGACAGTTAGGGCAAACGGTTATCTCTTTGGAGTCTGCCTGTGCGGCAGCGCGTTTTGGTTCGGGTTGCATGATCTCTTAACCATCATTCGAGGAAGAATACGGTTTCCTGTGCGTTTATACGTCAATCCGAGCACTACGGTTGCACGTTGTTGATGCGCCGTCAAGGTTTTCGTTTCTTGAATGAATGCCTCTCGGGGCGCGACGCTTCCCGGTTTTTGCGCTATTATAACGCAACACGACGATGAGAAGCGCATCTGGCACGCGCCGTGCTCATGGGATGAGCACCCGAGGGGAAACCTGTAATCAGCCCACGCCCGAAGCCTTTGCAAGGCTATCAGGCGCGGGCTCTCAATCGAAACGAAGAAAGCGCGGTAAACAAACAGTGGAAGTCACCAAAGCTCTCGCAGCCCTCCAACCGCTTTACGGTCATGATAACGTGGAGATAGTTACCACGAACGGACAGCGCGTGCGCGGCATCGTCCGCAGCATGAAAACGACGCAGGCATTGACGACGCCGAGCCTCAAGATGGAAGTGGCCAGCGGCGAGATCATCAAGATTCCCTTCACGACCATCACGGAGATCATAGATCACAACGCACCCGCCAACGGCAAAGGATAGATGAACGAGCGGCGATGAGCTAAAGGACGCTCGCTTTCACTTCATCGCCGTTCCTTCATACTTCGTCGTTGATTCTTCCTTCCAGCCAGGAGTCTATAAACTCCGCAATCTTTTCATTGCGAAAGGCAAACCAGCGCTCGCGCTCCTCTTCGGGCACATCTCTGAGGGCGTGACGGAAAGCCTCGAAGCATTCGTCCGCGCATTCGCGCAAGACCTTCTGGAGAGAGTGGCGCAACTGCTCGTCGGCGATGCTCGCCGCGAATTCCTGCATCCAGCGAAACTCTGCTTCCGGCGCGATGTGCGGCACGGGCTCATAGCGATCAGGCTCGGCGCGGACGCGACTCGCAAGCTGCCTGTTGTCGCGCGCTATCTCATCCAGCTCGCCCGTATCACTATCCGAGACGCCAACGACGACGATCAAAATCTCGCCCGTCCGAAGATCGAGATAATGCTCGACATCCGGCAACTCCGTCTCGACAGCCGCGATCAAAGCCTCACGATTAATCTCTTCGCTTCTCATACTCACTAAAAGCAAGGATGAAGGATGAAGGATGAAGGATGAAGTAAAAGCTTTCAAGCACGAGCAGCATTCCTTTCATCCTTCATCCTTCATCCTTCATCCTTCATCCTTTCCTCGTCCCTCCGGTTCGCCATTCGTTATCTTTTCGCGGTATAGTACAACCATTGGGATGGAAAAGCTTCCATCGGGAGTGCGGCAGGAGAGCCAACTTTGAGAATGATAATCGAAGATTTCGGGGCGCGGGTCGCGAGTGTCTGGGAGGGCTTAAGCTCGGAGGCGCGTCGCCTGATCGTCGGCGCTTTGCAATCGACGCCCGCGACAGCCGTCAACAGCAGTCGCACACGCACACCTTCCTACGATGCGCGTTCGGACTGGGAATTGAGCCGCCTGCTGGCAGCGCTCGACGAGCGCGCGGCGGAGGCCGGTGTCGCTTTGAACCCGGAACAGGCGGCGGGTTTGCGACGCATGGCGGAGACCACCGCCTCGGTGCTTCAGAGCCAGACGCAGTCGGCAGAGGTCTTCGCGCAACTGGTCGAGCGAGCGCACAAACAGCACGACTTTGCACGCATCGATGCGCTGGCCGATGCGCTCCCTTTGCGCTTTGCGCCGAGCGAGCTGTGCGAGGTTGCGCGCTCCGCGCATCCGGTCGTGCGCGCCCTCGCTCATGAAGCGCTCGCGCAGGCTCCGACCTCCGTGCTCATCTCTCTGCTCACAGACCCGGTCGATGCCGCAGTGGCCCGCGATGCGCTCGAATGTCAGGCCATAGAGTACGGCTCGGAAGAAGCGCGCCATCTCATCAACGCGCTCGATCAGGTCGAAGAGATCGAAGACGACCTGTAGAGCCTAAATCGATTAAGCCCCTGAAAGGGGCGCAAGAGTGTAGCCCACGGCGCGAGCCGTGGGAATGCATTAACCAAACATAGTGAAGCCCCGAAGGGGCGTAAGAAATTCAAGTTGAGAATCTTACGCCCCTTCGGGGCTTCATTCATTATCTACCGATTCCCATGACTTGCGTCATGGGCTACACTCTTGCGCCCCTTTCAGGGGCTGGTCATTGCTCAGTCGCCCCTTGCAGGGGCTAGTGAGCAAACGCGACTCTTCATACCGCAGCCTGTGTTGATTCACGGCCAATCGCGCGCAGTCGTTCGAGCACCTGATCGATCAGCCAGTTGGGCGTCGAGGCTCCGGCGGTGACGCCGACACGCTCGACGCCTTCCAGGTCGAGCGGGTTGATCTCCTCGGGCGTCTCGATCAGAAAGCTCTTCTCGCATTGTTCCTTGCAGACGGCCAGCAGCTTGACGCTATTGGATGAATGCCGCCCACCGATGACGTAGAAGGCGTCAACCTCTCCGGCCAGTGCGCGCGCCGCGTCCTGACGATCGCGCGTCGCCGAGCAGATGGTATTGACGACCTGCGGCTCTGAGTCCGCGCGTGCGCGCACGGCCTCGGCGACTTCCAGAAACGTTTGCAGCTTGATGGTAGTCTGCGAGACGACGAGCGGCGCGTGCAGCATCGGAAGCCGCGCGACTTCGCTCGCGTCCCTCACGACATGCGTATTCTTCGGCGCGTAGCCGACGACGCCTATCATCTCCGGGTGGTCTGGATTGCCTGCGACGACGACATCGCGTCCCTGCTCGGCGGCGCGCTCTGCAAGGTGCTGCACACGGGTGACGAAAGGACAGGTCGCATCGATGACGCGCGCGGCTCTCTCTTCCAGTTCCTTCTGCACTTCGGGCGTCACCCCATGCGCGCGAATCACGGCGACGGTGCGCGCGTCCGCCTCCAACGGCGAATTGATCGTCGCCACGCCTTTGGCTTCGAGCCTGTCCATCTCCTGCGCGTTATGAATCAGCGCGCCCAGCGAGCGAATCGTCCCGCCATCCGTGATGGCTTCCTCGACCATATCGACGGCGCGCTCGACGCCGAAACAGAAACCGTATTCCTCTGCCAGTAAGACTTCCATAATTTTCACGTCTCTCAAAACTTAAATTCCGCGCGCCGCTCACTACTCGACTCGGCCCCGGCACGCTTATTCTAGCATACAGTTATTCACTTATCGCCTCTTTGACGGTCGGCCACATGGTCTTTGCCCAGTATTCATATCCGATGTCGGAGGGGTGAAATCCGTCGGCGGAAAAGAATTCGGGATGCGTCGGAATGACTTCGTGCGTCGTCGAGAAAGCATCGACGACGCGCAGGCCGTAGCGTGTGGCGATGTCCGTGATGCGCTCGTTGTAAAGCTCTATGCGGCGGCGCGCTTCGTCGCGCATGAAGAGCGGGACGACGGGCGCGAGCGAAACGTCCGGGAGGTTGGTGATGACGATGGGCGCGTTTGTTCTGGCCCTGATGCGCTTGACGATCTCTTCGTAGTTGCGCGCGAACCTCTCTACAGGGACGCCGCGCCCGGCATCGTTAATGCCGACGCCCAAGGTGACGAGCGTCGTGCCCGACGAAAGAGCGGGCCCGGTCTGATCGCGCAGCACGTCTTCGGTCGTCGCGCCGCTGACGCAGAGATTGGTCAGCTGAGAGCCGGGCCGCTCATGCTTGATCCGTTCAAAGAGCCGCCCGACATAGCCGCCATGCTCAGCGCCGACACCGACGCCGGTCGAATCCCCTAGCGCCACGTAGATGACCGCCGCGCCCATTGTATTTTTAGACATCACAGACTCAGTCTCCTTCTCGTGGAGGTTGCCAGCACCGCAGCCCGCCGCGCCGATCATCATCATCAAAAGCGTTATCAATAGAGCGCGTGCGCGCTCCGTTCCAAAGAGCATTGCG
This sequence comes from Pyrinomonadaceae bacterium, assembly GCA_036522655.1. Lineage (GTDB taxonomy): Bacteria > Acidobacteriota > Blastocatellia > Pyrinomonadales > Pyrinomonadaceae > DASQYE01. Next base: position 56,671 of record DATDFK010000010.1, on the reverse strand, counting down.
AGTTTCATGCTTCCACCTTGATCTTCCGGCTTTTAACGAACGGGCTCACGCAAGACGGCTTCGGCGGCGAGCGCCGCGCGGCGTGAAGCCTGCGCCTGCGCGCCGCGAAGTCCCGCGACCTGCAACAGTGACTCGCCGGTTCTCGAAAGCATTCTGACGAGGTCGCCTTCTTCGGCGCGCGTCTCTTCGACCAGCTCAGACCACTCAGCGCCTCCGGCCCAACGCGCCGCCGTCGCCGCCGCCGAGAAGTTGATCTCGGGCTCAGGCTCCAACCCCTGCTTCCATTCTTCGGTGGCGACTTTATAAGCAACTTCCTCGAATCGCGCAAGCGTCGTCACAAGCTGGTCATCAAGCGGAAGCTCGCCGTAATCACGATCTGCGTCAGACGCCAGTGCGGCCATCAACCCGGCGGCGTGCTTCATATCGAGCGCATCGAAGAGCCCATGACGGACGGCTTCTCCGACCAGCAGCGTGCGATCGACGTGAAGATCGGCGAGCCACTTTCCGCGCTCCGTGACGCGCTCCTGCGCGAAGTCCAGATAACCGAAGGCGGAGAGCACACGCGCCCGCCGCTCAAACGGCTGCCACACTTCCGCGCGCAAGGTCTGGATACGCCCTTCTGCGCGCTCGACCCTTTCCGCGTCCTCGATCACAGACCAGAGGGCTTCGCCGCACGTTGACTTCTCGTCCTCGCTCAATCCCTTCGGAGCCAGCTCGTCAATCATCCGATTGATGACCTCAACAGCATCGCCCTCATACTCGCGCGCATCCCTCAGACGCGGCTCGTGCATCAGCAACTCGCGCCCGCGAGCGCGCACGTCTGCGAAAGCCTCGTCAACGGCATCTTCATTCAAAGGATAGGTCGTCTCGTAAACACGGCCTATGCGTTCGAGCGCGAGATTAGCGCCGCGCCCGTCCTCGCGTATGCCCGTGAGGTTCGGGCCGCGCCTGCGAGTCACAAGTACGAGTCGTCGCCCGCTGCGGCCCACGCCGACGATGCGCCCGGGCGTGACCACTTCGTCGAGCCAGCGCATGACGACTTCGGCGCGCGTTTGCGGCAGATGCTCAAGGAGTCTGGCGCGCGCGCTTGCGAGGCGTTCGAGCCCGCGTGCGACAGTCGTCGGCAAGTTGCATCCGGCCTCGTCCAACCTTTCGCGTATGCGCCGCTCGCTCTGGTCGCGCTCGCGCTCCAATCGAGAGATGCGCCGCGTCGTTTCGAGGAAGGCGAAGCTGCGTTCGGCGATGTCGCGGACATGTGCGAAGCTCTTGTAAGCGTCGAGCAGGTTCAGGAGCGTCGAGTAGGTCGCGCGAAACCGGCTTTCGAGCGGGTCGGGCGGAGCCTCCAAAAGCGCGGCGATGCGCTCGGGGTCTTGATGCAGGCCCGGCGCGGCGACGATAAAGCCCACGCGGTCGCGGCCACGACGACCGGCGCGTCCGGTCATCTGCTGAAGCTCTGAGGCCGAGAGCATTCGCCAGCCGCTCCCCGTTCGCGCGTCAACGTTTGTGATGACGACCGTGCGCGCGGGAAAATCGACGCCCGCCGCGACCGTGGCAGTGGCGAAGATGGCGTCCAGAAGCCCGGCGCTCATCAAGCGCTCTATGACAAGCTTCCATGCAGGGATGTGCCCGGCGTGATGGGCCGCCACGCCGCCGCGTATGATCGTGTCCCAGTGGCGATGGCCTCGCACTTCCGGGTGCTCTTCGGCGAAGCTGCGTAGGATGGCGCGCCGCTCGCCGACGCGCTCTGTGGCGGAGTCGCGTCTTGCGAGCGCGGCTTCCGAGGCCGCCTGATCGCAACGCCGACGTGTCGGCAGGAAGACGATGGCGGGCAGCAGGTTATAAGAGTCAAGGGCCGCGAGGAGCGTCGCTGGCGGCATCTCCGGCATGCTCAGTTTCAACGCGGCCTCCCCCCTCTTCCGGGTCTCCAACCGGCACGCGGCTGGCGCGGCTCGCGCTCTCGTCTCTCGCCTAAGCGAACGATCTCAGGGTTCAAGTCTCCGTCGCGATCAAGCAGCGGCAACAACTGGCTATCGGGCAGGAGAAAGGCTGCGCGCAGGGGGACTGGACGCGCGCCGGGCCTTGCGACTACGCCGCAGCGCACACCGCGCACCTCGGAAATCCAGCCCGCAAACTCCTCTGCATTGCCGATGGTCGCAGAGAGCAGGAGCAGGCGTATGCGTGGTGGGGAAAGGATGATGGCCTCTTCCCAGACGTGGCCGCGATCTTCGTCGGCCAGGTAATGCGCTTCGTCAAGGATAACCAGGTCTGCGCGAATCTGTGTGCCGCTGCGCAGGGAGTCAAAGAGTTGATTACGATAAATCTCCGTTGTGCCGACGATGAGCGGCGCGTCCGGGTTCTCTTTTCTATCGCCCGTCAGGATGCCAACGCTCTCCGCGCCGAACTCTTCCGCGAACTCCTGATACTTGGAGTTGGTGAGCGCCTTCAAGGGGCTCGTGTACCAGGCACGCTTTCCGTCGGCCAGGAGCCGCCTGATCTCCTCTCGCGCAATCCAGGTCTTGCCCGAGCCCGTCGGCGCAGTCACCAGCACGTCTTCATATTCGAGGGCGGCGAGCGCTTCCAGTTGAAACGGGTCTGGCTTAAAGGGAGCGGCGGCGGGCGTGCCGATGCCTTCCAGGAGGCGTCGCAATTCGCGGGGCAGCGCGCCGGAGCGCCCCTGCGGCCCCCTTTCCGGCGAGCCTTCGCGCAAAACTTGGGAATGCTCACTTTCCCGCCTCCCCAAGCCCTTGCGACGCTCCCCCTTCTCGCCTTTCCCGTCCGAACCCCGCTTTCGTCGCCGACTGTTAACACGCTGTCTTGGCATAACGTCATTGTAAAGGATGAGGGATGAAGGATGAAGGATGAAAGGAATGCTGACGGTTCTTGATAGCTTTTCCTTCCGCCTTCCGCCTTCCGCCTTCATCCTTGCTTTTCCTACGGCGCGGGTGGTGCTAACTTATAGGGCGAGTCCCGCAACGATTGGGGGCTCTGATGCGTCTAAAGGTGGGCGTGCGTGGCTATTCCAGAGCGGGCGCGCATAGGGTGAGAGAAGTGACAGAGCTTTTCGAGAATTTTGAGATCAATCGCGAGCCCGTGTGGCCGATACTTTTGCGTCTTGTGGCGGCATCGCTGGTGCTGCATGCGGCGCTGGTCGCAAGCGCCATCTACGTGCCCGGCGTGCGCGACGCCCTGAACGTAGCCTATATCTTCTCGAACGCCAGATATGTTGACGAGGACTATAACCGGACTATTGTGGGCGAGCGCGCCCAGATGATCGACCTGGCCCAGGAGAAGTTCCATTATCCTGAAGGGTACTTCGCGACGGGAGCCGAGACGCCGCCAGACCCGTTCGCCCCTGAGATCATCGCGCAGATGCAAACTAATATGCCGGTCTTTCTGCCGCCGAAGCCGAGCCCGACTCCGACGCCCGCCCCGAGCCCGTCGCCTGAGCCTTCGCCCTCTGTCAGCCCTACGCCGCAGGCGTCACCCTTGGCCAGCCCTGCTGGAACTGGCGCGCCCGGCGAAGACACAGCCGCCAACTCGAAGGAGCAGGCCGAGAAGGATTTAAACAGGATCGCCGCCGAGTATAACGTGGAGCGTCCCAACGAGGATGCCATCAACAAGAAACCGCTCAAGGACTGGCTGGTGCGCGCCAACGAGTTGAAGGTCAAGGGCGAGCTTGATCTGAGCCAGGCCATCGAGATGATTATCGAGGCGGGACTTGACGAAGAGGGCGTGCTGCATGATCCTGTCGTTGTGCAGAAGACGGGCGACCCGCGCCTGATCGAAGTCGCCAAGGAGTTGGTCGCCGCCATCGGCGATAGCAAAGTGCTCGGCTTCATGAAGAAGGACGCGCGCAAGCTGCGTATCACGATCAGGCTCGACCAAAACGAGGTCGTGGCCAAGGTGGAATCGGAAGTGGACACGCCGGAGCGCGCCAAGAAGCTGTCGCAGGGTTACGGGCTGCTGCTCTTCGGAGGCACTATCGCCCGCAAGGGTCAGGACGAAGAGATACTTTACAAGAGCACTACCGTCTCGTCGGACGGCAAACAGGTGGTCGTCAATTTCAAGATGCCGCGCGCGACCGCCGCGACGATGCTCAAAAAATATGTCCCGAACAGTTAGCTTTTAGAGAATCACAGCCCGACGCAGCGATGCCGCGCCTCTCTTTCGACGCGCGACCGAATTTTTTATAGACATGCATACGTCCAGAATCACAAACGCCTCTCTTTTCGTGACAGTGCTCTCGGCCTGCCTCGGGCTTGTGATGACTGGTGTGCCCGCTCATGCTCACACGCAACAGGGCATCGCGTCGGCCGTCAACAGGTCTCAGGCATTGGCCGTGGGTGTGCCGCCTGCTCAGCAGCTATCGCCGCAGCAGGCACGCAAACTCGCCGCCGTCTCCAATTCCTATTTCCAGATCGCCGCCTGCCAGCCTCCACAGGGCGAGCCGACGGAAGTTTTCTATCAAAACACGAGGGCGCTGACGGGTGTCAATAGCATTCTCGTCGTCACACGCCTGGCGCGCGCTGGCCTCGCTGCACTGCCGAAGGCGGAGCAGCCAATGGCGATCTAAGCAGCGGCGAAGATAAAGCACACGGCTTCAAACTGCACTCGCTTGCCTCCGTTTCATCCCTTCCCTTACAATCGTCTGTTGCGCGCTCCCTCAAGTGCCGGAGACCCTACTATTAACTGTGTGCTTCGCCTTGTGCAGGTAGAATAAAAATCATGATTGACAAGTTTCTAACCAAAGTTTTTGGCAGTAGTAACCAGCGTTATCTAAAGACGATTCGCCCCATCATCGCGCGAATCAACGAGCTTGAGCCGTCCGTCAAGCGACTCTCGGACGAAGAGCTTCGCGCGCGCACAGCCCAATTCAAAGAGCAGGTCGCGCGCGCCACAGCCGATGCGACTGACCCGGAAGACCTCAAGCGCCGCGAGCGTATGATCCTGGACGAGTTGCTGCCGGAAGCCTTCGCCACCGTGCGCGAGGCGAGCGTGCGCTCGACGGGGATGCGCCACTTCGATGTGCAGATGATCGGCGGGCTCGTCCTTCACGAAGGCAAGATTGCGGAGATGCGCACGGGCGAAGGTAAAACGCTCGTCGCCACGCTTCCCGCTTACCTGAACGCTTTGACTGGACGCGGCGGCGTCCACGTCGTCACCGTCAACGACTATCTGGCCTCGCGCGACGCGGAGTGGATGGGCCAGATTCATCGCTTCCTCGGCCTCGAAGTCGGCTGCATACAGAACGACATGGACGACTTCGAGCGCCAGGCCGCCTACGCCGCAGACATCACCTACGGCACGAACAACGAGTTCGGCTTCGATTACCTGCGCGACAATATGAAGTTTGATCTGGCGACCTGCGTTCAGCGCGGCCACTACTTCGCCATCGTCGACGAGGTTGACTCCATCCTCATTGACGAGGCGCGCACGCCCCTCATCATCTCGGGCGCAAGTGACGAAGCGACGGACAAGTATTACAAGGCCGACGCCATCATCCCGCAGCTCAGGAAGGGCGAGAAGAGCGACGAGGGTGTGACGACGGGCGATTACCTCGTCGATGAAAAGCAGCACACGGCTGTCTTGACCGAAGAGGGCGTCGATAAGGCCGAGAGACTCCTGGGCGTCGGCAATCTCTACGACCCGTCGAACATGGACTTGCTGCACTGCGTCGAGCAGGCTTTGAAGGCGCACACGCTCTACAAGCTTGATCACCAGTACGTCGTGCAGGATGGCGAGGTGATTATCGTCGACGACTTCACCGGCCGATTGATGAAGGGACGCCGCTGGTCAGACGGCCTGCACCAAGCCGTCGAAGCCAAAGAGGGCGTCAAGATCGAAAGAGAGAACCAGACCTTAGCCACCATCACGCTGCAAAACTATTTCCGTCTCTACGAAAAGCTCTCGGGCATGACCGGCACGGCTGAGACGGAGGCCGCCGAGTTTCATTCAACCTACAAGCTGGACGTGATCGTCATCCCGACCAACCAGCCGATGGTGCGCACAGATAACCCGGACGCCATTTATCGCACGCTGCCGGAGAAATGGGATGCCGTCGTCGATGAGATCAAGGAGTGCCACGAGAAGGGACAGCCCACGCTCGTCGGCACGGTCTCGGTCGAGAACTCCGAGCTGATCGCGCGTCGCCTACAGAAAGAGGGCATCCCGCATAACGTCCTGAACGCGAAGTTTCACGAGCGCGAGGCGGAGATCGTCGCACAGGCCGGACGCAAGGGCGCTGTCACCATCGCCACCAACATGGCCGGACGCGGCACGGACATCCTGCTCGGCGGCAACCCTGAATTCATGGCGCGCGAATTCTTAAAGCGCGACGAGATTGACCCGGACGAGGCCACCGATGAGCAGTGGGAAGCGGCATTGGCCCAGGCCAAGCGCATCGTCGAAGACGAGCACAAGGAAGTGGTCAGCCTCGGCGGACTGCACATCATCGGCACGGAGCGGCACGAATCGCGTCGCATCGACAACCAGCTTCGCGGTCGTGCAGGACGACAGGGCGACCCGGGCTCCTCCCGCTTCTTCCTCTCGCTCGAAGACGACCTGATGCGTATCTTCGCAGGCGATAAGGTCAAGGCGTTGATGCAGCGCCTCGGCATGGAGAAGGGCGTCGCCATCGAATCCAAGATGGTTTCCAAGCGCATAGAGGGCGCGCAGAAGTCCGTCGAGGGCCGCAACTTTGAATCGCGCAAGCACCTGCTCGAATACGACGACGTGATGAACAAGCAGCGCGAGACCATCTACGGTCTGCGCCGCCAGTTGATGGAAGAGCCGGATCAGCGCGAGTACCTGATGGGCGAGACGGGCGTCGCGCGCGACCTGCTCTCAGACCTGACGAAGCAGTATCTCAACCCGGAGATCGCGCCCGACGATTGGGACGTGGTGAACTACAAAGTCCAGCTCGATTCCATCTACGACTTCGACGCCGATGCGGAAGGCATAGACTTCGCCAACTCCACTTCGGAAGAGATCGAAGAGGCCATCTGGGAGAAGCTCAAAACGAGGTACGCGGTAAAAGAGGAGCAGATCGGCGTCGAAGCGATGCGCACCTACGAGCGCATCATCATGCTCAACATCATCGACGCGCAGTGGAAAGATCACCTGCTCTCGATCGACCACTTGAAGCAGGGCATAGGTCTCGTCGGCTACGGTCAGAAAGACCCGCTCGTCGAGTACAAAAAACAGAGCTTCGATATGTTCCAGCAGATGCTCGACCGCATTGACCAGAGCACCATTCGCTCGCTCTTCAACCTACAGGTTGTCACGGAGCAAGCGCCCGAGCAGATTCAACAGCGGCGTCCCCCGCGCCGTCCGTCGGCGCTGACCTTCACGGGGCCGAATCAGGGAGCGACCGCCGCGGGCGAGGAAGCGGCCAGGACGAAGACCGTCACGCGCGATCAACCGAAGGTCGGACGCAACGAGCCCTGCCCCTGCGGCTCCGGCAAGAAGTACAAGAAGTGCTGCGGCACTTGAGGCATCCTGCCGGGCGTTCAAAAAGGAGAGTAGGAACATGCCTATACCGCTAAAGATGGCAGCAACCCGCATTGCTGCCATCAAGCTCCTTTACCTCTATCTTCTGATCGGCAGTCTTGCCGCAGGCGCTCACGCACAGGAACAACCCCTCCGGCCTCTCCCCGCAGATACCGCGCGCGGCTTCAAGCTTTACCAGCGCGGCGATACTGAGGGAGCGATCAGGGTTCTGCGCGAAGTCGTCCAGAGACGTGAGGATGATGCCGACGCGTGGTATTACCTTGGGCTCTCCTATAAACAGGAAGGCCGGCAATGGAGCGCGCGCGCGGCCTTCGAGAGTGCCGTCGCGCTACGCCCCGACTTCGCCAACGCGCTCGCCAATCTGGCTTTCACGCTGATCATCGCCAACAAGTCCGAGCGGGCTTTGCAGCTGGCCGAGCGCGCGATCGAAGCGGGCGACCAGAGCGCCGAAGCTCATTATGTGATCGGCGAAGCGAGTCTCAGGCAGGACGCGCATGCCAGGGCTTTGGATGAGGCCGAACTGGCGCTGAGAATCAAGCCGGACTTTCCTCTCGCCCTGGTCACTAAGGGAATGGCCCAAAACGGTTTGAAGCAGTACGACGAGGCGGCGGAAAGTTTCGCGGCGCTCCTCGCCATGAGCCCCGACAATGCTGAAGCCGATGCATGGCGAGTCGAACTCGCACACCTGCGCAAGAGTGCTGCGAGCGCGAAGGAAAACCCATCGCCCGCGCCGGATGGGCCCAACGTCTACACGACCAGGCAGGTCACGGCCAAAGCGCGCGTCCTGAGCAAGCCCGACCCGGACTATACGCAAGCCGCACGCAGGGCCGGAGCCGCCGGGACGGTCGTGCTGCGCGGCGTCATTTCAACCGACGGCAAGCTCACGGACATTTTTGTCGTCCGCTGGTTACCCTATGGGCTGACGACCAGCGCAATCGAGGCGGCCAGGCAGGTACAGTTCACCCCGGCGAGCATAGACGGCAAGCCCGTTTCGCAATACATTCTAATCGAGTATAACTTCAATCTCTATTGAGCGGCGTCGATGCGGGCGATAGCTCGCAGTCAACCTGACGCTGTAGAAGACAAGCGATAAGGAAAACTGTTTCGATCAAGATGAGCGCCGACATTACATCTTCAAACCCGCTGGTGAAAGCCATCGTCGGCGGCACGGCTCCCACGCAGGCGCGCATGATGGCGGCGCGCGGGCTGCTCCCGCTCCCGCAGGCCGATTTGCTTGAGGCGCTCGTGGCCCTGCGCGCGAGCGACAATGCCGAGATCGCCAGCGCCGCCAACTCCACGCTTGAGTCGCAGGATGCGGGCGAGTTGCTGGAGATTGCCAGGACGAACGAGACCGCGCCCGCCGTGCTCGGTTATCTGGCGACGAGCGCGAGCGTCGGGCGCGAGATTCAGGAGGCCGTCGCGCTCAACCACAGCACGCCCGACGAAGCCATCGCACGGCTCGCGGGCTCGGCCACGGACGGCTCGCTCCTTGAGCTGATCGCGATCAATCAACAGCGCTTGATACGCACTCCGGCCATCATCGAGGCTCTCATCAACAATCCCTCGCGCACGCCCGAGGCCGAGCGGCGCGCGCTTGAGACCCGCCGCGAGTTCTTCGAGAAGGAGCGCGGCGCACAGCAGATCGCCGACGAGTTGCGCGCGCGTGGACAGACAGCCGCCGCAGAGTTTTTCGAGAGCGCCGAGTCCGTCAATACGGACACCTCGCTGACGACCGACGACGCCTGGCTCATCGCCCGTCACATCGAAGTCTCAGACGATGATATAGACGACTCCTGGCTGGCGATGGAGCGCATCGAGCAGCTTATCGAGGAGACCTTCGAGCAGCGCACCGCCAACGCCGAACGCGTGATCGCCGACGCGCGCCTCGAAGGCGACGAAGTCTCGCCCGAGCGCATCTCGCTTATCCGTCGCGTCATGATGATGACCGTCAAGGATCGCATCAAGCTCGGCATGAAGGGCGACCGCGAGGCGCGCGCCATCCTCATACGCGATTCAAACAAGGTCGTTGCCACCGCCGTCATACACAACCCGCGCATCACCGACCACGAGATCGAAAACATCGCCGCCATGAGGACTGTCGCCGACGAAGTGCTGCGCATGATCGCGATGAACCGCGCCTGGGCGCGCAGCTATCCGATTATCCTTAACCTCGCGCGCAATCCGCGCACGCCGATTGCCACCGCCGTCACCATCCTGCCCCGCATACATAACCGCGATCTACAGGGTATCTCGCAGAACCGCAACGTCTCCGAAGCCGTCCGCCGCCAGGCATACCGCCTCGTCCAAACACGCACGGGCCACTAAATAAGTTTGACAATCCCGCCAGCTCATCCATAGAATTCGCCCGGCTGTTCCTCTTCCATGTCCGTCAATTGAATCGAACCGACAGGTCAGTACCGCCTGCTTAAGCCGGGCGGGTTCCGACGACACTTGAGACCCGCCCGGCTTAAGCAGGCGGTACTGACCTATTATCGCAGTCCCTTGAACTTCACCACAGAAAGAAGGCTGAAGATGCACATACTTGCGTGGATTATTTTCGGATTGATCGCCGGAGTGATCGCTAAGGTTCTGATGCCGGGCGACGACCCCGGTGGTTTCATCATCACCATCCTGCTGGGAATTGCTGGCGCAATCGTCGGCGGATTTCTCGCCGGGATGCTCGGGCTCGCGGGCGAAACCGGCAGCTTCGGCGACAGAGGCTTTCTCATTCGCCTCGCCTTCGCCGTCATCGGCGCGATCATTCTACTTGTCCTCTATCGCCTGATCGCCGGAAAACGAACATGAGAAAACAGTGACGAGTGACAAATGACGAGCAGGAAGAAGAAAGCTTCTTCACTCGTCACCTGTCACTCGTCACTGCTCTTAAAATATTTCCGAGCCTTTGCGCATGACTGACCAGGCTACATCGGTCAGCGTGTGGCTCGCCGCGCCCCACCACAGCCCCGCCAGTATGGCCCAGACGCCGTGTTGGCCCAGGCTGTGACGGGCGCTCGCCTCTATCGCCCACCACGCTTCGGCAAAGCGAGCGAAAGTCGGCGGCGCACCGCCCACAAGCGCCGCGCGCAGGTACACTGCGGCCAGCGTGACGAGCGCGAGCACGGCGGCGAAATAGATAACGCGAATCAGCGTGCCGAAGATAATACCGTGCGACCAGCGCGAGCGGTGCTTGAACAGCATCCGGTAGGGCAGCCAGAGAAAACGAAAGAGCCCCCAGCGCGTGTACTGCCGCGACTGAATATCAAGGTCTGGGCCAAACATAAAACCGCCGAACAGCATCGCCAGCGTCGCCAACGCCGCCAGCGTGAGATTTCCGGTCAATCCCCATGCCCCGACGAAAGTCGGCGCGGCGAGAATCACAGTAATAGCATCATGTGTTTTTCCTGAAGGCATACCCTAGGCTGTCCCTTCGCGCTGCGAGATTCTACGGGTAAGGAGGCTGGTCGACCACAGCATTCTTATACCCCTCTTCGAGACCTCTTTCATAACCAGACCTGTTGGCCGCTCTCCAGATCGAAACAAAGGCCAGCGCGATGAGCAGGAAGGACATGATGAGCCCCTTCCCCACAGCATCCGTATAGAACCATCTCAAAGACAGAGCTTTGGCCAGCGAGGCGGCGAACATCACCGAGGGAGCGTGTATCAGCCAACCCACCAGACCCATCGTGACCGATTGATTATTTTCTCCAGACGATTGACCGGAGCGCCGCCAGAGCCTCGGCCAAATGAAGAGAAGCAGCAAGAAGAAGATCGTATAGAATGTCCATTCTCTCATATGTGTTCTCTCCGCGTTGAGCGATCAAGGATCGCGACGTTAAGCAGCTCTTCGTGGCGACGTTCCTCAGTCTCCAATTGCTTCCGCAGCGTCGTGTTAAGATTTCTCAACTGCACTAATACGTCAATCATCCAACCGATCATCAGCAAGACAGCCACAATCAAAAGTAATGATAGCCCATTCATAGTAGCTTCCTCCTACTATTAAAATGAAAGTTCCGCCCCGAACTTTTCCGCACCTCTCATCTTCGGCGGCGGCGAGATTCAGCGCAGGAGATTAACATAAAAACAGATGTCAGATACTAGCCACCCGAAGTCTGTAAAATGCGCTTGCCGACCTCCGGCATCCGCCATCTGACATCTATCCTTATTTGCGACTTTATCCTCTGCGCATTACACTAACCCGGATATTCCGATAGATGGGCAAACACGGAAAAGTACAAACTGCGCTTGAGTATATGGCGGCGCGCTCCATTCTCACCGGGCTTGGAGTGCTGCCGCGCCCCTTCGCCATCGCCCTCGGGCGCGGGCTTGGGCGCATCGCTTACACCTTCGGCGGAAGGCTGCGGCGCACGGGCGAGCGCAATCTCGAACTCGCTCTTCGAGACCTGAGCGAGGATGAGCGCCAGAGAATTCTGCGCGGCTGCTTTGAGAATCTGGGCCGACTGCTGGGCGAGTTCAGCCACCTTGAGCGGGCCACGCCCGAGAGTCTGCGCGATCGTATTGAATGCGTGGGGCTGGAAAATCTGGAAGCCGCGCGCGCCGCAGGCCGAGGTGTCATACTCTTCACCGGACACTTGGGCGCATGGGAGCTTTCAAGCTTCGCTCTTTCGGCCTTCGGCTACCCCATGAGCTTTCTCGCTCGTCGCATTGATAATCCGAAAGTCGAACAGATAGTTGAGAGGACGCGCACGCGCTTCGGTAATCAATCGATCGATAAACGCAGCGCCGCCCGCCCCATGCTGCGCACCCTACGCGCGGGCGGAACCGTGGGCATTCTCGTAGACCTCAACACTCACCCGCACGAAGCGATCTTTGTCGACTTCTTCGGCATTCCGGCCTCTACTACTTCTGGACTCGCCACTCTGGCCCTGCGAACCGGAGCAGCCGTGCTCCCCGTCTTCATCCCCTGGGATGAGGAGCGGCGGCGCTTTGTCCTGCGCGTCGACCCCCCTCTGGAGATCGAGCGAACCGGCGATGAGGCGGAGGATGTCAGACGCCTGACCGCCCTGTTCACATCCATCATCGAAAGCTATGTGCGCCGTTTCCCTCAACAATGGCTCTGGATTCACAGACGCTGGAACACACGACCGGCAGGAGAAGTAAATTTTTATGCGAGCCCGCCAACAAATCACCTCGAACGTCGGGCAGAGTGATTTAAGAGTTTACACCTTTATTCTTAATGACTTAGCCCGCCTGACACCGACCTCTCCGGGAGATAGGCCACCGAGTTTGTCACAAAAATATTGAGATTCGGTAAATTTTGTGCTTGACAGCTCACAAAACTTCGGTATAATTCCTCACATACCGAGCAGCGACACCCCCTAACAGGCATGCTTCGGTGACAGATGGTTGAAAACGTGGCTATTAACGTATAGGCAGAAGCCCTGTTGAAAGGTGCGTAGGGTTTCAATGCCACCGCGTTATTGTTTTTTTGTCACGGGGATTTATCCCGCCCCTACACACGCGCCGCCTATAAATTACAGAATCGGCCGTAAGTGACGATTCTCAGTTCATTGCCAACGCCACCCTGAACTCCGAGCCTGCCCATAAAGTTTTGCCCCGTCAGTCCAAAAGATTGACGGGGCCCCCTCTTTTTAGCCTCAGATTTTTATTCGTCTATTTCAACTCGCTTGGGCCCACAGCTTACATCGCCAGCCCGCCGTCAACCTGTATGACCTGCCCTGTGATGTAGCGTGCGTCATCGGAAAGCAGGAAGCAGGCGATGCGTGCAACCTCGTCGGTCTCGGCGAAACGCCCGAGCGGAATCTGTTCGAGCAGCTTGGCCTGGTAGCTTTCGTCGAGCGCGCCAGCCATATCCGTACTAACCAATCCGAGGGCGAGCGCATTGACCGTCACTTTGCGGCTCGCCACTTCCTTGGCGAGCGCCTTGGTGAGACCGATCAATCCGGCCTTCGAGGCAGAGTAGTTTGATTGACCAGCCATCCCGACCGTGCCGCTGATCGAAGAGATGTTCAGGACGGAGCCGCCGCCTTCCTGTCTGAGCATGATGCGTAAGGCCGCGCGCGCGAAGTTCCAGGGCCCCTTGAGATTCGTATCAACGACAGCGTCCCAGTCGTCTTCCTTCATTCGCAGGATCAGGTTATCGCGCGTGATGCCCGCGTTGTTGACCAGAAAATCTATGCGGCCAAAAGCCTCTTTGGTCTGTTTGACCATCTCGGCTGCGGCATCCGTCTGCGCCACGTCGCACTGTGTCGCGAGCGCCTGCACGCCCAAGCCTTCGATCTCGGCTTTAAGGCTTTCGGCTGCTTCGGCGCTCTTCGCGTAATTGAAAGCGACATGCGCGCCGCGCCGCGCCAGCTCAAGCGCGATTGCGCGACCGATGCCCCGCGTTGCGCCCGTCACGATGGCCGCACGATTAGAGAACTGCTTATCCGAATCGCTCAAAATCTTTTTCCCTCCCCTTCAAAGCAGATGCTTGCAACTGCATTTCACTGACATCCGGCATCCGACATCTGCCGTTATAGTTTTAAAGAGCGAAGGTATTCGATGAACTCCGGCGCGAGGTCTGGGCGCTGCAAGGCGAACTCGACGGTTGCGATCAGGAAGCCTAGTTTGTCTCCGGCGTCGTGACGTGTTCCGTTGAAGCGCACGGCGTAGAAGGGTCGCTTCTTCAGGAGCGCTCGCATGGCGTCTGTGATCTGTATCTCGCCGCCCGCGCCCAGGCGCGTCTGTTCAATCTCGTCGAAGATGTCCGGCGTCAGGATATAGCGCCCGATGATGGCGAGGTCGGAGGGCGCTTCCTTGAACGGAGGCTTCTCGACCATGTCCTTGATCTTGTAGACGCCATCGCTGACCTCTTCGGCATCGATGACGCCGAAGCGCGAGATGGCCTCGCCTTCCACCTGCATCGTGCCGAGGACGGGAGCGTCGTACTTCTCATAAACTTCGAGCATCTGGCGGAGCGCTGGCACTTCCGCATCGACGATGTCGTCGCTGAGCATGACGGCGAACGGCTCTGCGCCGACGAGGTCGCGCGCCTGTAAGATGGCGTGCCCGAGGCCGAGCGCCTCGCGCTGGCGCACGTAGCTGATGCGCGCCATTAACGGTATCGCTCGCATCTGTTCCAGCTCTTTCGTCTTGCCGCGCTCTTCGAGAAGGTGTTCAAGCTCGAAGGAAATATCGAAATGATCTTCGATGGCGTTCTTGCCGCGACCTGTGACGATGATGACGGATTCGATGCCGGAGGCCACGGCCTCTTCGACGACGTATTGAATAAGCGGCTTATCGACCAAAGGAAGCATCTCTTTGGGAGAGGCTTTGGTGGCCGGTAGAAAGCGCGTGCCGAGGCCCGCCGCCGGAAAGACAGCTTTACGAATTCGTTGTGGCATAAATTAACCCCATTGAAAAATTTCTTACTCCGTGTGCTCATCTGCCCGGCATGAGCGGGAGAGAGATGGTCACTGGGCGTCTCTCTTGACACACGCCTACAGCGTCGTCTAGCCTGACCTTTTTCGTTTGACGCCTGTGTAGTGGCGTATCTCATACCATACCTTGAAGGACAGCAGCAAATGCTCGATCTTAACTTCGTCCGCGAAAATCTCGAAAAGGTACGCACGGCGCTTGATGCGCGCGGGTTTCCGACAGAGGCGCTCGACCGCTTCGCGCAACAGGACGTGGAGCGTCGCCGGATTATCAGCGAATCAGATCGTCTCAACGCCGAGCGTAATGCTTCGAGCCGCGAGATCGGCGCGCTGATGAAAGAGGGCAAGCGCGAGGAGGCGGAGGAGCGTCGCCGCGCCGTGGGCCAACTGAAGGAGCGCATCGCGGAGCTCGATCATGAGCGCGACGAGGCGGAGAAGAGCATGAGCGAGTTGCTTTCGACGCTGCCGAATGTCCCGCACGAGAGTGTGCCTGTGGGCGCGGACGAGGCGGCCAATCGCGAAGAGCGACGCTGGGGCACGCCGCCCGCCTTCGATTTCGAGCCGAGAGATCACGTCGATCTGGGCACGATGCTTGGCATTCTAGACCTTGAGCGTGCGGCGAAGATTGCTGCCGCGCGCTTCGCCATCCTGAGCGGCGCGGGCGCACTGCTTGAGCGCGCGCTCATCAACTTCATGCTAGACCTGCACACGCGCGAGCACGGCTATACGGAAACGCTGCCGCCCTTTATCGTCAACGCGGCATCGCTCTACGGCACGGCCCAGCTTCCGAAGTTTGAGGACGATCTCTTCAAGCTGACGGACGAGCGTAATCTCTATCTCATCCCGACGGCGGAAGTCCCCGTCACCAACATTCACCGCGAAGAGATACTCGACGCCGCCCAGCTTCCGATGAAGATGGTCTCTTACACGCCATGTTTCCGCAGCGAGGCCGGGAGCTACGGGCGCGACACGCGCGGCGTGATTCGCCAGCACCAGTTCGAGAAGGTCGAGATGGTCAAGCTCTCGCTTCCCGAACACTCCTATGACGAGTTGGAATCGCTGACGCGAAATGCCGAGACGGTGTTGCAAAGGCTCGGCCTCTCCTATCGCGTCGTCACGCTCTCGACCGGCGACATAGGCTTTGGCCCAAGCAAGACCTACGACATAGAGGTCTGGCTGCCCTCGCAAAATACTTACCGCGAAATCTCTTCGTGCTCGAACTATGAAGCGTTTCAGGCACGCCGCGCGCAGATTCGCTTTCGTCGCGCGGGCGGCGCAAAGCCCGAGTTCGTCCATACGCTCAACGGCTCCGGCCTTGCCGTCGGGCGCACATGGATCGCCGTTCTCGAAAACTACCAGCAAAGCGATGGCTCCGTGATCATCCCGGAAGCCCTGCGCCCGTACATGCACGGCATGGAGAAAATAGAGGCCGTCAAACGACAGGCCGGGGCAAGTTAACGCTTGTGTCAAGGTCAGTACCGCCAAAGGGCTCGGGCGGGTAGTGGTCGCGCATCCAGACCCGCCCGAGACCTTTGGCAGTACTGACCCATGTTGTACCCAATCGCTATCATGCGGTGGATAAAAGAAGAGAGGATGAGACGAAGCGTTTCGTCTCATCCTCTCTTCTTTTCGCCCGCGACTTTTCTCTTACTTGATGCGTATATCGAAAGGCATCATGGCCATCGTCTCGCCGCGCTGCATGCGGTCGAGCATCTGCGCGTAGCGAAGCGTTCGCTGCACGTCGGCGGGCAGGGTTTCGATGATGGCGCGCTGCTGCTCGGCCCTGACGCTCACTTCGTCGTCGCCCTTGAACATATCCTCGAAGAAGTTGCGCGGGTATGGAAGGACGACGCGCTGGATGCCTTTGTCGGCGGGGATACCGGCCAGTTGCTTGGCAATCTCGACGGCGCGATCCAGGCCGCCGAACTCGTCAACGAGGCCGTTGGCCTTGGCCTGCTCGCCCGTCCAGACTCTTCCCTGTGCGATTGAGTCTATGTATTCGGGATTGCGATTGCGCCCGCGCGCGACCTTCGGAACGAACTCGTCATAGTAGGTGCTCTTGATGATCTCCTCGAAGCGGGCGCGCTCGTCGGTCGTGAACGGCTCGGTCTCGCGAAACATCCCGGCCGTCTTGCCGCGCATGACGTACTCGGTGGAAATCCCGAGCCAATCATAGAAGCCTTTCAGCACGGGCTTTCCGGCGAAGATGCCGATGGAGCCCGTGAGGGTCGAAGGCTCGGCGACGATCTTGCTCGCGTTGCAGGAGATGTAGTAGCCGCCGGAAGCCGCCGCATCGCCCATCGAGACGACGACGGGCTTCTTCTGCTTCGCGTTCTCAACGGCGCGCCAGATCAGATCAGAGGCGTAGGACGAGCCGCCGGGGCTGTCAACTCTGATCACGATGGCGCGTATCTTCTGATCGTCGCGCGCATCGTTGAGCGCCTTGACGACGGTATCGGAGCCGACCGACTGGCTGCCGCGCGGGCTGTTATCGGATTTCCCCAGATCGATCGAGCCGGAAGCGTAGATGATCGCGATGCGCTCGCCCTTATTGAGCCCGAGGGATTCAGGACTTACATCCCTGTACTCGGAGCCGAGCACTATGCGCAGCTTGTCAGAGTCTTTGTAGCCGAGGCGTTTCTTCAATTCATTCTCGACCTCTTCGCGATAGTTCGCGCCGTCGATGAGCCCGTTGGCCTGCGCCTTCGCGGGACTGAACGGAGCCTGATCGACAAGTGCGCGCACCTCGTCGGGCGTTTTCCTGCGCGTGGTCGCGATCGCGTTGACGAGGCGGCCCGTCACGTCGTCGAGCAATGCGTTGATGACTTCGCGATGGCCGTCAGACATCTCTTTGCGCGTGAACATGTCGGGCGCGTTCTTGTACTTGCCAATCTGGTAAACGTCCGGGTAGATGCCGAGCTTGTCCAGAGAGCCGCGAAAGAACATCACTTCGGCGGCCAACCCGTTGATGAAGAGGTCGCCCGGCGGAGCCATGTAGATGCGTTCGCAGGCGGTCGCAATGTAGTATTCCTTATTGAGGCCATACTCCATGTAAGCGTAGATGGGTTTCCCGGAAGTGCGATAGTCTGCGATCGCATCGCGTATCTCGTCGGCCTTGGCCCAACCGGCGTCCGACGGGTGTATCTCCAGCAGGACAGCGCCGATGCGCTTATCGACTTTGGCCTTCTTAAGCTGCGTCAACAAATCCGTCAGCGAATTGTCGCTTCCGCCGAGCAGTCGCCTGACCGGGTCTTGTTCCGGCACATAATCGGGCAAAGACCCGCCGATTCTGAGCGCCAGCACGCTGTTGTCTTTAACCTCCGGCTCGCTCCCGCGCAAAGCCGCGATGATCATCGCGACCCCGACGATCACAACCAGCGCGAGCGCGACCACAATCCCGGTAATGATAAGAACGATTTTTCGTGTGCGTGACATTGCCATAACTAATTCCTAAATCCAGCAAATCTCCGAATCCGTAACACTATTAAAAGGGGAGCGTAATCCGCTTTATCTGTACGTAATCCAAAGGTAAAAGGTTTAAAAGCAAGGATGAAGGCGGAAGGATGAAGGATGAAATAAAAGCTTTTAAGCATTTCCTTCATCCTTCATCCTTCCGCCTTCATCCTTGCTTTACTATCCAGCCGCCGCCGATGACTTCGTCGTCGCGGTAAAAGACCGTGGCCTGGCCGGGCGTGATGGCGCGCTGCGGCTCGTCGAAGACGATGCGTGCGCGTCCCTCCTGCGCGAGCGGGGTGATAAGAGCGGGCGACGGCTGATGACGGTAACGGACGCGCACTTCGGCGCGCACTGGCTCGACCGGCGAATCCATTGCGATCCAGTTGACGCCCGCCGCGATAAACTCTTCGCTCAGCAACTCTTCCTGTGGGCCCACGATGACGCGGTTGCGCCTTGGGTCGATCGAGATGACGTAGAGCGGGCGCTCGCTCGCGAGCCCCAGTCCGCGCCGCTGCCCGACCGTATAACGATGAATGCCCTGATGTGTGCCGAGCCTTTGCCCGCGCGCGTCTATGATCTCGCCCGCGCCGGGCAGTTGCCCCTCTTCGCCTTCGGCCTCCAGATAGCGATCTATGAATTGAGCATAGTTGCCGTCGGGGACGAAACATATCTCCTGCGATTCGGACTTCTCCGCGACCGCCAACTCGCTGCGCCGCGCGACCTCGCGCACCTCCGGCTTCGACATCTCTCCGAGCGGAAACATCGAGCGCGAGAGTTGATCCTGCGTCAACTCCCAGAGAAAGTAGGACTGATCTTTTTGCAGATTGCGCCCGCGAAGCAGACGATAGCGTCCCGCTTCTTCGTCAAACTGTACGCGCGCGTAATGCCCGGTCGCGACCTTTTCGCAGCCGAGGCTCGCCGCCAGCCGATCGAGCGAAGCGAACTTCAGTCGGCTATTACAGGAGACGCAGGGAATAGGCGTCTCGCCTTTGAGGTAGCTTGCGACGAAGGGCTGGACGACATCGCGCTCGAAATCTCTTTCGAGGTTAAGGACGTAGAAGGGGAAACCCAGCTCTTCGGCGACGCGCCGCGCGTCATACACGTCATCGAGCGAGCAGCAACGCGACGGCAGCGGCTCGCCGTCCGCGTCCACGCTCAGGCCACGCCGCTGATTCCACAATTGCATTGTAAAGCCGACCAGCTCATGCCCTTCGGCCTTCAAAATTGCCGCCGCCGCGCTCGAATCCACGCCGCCGCTCATTGCCACTGCGATCTTCATAATTAAGGCAGTGATAAGTGACGAGTGACGGGTTAAAACCCAAACTCTTCAGTCCGGGCTCGTCACTCGCCGCTTGTCACTCGTCACTGTTTTTTCATCCGTTTGCCGCCCCTTCGCGGCGGGTGTTAAGATGCTTCTCTGTTTAGATAAGCAGACTTGTTTCAAACATATAAGGATACCTCAAACGGGGCGAAACGTCAGCCCGGCGATTGAGCGGCTACTCAAGCAACCGTCAGCACATTGACCCCTTTAAGAGACGAACCAGTAAAGACCATGCCTGAAAGAGCCATTGAAGAGTACATCGTTACGGATGAGCCTTATTACCTGGCGGTGGCGCGCGAAGTAGAGTTGTTCGAGGCCGCGCATGCCGCGCGCCTGCCCGTCATGCTCAAAGGGCCGACGGGCTGCGGCAAGACGCGCTTCGTAGAGCACATGGCATGGCGGCTTGAGCGTCCGCTGATCACCGTCGCCTGTCACGAAGACCTCTCGGCGACAGACCTCGTCGGGCGCTTCCTTTTGGAAGGCGACGAAACGGTCTGGCACGACGGGCCGCTGACGGCAGCCGTACGCAACGGCGCGATCTGTTATCTGGACGAAGTGGTCGAGGCGCGTAAGGACACCGTCGTCATCATTCACCCGCTGACGGACGACCGCCGACGCCTGCCGATTGAAAAGCGCGGCACTATCCTTGATGCGCCAGAGGATTTCATGCTCGTCGTTTCCTACAATCCAGGCTACCAGTCCATCCTCAAGGATTTGAAACAATCGACACGCCAGCGCTTCATCGCTCTTGAGTTCGACTATCCGCCGCCGGAGATGGAGGCAGAGATCGTCGCGCGCGAAGGCGGCATAGACGAAGCGACCTCGCGCGACCTGGTACTCATCGGGCAGAAGGTCAGAAACCTGCGCGGGCACGGCCTCGAAGAAGGCGTCTCGACACGCCTGCTGATCTACGCCGCGCAGATGATCGCACGCGGCATCCCGCCCATCGCCGCCGCAGACGTGGCGCTGTGCTCGCCCATCACGGATGACCGCGAGCTACAGCGCAGCATACGCGAGATCGTGACCACGGTGATCTAAGAGGGCAGTATCACCAAAGGTCTCGGGCGGGTCTCAAGTGTCGTCGGAACCTGCCCGAGACCTTTGGCGGTACTGACCGGATAATTTCAAGATGGACGAGCGTGATACTGAACAAGCGGCTAAGGCGACCGGCGACGACGAGCTTTCAGCCGGGAGCATCGAGCGTGCTTTTCGTGATCGCCTTCGTTCCGTCAAGAGCGTGACGGAGCGACGCACGCTCGCGGGGCTGGCGCGCGAGTTGAGCCGTCTTCCCGTCGATGCTGCGCGCGCGGCGCTTGAGACGAGCGCCGCGATTGCGGGCGTCTCTTTGCGCGCGAGCATGGAGTTCTTAAGGGCAGCGCCGGGGGCCGCCTCTGTGCTGGAAGCTGACGAGCTGCGCGCATGGGGCGAGATAGGTCGGCGGCTGGCGATGGGAGATGCGGAGACGGCGATAGCCTTTTACGCTTCGGGCGTGGAGGCTATGGGCCGTGTGCCGGGCGAGGCGCGCCCGCTGATCTTTCAAATCTGTACGAGGCAGATGACGCTTTCAAGCTCGGTCGCGGTGGAGACTTTTCGACGCGCGCCGCTGCTGGCGGAAATCATTACTGATGCCGTGCTGCTCAGCTCAGTCCTCGCGGTCGCGGCGGAGATTTCGCGGCGCTCGGCCAAACACAGCGCCGATTTTTTAGGCATGACTCCGCGCGTGATGGAACGCCTCGGCCAGTTCGAGGACGCGCAAGACGGCGTGGCGCGTGCTGCCGTCTCGCTCGCGTCCGCCTTTGCGGCCCGCGCAGGTGGCATCGCCGCCGACGCCTGGGCGGCTCTGCCCGCAGCGTTGACGGGCTTGGGCCATGCAAGCGCGACTCTTCTGCTTAAGAGCGCGGGCGATTTTTTGGAGCGCGGCGGAGGCGCGGCCCTGCATGTGCTCGTCGCGGGCGGCGAAATCCTGCGCGCCGTGCCGGAAGCTTTCGCGGCGTGGATTGACCTGCTGTGGACGCTGACGGATCACGGCAACGCCGCGCTGGTCGCGTTCGTGCGCTCAAGCCCCGCTCTCTTCGCCTCGCTCGCCAGCGATGCGAAACACGAGCAGGCGGTCGAGTTGGCGATGCGCGTGATCGCTGTCACACAGAGAGTCGCGCGCGTTGACGGCGAAGCGGCGCTCGCCTGTTTTCGCTCAAGCCCGAAGGCGCTGCGCACGGTCTCGATCGAACAGTTCGAGCAGTGGGCGCTTGACGGTCTGGCGGACGAACGCGGCGGCGATGTGCGCGCGCGACGCAGTTACTACGCGCTCGAAACCAGGCGGAGTAATGAGGCCCTGCAACGCGGCGGCGCTGGCCTCTCGCTCGAAGAAGTCCAGCACACGCTGCGGCTTTACGTCGAGGGTTTGACGGGATACGCCGTCGAGATCGCGCCACTCGCAGCCGTGCCGGACGAAGCGCGCATCGGCGATGGCCGCACTATTCATCTGCCCTCGACGGTCGCGGAGTTCGGCGACGACGAAAGGGATTTTCGTCTCTATAAAGTTCTCGCGGCGCACGCCGCCGGTCAGATAGAGTTCGGCACACACGAGCGCGAAGCCGCAGACCTGCGTGCCGCTTATTCATCCATCGCCGAGTTGTATGCGCCGGAGAACGTGGACGCGCGCGACGCCTTTGCGCTTGACGGCTACATCAACGAGCTGGCGAAGAGCGAAGCGGCTCTTGCGCCCGAAGAGGAGGCGCGTCGTGCAGCCCTGGCGCGCAGGCAGCTTCCGCCCGGCAGCGACTACCGCGCGGTGCTCTCGCTCTTCCCGCACGCGGGTCTTGCCCGTCGCATCTTCGGCACGCTGGAGAACGGTCGCATCGATCGTCGCCTGCGTTACATCTATCGCGGGCTCACACGCGATCTAGACCTGACGCGCGAGCACCTGCGCGCGGGCCGCCCGCGCATCACCGATCTTCCCATCACGCTCGTGCCCTTCGAGCTGCTTTTCCAGATCACACTGTGCGGCGGCGCGCTCGACGACACGCGCGCCTTCTACGGCCAACTGGTCTCGGAGTTGGAAGGCATCGTCGCCGATTACCTGACGAGCCCCGCGTCTACTGTCGCCGATACACTGATGGCGACGAGCCGCGTCTATTCGCTCTTTCAATCCATCTCGCCGGACGAGTCCGCGCAGGCAGCAGAACAGATCGAACAGGAGGCGGACGCGAGCGACGAAGAGAGCACCGCGCAACACTCGCAGCAGTCCGAGACACGCTCCGAGCGCAGGTCTGAGCAGCGCGATGCGCGCGAGCTTTTCAACGCGTGGGCCAATACAGAGCCGCAGGGCGACCCTGACGATCTGGACGGCGTTGAGATGTGGATGCAGCAGGAAACGCCCGAGCAGCGCCTGGAAGCGGGCGAGGTGGCCTTCAATTATGACGAGTGGGATAGAGAGTTGACGGATCACCGGACGGGCTGGTGTCGCGTCATCGAAAAGCGTGTGCAGAAGGGCGCTCCGGCCTTCGTCGAACAGACGCGCGAGCGCTATCGCGGAGTAATCTCGTCCATTCGCCACCAGTTTCAGATGATGAAGCCGGAAAGCCTGATGCGCATCGCGGGCGAGATTGACGGCGACGATTACGACCTCAACGCCGTCATAGATTACGTCGTCGACCGACGGGCCGACGGGCAGCAATCGGAGCGTCTCTACACGAAGAGGCTGCGCCGCCAGCGCGATGTCGCCGTCTCTTTCCTGCTCGATCAATCCTCTTCGACGGCGCGCACCATCGGTCGTCATCCTCTACAGCCCTACACGCACCCTGGCCGTCGTATTATCGAGATCGAAAAGGAAGGACTGGTCTTGATGAGCGAGGCGCTTGAAGCCGTCGGCGACGCCTATTCGATCAACGGCTTCACGTCCGAAGGGCGGCGCAACGTCAAGTTTTACGTCGTCAAGGATTTCAACGAGGCTTACTCCGAAGAGATAGAGCGGCGCATCGGCGGCATCAGTTATCAAAACAACACGCGGCTCGGCGCAGCCATTCGCCACGCATCTGCCCGTCTCGCCCGCCAGGAAGCGCGCACACGTCTCCTCATCGTGCTCTCGGACGGCAGGCCCTACGATCACGATTACGGCGACGCGCGCTACGCCCGCGAAGACACGCGCGAAGCTCTGCG
Organism: Pyrinomonadaceae bacterium; assembly: GCA_036522655.1. Taxonomy (GTDB): domain Bacteria; phylum Acidobacteriota; class Blastocatellia; order Pyrinomonadales; family Pyrinomonadaceae; genus DASQYE01. Next base: position 32,830 of record DATDFK010000010.1, on the reverse strand, counting down.
CCAGGCCAAGACACAAGGCATCACGCCCTTCTGCATCACCATCGACCGCGAATCCGAATCCGAGCTGCGCGACCTCTACGGCGACATCGGTTACACGATCATCGACGACGTGCTCAGCCTGCCCGAGCGCATGCCCGGCATTTATCGCAGGCTCACGACGTGAAATGATTTGAGTAAGGAGGTTTAAGGAATAAGGATGGCAGATGTAACTAAACCGACGAAGGGGACGAAGTATATCGTCCGGTTCTTCGCTATTTTACTGGGGATCGTGTTGTTGGTGACGCTCGTCGTGTGGGTGATGAGCTTGATGGCGGGCCGTTGAGAGTGGGGGCAAGAGCTCACGCGCGCTCAAGCGCCGGATGTAGGGGCCGGGGGTGTTGCCTTCTTTTTCATGACCTTGGCCCAGATGCTCTTTGCGCGGGCCCTTAATTCAGTCGCCTCGGCATTGCGCTTTAATCGGCTGAGCGTGTCGGCGTAGTTTTCGAGCGCCAGCGCGACTTGAATATGTTCCGGGCCGAGCGCCTTCGTCTTGATCGCCAGGGAGCGTTTGAGCAGGGGCTCGGCCACGGAATATTTTTTCTGCACATTATAGAGCGCCGCCAGATTATCGAGCGCCACGGCGACGCCTTCGTCTTCAGCGCCGTTAGCCTTCTCTCTGATAACAACAGCGCGCAGCAGTAGGGGCTCTGCCTCGGCGTAGTTTCTCTGAACGCGATAGACCTGTGCGAGGTTGATGAGCCGCCCCGCAACGTCCGCGTGCTCCGGCCCGAGCGCTTTCTCCGTGATCGAGAGGGCGCGCTGTAGAAGGCGCGTGACTTCCTCGTACCTGCCGCGCGTGTAGAGTAACAGCGCCAGATTGTTGAGGCTCGCGGCGACGTTCAGATGCTCCGGGCCGAGCGCTGCTTCCGTGATGGAGAGCGTGCGGCGGTAGAGCGTTTCGGCTTCATCGAAGCGCCCTGTGGCGCGGTAGACGCCCGCCAGGTTGTTGAGGGTTTCCGCCAGGCGCTGGTCTTTCAGACTAAAGCCGGATGCTTCTTTGAGCGCAGCCTTCAACTGCGTTTCGGCCTCCGCGTAGTCGCCTCGTGCAAGAGCCTGCCTTCCCGCTTCCTCGTACTGCTCCCAGGTCATCTTCTCCTGCGAGAAAACATTGACGGTGCAGAAGGCGAGCAGCAACAGGATGATTGTCAAAGAGATTTCTGTAGGTCGTCTCATCGCGTCGATTATTTTAGCCTAGTTTGATGGTGGGCGCGAGAATTTTATCCGGCGTAGAAAGAGAGCGGCGCGCGTGGAGATCAGGACGGCTTGTCATCACGGGAACGATTAAGCCGGGGCGACATTTGATGGCAGCAGACGAGCCAGCAGTCTGTCTAATTGCTCGGCGTCTTCCAGGTAAGACACCCATTCGTTTTCTTCGGCCTTAACATCCCGGCCCTCCATATCCGTTCCGTACTTGTAGGCGATGACGACTATGGGCACGTCCGTGCGTGCGATTGCGGCGTGGCGAATACGACGGGCGGCGATAAGCACATCGTCGGGCGGCAGCCCGAGGTTGATTAACAGCAGGTCAGCATCGACGGGCCCATCCGTGGCCCGCTCCAGCGCATCGTCCTCGCTGATCTCGATGAGCACACGATAGCCATCCTTGACGAGGTTCTGCCGCATGATCAGACGAGTATCATCGTCATCCTCTACGTACAAGATGGTCGCGCGTTTGCTGCCCTTCTCTGCCATTTGCTCATATGCTGCCGGTTGTTGCGAGATAGCATCTATATAGCACATCGAAGAATGACCATGCGTACGCTTTCGTACGCAGCACGAGGCGGCATGTTCAAAACCTGATTTGATCGCGCCCGTTTCTTTGTGCTGTTCCGTACAGACTAAGCGACAGCGATCAGCTACATTACAATGCAGAACAAGCAGGGTAGCCGACGGTGTGAACGATCCTTAACGGATTGCTACGCCGTCGGCAATTTTCATTCCCTCATCTTTTGACCGTCAACATTCCCGTGCGCAAACGCATAGACACGAGCGTTATTCGTTGCTAGTATTCCCATACTCGTTCCCGTTTTGCGCTGTCGAGCGCAAAGCCTTCGGCTAAACGTTACCTTAACCCCAAACCAGGAGTTTCCCCTTGAAAGCGGCCCCACGAATTCTATTCGTCGATGACCATGAGGATACCTGTTTTCTGATCAGCACGTGGCTGGGCACTCACGGTTACAAAGTAACTACGACTCACAGCGTCAGCGAAGGTATCATGCTCGCCAGGAAGGATGCTTTTGATCTCTACTTGCTGGACAGCAGGTTGACCGATGGCGACGGCAGGGAGTTGTGCGAGAAGATACGCGAGTTTGATGAACAGACGCCGATCGTCTTTTACGCGGGTGACATACGCGAGCGCGTCCTGGCGGATTCGGATTGCGAGACACAGGGCTTCGTGATCAAGCCCGCCCTGGAAGAGTTGCCCAAAATCATAGGCCACGCGCTTCAAGCCGCGTAGGCGCGTGCTTCCTCTGCCGGATCAGTTCTCGGAGAGATTCAATCCTGTGGGATGTAGCGGTTAACAATGTCGCTCACGGTCTCGAAATCGAGCGGCTTGCTGACACATTCGACGCATCCCATGCGACGCGCCTTCTCTCGCCAGTTAAACTCCGCCCCCTGCGCCGACATCGCCACGATGGGAATATTGCTCGTTTGATCAAGCGTGGCTATCTGTTTGGCGGCTTCAAATCCATCCACTACCGGCAGGTGCATATCCATCAGGATGAGCTTCGGCGCTTCCTCTCCGGCAAGCGTGATCGCCTTTTCCCCATCGACGGCTTCAACCGTCTCACAGCACAGCATCTCCAACCAAATCGCCAACGTCTGGCGAACGCTATCATTATTATCCACGACCAGGACGGCCCGCCCGAACTCATCCCTTTTGCTCATCCTCTTGATCCTTATTCAGGAGACGGCGCATCGTCTCTTCCAAACGCGCGAAATCAATCGGCTTGGTGAGATAATCGTTACACCCGGCTTCCAACGCGGATTCCTTAACGCCGGAGTCATCGTATGCCGTCAGGGCCACGATCGGCACGTCGGAGCAGGAATCGCGATAGTGGCGTATCTGCGCCGTCGCGGCCAGGCCGTCCATCAAGGGCAGGTGCAAATCCATTAAAATCAGGTCGGGACACTTACGCCGGATAAACATCACGGCCTCCTTGCCGCTGTCTGCTTCTACGACACGATACCCGTTGAGCACTAAATACTCCACGAGTATGGCGCGCGTGTCATCGGAATCTTCCACGACCATTACAGTCTGGTTGTCGTTGAATGCGCTCAAAGCCGGCTCTCTCCAACTAAGAAAAATCAGCTGATAGGTTTTTCAGACGGATTGTAGGGGAGTAGTACAACAGGGGAGAGAAATATTGAAGGACGCGATTTCCATGCCAGACCACGGCGGAGCGTTCCCGTTCCCGGACTTAACGGAAGGCGATAGCCATCCTTATTAACCCGCGAGTGAATTTCAGAGCAGTAGTAAAAGGCCGTCCAACAGAATGGCGGCCTTTGTTTTTTATGCTAAGGTAGAGGGGTATTCAGAAGGCACTCAAAAACGAATGTTCAGAGCCAGCAAGGCAGTAAGGGAAGCTAACCTCGCAATGTCTAATACTACGGAAAGTTTTACCGTCGGCGTCGAAGAAGAGTATCAAATCATCAACAGGAAGACGCGCGAGCTGCATTCAAGACAGGAGCGTATCCTGAACGGCGCGCAGGACGCGCTGGGCGATGAGGTGACGCCGGAGCTTTATCTCTCGCAGATAGAGATCGGCACGCCCGTTTGTCGCAACCTTTCGGAGGTGCGCGCCGAGCTTATGCGCCTACGGCGCGAAGTGATCGCCTCCGCCGAGCGGGAAGGAAATCGGATCGCCGCCGCAGGCACGCATCCCTTCTCGCACTGGGAGGATCAGCAGCTCACGCCCAAAGCGCGTTACGTCGGCATCGCACAGGACTACCAGCAGCTTGCGCGCGAGCAGTTGATCTTCGGCTGCCACGTCCACGTCGGCATACGCGACCGCGAGGCCGCGATACAGGTGATGAACCGCTCGCGCGCCTGGCTTGCGCCGATGCTCGCCTTGGCCGCCAACTCGCCCTTCTGGCTCGGCGCGGATACGGGCTATGCCAGCTTTCGCACGGAAATCTGGCGGCGCTGGCCTATGGCCGGAACCCCGCAGGTCTTTCGTTCGCGCGCCGAATACGATCAACTCGTCGAAGCACTGGTCAAGACCGAGAGCATCACGGACGCGACCAAGATTTACTGGGACGCGCGCCCCTCCGCACGCTTCGAGACCGTCGAGTTCCGCGTCACGGATGTCTGCATGACGGTGGACGAGGCTGTGATGATCGCGGGCCTTGCGCGCGCGCTGGCGCGAGAGTGCTACGCGCAGGCGATGCGCGATGAGCAGGTCAGACATGCGCGGCCCGAGCTGCTGCGTGCAGCCAAGTGGCGCGCCGCGCGCTACGGGCTCGATGCCGACCTGATAGACACAGAAGCAGAGCGCGCCGTGCCCGCCGCCGAGTTGATCGAAAAGTTTCTGGCCTTCCTCCGCCCGGCGCTTGAGGAGAATGGCGAGTGGGATGAAATCTCGCAACTGGTGCGCGAGACGCTGCGACGCGGCACGGGCGCAACGCGCCAGCGCGAGGCATACCGGCGCTCGGGCCGCCTCGAAGATGTCATCGACCTGATCGTCAACGAGACGGCCACGGGAACGGCTTGAAGAGCGCGCGCGAGTCATGCTTCGCGCTGTTATCCCGAGTTGAGGACAGAGGCCCTGTACGGTATATTAAGAGCTTGCGTGGAGGGGTAGCATAATTGGTAATGCAGCGGTCTTGAAAACCGCCGCCTTTGCGGGCTTGCAGGTTCGAGTCCTGTCCCCTCCGCCAGGAGCTTTCAAAAGTTTTTCCCGACGAGCCGTTCGCGCGCCCCCATAAGCGTTCGACGGCTTGATTGTTTTTACCAGGGGGCAGAAGTTGCAGGAGGGTGCGAAATTGTTTGCAGATATTTTGAGCGGGACTTTAGCGTTGAGCGGCATGTTCGATGGATGGCAATCTCCGCAGGGAGCCTTGCTCTGGCAGCAGGAAGGCCAGGGCGTGCTCGATCGTATCTGGTACTACGTCAAATTCATCAACCGGCAGTGGACGATCGGCAATATCACCATCTCGATCACGAGTCTGATGATCGGCCTCGGGATATTCCTGCTCGCGATGCTCATCTCTCGCACGCTGCAATCGATCCTCCAGCGCCGCATGGAGAAACGCGGCTATATAGACCCGGGAATCCGTTACACGATCTTTCGCCTCGCCCACTATTTGATCATCTCCATCGGCGTGCTCTTCGCTCTCAAGAGCGCCTTCGGCCTTGACCTGACCTCGCTGGCGGTGCTGTTTACGGCCCTCTCGGTCGGCATAGGCTTCGGCCTGCAATTCATCGCGGGCGACTTGGCCTCCGGCTTCATACTTCTCTTCGAGCGGCCTGTTCGCATCGGCGACTTCATCACGGTTGCGGGCCCCGACAGCAAGCTCACCGAAGGACGCGTGCAGAGCATCAACCTGCGCACCACGGTCGTCGTCACAAACGATCACATCACGGCCATTCTGCCCAACTCCAAGCTCGTCAACCAGGAGCTGATCAACTGGTCTTACGGCGGGAGCCGTTCGCGCATCTCCGTTCCGATCGGCGTCTCTTATGATTCCGATGTGGAGCTGGTGACACAAACGCTGCTGAACGCCGCCGAGGGCGTCAACCATGTCCTGTCCGACCCGAAACCGAGCGTGCAATTCTTAGGCTTCGGCGAATCCTCGCTCGATTTCCGGCTGCTCGTCTGGACGGAAAGGCCGCGCCGCCACCCGCAGATCAAGAGCGACATCAACTACCGCATCGCACGCCTCTTCCGCGAGCGACGGATAGAGATACCCTATCCGCAACGCGAGTTGAGGGTGCGCGGCGGCGCGCTGCAAATCGACTCCGGCCCCGAATCGCTCGAAGAAGAAGAGCATGCTGACCGCGATTCAAGACGCGAACGGGAACACTCCGTCAGGTAAATTTCCGGCTTCATTGGACAAAACCCGCGCGCGGAGGTTAGGCTAAAGACTTCGACTGAGTGAACCGTCACTCATTAAAATTGGCCCATGCGTTCTGCTCGTTCCCTCAATTCCGCCCGCACCCCCGTCGCCGATAAGCGCGAGGCTATCCTGCGCGCCGCCACGCGCGTCTTTGCGCGCAACGGTTATTTCAACTCCAAGGTTGCGGACATCGCGAGCGATGCCGGTGTCGCCGACGGCACTGTCTATCTCTACTTCAAAAGCAAGGAAGAGATTCTGCACTCGATCTTTGACCGCAGCGTCGGCGAGGCGATCACCGAAGGGCGCAGGCAACTTGAAACGATCACCGACCCGCGCGAGAAGCTGCGACGCATCGCGCACCTGCATCTCGAACGCCTCGGCGCAGACCGCGACCTCGCCATCGTCTTTCAGGTCGAGCTGCGCAGCTCCACTAAGTTCATGGAGGAATTTTCCGCCGCCGGTTTCGCCGAATACCTGGGCTTGATTCGCGGCGCGGTCGAAGAGGGACAGCGCGCCGGAGTGTTTCGCAAGGATTTAAATGCGAAGGTGGTCGCCAAGATTCTCTTCGGCGCGCTCGACGAGATGGCGACCAACTGGATTCTCTCCCGGCGAAGGTATCGGCTCGCGCCAATGGCCGATCAGGTGCTGGATATTTTCCTCGATGGTGTGAGCACGCGATGAAGGAGACGATTCAGATGACGGCCCCCCCGGCAGCCCTTGAGACGATGCGCGCACGCGTGCCGCTCTCGCCCGACGAGCCGACCACACTGGTCGCGATGTTCGAGCGCACGCGCAGGCTGCACAGTAAACCTGATCTGCTCAACTATAAGAGCGACGGCGCATGGCGCTCCATCTCGACCGAGACGATGATGGAGCGTGCGCGCTCTGTTGCGCTGGGGCTACATGCGCTCGGGTTGGGTCGCAATGATCGCATCGCGCTGCTTGCCGAGAACTGTCCCGAATGGACGGTCACGGACGCGGGCAGCCTCTACGCGGGCGTGATCGATGTGCCCATCTACCCGACGCTCGCGCCGCAGCAGGTCGCCTACATCCTGCGAGATTCGGGCGCGCGCATCCTCTTTATCCAGAACCGCGAAAAGTATGAGCGCGTCCGCGAAGCCATCCTCGATTGTCCCGCGCTTGAGCACGTAGTCTTCTTTAAGGAGGAAGGCGCGGCGGAAGCTCACGCTCTCACGCTCGCCGAATTAGAGGCGCGCGGGCGCGAGCTTGGCGCAGAGCAACCGGGTCTCGCGGACGAGTTGGCCCAAAGGGCAAAGCCCGACGATCTGGCCACGATCATCTATACTTCGGGCACGACGGGCGAGCCCAAGGGCGTCATGCTCACGCACTCGAACCTCATCACCAACCTCATCGACTCGTCCGGTCATCTCTCGTTCTCCGAAGACGACATAGTGCTCTCCGTGCTTCCCTTCTCGCACGTCTTCGAGCGCCTCGCGATGTACATGTATCTCTATCACGGGATGAGCATCTTTTACGCGGAGTCGATGGAAAAGATCGGCGACAACATGCGAGAGGTGCGCCCGACCATCATGCTCTGCGTGCCGCGACTCTTCGAGAAGATTTACGAGCGCATCAAGGACAAAGCGGCGCAGGGAGGAAAGCTCAAGCGCGGTCTGCTGGCGTGGGCCGTCGCCGTCGGTAAGCTTTACGCGCAGCACACGCTCAATCACAAGCCCGTTCCAAAGGGGCTCGCGTTCAAGTACGGGTTGGCCTCGCGCCTCGTCTTCTCTCAATGGAGAGAGGCTATGGGCGGGCGCATACGTCTCTTCGTCTCGGGCGGCGCGGCCTTGCCGGACGAGATCGGTTACATCTTCGCGGGCGCGGGGCTGCCCATCGTACAGGGCTACGGCCTGACGGAGACTTCGCCCGTGATCTGCGCCGGAACGCTCGAAGAGAATCGCATCGGGACAGTGGGCCGTCCGATTCACAACGTCGAGGTACGCATCGCCCCGGACGGCGAGATAGAGACGCGTGGGCCCAACATCATGCGCGGCTACTTCAACAAACCCGAAGCGACCGCAGCCGTCTTTACAGAAGACGGATGGTTCAAGACGGGCGACATCGGCACGCTCGACGCGGACGGCTTCCTTCGTATCACCGATCGCAAGAAAGAGCTTTTCAAAACCTCCGGCGGCAAGTACATCGCGCCGCAGCCGATCGAGCAGCGCATCAAAGCCTCTCGTTTCGTCAATCAGGTCGTGCTCATCGGTGACGGGCGCAAGTTCCCCTCCGCGCTCATCGTCCCCGACTGGGAGCAGCTCAGGGCCTACGCGCAACTGAAGAACCTGAACCTGCGCACTCCCGAAGAGTTCTGCACCAACGAGCGCATCCTAGACCTCTTCAAACGACAGGTCGACGCGCACACGAAAGACCTCGCACAGTACGAGCGCGTCAAGCGCATCGCGCTGCTCGAACGCGAGCTGACGATCGAAGGCGGCGAGATGACGCCCACGCTCAAGATCAAGCGCCGCGTCGTCAACGAAAAATATCGCGACGTAATCGATCGCCTCTATGAAGGGGCTGAAAACCAGTCCTGACGGTAAGCGAAGCCGGAACTCAGGACACAGGAGTCGGAATGAGCAGGCCGCGAACGCTTTTATTCCGACTCCTGTGTCCTGAGTTCTGAATACTTTTCAGAGATTTTTTATGACCACCACACCGCAGGCGCGCGCGCTCGTCATCAAGCGTGTACGCGACGAGGCGCGTGACACGCGCTCGTTCGACATGCTTCCCGAAGACGCCGCCGGAAGTCATCACGGAATCAGCTTCGTGCCCGGCCAAGTCGCCATCCTGCGCGCGGGCGACGCGGGCCAGTCCTACTTCGCTTTCGCCAGTGCTCCCGAAGACCCTGAGGTCGAGTTTCTCATCAAGCGCGGCGGCGGGGCCGGTGGCAGCATCTACGAAATGCCGGAGGGCTCGCGCGTAGAGCTTGTCGATATCGTAGGCCATGGCTTTGCGCTACAGGAGCAGAAGGGCAAAGACCTCGTCTTCGTCGCGATGGGCACGGGCGTCGCGCCGCTTCGCTCCGCGCTTCGCCATACCTTTCGCCACGCCGGAGACTACGGCCAGCTCGTCGTGCTCTACGGCGCGCGCACGCCCGACGATTTCTGCTATCGCGACGAGACGGAAGGCTGGGCGGCGGCGGGCGTCGAGCTTCGTCAGGTCATCTCGCGCCCCGACGGCCACGACTGGTCTGGGCCCACCGGCTACGTCCAATCGCTTCTCGATCACGTGCTGCCCGGCCTCTCTGACCCCGTTGCCCTCATCTGCGGCTCGCGCGAGATGATCGAGCAGACGCGCGACCGCCTGCAACAGATGGGCTTCGCGCCGGAAGCGATCTTGACCAACTATTAAATGGAGTGACGAGCGATAAGCTGGCGGTGGGTTGGCCTGTCGCGGTGGGTCGTCTGCCGCCTTGCTGAATGAGTATTCATTCAGTATCATAGCTGCTCTCTGGCTGGGTAACTTTCTCTCGCACAAAATCGTCAGGAAAGGTTCTTCGGATTATGCTTCGGATTGAAAAGGCCGCTGTGTTGGGCGCGGGCACGATGGGCGCGCAGATCGCCGCGCATCTGGCTAACGCGCGGATTCCGACTCTCTTGCTGGACATCTCGCCGCGCGAACTCCTGCCGGAGGAGCAGGCGCGAGGGCTGACGCTTGAATCGCGGGAAGTGCGTGATCGTATTGCGCGGGGCGGGCTTGAGGCGGCGAAGAAGGCTAAGCCTGCTGCGTTCTTCACGCCGGAGGCGGCGGCGCTCGTCTCTGTGGGCAACTTCGATGACGACATGGCGCGCCTTAAAGATTGCGATTTCATCATCGAAGCGGTCGTCGAGAATCCTGACATTAAGCGCAAGCTTTATGAGCGGGTCGAGCAATATCGTAAGCCCGGCTCGGTCGTCGCTTCCAACACGAGCGGCATCCCCATACGGCAACTGGCCGAAGGACGCTCCGATGATTTTCGCGCTCACTTCCTAGGCATACACTTTTTCAATCCCCCGCGTTACCTGCATCTGGTCGAGATAATTCGCACGCAGTGGACGAAGCCGGAAATCTCCTGCGCCGTCTACGGCTTTCTCAACGAGCGTCTGGGCAAGGGAGTGGTGGCGGCGAAGGACAGGCCCAACTTCATCGCCAATCGCATCGGCACGTTCGGCGCGATGGTGACGATCAAGACGATGTTGGATGAAGGCTACTCGATTGAAGAGGTTGATAAGATGACGGGGCAGGCCGTCGGTCGCCCGAAGACCGCGACCTTCCGCACGTTCGATCTGGTCGGCCTGGATGTCTTCGGTCACGTCGTCAAGAATCTCTACGAAGCGCTCCCCGACGACGACGAGCGCGAGGCTTTCATCGCGCCGGAGTTTCTGACGCAGATGATCGGGCGCGGGATTTTGGGCAATAAGACGAAGGGCGGATTCTACAAGAAGCAGAAGGGCGAAAAGCAGGAGATATGGACGCTCGATGTGGCGTCTCTGGAATATCGCCCGTCGGAGAAGGTCAAGCTTCCGGCGCTCGACGTGGCGAAGAACATAGAGGACACGGGCGAGCGCATCAAGGCTCTCGTGTGGGGCAAAGACCGTGTGGGCGCGTTCCTGTGGAAGACCATGTCGCGCACGCTGCGTTATGCCGCCAATCGTATTCCAGAGATCGCGGATACGGTCGTCGAGGTTGATCGCGCGATGCGCTGGGGTTTCAACTGGGAGATGGGCATCTTCGAGGTGTGGGATGCTATCGGCGTCGAGAAATCAGTCGCGCGGATGAAGGAAGAGGGCCAGGCGGTTCCGGCCAACGTCGAGCGTATGCTGGAGGCGGGCGCAACCTCTTTCTATAAGACGGAGCAGAATGGAGAGCGGCTCTACTTCGACTTCGCATCCGCGAAGTATGTGCCCGTCGCGGAGCAGCCGGGTGTGATCGTCTTGAAGTCCGTAAAAGACCGCACGGGCGTGATCAGGAAGAACGCGGGCGCGTCTCTCTTAGACCTGGGCGACGGCGTGGCGTGCCTTGAGTTTCACTCGAAGATGAATGCTATCGGCGGCGATACCCTTCAGATGCTCAAGTTCGCGCTCAGCGAAGTGGAGAAGAATTTCGTCGGGCTCGTGGTTGGCAATCAGGGCACGAATTTTTGCGTCGGGGCGAACCTGATGCTGATGCTTTTGGAAGCGCAGGAGGAGAATTGGGAAGAGCTTGACATGATGGCGCGCGTCTTTCAGAACTCGACGATGAGCCTGCGTTATTCGCCGAAGCCTGTGGTGGTCGCGCCCTTCCAGATGACTTTCGGCGGCGGGTGCGAGATGGTCTTGCATGCAGACCGCGCGCGGGCGGCGGCGGAAACTTATATCGGTCTGGTCGAGGTCGGCGTCGGCATTATCCCGGCGGGCGGCGGGACGAAAGAGATGCTGGTGCGCGCGATGGATTCGATTCCGAAGAACGTGACGGACGCCGATGAGTTCCCGTTCGTCAAGCGTGCGTTTGAGACGATCGCGCTCGCCAAGGTGGCGACCTCCGCAGAGGAAGCGCGCTCGCTTGGTTTTCTTGGCGAGGACGATACGGTCTCGATGAACACGGACAGGCTCATCAATGATGCCAAGCAGGAAGTGCTCGCGCTCGCCGCGACCGGCTACGTCGCGCCCCGCCCGCGAAACGATATACAGGCGCTCGGTCTTTCGGCGCTTGCAACGCTTAAGCTCGGCATACATCAAATGAAGCGCGGCGGTTTTATCTCAGATCACGACGCGTTGATCGGCGAAAAGCTGGCGCGCATTCTGACGGGCGGCGACCTGAATCATCCGACGCGCGTGTCGGAACAGTATCTTTTGGACTTAGAGCGCGAAGCGTTTCTCTCTCTCGCCGGAGAGCGCAAGACGCAGGAGCGCATCGCGCACATGCTCAAGAGTGGCAAACCATTAAGGAACTAAAGGCTGTAATCGGGAAGAGGTGTTTTATGAGAGACGCAGTGATCGTGTCAGCCGTGCGTACGGCTGTGGGGAAGGCTCCGAAGGGGACTTTGCGTGATACGCGGCCTGACGAGATGGGCGCGGCTGTGATCAAGGAAGCCATCGCGCGTGTCGAGGGGCTCGAAGGGTCGGAGATAGAGGATGTCATCATGGGCTGCGCGATGCCGGAGGCTGAGCAGGGCATGAACGTGGCGCGGGCGTCGGCGATTCGCGCCGGGCTGCCGGTGGAAACTTCCGCGATGACGATCAATCGCTTCTGCTCTTCGGGTCTGCAATCGATCGCGATTGCGGCAGACCGCATACGCACGGGCAGCGCCGAAGCGGCGGTCGCGGGCGGCCTTGAAACGATGTCCATGATTCCTATGGGCGGGCACATCATCCGGCCCAATCCTTATCTGGTCGAGCACTACCCGGACTTCTATTTGAACATGGGCCTGGCGACGGAAAACGTCGCGCGCAAGTACGAGGTGACGCGCGAAGAGCAGGACGCCTTCGCCTTGCGCTCGCACCAGCGAGCAGCGGCGGCGCTGGACGAAGGAAAGTTCAAGGACGAGACCGTGCCGCTCACGGTGACGTTTGAAGAGTTGGACGAGCGCGGACGAAAGCAGCGGCGCGAGGTCGTCTTCGACAGGGACGAGGGCGTGCGACGCGATACAAGCATCGAAGGCTTGACGAAACTCAAACCGGCGTTTCACGTCAAGGGCACGATCACGGCGGGTAATGCTTCGCAGATGTCCGACGGTGCAGCCGCAGCCGTCATCATGTCGGAGGAGCGTGCGCGCGCTCTGGGAGCAAAGTCTTTGGCGCGCTTCGTCGCCTACGCGACAGCCGGATGCCCGCCCGAAGAGATGGGCATCGGCCCCGTCTATGCGATTCCGAAAGCTTTGAAGATTGCGGGGCTCACGCTCGACCAGATAGATGTCATCGAGTTGAACGAGGCGTTTGCCGCGCAATCACTGGCCGTCATTCGCACACTCGGACTCGATGAAGAGCGTGTCAACGTCAACGGCGGAGCAATCGCGCTGGGCCACCCCTTAGGCTGCACGGGAGCGAAGCTGACGGCCAGCATCCTTCGCGAGCTTGAGCGCAGGGGCGGACGATACGGCATGGTTACGATGTGCGTCGGCGGCGGAATGGGCGCGGCGGGAATTTTTGAAAGAATTAATTGAGCACTCAGGACTCAGAACTCAGGACTCAGAATGAAAAGGCTGCAACCGCTTTTATTCTGAATTCTGAGTCCTGAGTTCTGAGTCCTGCTTTTTGCGACTGAAAGGAGCAAACACGATGTCAGCCGTAGTCGAAGAGAAAAAGTTCATTACGGGCGGAAGCTTTCTGATCGAAGAGCGCACGCCGGAAGAGATTTTCACACCCGAAGATTTTACCGAAGAGCATCGCATGATCGCCGAGACAACGCGCGAGTTCGTCAATAACGAAGTGCTGCCCCGCACGGAAGAGTTGGAGAAGCATGATTGGAAGCTGGCGCGCGAGCTTGTCAGAAAGGCGTCCGAGCTTGGGTTGATCGGGGCGAACATCCCCGAAGAGTACGGCGGCCTCGGTCTAGACCAGACGAGCAGCGCGCTTATCGGCGAGGGCATAGGCCGCTCGGCATCCTTCGCGACCACGCTCGGCGCGCAGTCCGGCATCGGCCTTCTGCCGATCATCTACTTCGGCACGGAAGAGGCGAAGCGGAAGTACCTTGAGAAAATCTCGACGGGCGAGCTGATCACTGCTTACGCGTTGACGGAATCGGGCTCGGGCTCGGACGCGCTCGCGGCCAAGGCGACGGCCCGCCTGAGCGAAGACGGCAAAGAGTACATCCTCAACGGCGAGAAGATGTGGATTACCAACGGCGGCTTCGCTGACCTCTTCGTCGTCTTCGCCAAGGTCAACGGTGATAAGTTCAGCGGCTTTATCGTCGAGCGCCAGGAGGGCTTAACCTCCGGCGCTGAAGAGCACAAGATGGGCATCAAGGGGTCTAGCACGACCGCGCTCGTCCTCTCGGATGTTCGCACTCCGGTCTCGAACCTGCTCGGCGAAGTCGGCAAGGGCGCGAAGATCGCCTTCAACATTCTCAACATCGGACGCTTCAAGCTCGGCGCGATGTGCACGGGCGGCATGAAGCTGATGCTGCATGAAGCCGTGCGCTACGCCAACGAGCGTCATCAGTTCGGCAAGCCCATCTCAAGTTTCGGCGCGATCAAAGCGAAGCTCGCAGAGATGGCGATTCGCACTTGGGTCGGCGAGGCGATGGTCTATCGCACGGTCGGCCTGATCGAGTCTGCCGTGCAGGATACAAAGGACGCGGACGCCAAGCTGCGCGCCATCGAAGAGTACGCGGTCGAATGCTCGATCATCAAAGTCGCGCTCTCGGAATACTGCGGTTTCACTTCCGACGAGATGGTACAGATTTACGGCGGCTACGGTTATTCGGCCGACTATCCGGCCGAGCGCGCCTATCGCGACTCGCGCATCAATCGTATCTTCGAGGGCACTAACGAGATCAATCGCATGCTCATTCCGGGCATGCTGATGAAGCGTGCGATGTCTGGCCAACTCGCGCTCCTGCCCGCCGCGCAAAGTCTGATGGACGAGGTGCTCTCGCCCTCCATGCCGTCTCTGGACGAAGACGAGGGCGTGCTCGCAGCCGAACAGAAGCTCGCGCAGAATGCTAAGAAGGTCGCGTTGATGGTCTTGGGCACGGCGGCGCAGAAGTACATGATGGCGCTCGCCGACCAGCAGGAAATCCTGATGGGTGTCGCCGACATCATCATCGATGCTTACGCGATGGAGTCCGCCATCCTGAGAGCGCAGAAGCTTGCCGCCGCGCAGAGCGAAGAGCAGGCGGCGCGCTACCTGGACATGACGCGCGTGTTCTGCAATGACGCCGTCGAGCGCATAGACGCCAACGCCAAGAACACCCTGGCCGCCATGAGCGAGGGCGACGAGCTTCGCACGCTGCTCGCGGCGCTTCGTCGCTTCACCAAGCTCACGCCGATGAATACCATCGCTGCCCGCCAGCGCATCGCGGACGTGATGATCAAGGCCAACAAGTACACGTACTGAGAAGGCAAGAGATACGCGGCCGGCAGCAATCATATTTCAAATTTCGCCACAGGGATTGGCGAGCATGGCTGCCGGCCGCGTATTTGAGATTTGAAACTTCAGATTTGAGATCGCATTAGGGATTACTTATTACGGATGAAGTACACTCGGTTTGAAGAACTTCCCGTCTGGCGCGCGGCGATAGAACTGGCCGTTCGCACATACGCGATGACCGCCGATCAGTGCTTCAAGGGTCAGGCCGGTCTGCGCGATCAGATTGAGCGTGCAGCCGTCTCAGTCTCCAATAACGTCGCCGAGGGTTTTGAGCGTGGCACCACGCAGGAGTTATTGACGTTTCTCTACATCGCGCGTGGCTCGGCGGGCGAGGTGCGTTCGATGCTTTGCCTGTTGGAACGTCTGCCTGCTTTTAACGATCTCAAATCTGAGATTTCAAATCTCAAGTCCCAGGCTGAAAGCATCTCGCGTCAACTCCGCGCGTGGGCTGACTCTCTACAAAATTCCGAGATCAAGGGGCAGCGCTATCTGACCGATAAGGTGCGCCGCGTTGAAAGTGAGACTCGTTCGCGCGAGGAGTTTGTTAAAGAACTGCGCCAGATACAAAATGACAACATCGCGCGAGCCCGCGACAAGCACAAGCTCAGCGATACGTAATTCTTATGCGCATTATTCCCATCTCCGTGCCGACGCCTTTTTATGTGGGGCCGGTCAATGTGTATCTGATCGCCGAAGAGCCCGTCACGTTGATTGACACGGGGCCGAAGACTAAGGAAGCGATCGAGGCTTTGCGCGAGGGCTTGCGGCGGGCCCACTTTCGCGTCTCCGACATACGACGAATCGTCTTGACGCACGCGCACGAAGATCATTGCGGATTGGCCCACGCACTGCGCGACGAGGCGAAGGATGCCGAAGTGCTGGTTCATGGTTGGGAGACGGGGCATCGCGCCGCGCGGCTCGAATACGAAGAGCATCGGATGCTTCTGGTGCGCGCGGGCGTGCCCGCCGAAGATATAAAGAGCCTGCGCGCGATGTACGAGGGCGTGCGCGCTTATGCCGACGCGCTCGAAGACGGGGAATACGATGAGCTGGTGGATGAAGCCGAGATAGAGTTTGCGACGGGTAGCCTTCGCGTCATACACACGCCGGGGCACACGCCGGGCTCATGCTCGTTTCTGCGCGAGGCCGACCGCACAATCTTCGCAGGCGATTGCGTCCTCAAGCGCATTACGCCGAATCCCATCCTCTCGCCCGACCCCGTTGACCCGAGCAGACGTTTTAGCTCGCTCGCAGAATACATGGTCAGTCTCGCAAGGCTGCGCGCGCTCGCCCCGACGCTCGTGCATGGCGGGCACGGCGAGCCCGTCACGGATTACGAAGAGCTTTTCAATCGTTACCTGCGCGCGATACGCGAGCGTCAGACGGAAGTGATCAGGCTTGTGCCAAAGACTGGCGCGACCGCCTGGGACTTGGCGCGCGAGATGTTTCCCGGCACTGACGACGTACATCGTTTCCTTGCAGTCTCGGAAGCGGTGGCCCACCTAGACCTGGCCCACTCCGAAGGCAAGCTCGCCGTCGAACTCAGCGACGGGCGCGAAGTCTACCGCAAGCCTGCCCATTTTGGATTTTAGATTGGCGAGCGACGAAAGTTGAGAGGCTAAATTCCAAAATTCAAGATTGCCGAATCGTTAATCCAAAATCACAAAATGGAATTTCCTTAGAAACGAAATCCTATCCCGGCGCTGAATTGAAAGTTGTGACCCGTTTCGGCGGGTCGCATTAGTGGTAGATTCGTTGTCCCCGTCGGTGTGGTGATTGTCTGTACGCCGAAGGTGCGTGCGCCATAACGAATGATGGTGTCGCCGAAGTCCAGGCGAGTGACGATGCGGCGCGTCGGGTAAAACTCAAGCACGCCGCCTACGTCCGTGGCGAACTCCGTGCGCCCGCGATACTGCGGCAGGAAGAGCGTGAACGGCGGATTCCCGACGACGGGCACTTCGACGAAGCGCTCGATGGTGCGAGTGAAATGGATGAAGCCGGGCCGCGCTTTGCCGAAGATGCCGAAGTGCTTGTAACGCTTTCCGGCCTTGATGCCGAAAAGGGCTGAGAGGGTGCGCCCGCCCGAGAACTCGCTGGCGTTTCTTCGGTTCTGCGGATAGAAATCAACCTGCGCCTCGGCGGCGAGGTACTCCGTGAGATTGACTGTGAACCTTCCGCCGAAACCCGGCTCGGTGTGATTCGCAAAGGCGGGGTCTCGAATCGAGAGCGAAGAGAACTGCGCGCCGACTTCATAGCGCGGCACATCTTCGGATTGAGCCTGCGCGGGCTGTGGTTGAAGAGCGAAGAAGACACACGTAGTGCCCAAGGTCAGAATTTGCATCAGCCTTCTCATATTATTCCTCTGTTCCTGTAATGTATGGTTTGGGCCGGTGGCCCGTCAGTTTTTCGGCAGTAAAGACTCTATGCTGTTGGCCCCGCCGATGCGGACAGGAATGCGTCCCCTCTGCTGTGCTGAGCGAGGCTCGCGGGTCTGCAAGTCGCTGCTCCGCCTCGGGTCGCCGATTCTTTCCGCGAGCGAGCCGAGCGGGTCAGTCAACACTTGTGCGAGCCTTGACTCGCCTTTCCCTTTATCGACCGGCGACTGGAAGCCGTCAGCGTACGTGGCGTCGTGCAGCACCCATAGATTCCAGACGCCGCCCGAGCCCACAATCGGCGCTTCGGAAACCCACTCGTAGCGCACTCCCTTCCAGGAGAAAGCGATCTTGTTATCTTCAATCACGCCGACCTTCTCGAAGGCGTAACCCGCGTGCGGCGCGAGCGAGAAGATGAAGCGGCCCTGATCCGGCAAAGCGAACCAGAGAAGCGAGCCGGTGCAACTGCGCCGCACGCTCGCCGTGTGCAGTGGCGTGCCGTCAACCTTGAGCTGGTAGTTGCTGACCGCAAGCTCGACATTCGTCACCGCAAAGTCGCGCGCCGGGACGGGTGCGACCGGCGCAAGCTGTAGGCGCGACTTGTCTGCGGCGACCTTAACGAAGTCAACGACCTTCAAGCCAAGCCGGTCATTGACGAGCAGATCGAGCGCGAATGTTTCGCCGTCCTCAACCGTATGCTCACCCGTCGAACTGGTCAGAGTGTTGACGGTCAATGGCGTTTGCGCGTTGGCGGCTGAGCCTTCGCGGCGGGCGCTGAGGCGCGCTTCAAACAGCTTGTCGAGCGGGCGCGCAGTGACCCTGAACGTGTGTATCGCGGCGCTCGCATCGACCATCAGGTCATAGCCGAAGACTATGTTGCCCTTGCCGTCGACGAGCAGCCGGTGGACGACGTTTCCCTCACCCAACTGCAACTGCGTGGTCAGAGGAAGCGACAAGTCAGCGACGCCCGGCGTCGTCCCAGGATTGAGTGTCGTGGTCTTGGCCCTGAAGGCGACGTGACCGCCTCGCGGCAGCGAGACGATGACGGGCTGTCCGCTTGGGCCCAACTCCTGCGCGCGAGCAGTGGCGGCCGCCAGCAAAACTATCGCCGCGCACCAGAGATTGATCGACAATAGAAACCCACTCATTGTTCCGGCTCCTTGACGATACGCAGATCGGCAGTTCGGGCAGGCCGAAAGCCTGCGAGACTCACACGACTAAACTCCGCCCCGGCAGCGTTCCTGCTTCGCACGACAGGACGACGCTCGGCAATCAAGGTCGATGCGGGTAATTCTTCCGGGACGAAACGGCTGCGGTCAGAGGTTGTGGGGCGCGGCTGTCGAGCGTAGACGATGCGCGTGGTCACGCGCTCGCGCACGACTTCGCGCACGACCGGAACCTCTATCACTTTCGCCTGCGGCGACGACTCTACGACTGTCGATTGAGCGGCGACGCCTTTGTACATCTCGTTTGAGCGATTCAACGAAAGCCACGCGCCCAGGATGAGGGCAACCAGTAAGCCAGCGAAGACGGGCGCGGGGATGGCGACCTTCATGGCCCAGCATCTTTTCAACGCGGCGATCGCTGCGTCCAACTGTGACTGCCCGGCGATGTGGACGGGCTGCTGCCAGACGGGCCTTGTCGTTTGCGGCAAGACGAAGTGCGAGAGGGCGCGCGAAGCGAAGCGCAGCTCGTTGTATTCGGCCCAACAGCGATGGCACTCGGCGAAATGAGCTTCGACGCCAGCGCGTGCGCTCCTTTCCAGCTCGCCGTCGAGATAGGCCGAGAGGTTCCGTTTATGCTCGGAGAGGCAGGGCAGGTGGGCCCGCCAGCCGGATGTCCTTCGCAGCATCACTAAATCTTTCCTTTCAGATTCTCCAGTTTGCGCGCCAGCATCTTGCGCGCGCGGCTCAAGCCGGAGGCGACCGTCCCCATTGAGCAATCCAAGCGCTCGGCGATTTCCTCATAGCTCAAGCCCTCGATCTCCTTCAGCACGATCAGCACGCGCATTTCGGGTTTGAGCGTGAGCAATGCCTGTCGCACCTGTGCCTGCACCTGCTGCTGCAAGAGGGCCGCATCCATACCCGCGCCCGCGCCGCTGCCCGAAGCATCGACAAGGCTCTCCACGTCTTCGGCATCCGAGACGGAGCCTTTATGCCTGCGCTCGCGGCGGCAGTAGTTGAGCGATTGATTGACGGCCAGCCGATAGAACCATGTGGCAAAACTTGAGCGCCCGTTGTAGCTTGCGAGCCGCTCATAGGCGCGCAGGAAAATCTCCTGCGTCATGTCGTCGGCCTGCTCGCGCCGACCCGTCATGCCGAAGGCCAGGGCAAACGTGCGCGGGTAATAAAGCGCGTAAAGCTGCGTGAACAGAGAGCGCTCGCCCGCCGCGATGCGCGCGACCAGTCGCTCGTCTTCTCCTTCGGCCTCGTAGTCGAGGGCTTCAGCCGTTTGAGTCAGCACATACATTTAGACACCCGTGGCCGACGCTTTATTCCAAAATCTTTCGGCGCACACGCGGCGGCGACACGCTTCGAGCGCCGCGATCATATTATTCGAGTCGATCATATATGGCTGGCGGCGGCCGTGTCACAGCAAAACGGAGGCCGCCGGGACGGGCAAAAAATTTGGAACCTGCGGGCGGGCCGGAGCGTGAAATAGCCTTAAATCTTTCTGGAGGATTTTTGCCATGACCCTGAGAGTCAAGCTTACCCTGACAATTGTTCTCTTGCTTTCCTTCGGCGCGCTGGAAATCTCGCACGCACAGCGCGCACCGCAAGCGCCAACAGCGCCAACAGCGCCGCCGTCACCGTCTACGCCCGTTGTGGCGGTAAGCAGGCTCGCGCCAACTGCGCCGCAAACACCGGAAGCCCCGCCCGCTCCGCCCGAAGTGGCGTCCGCTCCGCTGCCGTCTGCTCCGCCGACGCCAATGGCCGCGCTCGCGCCGCAAGCGCCCGCCGAGCCGTCCGAGAGCTTTACGTTCTTCTATAACGGCGAGAGCTTCCTGGGCATCTATGCCGGAGAGGTGAACAAGGAGAACATGAAGCAGTACGGCTTGAGCGAGGTGAGAGGCGTCGTCGTCTCGCGAGTGGTCGAGGACAGCCCCGCCGCGCGCGCAGGAATCAGGAAGGACGACGTGATACTGCGGTTCAACGGCGAAGAGGTGACGAGCATACACAAGCTGAATCGCCTGATCAGCGAAGTCGCGCCCGATCATACCGCGCGACTGACCATCAGCCGTGGCGGCCAGGAGCAGGAAATCTCCGTCACTATGGCGAAGCGCGAGAATTTCCCGCGCTCATTCCAGTTGGCGGTTCCCGGTCAGGGGCTGGAACGTTTGGGCGATGATCTGGGACGGCTCCAGAATAATCTGCCGAACGGGGAGAATTTCTCTTTCGTCTTCGGAGCTAGGCGTCACCTGGGCGTCGGCGTCTCGCCGTTGACCAAACAACTCGGCGAATATTTCGGCGTCCCGGAAGGTCGAGGGGTTCTGATCAACTCCGTCACCGCAGACGGGCCGGCGGCCAAGGCCGGTTTGAAGGCGGGCGACGTGATCACGGATGTAGACGGGAATCGCATCGAGCGGATCGCCGACCTCACGCGCGAGCTTAATCGTAAGGGCGAGGGCGAAGTGACGATCAAGGTCATTCGTGACAAGTCGCAGCGCAGTTTCAAGATCACGCCGGAGCAGGGCACGGGCTTCAACTTCGAGCCCGAGATCAACATCACGCCGCAGGTGGGCCAAATCTCTCTACCGCGCCTGGCCATGCCCGTGATTCCGCCGATCAAGATACGTGCGACGCCGAAGATCGTTTTACCGGCGATGCCCAGGATGGACAAGATCGTGATTCCGAGCATCCCGGCCATCAGCATACCTCGCGTCCTGCTGCCGTTACCGCTTTGATCGGGACGCAAATGATAAGGCGGCTGATGAGCCCCGTCAGGGGCGACAGAATGTAGCCCACGGCGTGAGCCGTGGGAATAGAGCAGCCGATAAAGAGAGAGCCCCGAAGGGGCGTAAGAAACTCAACTCGCATTTCTTTCGCCCCTTCGGGGCTCTCGACTCTTTGCTTGCGCGCTTTCCCATGACTTGCGTCAGGGGCTACATTCTGTCGCCCCTGACGGGGCTTTACATTCTGTTGCCCCTGCGGGGCTTTTACCTCTCTGTCGCCTCTTCGGGGCTTTTACCGCGTAGCTTCTCTCGTCACTGCTGGCTGAGCTTTGTTTTCCCTTCCGTCGCATCCCTGACGGCATCGCCGCACACCTGGCCGAGGCCGATGACGGTGTCGAACTCTTTCAAGGCTTCGGCGGGTCTGTCCAGAAAGGCCAGGATGCGTCCCATCGCCTCGTGCGAGCGACAGACGAGGACGGGTTCCGTATCGACGGCGGAGCGCTCGATCGCCATCCGGTAGTGCGCGAGTGCCTGGTTGAGGCGCGTCGTCTTCAAGTCATCATCCGTCGTATCGCGGGCCCACAGACTTGAAGTTTTGCCGAGCGCGAAGAAGATGCGCGGCTCGCCCTGAAACTGCTGCAAGAGAAGCTTCAGCCGCGATTCCGCCGCCGAGTAGTCCCTGAGCTGTAGCATCTTTTCCACGTCCGTCAGGCTCTTGATGAGGGCACTGCGCTCCGCCGCACCAAAGGCCGTGCCTTCACCCTCCGGCTCTCCCGCATCGGACTTCCTCTCAAGCCTTTCCTTGCGCGCGGCCACGGCGCGCGTGCGTGCCGCAGAGGCTTCAACCAAGCGGCGACTTTCACGCGCCACGTCGAATGAAGCGATCATGTCGGAGAAGAAATTGCTGATATCAAAACCCGAAGACACGATACCGCTCAACTGATCGGCGAAGAAGAACGAGAGCACCGCGCCGCCCTCGTAAGCCTCCGCCAGCCGCGCCACGGACTCGTCCTCTATCCTTGCCTTTGCCTCCTGCATCTCCTTACCGAGAAGTGCGCGGGCAGCCGCATCGGTCGTCCGCTCCATGCGTGCGCGCGTCTCGTTCGTCAGCACGGCGAGGCGTATCGCTTCGTCAAGCCGCACCTCGGCGGCTGTGACCATCGAGCGCGAGACCGCCATAAAGACATCCGGCGTCACGCTCGCCCCTGCTTTCGTGCGCTCGTCCAATAGCTGCTTGACCTGCTCGCGGCGCGCGCTGATGTCGCGGCTGAAACGCACGATGATCGGGTCAATGACATACTGCAAATAGGCGCGGCGCAACTCGGCGGAAGTAGGGTCAGTCCCTTCGGGGACGATCACATAGTAGTCGTCCGAGATGACGCGAAAGTTGATCGCGCCCGGGGCCGCCAGCAAATCCGGCACGATGAAAAACCGCCTCTCGTGTTCGCGGACAGTGAATTTCTGCTGCTCATCTTTCTTCGGCTTGCCTGAGGACACGCTGCTCACGGGCACGCGCTCGACCGTCGTCATGATCGGGCGCGTGTGCAGGTAGGAGAGGACGAAGCGCACCATGTCTGCGGTCGGACGACGAAGGCGGTCGCCCTCTTCCCTGTAAGCGCGCAGGTACGAGGGAAGCCGCGTGTCCATCCCGGCCTTGCGATAGAACTCGCGCAGGAGCGGCGCGAAATCGAGCACGTCCAGAAGACCCGCCGGAAGATCATCCGTGCGCGCGGGCGCATCGAAGGTCGGCGCGGGCCCAAGCGCGTAGGCGAGCGAGACGTAGCGCGCGGCCTGCTCGGCGGGAGTGGGCTGATTGCCGCCCTGCGCGCGCAAGCGGCTGCGCTCGAAGAAATCGCGCAGGCGCTTGCGTAATCCCTCGTCCAATTCGGCCTGATCGCGCCTGACCAGCGCGCGAAAGACAGAAGGCTCGGCCCCTGTCGGAGTCGGGTCGAAACCGGCGGCGTCAAGCGCGGCCATCATCACGATCAGACGCGCATCAGGCTCTATCCTCACACCGTATTCCGTCATATCAAAGGCGCGCTGGCCTTGAGGCTGCTGCTGTTGAGCGGGCGGCGACGGGGCGCTCTGAGTGGCGCGCTGTGGCGTAGGCTGGGGTGTGGGCGTTTGAGTTTGCGCCCGTGCAGTGCTGAGAAAGCAGAGCGCGAGTGCGAGGGCGATAATCGTTTGATCTCTTCTCATAAAAACTGAATTTCCGGGCGCGAAACTTTCAACAGGGGAGACCGTGGACGTTCTGTGCAAGGGATGAGGGATGAGGGTAGCGGGGTGAATGGTTGTATCCGGTCATCCCGCGAATCACGACTCAATCGCTTTTCTTCTCTCCCCCGGCGCTCAAGCGGAGCCTCTGTTTGGCCCGCAGCATACGTAATGTTAATGGATAGGCGGCGAGCGAACAAATCACCGAGAGCAACATCCCGCCGGCGGCGAACGGTATGAGAATGTCCCAGCTATGCTGAAAGAGCCGCCGCCAGTAATCGCCCGTCAACAGGTGCGGCTCCTTCAAGAGGTGCAAGCCTTCATCCGGCAGCGCCAGCGGACGCCCCAACAAGAACGCTCCCGCCGCGTAGGACGCGAGGATGATGGGGACAAGCGTGAAGATGGGATTGTTGACGAAGGTTCCGGCGTAGATCGCTATTTTGTTGAAGCGAAAGATGAAGGCGAGCGCCGTCGCCATCACTGTATGGAGGCCGAGGAAGGGTGAAAAGGCTATGAAGACGCCGATGGAGAAAGCAAGCGCCGTGCGCTCCGGCGGATCATCAATCGCGAGCAGACGGCGAAGTGTAGCGCGTAGCATAAAGAGCGAGGGCTGCGGGGTTCGGGGGTCAGGTGACAGTAAAAGCTTTTACCCGGCCCCCGGCCCCTGAGACCCGGCCCCTATTTGTAACTATTGAGCGCGTCGGATTCGCTTTCGTAAACGTCGAAAACGGTCAAGAGCTTGGTGATCGCCAGCAGGTCTTGAAGCTTCTGCGTCAGGTTCAGAAGCTTGAGCTGCCCCTGCTCCTTATTAATCGCCGTGTAGCTTGAGACCAGCTCGCCGATGCCGCTCGAATCAATATAGCCGACGCCCCCGAGGTTCAAGAGAATCTTCTTTTTGCCTTCTTCGAGAAGGCGGCGAATGGCGCTGCGGAGCGCCACCGAGCCTTCGCCGATGGTCACTTTACCATCCATGTCGAGAATCGTTACATCTCCGGCCTGACGCTCTTTAATATCCAGTTCAGCCATTTCGAAAAATCTCCCTTATAAGAGTTAATGTCGCTTGATCATCCGCACCACCGTCCCGCCCTCGTCGTGGCGCAGCCACTGAATCTCGTCCATGAACGTGTTCATAAAGAGAATCCCGCGCCCGTTGGACTTCAGCAGGTTTTGCGGATCGGTCGGATCGGGAACACTACTCGGATCAAAACCGACGCCGTGATCGCGTACGGTGATCTCCAGCGTGCTCGCCGTATTCAAGAGCGTGACCTCGACCGTCTTCTCCAGCTCCTGTTTATTGCCGTGCAGGACGGCATTGGTCACGGCCTCGCGCACGGCCATGTCCACTCCGAAAGCAATCTCGTCGCCAAGCCCCAGACGACCGATGAACTTCGCAGCGGCCTCAGCCGCCTCGGCAACGGACTCAATGCGGCTCGGCAAGATGAGTTCGCTCGTCTGTTCGGTCACTAAAGACATAACCTTTCCAAGAGCCGTCCGGCGGGGCGTGGCTACTTATACAGACTTCGGAAAGCTTACCGGAAGAATTGAGGGTGTAACATGGCGCTCCCCCGCCTGTCAAGAAAGGGATGACGGATGTGGGGTGCGGGCCTAAGCAGGAACGCGCAGTAAATATTCGGCCCACGCGCCATTTTGCTTTCCTTTCCCTCTTTTTCATCCTCCATCTCTCATCCCTCGTACCTTGCGTCGTGTATGATTGACGGCATGAGGATACAGCCTGCAAGACGGATACACGGGCGCTTGTCTTTGCCCGGCGACAAATCCATCTCTCACCGGGCGGCGATTATGGCGGCGCTGGCCAGCGGCCGCTCCGTGCTGCGCAACTATGCGACCAGCGACGACTGCGCGCGGACGCTCGCCTGTCTGGGCCAACTGGGCGCGGCCATCGGGAGGGAGGGGTCGAGCGTCGCAGTCACGGGCGTCGGCGCGGGCGGGCTCAGGGCATCCGGCGTGCCGCTCGATTGCGGCAATAGCGGCACGACGATTCGCATGCTGGCCGGAGTGCTCGCCGGGCAGGAGTTCGCTTCCGTGCTGACGGGAGACGATTCTTTGCGCTCGCGCCCGATGCGGCGCGTGATCGAGCCTCTTGAGCTGATGGGCGCGAAGGTTTCGTCCCGCGACGGGTGCGCGCCGTTAGAGATTAAGGGACGCAGGCCGCTGCTGCCCGTCTCGTACGAAATGCCGGTCGCCAGCGCGCAGGTCAAGTCCTGTGTCTTGCTCGCGGGTCTGAGCGCAGAGGGGCGCACGCGCGTCATCGAACGGGGCGGCCCGACGCGCGATCACACGGAGCGCATGCTCGGCTGGTTCGGCGTCCCCGTAGAGACCTCGCATCAAGAGGACGAGCAGCAGTCCAACACCTTCTCGGTCGATGGGCCCGGCCATCTACACGCGCGCGACGGCGTTATTCCGGGCGACATTTCTTCTGCGGTCTTCTTCATCGCCGCCGCCGCTCTTCTGCCCGGCTCCGAGCTGGAGATTAAGGGGGTGGGCCTTAACCCGACGCGCGCTCAGGTGCTCTCGACGCTGAGAGGTCTCGGCGCGCGCGTGACGGTAAACGATGCGACGGGAGATTTGGGACTCCAGGGCGAGGATTTCCACGAGCCGTTCGGTGATATACACACGAGCGGCGGCGATGGCCTGGCTCCTCTTGAAGCGGGGCGCTCGAATGTTCTAAGCGGCGCGCTCATCGCGCAGTTGATTGATGAGCTGCCGATGCTCGCCGTGCTCGGCACACAGGTCGCGGGCGGCCTCTCTATTCGTGACGCCTCTGAGTTGCGCGTGAAAGAGACGGACAGAATCTCTGCGACCGTTGCGAACCTGCGCGCCATGGGCGCGGAGGTCGAAGAGTATGCTGACGGTCTGGGCGTGGCGGGGGGCGCGCGCCTGCGCGGCGCGCTGCTCGATGCCAGGGGAGATCATCGCATCGCTATGGCATCGGCGGTCGCGGCGCTCGTCGCCGAAGGCGAATCCGAAATCAAAGGCGCGGAGGAATGCGTCGGCGTTTCGTTCCCCGAATTCTTCTCCGTGCTCGAATCGGTGGTTGAGCGATGAAGCCTGAGGCGCGCATACTGATCACGGGCTTTATGGGCGCGGGAAAAACAACTGTCGGCGCGGCGCTCGCACGCCTCCTCGGCTGCCGCATGGTTGATCTGGACGAGTACATCACGGAGCGCGAGGGCCGCAGCATTCAAGCGATCATTGACGAAGAGGGCGAGGCGCAATTTCGTGAGATAGAAACCCGCGCCCTGCGTGAAGCACTGGCAGACGACACGGCGCGCATCATCACGCTCGGCGGCGGCACATGGATGAGCGACTGCAATCGCGCCCTCATCGCCGAACAGACAGGCTTCATCGTCTGGCTCGATACGCCCTTTGAGCTATGCTGGCAAAGGATCACCCGCGCAGGCGACACGCGCCCGCTCGCGCGCGACCGCGATCAGGCTCGCAGGCTTTACGAAACGCGGCGCACAATCTATGAACTCGCGCCGCTGCGCATCCCGCTCGACGAAGCGGATGATGCAGAGACGATTGCGACAGAGATCATGAACGCGCTCGGGACAATAAAATAGTTTCCGGCAAGGGAACCAAAACTTAAACCTGGGGTACTGTAGATGGCTAAACAACAAGCGGACGCGAAGGCGCTGAAAGTAGCGAAGGCGCTGAAGAACGCGGATAACTGGAAACACCTCGCGCGCTGGAACGGCGAGGGCTACTACGAATTAAAGACCGAGGACACGGGGGACGTGCCCGTGCGTCTCTTCCTGACGCCGACGCTCTTTGCGGACGCGGAAGACATTCTCTACCGGTATCTGCCAAAAAACAATCGGCCAGCCTAGCAGAATCAACAGTTACAAGCAAATCTCAGTTTCAAAAATCAGTTGGTATATCCTCAAACTAAGACGAGATTTTACCACATCTTAGTTGCTTTCCTAAGACATTTTTTCATCCATAGCACCTTAACAAATCCTTGTATGGCTCTAGCCTTCTCCATGCCTCGTTCCATAGCGGCCCTAGCTGGGGAAGCGGACGCATTGGCCTCTATTTGCCCCGTAGCGGGGCGATTTGTGCCAGAGGGTACTTCTACCTCATTGCTGACTTCCTTAGGCTCTAAGGGCTTTTCAATGGGCAAGACCTCTGTAATGTTGTTATAGGTCTTTTCGCCTTTCTCCGTCTTGGTAACGACAATCCGCAGTTGCTGGCCTATCAGGGCATTGGTTTCTTCGGCTCCCCAATTTACACCGTTAGCAAATGTAACCGGGCTTCCCTGCACGGCAGATACTAGGCGGTACATCCACGACGCTTTAAAGTTTCCTTCCGGTGGAGTAGGGGGAACTGGGCGCATATCTTTCCATAACTTCCGGCCCCCGTATTCGCCTTCGTTAAGAATGGTGAACTCGAATGTAAGGAAGGTTTCCTTTTCTTCATCCGGTATATCAAACGGTTTACCGTATGGAGATTTTAACTTGTCTGATATATCGGTGATCTGAACTTGATAGACGTTAGCTGGTAAGGCTTCATAAACTTTCTTTTCTGGGATTTCAAATTTAACGCTTTGTGATACTGGCATATAGCCAAAGATTTCTAGGGCTTCCCGCCCTCTTAATTATTCTGCTGTGAACTTGAGAACGTGGACGACATCTATAGAGCCGTCCTGTTGATCCAGTTCTTCCCGCTTTACACAATTTTGGAATATGGGATACGGCTCGATAGCTTAACGAACCGTTCGTTGATTTGTTGTTCCATGTGAGGTTGTTTGATTAGTCTTTCCGACCTTTACTTAATTGTGGCAGATATAAGAAATCTGTCCAGACCACTTATCCACAAATGATATAATCACTTACTAATGAGTGAATTTATTGGAGTCAAAAAATTAAGTGATTGGCAAGAATGTCTGTCGTTCAAAAAAGATGCATTAATCTTTGACCGAATAGCTTTGTCTAGTATTTCTGATTTCAAAAGAATGGTTGTTGAGGGGGCTGGTAGAGATCAACTTGGAAATATTGCTAAAGAATTTTCCTGGCTATTAGAAAAGGGAGTTATCTTTGAACCTAAATTTACAGTACAAGATGATGAGGCTTTACGTGGTAACGAACAGTTGGAATCAATTCGTAAATTACTTGCACAACATAGAAGACAAAGAGAAAAACTGAACTTTAATAGAAAGGGCGTTTTCTGGAATCATTGGGATATTTGGAATGAATATTTAGCACGCTCACTAGCAATTATACTTCGAGTAAGCCGTAAACTAGACGCTTATCCGATTTCTAACTTGACCGGCTCACCGAGGAATGCGCCTAAAAATGAAATTGTCACAGTAGTAATTAATGCGTTGCCGATGCCGAGTGAATCAACCTCATGGGAGCAAATAATTGAATATCGCAGCGACCCCGATTCTCATAGTAAATTCTTGGCGCTACGGAATTGGATGAATGATATTTCCCAAACTAATCTCACCTCTATTGAAGTCGAACAGAAGCTTGAATATCTGATTGACCAATATCAACAACACATGAAGTTGCATAGGATAAAAACAAATACTGGAACGTTAGAAACAGTCTTGGTGACAGGTTCAGAAATTATAGAAGATTTAGTTCGATTTAAATTTAGTAAAGTAGCGAAGGCATTATTTACGGTAAAGCACAGAAAGATTGCCTTACTTGAAGGTGAACTGACTGCTCCTGGTCATGAACTGGCTTATATAATCAAAGCGAGAGAAACGTTCCAATCTACGTCTTAACAGAATCAGCTAGAAGTTTGGAGAATATTATGAGCTGCTTACTTTTTGCCTCGTACTGTCTTGATGATACCAAGCGCCCCGGACGGCAGCAGGAGCATGGTGGGAATAGATGTCGGAATAGCAGTAAGGAGCGCCACGATTACAGCTTTACCAAACGCTGCGCCCCATTCATCACGGAACATATACCGCTGACAAAAGGCGACCCCTACCCCAAGAAAAAAGGCAACGGGAACAGAGATAAGCCAGCCGACGCCCAACGTAGCCGCTTCTTCACCAAAGAGCATAGTATCAACAGCAATCGTAGCAAAGGTAGTAATAGGGTGTAGTCCGAACATTTGCGTCATTTGGCCGAACACGGTCGGCGCACCCTGCGGCACGTAGAGCTGCGCGTTAGCAGGAGGCATAATCGGCGCACCGGCAGTTAGCGCCGTCTGCGCGCCAGTAGATGCGTTGCAGTTAGAACAAAACGTCGCGCCAGAAGGTACGGCTAGATTACAGAGCGGGCAAGTAGTGATCTCCGGTGGGAGAATTTCTATAGCCTTTTTGACTTCAGCCATATACCAATACCCCAAATTTCGGGTACTCTAGCACACGCCAGAATTGATTTAAACTTTATTTTTGTTTCAAAATTTGATTGAAGAGTGAGTTATATCATGAGCGACCTTGATAAATACTTTGAGCAAGAAATTGAAAAACATAAAGAGAAGAACCTAGAGCGCAAAAAAAGCCAGGAAGAGAGGAACAAGGAGCTAGAAGCTAAGGCAAAAGCTATGATGGATGCCAAGAGAGGCATTAGAAAAATACCGCCCGAATTCCAACAAGCAGTAGATCAAATACATGGACTGTTAAAACCAATACTAGATAGGTTTATTCAATCAGCAAACCAAAACAATAAAGAAACCCTAAGATTGGTTAAGAACAAACCCCACCACTTAACGCTGTTACTTTATAACTATGAAATCCTTAAAACTCGATACAATTATAAAGTGAGAAGGATTGGGTGGATTCCTAGCAGTCTATTGCCTGACAAATATGAGCATTCAATTTTATACATCTATTTCGGAGGAGAAGATTATCTTGTAAAACTTTGGGATGGTATAGGTGGGGTGCGAATCTACACAAAGGAAGATTTGGAAGACATTCAAAACAGGTGTGCCCACGACCTAATAGAGTTATGCAGGAACTACCTTTAGTTGTAGATAACTCACAAAATCAACTGAAAAACATTGACGTTCTATTAAACCGGGTGGAAAATATCAGCCATGACGAGGACGGATTTCATTCACAATATTATGGCCCAGGTCATAGCTAATATTGTATTCGTACTTGGCCTGAAAGGGTATGTGCGTCTTCAAAA
This sequence comes from Pyrinomonadaceae bacterium, assembly GCA_036522655.1. Taxonomy (GTDB): domain Bacteria; phylum Acidobacteriota; class Blastocatellia; order Pyrinomonadales; family Pyrinomonadaceae; genus DASQYE01. Next base: position 2,073 of record DATDFK010000010.1, on the reverse strand, counting down.
AGTGCCTTGGGGGAGGTACGTCCATCAAATATCTAGGGCTTACCCAAAGCAGTTGTTTTTAAGAGACGAGCTTGTTTTACTTAATCTCAATAGCTACTCCAAGCAAGTGAGTATATGGGAGCAGTTAGAGGAGATAAAGAAAATTTCGGCAGCATACCCCTTTGAGGAGTTTCTAAAAAGTCTTAGGAACAACCCGTTCATTGATGTCCAGAAACTTACCAGTATGCAACTTGGTATGATTTATGCTGGGTCTTGCGTACTTGGCTACCATCTTTATATAGCTAAAGCTGCTCGATAGCACATAAGGACGGGCTATGGATAACTTAATTAATGGCCCACTTGACGAATTCTGCTATTCCTGTATTCTGTAAGTAAGCCCTATATTGCTAGGGAAGATACCTTTTCAAATTCCAAACAATAAAACAAAAGACCTTCCGCAGATTACCCGCTTTGTACCCGGAAGGTCGGCGGGTTTTTTGTTTACTAGCCCTGAGCAATTGTGCAAGATTCCTTACTTCGGTGGGGAGCTTTCCGTGAACGCAATTGCTGGGGATAGCAAGTAAAAAACTTGATTACTGAACGGACTGGTCAGGCGAACTCTAACAGCCACCGTTTGGATGCCAAGTTAAATGTTAGAGACTTCATAGGTGAGCTTGCCCCGAAGCAATAAAATCGGGGTGCGGACAGCCCATGAACTGCTTATAGCGTTATACGAATTCTCTTTGCGCTATAAGATTACTCAACGAGCCAACTGGACTCCGAGAAGAGTTAGAGATAAGTGTTACCGAGATACAACGGACTACTAACACTGAGTAAACAAGTCTTGAGACAGGCTTTTAGGGTTTATTGCGGAAGCCCATCAGTAATCTTTTATGTTTATGTATGGAGGATTAGCAAATACTGTATCAACTAGAAATGTACCAGAACCACAGGATAGTTCTAAGACTTTATATAAGGTGGGTCTACATAGATAAGAATTTAGTGAAGTAAAGAAACGGACATTATATCAGATAAAGAAAATCTTTATGCAGAGGTTTTTTTTAAATTAGGACAGGCAGGAATAAAGAGGCAACGATTGCAATTAGCAGGATTAATGGGGTCTGAACCTATTAGAAGAAAATCGCGGCCACCATCGTTTCTGTCAGGAAAAGGAATCATGATTGCTTTACTGTAATTTTTTAAAAAGTTGGATTGGCCCATAAGAAGATTTAGCCTTTTACTATTAGACAGTGCTTTGTAATAAGAGTGGAGCCGTTCACAAAATTCCAGAAGAGTATTCAAGCCACCTATGATAGCTAGAGATATTCCCAGAATAGTTATGAACGTAACGAAGGTCACGAATTCTATATACGCCTAATGATCTATTGAGTCAATTACTAGCAGACAAATAAAGAAAGCTAGCTGGGAACCGAAGGCGATTCAGTTTTAAAACATACGGCCATAGAAGAGGTCGAGCATGATAAGGCGGCTTCATAGCAACGACTTTATGAAATAAATAAGGTGTATAACTGTAAAGGCAATAAATCCGATTGCACCGAGAACGAGTATGATAGATAGAGTGAGTCTGAGTACCTTGTAGTCCCAGTTGTGGAAAGGGTCTGTGGATTTTAGTTCAGTCATGTCATTTCTCCATTGTTGAAGTAACGAATGACCAAACTGGGTCTTAGGGTAATCGTAATTTATTATTTGTCAAGATAAAAAAAGTGGTCGCTATAAGCTGTCTATAATCAGTTAATTAATGGTTGCATCTGAGATGACAGCTCCTTTGGGGTCGCTCACAGTGCCGTACTGTATTGAGTCACATATAACGAGCAGTAAGGTCATAGCAGAGTAAGGGGTGGAGCGTATCTAAAAGCGAAGCCGCCGAGTCCTCACCCCACCCCCCTAAGTGGAGACATTCAGCCTCAACGCTCTAGTTGCCCGGTATTCTATTTAACCCAAGTTGCTAGTTAGCGATTTGCCAGTTCTTTGAGAACAAAAGAAAATCCCCTCCACTTCGTCGCCAAACGAAAGTAGGAGGGGAGCGGTGATCGATCACACAACCGAACTGTACTGCATTATTGATGACTTGCT